>JAQUMN010000031.1 GCA_028718125.1 Kiritimatiellia bacterium
AGGACGATGCCCGGCTGGCCGTCCTGCTCGAGCGGATCGTCCGCTACGGCGGCAGCGTCAAAATCCTTGACGCGGCGAAGGACTCCAGGGATGTCGATTCCTATATCTGCGTCGGGGCCGGGGCGGAGGCCGACAAACTCTGCGTCGACAAGCCTCCGGCCAGGCCCGAGGGCTTTTTGCTCGACGCCGGAACGCTCGCGGGCAAGCCGGCGGCAGTGGTCAAGGGCCATGACAGCCTCGGCCTGCTCTGGGGCATCACCGCCTTGAGCCAGATGATTACCAGACAGGACGGCAAGACCGTTTTGCACAAGACGGTTGTGCGGGACTACCCGGACAATCCCGGCAAGCGGGGGTGTGAGTCTGTGAACGCCCAAGGGGCGTACCTTGCCGTACAGTTGATGCGGCCCAACATCCTGGCCTCCCGCAACGCCCGGCAGATCATCGGCAGGACACCTCCAACTTATTGGCGGAACCCCGCCAACGTGCCGAAGTGGCAGGAAGAAATCAGGAAACGGGCCGCCATCCTCACCCCGCTGGGCATCGAATGGTTCGACGGCATCCAGCCGATCGGCTACCAAGACCTGAACATCCGCAGCAAAAACGAGGATGACTTCCAGACCCTGCTGAAACTGGCCCGGTTCTGCGCCGAGCATGGCGGCAACTTCGGCCTGCTCTACGACGATGTCCGGTTTCCCATCCATCCTGACGATGCTCGGGACTTCGGCACGGCCCGCGAGGCGGACACTTATTTTATCAAGCGGCTCTTCGACGCGGTGAAGAAAGACTACCCGAACTTCAAGCTGTTTTTCTGTCCGCCGTTCTACAACGGCCCGCTAAGCGATCCCAGCGCGGCCTACGGCGAACCCCGCGAGGAGTATCTGCGGGCTTTGGGCGAGCGCCTGCCGCCGGACATTCTGATCGACTGGTCAGGGCCGCGGGTGGTGTCCCACGAGCAGAAGCCGGAATACCTGCAATGGATCACGGAGCTTATTAAGCGCAAGCCGTGGTTCTGCCAGAACCGGTGGGGCGTCGCGCATGGCGGGAAAGAACTGGTTTACGACACCGACCAGTTCACGGCCTGGCCGAAATGGTATAGCGCCGAGTTCCTCGCGGGCGTGGCGGTTTGCACCGAAAACGAAGATAATTTCATCCCGAACATGACGCGCTGCGACTTTTTGTGGAACATGCAGGCGTATGATCCCAGTGCATCCATCGCGGAGGCGGGGCGGAAGGTGGTGGGGCCGGACCTGTATCCGAAGTTCGTGGAGTTCTACCAGGCGCTGGCGGAGATGGATGAATACGGGTGGGAGCCGACGGCCCACGCCGCCAAGAACCTGCAGGAGGTCAAGGCCAAGACCGGGCAAGTTCAAAAGCTCCATGACGAGTTGATGGCGCAGCGTCCGGAAGCCGTTGCCGCGTTGACCCGGGCCAACTACTTCATGAAGTGGCGGGCGGGCTATCTGCAGAAAATGCTGGCCGACCCGAACTTCAAGGAGCTGATGGAAACCGCCGAGCGGGTCAATGAGCTGGCAGCCAATGAAACCGGGGCCGACCCGAAGTCAGACATCATCCTGACGCCGGGCGACTTCCAGGCGAAGCGCCCCCCTTCATTTTTTCAACGCAGCGCCGCCAGCGGGCGCCGGTTCGTGAATTGGATCAACGGGGCGAAGTCCGCCGTCCCCGCGCTGGAGGCGACGTTCCAGCTCTCCTATCCGCTGACCGGGGACTCGGAGCTGGTGCTTGCCGGGCTCGACCACAATGTCAAGCCGCCCTGCCGCATCCGCATAACAATGAACGGCGGCACGGTTTTCGAGGGCCCCAACCCCTTCGCCGCGGACAAATGGACCACGCATTCCTTCAAGGTGCGCGGGGCATTCCTGCGCGACGGCGTGCCCAACACGCTGAAAATCGAGAGCCTCGAGGACGCGGACTCCATGGCCGGAGCGCCGTGGTTCATGCTCAGCTACGTGGTGCTGCGCCCGGAGCGCAAAGGCCAGGCCCTGCCGGAAGCGGCGGCGCCCCAAACTGCCGCCGCTCCGGCCACCCCGCCCTCGCCGCCGGCCATGCAGGCGGTCGTCAGCGTGATCGAGGCTGTGCCGGCCGCGGCTTTCATCGCCGTCGGCGACTTGAACGGCGACGCCCGGCCCGACCTTGTGGCCGCCGAGCGGATCGACCCGAAAAAGGGCGCGGCAAAAACGCCGCCGGCCGGCCGGTTGCATATCCTCCACCAGAAGGCGGGCGTCTTCGCCATGCCGCCGGACAGGACGATCGACTTGCCATCGCCGCCCACCGGCCTGGCGTTGGGCGACTTCGACCGGGACGGCACGAACGACCTCGCGGTCGCACTGAGGATCATGCGGAGCTTTTGCCTTTTGCTCGGCCGCGAAAATCTCGGCAAGCAACGCCGCTGCGACTACGGTAACGACGCCGCCGCGATGGGCTTGTGCGCCGGACGCCTTAGCGGCGCGGGGCTGACCGACTTCATGACCGGGGCGGCGCGGCGCACGTTAGGCAAAGACGACCAACTGGCCGTCGGCTACGTGGGGGGTCCGGAGCGGCTCGACAATTGGTTTTCCAAGCTGGCGGACATCGATGGGGACGGCTGGGACGACATTATTTTCACGACTTGGTTCAAGGACGCCCCCAAAGGCAAGAACAACCTCGTCCGCGTCTATATCGGCCCCTTCAGCAAGACGGGGGATCTCGGCCCGGCCTCTGCCAGGGAGTTCATGCAGCTGGTGTCACCGTTCGCCGACAGCCCCGAAAATGTCCTGGGCAAGGTCATGGCCGGAGATGTGAACGGCGATTCGCAGAAAGACCTGCTCGTGGGGGCGCGCTCCAAGGGCCAGGCGCAGACGCTCGTGTACCTCCAAAACAGCCCGCGCGGCTTTACCGACTGGGCGGGGCCGTCGCTGGTTCTCGAGGGTGTCACGCCTCTACACGCCGGCGATTTGAACGGCGACGGCCTCTGCGACATCATCTTCCTGAACGCCGATGGCAAGGGTGTCTCAATCTGGCTCCAGCAGCGGGGTGTCCCGCTGACATCCGGGTGGAAGGCGGCAAGCATACCGGTTGCTCCGCCGAAGCCGGCGGCAGGCGCCGCTGCCATGGGCGACATTGACGGCGACGGCAATCAGGAGGCGTTTATCGTGCTGTCCGGCGGCGGGGTCGCCATCGTCCGCCTGGTGAAACGGTGACAGGATGGCGGCCCATGTCCCTTATGTCCTTTGGGTTTTTTGTGTCCTTTAAGCAATCAAAGCCGGAGGAAGCGCAGATGAGCAGAACAAAAATCGTAGTGGCAATGACGGCAATGCTGGCGGGATGTGTCATGGGGCTGACGGCCGGGGAACCCTTGCGTGTGGGGTTATACAAAGACAACCGCTCCGGCGAGATCGACGGGGTGCGGAAAACCCTTGAGTCGGAAGGCTTCGCCGTTGACGTGATCGACCAGAAAAGCATCCACGACCCGGCATCGCTTGCCCCGCTCAAGGTCATCTACCTGCCCGGCGGCTGGAGCCGGGGAGTTCCCTTCACCGACTTCCTCGGGCGCAAGAACCTCGTGGACTTCGTGGCCCAGGGCAAGGGCATCCTTGCCGGCGGCTACCGCTCCGGCTGGTTCCGGGCAAGCAACCGGCCGCTGTTCGCGCAAGTCGGCTACACGTACATGCGCAATGGCGGCATATTCCTGTTTCCCCGGGGCGACGGCCCCCTGGTGAAGGAATTTGACCAGCCCTACGTGGTGGAAAACAACGACCAGGTCTGGGTGCGGACCGGCCCGCTCGGCAAAGTCTTCGCCGTGAATGCCGGGGGCGAGCCCATCGGCATTCACGGGGAAGTCTTTGGCGGCCGCTACGCGATCCTGGGCTGTTTCACCACGGCAAGCGGTTACGCCCCGTCCCTGATGGCGTGGAGAAACGCACAGATTGCCCGCGAGAAAGTCCTGGCGGCCAAAGCCGGCTTGCCTCCCCCAAAGGCGCCTGCCGCCGACGATACCGCCGCCAAGCCGGAACTGCAGGGGATGGCGCGGCAGGTGTTCCTGAACTGCATCCGCTGGCTGGCGGACACGCCAGCGGCGCCGTCCACCGATATCGAGCGCAACCGCGCAGCGGCGGAGCTGGACTTCCTGAAGCGCGAAGCCCAATTGGATTGGATGGTGGATGGGAAGGGCCCCGACAACGCTTCAGGCGTTCTGCCGCAAATCCGCGACGAACTCGAGAGCCGGTTGCTAGCCCGCTTGTGGCGGTTGGAGTTCGCCGCCGCCAACTTGGAGGCCACGGATAAGGCGCAAGCCGACGAGGCCGTCAAGCGGTTGCGGGTGGATATCGCCAAGCTTCAAGAGCGTTATGCTCAGGAAGTCAAACGGAAGGAGCAGGAAATCTCCGGTCTCGACCGGGCTGGGCTGGCCGCCGACAATCCTATCCTTGCAAAGGACGCCATACTGGCCAGGATCGCCAAAACTCCGGGTAAGAGCGACGCCGAAAGGAACGCCCTGACGAAAGCCTTGAACGCTAAAGTTGTGACGGATGCCAACCAGCGCGAGGTTCTGAAGTTTCTATACGGTGACAAACTCCAGGCAGCGCTATTCCCGGCGAAGGAGCTCAACACCGAGCTGGCTTTAGCCGACAAGGCCCTGGCCGAGCTGGCGCCGCTGGTGGCGCCACTTCGGGCTATGGCCGAGAAGCGGGAAATCGAACAAGACCTGACAACCGTGCCGGAGTTGATCAAACAATGCGCCTCGGATAATGTTAGGACCCGTTCCGACGCCGTCTGGGAGCTGGGTCGTCTCGGCGACAAACGGGCGGTCCCGGCCCTGCTCGCCCGGCTGGATGACACTGATTTACAGAGCCGCGTCCGGGCGATTCAAGCGCTCGGCTGGCTTCAAGCTGCCGAGGCGGTCCCGGCCCTTCTGAAAATCATGTCTTCAGACAACTTGCGTCTGCGGCGGCGCGCGGCACAGGCCCTCGGGCAGATCGGTGACGCCCGGGCGGTTCAGCCGCTGTTGGCGGCGATGAACGATCCTGATTACCATATGCGCCAGAACGCCATCCTGGCCCTGGGTTGGCTGGGGTCGAAGGAGGCCGTCCCGGCGCTGCTCAAGCTGGCCGGGACGAGCGACCGCGAGGACGCCTACCAGCACGAGTTGATGTGCTGTGCGATCCGCTCGCTCGGGCACATTGGCGACGAGCGCGCGGCGCCGGTTCTCGAGAAATGGATCAAGGAGGCTGAGGATGCTCCCCCCATGCGTTACATCGCCGGGCAACCGCGGCGCGCCAACATTTATGCCTGCAACGTCGGCTTGGGACTACAGGGCTTTTCCGAACTGGCTCTGGCCGAAATCAAGCAGGGCGGCCGCAAACAAGCCGGCCTCAAGCAACCGGAATATCTGCGTCTGCGCGACCGTTTCCATGGATTGCAGAAAAACTTCAACTTCCTTGCCGGAAGGGCCATGGACAATGTGACCGAACGTTGGTCAAAAGACGATCTTGACAGTCTGTTTGCCTGCATCTGGAGCGCGGGCGGCACGGGCGTCCACTGCGCATGGGCCAGCGGCCGCGGGGAATATCAGCCGGCCGTTTATAAGGACATGCTGCGCAATGCCGGCGCCTACGGTCTAAAATGGATTGACGCCATGCCGATATCCGGTTGCGCCGGCCCGTGGTCGGAAACCATGAAAGACAATAAAAAATGGTTCCGAGCCAACGGCTACCTTCTGGCCAAACCGAGCGCAGAAATGGTGCTGATGGCATATGCCGACGCGCCGGCCTTCCAAGGCTTCTGGTCGGAGGAAAATTGGCCGGAGATATCCACAAACGACCCGCAGGTCCAAAAGGGTTTCGCCGGGTATGTGGCGGAAAAACACGGGGCTGATTTCCGCTCCAAGCTGGGGCTGGCGGCGGATGCCGCGGTCCTGCCGCCGCCGGAGGAGCAGAAGGCCAAACAGCCGCTGTTGTGGGCGGACTTCATGGAATACGCCGGAGGCAAGATAGTCGACGAATGGCGCGAAGGACAGGAGTGGCTGCAAGGCATGCGCAAAGGAGCCGCGTTCACCTGGAGCGAATCGGAAGCCACTGAATACCGGTACATCGGGCTATGCGGGCCGATAGCTGGCGCGGTGGACGGGTTCGGGCCCGAGAGTTACGTAAGTTTTGCCCCGAACAGCACACTGCGGATGGAGCTTGCCAAGGATGGCGAGCCCCGCGCCGTGATGTGCGAATTTTACAACTGGTATGATCCGTCTCCAAACCACACGCGGCTCGGGATGTCAGCTCAGTTGATGCACGGCGAGTGTTTTTTTAATTTTAATTTTATCCAGATTGCCCCCAAGTCGATGGGCTCACAATGGGACTGGGCCAAAACAAACTGGGATATCGCCACCGACGTGTTCACCAGGGCGCGTTCTCTCAAGGACTACCTGGCCGGGGTCTCCTCGGCTGCCAACGTGGCGCTGGTGGCCAGCGAGCGGACGCAAATCCTGCTTTACACCGGAAAGATTGGCGAAAGTATTGCCGGTAAGTTCTTGTTCCGGCGCCGCTACCAGGAGCAGTTTTTGGCCAATTGGGCGCTCCTGCGCCAGGCCGGCGTTCAGGCGGATGCCATCTGGGCCGAGACCATGACCCCGGAGAAACTCGCCCATTACAAGGTACTGCTTTTGCCGGACGCCAAGAGCTTGACGAGCGAACAGACGGAACTGCTGCGGAGTTGGGTGAAGGCCGGGGGCGTGTTGATCGCCACGGGGACCACCAGCCTCTTCGACGCCAACGGCCTGCCGCTGAAGGAATACGCGTTGGCCGATGTCTTCGGCGTCGCCTACCAGGGCCACGGCGCCGAAGCGTCCCCGGAAGCTTCCGACACATGGTGTTACGTTCCGGGCAACGAGCCGCCGCTCACGGTGCAGGCCGAGGGGCTGGACCCGGCGCTGTTCATGCGGTATGTGCATCGCGAGATGAAGCCGACCAGCTCCATCGTGACATGCAAAGTTGCGCGGGCAGGAGCTGATTTGCCCGGCTTGGCCGAGGGCGCCGCGATGGAGTACGACCTGCCGCTGGGCTATGACAAGGTTGCGCCCAAGACGGCGAACGTCCTGGCTAAAATGCCGTCCGGCGATCCGGCCCTGACGGTCAACCGCCTCGGAAAGGGCCTGTGCTATTTCACAACGGCCGCCTACCCCGCTCTGGGCTACACCCAGGGCGAGACCATCTATACGCCGCAAGTCTTCAATTTCTGGCCGGGCGTGGTTGAGACGTTCTCCGCCATGATCCGGGGCGGACTCCAGGCGCAAGGCGCGGCACTGCCGGCGGAGGTCGTGGCCGGGGCAAAGGCGGACATCGAGGTCACGGTGCGCAAACACCCGGAAAAGGACTTGTGGATCGTCCACCTGCTGGACTGGAACACCGGGATCGAGAAGACCAGCGGAGTGAAACTGGCGGCACATCCGCCGGAAGGTCGGAAGATTTCCAAAGTGTTCTATCCCGACAACGGCAAGCCAATCGAATTCACGGCCACCGCCGTGGGAATCGAATTCCCCGTCCGCGACTTTGCCACGCACGAGATGATCGCCGTCGAATATTGAGAAGCAGACAGGGACAGCCAAAAAATAAACAACCATAAAGACAAGGAAAGAATCCCATGATGAAACGTCGGATCGTGAAGAAAGGCGGCAGCTATTTTCTCCAATTCTTTGCCCAGGGCGGGACAAAGAAAATACTTTCGCCGGCCGGCAAGACGCTTAAGGCGGCGCGGCAGCTCCTCAAAAGTTCGATGCTGCTGAATAAGGACTCGTGGCGGATGAAGGAGCGCCCGGTCGATGAGGAGCAGATCGGACGGGAGGCGCTGGCGTTTCGGGCGGCGGAGACCCGCCGGTTCAACGCATCGAGAAAAATCGCCCTGGTGACCGACTGGCCGGACAGGTTTCTCCCGCTCAAGGATGGCGGCCTGAATCCGACGGCCGCCATGATCACCCACAACGGGTTCTCCTACGACGTGGTCACCTCGCCCGAGATCGAGGCCGGGGCCCTTATGAATTATGACGTCGCCTTGTTCCCGGGCGGCTTCGGGTACATACCGACCCCGCGCCTTGCCAAACAGATCAAGGACTACATCAGAGGCGGCGGCGGCTATTTCGGTCTCTGCGCCGGGGCGTTTTTGCCGTTACCTCCTTGCCATGGCATCAAAGGCTCGGGACTTAGCCTTATATCCGGCGGCTATGAGTACTTCCGCGAACATGGCATTGCCGACGTCATGCTGGATCCCTCCGACCCGTTGGCAAAAGGCATCGAGAGCACCAAACTGGAGGTCGTATACGCGTTATACAACAAACCGGCGGTTGCGCGGCGGCACACCGTCCGCATCCTGATGCTGCGGGGCAACGGCCCGTTGCTGCTGGCTAAAGGAAAAACCAGGGTGGCCGGCTATTTCGACAGCTCGCTGCCCTACGCCGCCATCATCCGCGGCGAATACGGCCGGGGACGGATTGTCGTTTCGAGCGTGCATCCCGACATGGTCGTGGCGGATTTCGCCGGCAAGCTGGCGACGCCGGCGGACGCCCTCGCCAACCGCAAACTGGCCAAGAACGCCATCTTGTACTGCGGCGGGATCGGGTGAGGAGCATAGTGATAATCCGCGCAGAATTCTACCGGTAAAAACAGGATGATTACCCGGACACCTTGAAATTCAGAGACTAAAACCCGGCCTTGATTTTGCATCGCGCAACTTTGCCGCAAATGCAAGGCGCGCAGGGCTTTATTGTATAAACAGGTTTCAAGCAGGGCAGCATGATAAAGAGCGTGACGGTGAAATTGCCGGAAAAACCCACGGCGGTCAACCGTAATACGGCGGAAATTATTCGGCGGGCGCTGAAGGAACGCTGCGGCGAAAAACTCGCAGTCACGATTGCAGAACCAGGCAAGGCCGTTCCCGGCGCCGCCATGCCGGCCCTGGAGATGGATCCGCAGATCGGCCGGGAAGCCTTCCGGATAGCGGACGGAGCGTCGGGGGCGATCCGGATCATCGGCGGCGATGAGCGCGGACTGCTTTACGGCGCAGGCAAATTCCTGCGCGCCTGCCGCCTTGGCGAAGGCGGGCTGGAGCCATGCGCGTGGCGCGGCGTTTCCGCGCCGGAGAAGCCATTCCGCTGTATTTACTTTGCCACGCATTTCCACAACTGGTACCAGGAGGCGCCGGTGGAAAAGGTGGAGCGATATGTTGAGGAGCTTGCGCTGTGGGGATACAATTGCGTGTCGGTCTGGTTCGACATGCATCATTACACGGGGATCGACGATCCGGCGGCCAGGGATATGCTGGAGCGGCTCCACCGCATTTTCCAGGCGGCCAATGCCGTCGGCCTTGGCGCCAGCCTGTGTTGTCTCGCCAATGAGGCGTATGCCGGAAGCCCGGAAGCCCTGCGGGCGGACTGGACGGCCGGGCACGACGGGTACACGCATAATCTTTCCCATTATCACGTGGAATTGTGCCCGAACAAACCGGGGGCAACAGCGCTGATGCTGAAATGGCGGGAGGAGATGCTCGCCGCCTTTGCCGATATCCGGCTGGACTATCTCGTGATCTGGCCGTATGACCAGGGCGGCTGCACCTGCTCCCGCTGTAAGCCTTGGGGCGCCAATGGCTATCTGAAGATGGCGAAGCTTATCGCCCGGCTCGGGCGCCGGTGTTTTCCAAACGCTAAAATCGTCTTTAGCACCTGGTGCTTTGACCTTTCCACCCGGGGCGAATGGGCGGGGCTGGCGCGGGCTTTCCGGAAGCGCCCGGACTGGGTGGATTACATCATGGCCGACGGCCATACCAATTTCCCGGAATTTCCGCTCAAGAACGGCATTCCGGGCGGTTTACCGCTCGTCGGTTTTCCTGAAATCAGCATGTTTGGCGCCTTCCCCTGGGGCGGGTTCGGAGCTAATCCGTTCCCGGCCCGCCTGCAACGATACTGGGACAAGGTTGGTTCGGCCATGGCTGGCGGCGCCCCATATTCCGAAGGCATCTTCGAAGATCTGAATAAAGTTGTCTGCGCTTGCCTCTACTGGGGCAATATTTCAGCAGCGGAGGCGGTGCGCGAATACATCGCCTATGAATTCTCGCCGGAAGTGGCGACGCCCGTCATGGAGGCGATCCGGATTCTCGAGGAAACCTTGCCGCGGACCACGCAAGGATACCATCATATCGAGAAGCAGGAAGGCGTCGAGATCGCATATGCGCTGATCCGCAAGGTTGACGCCAGGCTTCCGCCCCGCATACGGTCAGGCTGGCGCTGGCGGATTTTATTCCTGCGGGCGACGATTGACCGTGAACTCCTGAAAAACAAGGGGGTGATTTCGGACGCCGGCCGGGCCGTTCTTGGGGAATTGGTCGCAATTTATCATGCGCAGAATGCGCAAGAGCCTGTGCGGCCGCCGCAGTCACTAATTCTCAAGCCGCCGCTCAATCCGCCCGCCGGCCCGTGGCGGGTGGCGCCGCCGACCCCAAAGGCCGGCGGCGGGCTGGCCCAGGCCGCGTGCCCCAAGCTGCCCGGGAAACCGGCTTGGCCGACGGCCGAAGCCCCGCTGTATGGTTTTGCCGACGGCGCTTCCGGCTGGAAAATACTGGTGCACGACCTGTTTAAAGACCAGGACGGGATTGTCTATATCGTCAACCGCTTCAAATTCACACGGGGCGGATCATGGATCCTGTCCCTGGGTCACGACGGCGGCGCCAAGGTTTTCGTGGACGGTAAGGAAATTTTATGCGAGCCTATGCGCCGGAACCCGATCAGGCCGGACCGCTCCAGCGTAACGATCAATTTGACCAAGGGTACGCACGAGGTCATGATCGCTCTCGACACGGACCATGGCAACGGCTGGGGAATCATTCTCCGATTCCTGCCGGGCGGATGACATGCTGAGCAGGACGGCGGCAAAGGTGGCAGCCGGGAGTTGTGAATAGCGTTTGAACGGCGTCCAACATCAGACTTGCTGATCTCGTGGAAATGATTCATGTTTCAGAATATTTCCGATTAGGGCGCCGGACAGATGCCGTAATCGGGAATCCAAGAAAAGTGAAATCCAATGAATCAAGGTGACGTTTTATTGGTGGGCGCCGGGCAGGCGGACATCACACCGGCCATGGGCATCCAAATCGCAGGTGACATCGGACGGCCACGCCCCACGGAGGAAATCCGCGACCGCCTTCACGCCCGGGTTCTGGCCATCGGCAATGGGAAGCGGACGCTTTGTGTCATATCATGCGACTTGTTGGCCATAACGCGGCCGCACGCCGACGTTATCAGGCGGCGCGTGGCGGAGATGCTGGGCACGGAACCTGCCGCCGTCATGTGCCACGCCACGCAGACGCACTCGGCCCCCATGGTCGGCAATATCCTCCTTTCGGACGACTACCCCGTCCCGGCGGGCATGGACTGGCTGCGGGGCGGCGACGACCGCTACATTGAGCCGTTCACCAATGCCGTCCTCGGGGCCGCAAGGCAAGCCAGGGCGGCGATGCGCCCGGCGGCGCTTAAGGCCGCCCGCGGCATTGACGGGCGCTGCGCCTTCCCCCGTCGCTACATCCTCCGCGACGGGACTCACGTGTCCCATCCGGCGCCATGCCAGGCCGACCTGCTCCGGCCGGAGAGCTTCGCCGACCCCGAGGTCGGCGTGACCGTATTCCACCCCATGACGCCGGAGGGAACCGCCGACGATAAAAAGGCCGTCGGCGTCCTGCTGCACCACACCTGCCACCCGGTTTTCGGTTACGGCTTTCGCTGGGTTTCGGCGGACTGGCCGGGGCTTTGGGCGCAAAGCATCCGCGGCCATTTTGGCGGAGAAGCCGTGTGTCCCGTTCTGAACGGCTTCTGCGGCAACATTAACCCCTACAACGTGCTCGAGCCACGCCATCTCACGAACATGTACCTGATGGCCGACCGGCTTAAGGAGACCACCCTCCGCATCCTGCCGGAAGCGGCGCCGCTCAAGGCGGCGCCGGTTAAGTGGATCAGCCGCAAGTTGCGGATTCCCATGCGGCCTATTTCTGACGAAGCCGTCGCCGGCGCGCGGAACCTGCTGGCGGATCATCCCGAGCCGATTTGGACGAAGCCATTACGCCCCCAGATTCAATGGGACTGGGTCTTTGCCCACGCCATTCTCGACATGGCCCGCAGACAGCGGAACAATCTGGAGTATGAATACGAGATACAGGTGTTCCGTATCGGGGACTTGGCTATCGTGGGGTGCCCCGGGGAACCTTTTGTCGACGCCCAGCTTGAGATCAAGTGCCAATCGCCGGCGCGGCAAACCATGGTGGCGCATCTGTGCAACGACTGGCATACCTACATCCCCACCCGCCAGGCGTGCCGGGCCGGAAGCTATGAGGCCGGCCTGATCACATGCAAACTGGAGGAGGGGGCGCTGGAGACCATCGCGGTTGAGGCTAAAGCGGTGCTTAAGGAGCTGTGGCAACAAGACGGCGCCGTAACAAATTAGTGTTTTTCCCGCGTGGGGGGCGGGTAACCGCGAATAAGCATCGGGCACTATTTCGGGCGTGCGCTATGCGCGCCCGATGTTGAAGCAAAAAATAAAGACCCATCGGCTGGTGATCAGGAACCTGGGGGATTCGGCCTATCGCGAGGGCGCGCCGCGATTCATGCCGAATTACGCGGTGTTGAAAAAGACGAATTAGTGCCTTATACATGAGAAACCGCTAAGAAAAACAAGAAGATTTTTTACTACGAAATACGCAAAACTCGCGAAAGGGGACAGAGATCAGGTTGTTTTCCGCCTGAGGCGGATCAGCCTCCGGCTGAAGGATAAATCCAATCTTTACTTCTATTTTCGCGCCTTTCGCGTCGTTTCGTAGTTTATATCCGTGGTTGATTTCCTTTAGGTTGCGGGCTTTGCCCGCTTTAGAAGGAATCAAATGAGCAAATCCGTTGGGCGTCAGGAACATGATCTGTCCGGCCGGTGGCTGTTCCAGATCGACCGGAGCGACCTCGGGGAAACGGGCAAATGGTTCGCGCGGGCATATGACCGCCGCGGCTGGCGCACGGTGCGCGTGCCGGGGGCGTGGGACTTCTACACGCCGGAGCTGAAGGATTACGAAGGGGTAGCCTGGTATGCCGTGGAGATTCCCGCATCGGCGGTAAAGCCGGAGCGGCATCAGCGCCTCGTTTTTAACTCCGTTCATAACCACGCGCGGGTCTGGGTGAACGGCCGCTTCCTCGGCGAGCACTGGGGAGGTTACCTTCCGTTCGAACTGGACTTTACCCGCGCCGCGCGGCCGGGCCGCAAACAACTGCTGGTCCTGCGCGTGGATAACGCGCCGAAGCCGGACTGGCTCCCCGGCAATATCGACCGGATTGTCGAATGGGTGCAGTATGGCGGCATTTTGCGGAGCGTGAAGCTGCTTTCGACCGCCAGGACGTATCTTTCCGATTTTTACATTTACGCCGTTCCCCGCGGGACCGGCGCGCGGGTGACGTACGACGTAGAAATCGCCAACACCGCCGCCGCAGACTTCCGCGGCCGGATCGAGGTGGCGATAAAACCGGCGTCGCCGGAGCTCCGCCCTCCATCAGATTCGTCATCCGGGCAATGGAGGGTCAGCCTGCCCGCCATAGCCCGGCAGTTGCCGGACGAAGGAGGGATCTCCTGCGAGACCGCGCTCCGCCCTCCGGCACGCACAATTGGAGGGTCGAGCTCCTGCGAGACCGGCTGTGTCCTGAAAGCCACGGCGGAAATTGCCTGCCGGCGCGGATCTCAAACCCGGCGGCGGTTGAGGGTTGACCTCCCGCGCGCAAAGCTTTGGTCGCCCGAAACCCCCGCACTCTACAAGGCCGAGGCAACATTGATCTCCGGCGGCCGAAAGACGGATGCCGTCGCGGATCGATTCGGCGTGCGCACAATCGAGGCGAAGGACGGAAAAATTCTGCTCAACGGCCAACCGCTCGCGATCAGGGGATTCAACCGCTATGACGAAATGGGCGCGTATGGCCCGAACCCCCCGGACGCGGCCATTCGCGCCGACCTGCTCCGAATCAAGCAGGTGGGCGCCAACCTGCTCCGGACGCACTATCCGCAGGACCCGGGGCACCACCGTCTCATGGACGAAATCGGCTTGCTGTTGATGGAAGAAATTCCGCTGAACTGGTGGCGCCTTCCGGCGGAAACGGAGCTCGGCAAGAAAACAAGCGCGCGGGAGCGCGTCATTATGGATCGCGTCATTATCCGGAGGGCGGAGGAAGCGCTGGCGCAGATGATCCGGCGCGACCGCACTCATCCCTGCGTTGTGATCTGGAGCCTGTGCAACGAGTGCGGCACGAATACGGCAAGCGGCATCTCCGCCATGCGGCGGCTGTTGAAGCGCACGCGGAAACTGGATCCCACGCGGCTGGCCACGTTTGTCGCCGCCGAAAACGTGGCGTCGCACAAGGCCTTCGCCGACGCCGACATTGTTTGCACGAACATATACCGCGGCAAGGGTATTCCGTATATCACAGGATTCCCCCTGGGCGTTTATGAGGGGGCGGCAAGAAATCTCAAGGAGCGGCAGGAGTGCTGGCCCGGCAAGCCGCTCCTGGTTACCGAGTTCGGCAATGAAAGCATCCCCGGTTTTCATGGACGCCACCGCTTTACCGAGGAGCACCACGCGGAGTACCTGCAGTCGATGTGGCGCGCCATCCGGCAAGTGCCGGGCGTCGCGGGCGCCGTGGTCTGGGCCTGGGCCGACTACCGCCACCAGCGCAAAATGTGCAGCTACCATGGGCCCTTCGGATTTTATGGCGTCGTCTCGAGCGACCGCAAGGAAAAGGCGGCCTATAGAATGATCCGGAAGCTCTGGCAAACCGGGAACGCGTGAGGGCGGCATGAAACTGATGACATTTAATGAATGTTACCTTATTTAAAAAAACAAGTTGATTTTTTGTCATGCGTGCAATCCGTTGATTACATGAACAATATAGCCATACATATAACCGTTAATTTACGCAAAGCGATATATCGGGCGTTGCGCGGCGCAAAGCCCGATGCAACCGTGCGTCGAATTCGGGTGTCCGCGGAGCGGACTTTGCAAAAGCAAGGCAAGTTTGGGCTGGATGCGTGCGCGCCGCGCGTAGCGCTATACTTGTGTATGCGCAAGCGCGCCAAACCCGCAGACGGCCCAAGATCGCCGCCGCCTTATGCAAACCGAATTCGATCACACTTCACGGCGACAAACATCAAATTGGGTTGCGGGCATAGCCCGCGTTAGCCCAATAAAGGACGAGCCGATGAGCAAGCGCAAAACGCGGGGAGCCATGCAAACAGCAGAATATAACGTGGCCGACTTTGGAGCAATCGGCGACGGCCGGACCCTGAACACATCCGCAATTCAGCAGGCGGTGGACGCCTGCGCCGAGCAGGGCGGCGGACGGGTCCTGGTCCCGGCCGGCATCTTCGTGAGCGGCCCGGTGTTCCTGAGAAGCAACGTTGACTTTCACCTCGACGCGGGGGCGACATTGCAAGGCAGCCGTAACATGGAGGACTATCCCGAACTGGATGTCAGCGGCCAGGACAAAAGCGATGGCGCCTGGCGCGCCTCCCTGCTGACTCAACCGCGCATCGTCAATCGGGCTCAGCTGCATTACGAGACCGCCTGGCGCGCCTCCCTGCTGACGGGGCACAACCTGGAGAACGTCGCCATCACCGGGCAGGGCACGCTGGATGGCGCGGGCGATGTCTGGTGGCAGGCGGTGAACGAACGAATTAAGGCGCGCCTCAAGGCCGCCGCAAATAAAAATTTCGAAAGCGAGCAGAGCATTTTCAAGCGTCCCGCGCTTATTCTTTTCTACGATTGCGAACGGGTGACGATTGACGGCATCAAGGCCGTGAATTCGCCCTGCTACGTGATTCTGCCGATCCTGTGCCGCAACCTGGCGATCAACAACGTGACGATCAGGAATCCCTGGAAGGCCCCCAACACTGACGGCATCGACCCGACCTCTTGCCGCAACGTGTGGATTACCGGTTGCCACATCGACACGGGCGACGACGGCATCACGCTGAAAACCCTGCCGGACTACGTGATGGATGAATCCGGGCAGGCGATACCATTGCCGCAAATTTCGTGCGAAAACGTCGTGATTGCCGGCTGCGTTATTGAACACGCCCACAGCGGCGCATGCCTGGGCGCCGAGGTGCAAGGCGGCATCCGCAACGTGACGGTCAGCAACTGCATCTTCGACGGCACGCGCGCCGGGATTCGCATTTGGCGCTATCCCTGGCCGGGGGGATTTGTGGAGAATGTCCGCATGGACAATATCGTCATGCGCCGCGTCGAGTGGGCGATTTACATCAGCGCCGACTGGCCGGTCAACAATATAATGAATGCTCCGGGCCGCGAGGATACTCCGGTCTTCCGCAATATGCATTTCAGCAATATCACGGCGGAAGGCGCGCGGATCGCCTGCGAAGTGGAAGGCCTGCCCAAGATGCCCGTCCGCGACGTAAGCTTCAGCAACATCAATGTTGCCGCCGACGCGGGGTTTAAAATCCGGGATGCCGAGGGCATCCTGCTGGACAACGTGGCGGTGGAGTGCAAGGGGCCGGCATTGCTGGTTAAGGACGCGCGCGGCCTTGAAATGCGGCGTTTCAAGGCGCCCGCGCCCCCGGCGGGATTGCCCGTGATCCAGCTGACCGGGGTCCAGGATGCCTGGATCAAGGGATGTTCGGCGGCGCCGGGCACCGGCGTCTTCCTCAGCCTGGCGGGCGAGGAAAACCGCGACATCTGCCTTGAGGCGAACCGGCCGGCCAACGCCGCCCAAGCACA
The DNA here is from genome assembly GCA_028718125.1 of Kiritimatiellia bacterium. Classification (GTDB taxonomy): domain Bacteria; phylum Verrucomicrobiota; class Kiritimatiellia; order JAAZAB01; family JAAZAB01; genus VSJD01. The sequence goes on from JAQUMN010000031.1 coordinate 16,783, forward strand.
GGCCATGGCTGATCCGGCGCCGGACTGGTTCATCGGCACGACCGCTTATACCGGCTCCCTGATGCGGCGGCGGAGCGGGGACCGCAACCCATGGCTGCCGGTTACTGCCGCCGTCCGGACGACGTTGCAAGGCGTGTGGCCTCCGGAACGGATTGACCGCATTGACGCCATCGCGCGCGTCGAGGCGGGATCGCGGACCGGCGTGGATGACGCCCCCGCGGGGGACCAGCGCAAGATTTATATTATCCAGGCAGATGACATCGCGGAGAAGCTGGTCATCCGCGAGGACGGGGCATTGTTAAAAAAGATCAACGACCCAACCTTCACGGCATGGGGATACCGGTAACAAACAGAAGGAATACTCATGCAAGCACGTAATCGAATCAAGTCGAAGCGGCAACTGCGGGTGGGCTGGAACACGCAAGATATCACCCCGGATAAGCCCGTGAATATCATGGGCCAGTTTCACGTCCGGATTTCGCAATCGATCAACGATCCGATCACAGTCACCGCCCTGGCGATCGATAATCGTCCCACAGGAGATCGGGCCATTATGGTGTCCTGCGACCACTCCTGGCTGTCGGACCGCGTCGTGAAAGAAATCCGCGCCAAAATCGGAGCGGCCTTGCCGGGATTCGACCTGAATGCGGTCATCATGAATGCAACCCATACCCATAACGCCCCATCGCTGGAATATTTCTGGTATCCGCAATTGGGGCCGGAAATCATGACGCCCGACGCCTATCGCGAGTTTTTTTGCGAGCAGGCAGCCAAGGCCGCGGTGAACGCCTGGAAGGATCGCAAGCCCGCCGGCCTGAGCTGGGCGTTCGGAAATGCCACGGTCGGCCATAACCGGCGCCTGACCTATCTGGATGGAACGGCGGAAATGTACGGCCAAAGCGATCGCGAGGATTTCGCGGGCCCGGAAGGCGCGGAAGACCCCGCCGTGGACATGATCTTCACCTGGGACCAACACAGAAAGCTGACGGGGGTAGTCGTCAATCTGGCGTGCCCCTCCCAAACCAGTGAAGGCGCCTATTGCATAACCGCGGATTTCTGGCATGAGGCCCGGACCGAAATTCGGAAACGGCTGGGCAAGAACGTGTTTGTTCTGCCCCTCTGCGGCGCGGCCGGCGATCAGTCGCCGCATGTTCTGTTGCATCGCCGGGTTGAGCCGGCCATGCGGAAACGCAGCGGGCTGACCCTGCGCCAGCAAATCGGCAACCGGATCGCGACGGCCGTCGCCTCGGCCTACCCCGTTGCCCGGAAGGATATCCGGACGGATCTGCCGTTCAGGCATACCGGCGCCGTGCTCCGCCTGTCGCGGCGGGTCGTCACGAAAGAAGAATATACACAGGCGCGCCGTAAGTATAAAAAACTGGCGGATGACCGGTCGCTGCAAGGCCGTCCGGCGGCCGACAAGGCCGCGTCTACGCGCATTTCCAAGATGTTTTACGAGAAATACGTAATGGACCGCTACGAGCACGGGAATGCGAAAAAATGGGAGCCCGCGGAGGTGCATGTGTGCCGCATCGGCGACGTGGCGCTGGCGACCAATCCGTGCGAGCTATTCCTCGATTATGGACTGCGGATCAAGGAGCGCAGCCCCGCCGAGCAGACCCTGGTCGTGGAATTGACCGGCCCATTCCGATACTACCTGCCGACCCGGCGCGCCGTCGCGGGGGGCAGTTACAGCGCCGTGATTCACGATAATCGTATTGGCCCCGAGGGCGGGCAGGAACTGGTGAACAAAACGTTGAAGATGATAAGGAATCTTTTCTAACGGCGGCGGAGGCCCGCCGCCCTCCATTAAACACAAGCACGTTCCGCCTGGAGGGCGGGCGGCCTCGACCGCCGCGAAGCTTATCTTAGCGCCATTCATGGCAACCCCGAAGTCTGACACCCTCTCTGCAAAAGGAAATCGAACATGATGACCCTGAAACTGAAAAACGGCTTAACCGGGGCGCATCCGGTTTCAAAATATCTGATGGGCCAGAACCTGGAGATGTATAGTGCGGTCGTTAAGGGGTTGCTCTCCGACCGGCTGATGAATCCGAAATTCACAGGCCCGGAAAATCCCAAGTACGGCACCGCCGACGAATGGATCGGCAACCCGTATCATTGCCGGTTGATATCAGGCATGGGGATGTCGTCGGACGAGGCTCAGCTCATCCAACGAACCGGTGGCGGCGTGCGCCAATATGGAATCAAGGTTTATGCGGGGGAGACGCTCGAAGTCGAACTGTGGGCAAAAGTCCGGCATTCCCCCGTGAACCTGCAAGTGGCCCTTAAAGCGGCCATTACGCGCCGGCCGGCTTATGCGGCGGCCAAGATCGCCATTGACGCCGCCTACTGGAAAAAATATGCGATTACACTCGACATTCCCGTCACGGACGCCAGCGCCGATTTCTGCCTGACCCTGCTGGACGAGGATGGGGCGGTCTTTATCGATCAGGTGCATCTGCGCCCGGCCGGCCAGCCGCACCTCGACCCAAAAGCCATCGCGGCCGCCAAATCCATTTCCCCGACGGCCCTGCGCTTTCCCGGCGGCTGCCTTTCCACGGTTTATCATTGGGCAAACGGCGTCGGCCCCGTTCATTTGAGGCCGTCCCACTACGATCCGCAATTTTTCTCCCACTTATCCTATGATTTCGGCATTACCGAGTATTTGGACCTTTGCTGCGAGGCGGATATTACCCCGCACCTGACGGTCAATATCGGAAACGGCACCCCCGGGGAAGCCGCCGAGCTGGCCCGCTACTGCCGCCGGTTCTATGAGGACAAGGGGATCCCGCCGCCGCGTATTTTCTTCCAGATGGGCAACGAACAATTCGCCGCACACGAGACGTCCCATATGACCGGCGACATGTATATCGCGGCCTTGCGCGCCTTTGTTCCGCCGGTGAAAACAGAATACCCGAACAGCACGATGATCGGCATTGGCTACCCGTATAGCGGCGCCTACAGCGCGCGGGAGCAAACGCCCTGGCGCGAACTGGTTCTGGACCAGGCGGCCGACCTGGTCGACATGATTTCCAACCATTACTACAAAGGACAATGGAAGGAGACGTTCGCAGACCAGCTTCAAAACGCGGTTGAAAGCCTTCAGAAAATCAAGGCTGACCTTTTGAAAATGATCGCCGACATCAAGGCGCGCAACCTGAAAACCAAAATCGGCGTCACCGAATGGAATTATTGGCTCTACGCTTCCGACTACTGGACCTTTGCAAAGCGCAGTATTGAGCCGATGGATCCCCATCATTGCCTCTTTGTCGCCGGCATGCTGCAAATGATGGCGGAGCTCGGCGAGTATGTGGAACTATCCAATTACTACCAACTGCTGAACGGGCTGAGTATATTTACGAACTTCGCCGGGGCTTGCCATGAAAGCCCGATGGCGCTAATATTTCGTTATTACCGTCCGGCCTTCCCGGGTGAATATATACCGCTGGCCAGCCTTCCGTCCGAAGCCTCCGGCGGCAGGGCGGATGCCCTGTGTTTGAAAACGGCCGACGGCGTCTATCTTTTTATCGTTAATCACAGCCTGGCGGAATCGGCCGTGACGCTGCCGAATATTTTTGCCGAAAGCACGGGCGAACTGCTTGTTTTCGACGGACGCGAGAATGGCGTCGAATGTGTTCCGCGCAAGGAAAAGGTGAGCGGTAATAAAATCATTCTGCCACCGATGGCGGTCTGTCGTTTTTTTTGCAGGGCTTCGCTCTGAGGATATCGGGAAGCGGCTTTGTCCGCCCGGAAAATGCCAAGGCAAGAGGATATGAAACATAAAGGGCGCTGGTTAGGAATAATTTGCATAGCCGTGACGATTGCGATCGGCCTGCCGGCCGCCCAGTCCGCAACGACCTGGAACACCGCCGGCAGCGGGGATAAAACAAACTGGTTCGACGCCGGCAACTGGAATCCCGCGGGGGTCCCGGGCGACGGGGCGGACGTCGTCATTACCAACGGCAGCATATTGTTGACCAACGAGACGGCAGCGCTCAGTTCCTTGACGATCACCAATGCCAGGCTGACATTTTCGAACTGGACGACCCGGGTGAGCGCAACCAATGTGACAAGAATAATTATCACCAACAGTCTCGCGGGCGCGGGTCTTGCGGGATCATACTCGGTGGCCGGCGGGACGGGTTCGGTTGCCGGCGCAGACGGGTCTTTTGTAATTCTATCCGTGCCGCCGCCCAAGGGACTAATTTTTTCGATCCACTGAATTTTCCATGGGAAGATAATGTGTTACATGTAAGGAAGTGCTGAATAACGGTATCGGGTGACAAGACGAGAAGGAGAGACACAATGAACAGGACCCTATGGGCGCTGGCGATCGGGTTGGTGGCGAGTGTGTGCACGGCGGCGAACGGGAAAGCGGCGACGACGCAGGCCGGCGGAAAAGAAGACCTAACCATGACACACTTGAATGGGGTTGGCCGCCAGGGAGCCGAATTCGATGTGCCGTATTACACGGGAAAAGTCTATCCGACCCCCCAGTCGGCGCAATACCAGGAGACATTCCTTCCGCTGACCAGGGCCGGATTGCTCCTGGGGAAAGACATTGCCCCGGACGACGCGCGCGTGGCCTTGCTCATCGAGCGCATCAAGCGCTTCGGCGGCGCGGCGGACATCGTCAAATCCCCGCAAGACCCCTGCGACACGCTGATCCTCATCGGGGAGACCGGCCTCCATGAGGATTTAATTCAAGGCAAGTCCGTCCCCGACCGGGCCGAGGGCTACCTCCTGCACTGCGCCGTGAAGGATGGAAAACCGATGGTGTTCCTCAGGGGCAAGGATTTTCACGGTCTGCTCTGGGCAATCACGGCATTCAACCAGTTGGTGAAAGTCGAAAAGGGGCGCCCGGTCGTGCGGGGCGCGACCATCCTTGACTTCCCCGATGCGCCGGGAAAGCGCGGCTACACGCCGTTCAGCGACGATGACAACGCAACAGCCGCCTGGTTCGGCGTCAACGTTTTGCGCGCGAACGTTGTCCTGTATCGTCAGCTTCGCAAGTCCTACAACTGGACGGAGGAGGCGCAAAAGCAGTGGCGCACCCGCATTCAGAAAATCGGGGCGGTGCTCAATCCCCTGCGGATCGCCTGGTATGACGCCATGATCCCGTTCGACACCTCCAAGCCCCCGGAAACGGAATCGCTCCGCTCGAAATCCGAAGCGGACTTTCAACTCGTGGTTAAGACGGGCATGGCCCTGGCCGCGGCCGGGGGAAACCTGAGTCTGCAATACGATGACTGGCGGCTTCCGCTGCGCGGGGACGATATCCGCGATTTCGGCACGGCGCGCGCGGCGGACATTTATTTCCTGAACAAAGTCTATTCCGCGGTCGCCGCGAAATACCCGGACTTCAAAATTCTCTTTTGCCCGCCTTTCTACTGGGGACCGGGGAGCGACTCCAGCGCGGCTTATGGCGAATCCCGCGACGAATACCTCGCCGCCATCGGCAAGGAACTGCCCAAGGCCATCGAGATCTTCTGGACCGGGCCGAAAGTCAAATCCAATAAAATCACGGCGGAAAACATGCGCTGGATCACGAACCTGATCGGGCGCAAGCCGGTTTACTATCAGAACACGTGCGGCACCTACCACAGCAGTCTCTACTACGCCTATCCCCCCGAGCCCATGGCCGCATGGAAAAACTGGTATTACGACGGGTTCTTCAACGACCTGGCCTTCTATACCTACAATGGCGAGGATCCGTATATCAACCTGACTGTGCAAGACGCCATGTGGAATACAAAGGCTTACGACCCGGCGGCGTCCGGTATCGAGGCCGCCAAAAAACTGGTGGGCCCGGACGCCTATCCGCAGCTGGTCGAGGCGTTCCAGGCCCTGGCAACGATGGATGACTATGGCTGGTTCACTCCGACCGCGCTGGCCGCAAAGAATGTCGCCGAGGTTCGCCGGAAAACCGAGCTCCTGACCAAGCTCTTCGAGGCCGCGCCTGCGCCCCTCAAATCGCGCTGGACCCTCCTGGGTCAGTTTGTCGGCTATCGCAAGGGCTATCTCAGTCAATTGCTAAAAAACCCGAATCTGAAATATCTGACCGGGGTGGCCGAGGATGTCAAAGCCCTGGCCGCCAAGGAGGCGCACGCCGACGCCGGCCGGGGCGACGTCATCCTTACCCCCGGCGACTTCCAGGCCAAGCGCTCCCCTGTTTATTACCGGAAGGATGCCATGCTCCGGTACGTGACATGGATCAACGGCGCGAAGTCCGCCGCCCCCGCGCTGGAGGCGGAATTCCAACTCGCCTCCCCTCTGACCGGGAACTCGGAGCTGGTGATCGCCGGCCTGGACCACAATGTCAAACCGCCCTGCCGCATCCGCATCCGGCTGAATGGTAACACCGTCTTCGAGGGGCCCAACCCGTTTGCGCATGATCGATGGACCTTGCACAGTTTCAAGGTAAAAGGGGCGTTCCTGCGGGACGGCGCGCCCAATACGCTGAAGATTGAAAACCTCGAGGACTCGGACTCCACGACCGGCGCGCCGTGGTTCATGCTCAACTACGCCGTCCTGCGCCCGGAGCAGGAAGGCCAGGCCCCGCTGGAAGCGGCGGGCGTTAAACCCGCCGCCGCGCCGGCCGCCCCGGCCCCCACCCCCGCCCCGGCGGCCATGAAAGCGGCCGTCAGCGTGATCGAGGGGATTCCGACGGCAACCTACGCAACCCGCATCGCTGTCGGCGACTTGAACGGCGACGGCAAACCGGACCTCGTGACGTCCGAGGTGACCGCCCCGAAAGCCCCGAGCACGGATCAGCCGGCCAGCCGCCTGAACATTTTTTATCAGAAGGCAGGCGGCTTCGCCCTGCCGCCGGACATGACCATCAAACTGCCCGCGCCGCCGAGCGGTCTCGCGCTGGGCGACTTCGACAAGGATGGCACGAACGACCTGGCGGTGGGGCTGCGATCCATGAAGAGCTTCGCGCTTTACCTCGGCCGTGAGAATCTCGGCAAGCAACACCCCTGCTTCCACGGCAACGACAGCGGCGCCGGCGGCTTATCCGCCGGACATCTTGGCGGGGGGCTGGCAGATTTCATGACCGGCGCGGCGTGGCGACGATGGAACAAGGGGGGCATATTCGAATCCGGCTACGTTTGCGGGCCGAAGCGGATCGACAACCGGCTGCCGACGCTGGCGGACCTCGATGGAGACGGCTGGGACGATATCATTTTCATCACGTTCGGCAGCGACACGCCCAAAGGGGAGAACAATCTCATCCGCCTCTACTACGGCCCATTTCTCCGGGTGGCGCTTATCGGCGAAAACGATGCAAGGGAGATGGTGACGCTGACATCGCCGTTTACCGACAATCCTTCCATGATCCTGTGCCCGGTCATGACCGGAGACGTGAACGGCGACTTGCAGAAAGACCTTGTAACCGGAGGCCGCGACCCGAAGCAGAAACTGCCGATGACGTTCGTGTACCTCCAGAACAGCCCCATCGGATTCAACAACGGGGCGGGACCGTCGCTGGCCATCGAAGGCGTGACACCCCTGCTCGTCGGCGACCTGAACGGCGATGGGCTCGGCGACATTGTCCTGCTGGACGCCGACGCGAAGAATATCTCGATCTGGCTCCAGCGGCAGGGCATCCCGCTGACACCTGAGTGGAAGGCGGCAAGCATTCCGGTCGCTCTGCCAAAGCCGGCCGCGGGCGCGGCGATGGGCGACGCGGATGGCGACGGCAACCAGGAGTTGTTCATCGCGTTGTCCGGCGGCGGGGTCGCCGTCATCCGCCTGGCGAAGCAGTGACAGGGCGCGGACGCTGCGCTCGGGGGATATCGCTGATCGACGCCGCGGGAAAGAAACGTTTTTTTGATCAACCGGATGGCATACAACAGAAAAAATTATCAGGAGGATATTGGCATGATCAGGCTTGCGTCGATTTTCGCCGACAACATGGTGGCGCAGAGGGATACTCCCATTTCCGTTTGGGGGTGGGCTTCGCCGGGCGAAACGGTGAGGGTCAGCCTGGGCGGCGTATCCGCCGCAGCCGTCGCCGAAGCCGGCGGAAAATTCATGGCCACGCTTCCCGCGCTGCCGTCCGGAGGCCCTCACGAACTGGTAGTCGCCGGCCATTCGCGCCTGGCCATCCGGAATGTAATGATCGGCGAGGTCTGGTTCTGTTCCGGGCAATCCAACATGGAAATGCCGGTTGGCGATGCAACGAACGCCGCGGCGGAAATTACCGCCGCCAACTATCCCATGATCCGCCTGTTCACCATTCCAAGGGCTCTGCCGATCAACAAGGACGGCTTTAATCCGGACGAACCGTGCCAACACTGGCTACGGCGGCCGCAGGCTCTGCCGATCAACAAGGGCGGCTTCAATCCGGGCTGGAATGAGTGTTCGCCGGACTCGGCAGGGAACTTCTCCGCCGCGGCCTATTACTTTGGCCGGGAGCTGCACCGCCGGCTCGGAGTTCCCGTGGGGCTCATCGACTCCTCATGGGGCGGGACAAGGATCGAGGCATGGATCAGCCGGGCGTCGCTGGCCAGCGATCCGCTTTGCCGCAAGGAAGTCGCGGATTACGAGGCATACCTGCAGTCGCCGAAAGCCAGGGAGGATATCGCCCGGTATCAGGAACATGGTGAACGCGCATTCGTCCGCCAGGATCCCGGCAACCAGGGGCTCGGCCGCGGATGGGCCGGCCTCGCTTTCGACGACTCCGCGTGGCCGGGCATGGATTTGCCGAGCAGCTGGCAGAAGGCCGGGCACAACTACAGCGGCATCTTCTGGTTCCGCAAAGAGGTAAACATCCCGGCGGCGTGGGCCGGGAAGGATTTTATTCTGCGCGTCGGGGCGTGCGACAAGCATGACACCACCTACTTCAACAACGAGCCGGTCGGCGCAACGGGCTGGGAAATTTGGGACGCCTGGCGAACGCCGCGGATCTACAAGGTCCCGGGGCGCCTGGTGCGCGCGGGCCGCAACGTCATTGCAGTCCGGGTCTACTCCTTCAGGAACCAGGGCGGCATGATCGGCCCGGCCAACGCGATGCGCCTGGAGCCTGCCGGAGACTCGCCCGACGCTTCGATTCCGCTGGCGGGAGCCTGGCGCTTCCAGGTCGAGCACAATTTCGGATTCATCAACCCGGCCGTGTCGATGCAGCCGCCGCTGGGCCCGCACAACCCCAATTCGCCGTATGCGCTCTACGACAGCAGGGTCAGCCCGCTGCTGCCATATGCCTTGCGCGGCGTTATCTGGTATCAGGGCGAAACCAACGCTGATCGCGCTTATCATTACCGCTCCCTTATGCCGCTGCTGATCAAAGACTGGCGGAAGGCCTGGGGCGTCGGCGACTTCCATTTCCTGATTGTCCAGCTCGCCAATTATAGGCAAGCGAAAGACGCGCCCGGCGAAAGCGCATGGGCCGAGCTCCGCGAGGCTCAGTTGATGACGCTTGCCGTTCCCAACACCGGGCTTGCCGTGGCGATCGACATCGGCGACGCCGGCAACATTCATCCGAAGAACAAGCAGGAAGTCGGCCGCCGCCTGGCCCTGGCGGCGCTCGCGCAGGCCTACGGGCGGAAGATCGTCTTCTCGGGACCGCTTCTTAAATCATGGCGGGTTGACGGGGGGCGCGTCAGGCTTCAGTTCGACCATTGCGGCGGCGGATTGGCCGCCGCCGGCGGAGGGCCGCTCAAAGGATTCGCGGTCGCGGGCCCGGACCGCAAGTTTCATTGGGCCGGGGCAGCGATCGAATCAAAGGACAGCCTGGCGGTGCGCTCCGCAAACGTGCCCGCGCCCGTGGCCGTCCGCTACGCCTGGGCGGATAATCCCGTATGCAATCTCGTCAACAAGGATGGTTTGCCGGCCTCGCCATTCAGGACCGACGACTGGCCGGGAGTAACTATGGCCCCGGCTCTGTCATGAACGGCCTCGCGGGCAAGCGGCCCCTCCATGAATGCCGATTTTTTCGCGATATTGGAGGGCGGAGCGATCACGCCATGTTGGCGGGTATCGGGGCTGCGACGCCGCTGGTTTCGGCATGAATGACGCAGCCCCGGCTGGTTGCCCGATCCGAGCGAAAGAGATATTGTCGCAACCATTTTAAAATGATAATAAGCGCCGCGCTGGCAGCCAGCTCTAAAAACAAGGTTCTTCCGGAAATAGCGTGGGATTTTTCATTGACCAAAAACAGGAATTGACGCCATATTAAAGCTTGATCATGACTCACTCTTCGTCCGTCATTCCGAGCGAAGTCGAGGAATCTCATGTCCCGCGAGGCATTTTACGTTTACATGATGACCAACAAGGGACAGACGACGCTGTATATCGGAGTCACGAACAGCCTGGTGCGTCGAGTCCATCAGCATCGATCAGGTGACGTATCCGGGTTCACGGAACGATACAACCTGAATCGTCTTGTGGACTACGAGCAGTACAACGATCCGCGGGATGCGATTGCGCGAGAGAAGCAGTTAAAGCGTTGGCGATATCGGGCGTAGTCCACGTTAGCAACTTGCAAAACTGGGGGTACACTACACACATGCAAACGCGCAATCGCAAGCAAGGCAAGTCGAAGCGGCAACTACTCGTGGGCTGGAGCACGCAAGACATCACCCCGGACCAGCCCGTCAACCTGATGGGGCAGTTTCACGTCCGGATTTCGCAATCGGTCTACGATCCGATCACCGTCACGGCCCTCGCGATCGAGGATCATCCCAAAGGGGATCGGGTAATTATGGTGTCCTGCGACCATTCCTGGCTGTCGGACCGCGTCGTGAAACAGGTGCGCGCGAAAATCGGATCGGCCTTGCCGGGATTTGACCCGGAGGACGTCATCATCAATACCACCCATACCCATAACGCCCCCGCGCTGGAAGATTTCTGGTATCCGCAACTGGGACCGGAGGTCATGTCGCCTGCCGACTATCGCGAGTTTTTTTGCGAGCAGGCGGCCAAGGCCGCGGCGAAAGCGTGGAAGGACCGCAAGCCCGCAGGGCTGAGCTGGGCTTTCGGAAATGCAACGGTCGGCCATAACCGGCGCCTGGCCTATCTGGATGGAACGGCGGAAATGTACGGCCAAAGCGATCGCGAGGATTTCGCTGGCCCGGAAGGCCCGGAAGACCCCGCGGTGGATATGATCTTCACCTGGGATCAGCGGCGGAAACTGACGGGAGTGGTCGTAAATCTGGCGTGCCCCTCCCAGACCAGTGAAGGGGCATATTGCGTTACTGCGGATTTCTGGCATGAGGCCCGCGCCGAAATCCGGAAACGGCTGGGCAAGAACGTGTTTGTGTTGCCCCTCTGCGGCGCGGCCGGCGATCAGTCGCCGCATGTCCTCCTGCATCGCCGGGTTGAGCCGGCAATGCGAAAACGCAGCGGCCTGACCCTGCGCCAGCAAATCGGCGCCCGGATTGGGGCGGCCGTCGCGTCGGCCTTCCCCGTCGCCCGCAAGGATATCCGGACGGATCTGCCGTTCCGGCATGCCGGCGCCGTGCTCCGTCTGTCGCGGCGGGCCGTCACGAAGGCAGAATACAGGCTGGCGCTCGGCAAATATAAGAAACTCGCCGATGACCGCTCGCTGGACGGCCGCCCGGCATCGGACAAGGCCGCGTCCACGCGCGTTTCCGAGATGGGTTACGAGAAACACGTGATCGACCGATTCGAGCGCGGGAATGCGAACAAATGGGAGACGGCGGAAGTGCATGTGTGCCGCATCGGCGACGTGGCGCTGGCAACCAATCCGTGCGAGCTGTTCCTCGAATACGGACTGCGGATCAAGGAACGGAGCCCCGCCGTGCAAACCCTGGTAGTAGAACTGACCGGCCCATTCAGATACTACCTGCCGACCCCGCGCGCCGTCGCGGGGGGTGGTTACAGCGCCATCATTCACGATAATCGCATCAGTCCCAAAGGCGGACGGGAACTGGTGGAGAAGACTTTGAGGATGATCAAGAGAATCTGGGAGTAGCAGGAAACCGATTCAACCATCCAGCGACCCGCGCCGGCACGGAACTTTCCGCATGAAGCCAGGTCTGCAGTTGGAACAGGATGTCGAAAAGTCGCAGTTCTAGTGCGACCACAATTAAACCCGTAGACGGAGGCAAACATGTCAGATAAATTCATAGTGTTCGATCATGCCGCAGTCCTGGATGTGATCAACGGGGAACTTCTCCCCAATCGCCGGATCACGATCAGGGGAAGCCGCATTGAGCGGGTGGAACCTGCCCAAGGCGCAGCGCCATTGCCGGCGGACGGGAGAACCTTCGATCTGAAGGGCAAGACCGTGATGCCGGGCCTGTGCGATGCACACGTCCACGTGACGGCCTGGACTCCCGACGACATCTTGCTGATGCGAAGTTCCCCGGCATACACGACGGCCCGCGCGGCTGAGATACTGGAGGATATGTTGATGCGGGGCTTCACCACCGTCAGGGACGGCGGCGGCGCCGATTACGGCCTAGCCCAGTCCGTGCAGGAAGGATATATCAAGGGCCCGCGCATTCTATATTGCGGCCACGCGCTATCCCAGACAGGCGGCCACGCCGATCTGCGCGCCCGCGGGGAGCAAGTCGTCACCGGCTCGAGCAACAGTCTCAGCCTGGGGCATCTTTGCGACGGCGTGCCGGAGATGCGCCGGGCCTGTCGCGATGAAATCCGGAAGGGCGCACACCACATCAAACTCATGCTGTCCGGCGGCATTACGTCGCCGACCGATCGCATCGCCAACGCGCAGTTTTCGGAAGACGAAATTCGCGCGGCGGTAGAGGAAGCGGAGATGGCGGGCCTCTACTGCATGGCACACGTCTATACGGCGCGCGCTGTCAACCGCGCCCTGAAATGCGGGGTTCGCTCCCTTGAACACTGCAATCTCATTGACGAGAGCAGCGCGGAGCTCTTCCTGAAACACGGCGCTTTCATGGTGCCCACCCTGGCTACCTTTGATGCTCTGGTGCGCGAGGGGGTGGAGGCAGGACTTCCCCAAGAGCGTTCCGCAAAGCTGCACGAGGTGGCAGACCGGGGGCTGAATGCCCTGGCGCTCGCCTACAAGCGAGGGGTCAAGCTGGTATACGGGACCGACCTGCTTGGCCGTATGCACAAGAACCAACTCAATGGGTTCCGGCTGTGCGCCAAAGTGCAGTCGCCGATCGACTTGATTCGTTCGGCGACCTGCACAGCGGCGGAACTGTTCAACGAGGCCGGACAAACCGGCGTGGTCGCCGCAGGCGCGCGCGCCGACCTGCTCGTTGTGGACGGCAACCCCCTGACGGACCTCGGTTGTCTGCTTTCGCCCGGACGTTATCTGAGCGCCATTATGAAAGACGGCGTCTTCCAGAAGGACGCTCTGTGAACGCGGAACGTCCCTGATGAGGGAAAGCTCTGCAAATAAGGCGGGCCTTGCCTGCCAACGATCAAGTCAAGAACGGAGGCTTTCGCATGCGGGCTGTGCCCGCAATCCAAAGATTTTTTCAGCCCTGGCTGATCAGCTTCAGGCGGAAACTACGAAACACGCGAAAATAAAAACAAAACAAATCGTTCAGTGTATCCTGCTTCCATTTCGCGCATTTCGAGTGTTTCGTAGTTAATTATTTTGCTTTTGCATTTTCTTGTTTTTTGTAGCGGTTTCCGAGTTAAGGGATTAAGGCGGGCTAACGCCCGCAACCCAAGGGAGGGCGGGCATTCTGCCCGCCGCGGACAGCGGCACGCTGTCCCTCCCTAAAAACATACACGCAAAAACGTGTATCTTTACGGGAAAGCGTCTAACCTGCCTTAAGGTTTACAAAATTCGCGGGAGTGTAAAATCGGAAGTTCGGCGCCGCATGCAGAGCGGGGCGCAATAGCGGACCGGGTCTTAACAAATATTGAAGGGGAGACTGCAATGACGTCAATGAACCAGGCGCGGTATAAGTTTAGTATTGAACGCGATATTCGTGTCCCCATGCGCGACGGCGTGCATCTTTCCACTAACCTGTTCCTGCCGGAAGGGCCGGGGCCTTTTCCGGTCGTCTTCCAGCGCCTGCCCTACGGCTGGAGCGGCATGGACCTCGGCCTGTATTTCGCCCCGAAGGGTTATGCCTACCTGATCCAGGACTGCCGCGGGCGCTACGATTCCGAGGGCGAGTTCTATCCTTTCGTGGACGACGCCAAGGATGGCTATGACAGCTTGAGCTGGATCGCCGCCCAGCGCTGGTGCGACGGCAACATCGGGATGGTCGGCCCTTCCTACCTTGGCGCCACGCAATGGCTGGTGGCCCCGGAAGGCCATCCCAACCTGAAGGCCCTGATCCCGCAGGTGATGCCCACGGACATCTGGGGCCACTGTTATTGGAACCGCGGCGCCTTCACCCTGGCGCTGACCGCCCCCTGGCTCTGCCTCGAGATCAGCGCCCGCACCAGCGACATGACCATGGCCAACGCTATCGACATGCGGAAATTCTTCAACCACCTGCCGCTGCTCACCATGGATGAACTGGGCGGAAGGAAAAACCAGGTATGGCGGGACTATATCACGCACGACACCCCCGGCGAGTTCTGGGACCGGATCAGCCTGACCGGCAAGTTCGACAAGATTAAAGCGCCGGTATTCATCATGGGCGGATGGTATGATTACCACCCCGGCGAGGCGTTCCGCCAGTTCGCGCAGCTCCGCGAGCACGCCCCGAACGAGGAACTGCGCCGCGCCCACAGGATCATCGTGGGGCCGTGGGACCATATTTGGAACACGAAGCTTGGCGAGCTTGATTTCAGCGCCGAGGGAAAATTGGACCTGAACGACCTTTCCTGGCGCTGGTTCGAGCAGCATCTGCGCGGCGCCGCCCCGGCCGCGGATGGCGCCGCCGCCCCGATCACGATCTTCGTCATGGGCATCAACCAGTGGCGCACGGAGCAGGAGTGGCCGCTGGCGCGGACCCGCTTTACGAAGTATTACCTGCACAGCAAGGGAGCGGCAGGGGCTTCGCCTTCCGACGGCCTGCTGGACACCCGCGCGCCCGGCGACGAGCCGGCGGATATGTACGTCTATGATCCCTGCGACCCCGTGCCCACGGTAGGCGGGAACCACTCCATGTGCTGGACCCCCATCTATCATATCATCCAGCCCGGCGCGCTGGATCAGCGCGGCGTCGAAGGCCGGCCCGACGTCCTGGTGTATACGTCCGCCCCGCTCGAGGCGGACCTCGAGGTGACCGGCCCGGTGGAGCTCAAGCTCCACGCCTCCTCGTCGGCTCCCGACACGGATTTCACGGTCAAGCTCGTGGACGTTTATCCGAACGGCCGCGCCATGAACATCACCGAGGGCATCATCCGCGCCCGCTACCGGGAGTCGCTGTACCAGGCCCCGAAGCTGATGGAAAGCGGACGGGTCTACGAGTTCACCATCGAGCTCCAGCCGACGAGCAACGTGTTCCGGAAAGGACATTGCATCCGCGTGGATATTTCCAGCAGTAATTTCCCGCTCTGGGACCGCAACCTGAACACGGGCCATGATATCGCCACCGACACTGAGCCGCGGACGGCGCGGCAGACGATCAAACACACGGCCCAGTATCCTTCGCACATCGTGCTGCCGGTGATTCCCTCATAAGCGGAAGCAAGGCGGCAACGAGTTCAGCCCGTCCAGCAAAAATCATTGTTTCTTGTTGCGCTCGCGGGTATAAGCTACTGTCTATTTCCTTGATTTTGCATCGCATTAGTTTGCCGCAGATGCGAGGCGCGAAGGGCGCCGCTGTATAAGCATACTGCAAGCCCTTTGCAACGAAGCAGATGCGGCAAAATCATGCGACCGTTTTTTTCGGCGAACATCAGCGTTTTTGCAGAATGCCTTCATAACCCGTTGGGTTATAATGAAAAGTGGTGCAAAAAATAGTTTGCACGCCGTTGTTGTTGAAAAATAATTATTGAACGCTGATGTTCGTGCAAAATTAACATATGAAAAGTGAAGTCAACAAAAACCCCTCCGAATCCAGTGATGTCAAAATTAATGACTTCACAGGACGACGACGGCAACAGTTATTTTCTGAACAGTCTTTTGACTCTGGCACATTGGTGCATTGATGCAGTCGGAATTCAAATCAACGCGACGATGTGGATCATGTTCATGCCATTCACATATATGAGCCTGTCTCCCAGCAAGGGGAGGGCTAACGTCACATTGGGTGTCAAGGCCGGGCGACTAACCAGGTGTGGAAACAGCTCTTGCTCACGCAAGAGGGCTATAATTTTTTTGCTTGAGTCTTGCCCGGCAACCTGGATTCATCGGACTGCACAACACACCATTGTCAGATCTCGAGGTTATGCTCAGACAACAACCTCAGACTACCGACAAACCCAGAAAACACTCCGGTCGATACGTGCCTCCTTTTTTCCAAAGTCCATACATAACAGCCAGGATTTTGCGCTGGGTATTAAGCCTGGCATGGACATGGTTATGTGTACGAGCCAGCGAGCTTTCATAAAAGCGCCGCACTTCGTTATTGCCTTTCATCGCCGCCATCCATGCCCAGTAACTCAGGGATTTCAGGTCGCCTATACCCGAATGATCCAGCCGTTTATATCCAAGCGGCTTGCCATCGCTGCTACGATCCGTAATCCCCAGCCGGCAATAGCGCCACAATTTACGTTTATCAGCAAACCGATGAGGTGTTTGAATCAAAGCATTGAACAAAAGCGCGATAATCGGTCCAATACCCGGAATCTTTTTCCATTCGCGCACCTCCGGATAAGAACGCCCCAGTTGCCGAAGCTCTCGCGCCGCCATTGCTTCGCTGCATTCGGCTTCGTCCATCAACGCATACAACCGATGCAGTTGATGGCGCACAACGACATGCGGCACCTTCTTCAAATACTCTTGCCTGCCTTTCTGCGCATAGACTTTTCTCCCATTTACGTCAAGTACTCCCCAGTGCCGATACATTGCCTTGATCTTTTGTTTCAGCGCCACTTGCTGGTTGCGCATGTCAATATAATGTTGCGCCGCTGCTTTAAACAGGGCTCGCAAATCATCCTCAGGATGATAAACGCGTTTCAGTTCTCCCATCCGCAGCAACCGACACAAGCGAAGCGCATCCTCCATATCGTTTTTATGTGGATTTCGACTAATCCAAGCATTCTCACGTGGATCAGCAACCATAACTTCTTTGACATGAGGTTTAACTACGTTCGCAACCCATGCCGCCAACATGCATTCTTCAACGGCAAAATGCTTCTCTTTTGCTTCCACAGACTCCAATACATCGATGAGCTTCTCTGCCGATGTTTGAAATCGTTGCTCCGTTATGATGGTCCCTGTTTCGTCTATGGCCACAATTACGCAATTGCGAACGTGGACATCCAGACCTATGTATGCTATTTTACATTTCAACGGACGGCCTCCTTTCAGGTGTTGTTTGAGGTTGGTGGTTCAACCCCTACTATACACCAAGGTCGTCCGTTTTTCATATAACCAGGTATTTACAAATGGCATCAGGGATTGTCCGCGCAGTTACGCTGAAGCCGGGCAGCTTCCTTGCGGAAGGAAATCGAACATGATCTCCCTTAAACTGAAAAACGGTTTGAACGGATCGCATCCGGTCTCAAAATACCTGATGGGACAGAACCTGGAGATGTATGCCGCGGTCGTTAAGGGGCTGCTCTCCGACCGGCTGATGAATCCTAAATTCGCAGGCCCGGAAAATCCCAAGTACGGTACCGCCGATGAATGGATCGGCAATCCGTACCACTGCAGGCTGATCCCGGGGATGGGAATGTCGTCGGGAAACGCCCAGTTCATCCAACGAACCGGCGGCGCCATAGGCCAATGCGACGTCAAAATTTATGCGGGTGAAAAGCTCGAAGTCGAGCTGTGGGCGAAAGTCCGGCATTCGCCGGCGACCCTGGAAGCGGCCATCAAAGCGCCGATTACGCGTCGCCCGGCTTATGCGGCGGCCAAGATCGTCATCGACGCCGCCTACTGGAAAAAATACGTGATTCATTTCGATATTCCCGTGACTGACGCCAACGCCGATTTCCGGCTGACCCTGCTGGATGATGACGGGGAAGTCTTCATCGACCAGGTGTATTTGCGACCGGCTGGCCAGCCGCACCTCGACCCCAAGGCCATCGAGGCCGTCAAATCCATTTCCCCGACGGCCATGCGTTTTCCCGGCGGCTGTCTTTCCACGGTCTATCATTGGGAAAACGGCGTCGGCCCCGTCCATTTGCGGCCCGACCACTATGATCCGCAATTCTTCACCTACATATCCTATGATTTCGGCATCACTGAGTATTTGGAACTTTGCCGTGCAGCCGAGATTACCCCGCACCTGACGGTCAATATCGGGAGCGGGACCCCCGGGGAAGCCGCCGGGCTGGCCCGCTATTGCCGGCGGTTCTATGAAAACAAGGGGCTGACGCCGCCGCGGATTTTCTTACAGATGGGCAACGAACAATTCGCGGCGCACGAAACGTCCCATATGACCGGTGAAATGTATGTCGCGGCCTTGCGCGCCTTTGTGCCGCCGGTGAAAGCGGAATACCCGAACAGCACGATTATCGGCATTGGTTATCCGTATAGCGGCGCCTACGGCGCGCGGGCGGAAACGCCCTGGCGCGAACTGGTGCTGGACCAGGCGGCCGACCTGGTCGACATGGTTTCCAACCATTACTACAAAGGTCAATGGAAGGAAACGTTCGCCGACCAGCTCCAAAACGCGGTCGAAAGTATTCAGAAAATCAAGGCCGACCTTTTGAAAATGATCGCCGACATCAAGGCGCGCAACCTGAAAACCAAAATCGGCGTCACCGAGTGGAATTTCTGGCTCTACGCCTCCAACTACTGGACATTCGAAAAGCGCTGCTGTGAACCGATGGACCCCCATCATTGCCTTTTTGTCGCCGGCATGCTGCAGATGATGGCCGAACTCGGCGAATACGTGGAGCTTTCCAATTACTATCAACTGCTGAACGGCCTGAGCATATTCACGAATTTCGCTGGCGCTTACCATGAAAGCCCGATGGCGGCCATATTCCGTTTTTATCGCCCGGCCTTTCCGGGTGAATATGTGCCGCTGGCCGGCAATGCGCCCGAAGCCGCCGACGGCAGGGCGGATGCCCTCTGCCTGAAAACGGCCGATGGCGTCTATCTTTTTATCGTTAATCACAGCCTGGCAGAATCGGCCGTGACCCTGCCGGATATCTTTGCTCAAGGCGAAGGCGAACTGCTTGTTTTCGACGGACGCGAAAATGGCGTCGAATGCGTCCCGCGCAAAGAACAGGTGAGCGGCAACAAAATCATCCTGCCGCCCATGTCCGTATGCCGGTGTTTTTGTGAGTCTTGACTCGATGAATAGCGTCTATATTCGCAACATGCACTCTTTTTGCGGAGAACATTATTGGAGCGGCGGCGGGCCGTCGTCGCCGCAGCCGGCGGCGGCAGGAGCCTGCCGCCTAATTTTCATATGTTAATTTTGCACGAACATCAGCGTCATGGTCATATTTAGCCAATAAACACGGCGTGCAATTTATTTCTTGCACCACTTTTCCTTTTTCTGCCAATGCGGATCCGCCTAGACGGAAACCCAACGGGTTATGAAGGCATCTTGCAAAAACGCTGATGTTCGCCAGAAAAGACGGTCGCATGATTTTGCCGCATCTGCTTCGTTGCAAAGGGCTTGCAGTATGCTTATACAGCGGCACCCTTCGCGCCTCGCATCTGCGGCAAACTAATGCGATGCAAAATTAAGGACATAGGAATTTTCCGCCAGAGGCGGATCCGCCTTCGGCGGACAAAGTTGTAGCCGCCCCGCTCTGTTGGGGCGCGGTTCCCGCCGGGTAGGCGGGTCCGCCTCTGGCGGAATAGTTGCCGCCTTTGGCCGCCTTTAATAATGGTTCTTCCGGAAATAGCGTGGGATTTTTCATTGACCAAAAACAGGAATTGATGCCATATTAACGCTTGATCATGATTCACTCTTCGTTCGTCATTCCGAGCGAAGTCGAGGAATCTCATGTCCCGCGAGGCATTTTACGTTTACATGATGACCAACAAGGGACAGACGACGCTGTATATCGGAGTCACGAACAGCCTGGTGCGTCGGGTCCATCAGCATCGATCAGGTGGCGTATCCGGGTTCACGGAACGATACAACCTGAATCGCCTTGTGGACTACGAGCAGTATAACGATCCGCGGGATGCGATTGCGCGAGTGAAGCAGTTAAAGCGTTGGCGCAGAGAGAAGAAGGAGGCCCTGATCGGAAAGATGAATCCGACGCGGGCGGATTTGGCCGCGAGTGTGCTCGGACTCGGGTCGGAACCAGAACCGGGGTGGAAGAGACTGAGATCCCTCGACAAGCTCGGGATGACGGATGTGGGCGCTCGGGATGACGCAGGGGCGGAGCGGTAGGATATCGCCGAGGATAGCACTCAATGCGAAATCCCACGCTAAACCCGGAAGGACCTTAATAATTAATAATCCGAGGAGATACCATGTCTAAATCAACCGGCGGCCATGGCGCTAAACCATCCCGCAACCCGCGGAAGCCCGGAGAGACCCGCATGAAACTGGGCCTGCAGAGCGATTACGGCTCGCCACGGCATTGGCGGAGGCTGGTCGAGTTTGCGAAAGCCCAGCGCGTGGACCGGCTCGTTTTCATAGGATCTGATAACGGATGTTTTATTCCATATCTTTTCCCGCGCTATCCCGGGCTGTTGACGGAGGAAGAGCAGCGCCGCCACCGGGTCGTCCGCGAGTACATGACGCAGGCGGCGCAGATGACCGAACAGGCCGGCATTGAATTCTGGCATTGGTTTCATATCCTGCAGATTCCCAATTCAGCGGACCGGTGGCGCGCACTGGAGCCGGGAATGTTCAATGCCGCCGGTGAGCCGGACATGGCGGATCCCCGGATTTACCGGTTATTAACCGACCAGATTGACGAGCTTCTCGAGATCGCCCCGCGCCTGGCCGGACTCGCCATGTGGATCTGCGAAAACGCCACCGTCACGCTCTCCGCCCTGAGGTCTCAGTCCATCTCTGCCCAAGAAATCGCCGAGCGGATTCTATCCGCAGTCCGCGCCAAGTGCGCGCGGCATGGCCTGCAATTTTCGGTTTGCCTGCACACTGGCTCGTGTGATTTAAGCGAAGCGTTCCTCGCCGCGGCGCGAAAGTACCCGGACATTATAGTGGCCGGCGATTCCACGCCCGGGGACCACAACCTGGATATTGGCTTCAATCCGGACCTCTGGCGCGCCGCCGCGACCAATCCGGTCCAGGTCGGCTTCGATTTGAATGGCGAATTCTGGGGCCGGAACATTTATCCCACCTCGGCCCTGGGACATTATGCGCAATTCTTGAACGAGGCCCGCGCCCTGGGCGCTGTCTGGGTAGAAGGCCGGGTTGACACCTTGCATAACGACTGGAGCCCGTATGCGAATGTCCTGCCCAGCCGCCGGCATTTCTTCCCTGAGCTGACCGGATGGCGGGCGGAGGATCCGATCCCCAAGGACATGGAGGTCAACTGTTTCGATACGCTCGGCGGATTTAACGCCGAGTTCTTCTGCCGTTATGCCAAGGATCCGTCCGTCAACCCCAGGGCCGTGGTAGGCGAATTCCTCAAGGCCGAGTTCGGAACGGATCTGCCGGAGCTGGCTGACGTTCTCCTGGAGGTTGAAGCCGTGAATGCGCGGATCTTCTACGCCGGGCAGGGCTATTTCGGCATCCAGTCCTGCCTGCCGGGGCGCATGGGAACGATGCGCTGGAGCCAGGTGCTGTTAGACGACATCCGGTTTGTCACCCCCGCGGGCGAACTATTGCGCTTTCCCATCGCCGGCAGGTCGGAACTGTTATCAAAGCCTTATTTCACCGGTATAGGATTTCCGTCGGCGCGATGTCCCGGCCCGCACGCCCTGATTGCGGAAAAGCAGGAGGCTTTGAATGACGCCCGCGATCTGCTGGCGCGCGCCGCGCGCTCCACGGAGCTCCTCGCGACCGAACCCCGCCGGTTCATCATGCGTCATTTCGAGGATTGGGTTTGTTATGCGCAAGGGGCCGCACTGCTGCTGGAAGCCATGGTGCACTACTTCCATCTGTGCGCGGAGAAACAGAGCCGGGATATTCCCGGCATTGAACGCCTGGGCCAGGTTCTACGGGAGATGCTGGATACGGCCGCAGCCTGGGAGCGTCGCCAGCCGCATGATGAATGGTGGAACGCCAGGGGCCTGCGCTATTGGCACGGCCTGATTTCCCGCGCGCTGGCTTGCGCGCCGCTGCTCCACGCCTACCGGGCCAACGCGGCGCGGTCGCCCGCGCGGGCCGGCCAGGCGGTATATGTTTTCGGGCCGGCGGACCGCAGGTTCGCTGCGCCGCCCGACCAGTTGACGATTCTGCCGGAGCGCCTGGTCACTACGGAAGGCACACTCCTGCCGCAGGAGGCGACGATGACACGGGGACAGCTGGACATGGCGAGCGGTTTCGTCGGAAAGGAACTTGGCCGCAGCGCGTATGTGTATGTTCCCTTCGACCTGGACGGCGACCAGGACCTGGTTTTCTGGTTCGGAGCGGACATGCACTTTGTCGCCTTTGTTGACGGCCGGCAAATTGGCGACACCATCAAAATGGGAACCGTGGCCTCCATGCCGCTGCGGAAAGGCCCGCATCTCCTGGTCGTCCGCTATATCAATTGGAGCACTGCGCGCCGGTTAGCGGTAAGCGCTTTCGATCGCAGCCTGCGGACGGTCATCGGTTGAGACAGGGAAAAACGGCGGAATATAAAGCATCGCTAATCAATGCCCGCCTGACCAATGCAACGTCCTGCCGCGCCCCCTCCTGAACAGTGCCGCAACGGCCATAAAACACGATGGCTCCGTAAGACAGACAGCCAAACGGCCGGCCCCTGACCAGATGTTTTTCCGGATAATATTTTTCGGATAATGTTGACCGCTCCCCGGCAATTTACTATAAACTATAAATAAATATAAAGGGGGCAATGGACATGAAACATCTATGGCTTCGATCAGGTTTAACCAGAGTATTTTGCGTTATCGCGTTCCTGGCGCTCGGCCTGCCGGCTGCCCGGGCGGCGACGATCTGGAACACCGCCGGAAGCGGGGATAAACTGAACTGGTCCGACGCCAACAACTGGAATCCAGCCGGGGTTCCGGGAGACGGGGCGGAGGTTGTCATCACCAACGGCAGCGTGCTGTTGACCAACGCCACCTATAATCTCGCCTCGCTGACAATCACCGGCGCCACGACCAGGCTGACCTTCTCGAACTGGGACACGAAGCTTACCGCCACCAATGTCATTATTCAGAGCGGCGCGACCATCACGCACGTGACCAACAGCGCCCTGACGACGAACGAATTGGGCGAATGGCCTACCGATGGCCGCATCTGGATTGCTGGGTGCACCAATCTCGAATTACAGACAGGCGGGCAGATTGACGCTTACGGGCGTGGTTTTTTAGGAGGCCTGAGCACTAACGGGCGCGGTCCCGGCGGGGGCGGATTGGCAAAGAACGGAACAACAGCTTACGCCGGGGCGGGCGGACACGGCGGCGCCGGCGGGCGCGGACATTACTACGGGGTCGGTCTTGCCGGCTTGGCATACGACTTAACCAATGCGCCCTCCTTGCCGGGCAGCGGCGGCGGCGGCCAAGGCCTGGGCGCCGGAGGCGGCGTAATCCTGATCGATGCCGCCAACGGCACGGTAACTATAGAGGGCACGATTAATGCCAACGGAAGAAATAGTGGCGGAGCAGGTGGAGGCGGCGCCGGCGGCTCGATTTATATTACCTGCCGCGTGTTAGGGGGCAGTTCCAACGGCCGCCTTACCGCCATGGGCGGAATAGGTTACTACTCGAGTGTATCTGTGTGCAGCGGACATGGCGGCGGCGGGCGCATCGCCATTGATTACGATGAGGCCGCCCAGGGCGGACAACCCCGCCCCGGCATCCGATTTAATGTTGCCACAGGCGTTGGCTCATATGTCACTCCGCCGCCGGTCATCGGAACGCTTTATCTGCCCGACGAGAGCGTGTTTACAACGAACCTGTCCAATTTTGAGGTCGTTCGCATCTTTGGTGTGACGAACTTGTCGTTGGAAAGCCTGTCTCTGACCAATTCCGTCTTGACCAACAACGTAATTTTTTCGGCGCCCCATTTTGCCTTGAAGGTGACCAACACCCTGGCGATCGACACCGCCATCTTGCAGGTGGGAGACCCCCTCTCCGAAATCGAGTATCAACAGATTGACTGCGGGGATCTGCAGCTCACCAGCCGTGGCACGACCCAAAGTCAGTTTTACGTTTACAGCGGCCCGACGAATGAAGTGATAACTGCCTACGGCGCGCGTGTCACGGTGGCGGGCGATATTGTCATATCCAGCAACTGCTGGATTTATCCTGTTTCGAACGGAACCAACGGCGGCTCAGTGTTTTTCACCGCAAACAATGTAACCATCAACGCCGGCGGCGGCTTCGACGCCGAAGGCCTGGGTTATAGCGCCGGTCCCGGCCAGGGCACCAATGGGTACGGTCCGGGCGGAGGTACGAGCAGGAGCTCATATCCTCACGGCGGGGGCGGCGGCTACGGCGGTAAAGGCGGGAATGGTTCCAGCGCACCTGCTGGCGTCGCATATCCCTGGACCAATGCGCCGCGCTGTCCCGGCAGCGGGGGTGGATTCAATGGCGTGGCCGGAGGGGCAGGCGGCGGCCTGGTATGGATCAAGGCTTCCGGGACATTCGTTCTGGATGGAATGATCAAAGCGAACGGAAAAACTACCACTGACGGTTACTATGGCGGCGGCGGATCGGGGGGCGGCATCTTCATTGTGGCCAACAAAATCCGGGGCGCGGTCAGTGGACAGTTGAGCGCCTATGGAGGGAGCGCCAGATATTCGAATGTAAATATTTACGGCGGCGGGGGCGGCGGCGGGCGTATTGCGCTCTGGCACCGCATTTCGGAAGCCGATCAGCAGGCGATCCTGGCGGACCCCGACAACGCGCTGGCCAATGTGCCCAAGCTCGTGGTCGCCAATGATTTCGCCGGTACGTTCTTTCTGGGCTCCTGCACAGCGTCGAACGGATGGGGCTATGCCGCCAACGCCGAAACCGGCACGGTTGTCTGCCTGACCGTGCCGCCGCCCAAGGGCATGATTTTTTCGATCCATTGAATATGCCATGGAAGGACGACGCTTCTGCCGAGTCCTTAGCGCCGATGAACGGGAGAGTGAACGGGCTAGTGGGAACTCCCTCCTTCGTCCGGCAACTGCCGGACTATGGCGGGCAGACTGCCCATCCATTGTGTGAATAATTAATCCGATGGAGGGCGGAGCTCTGCGACGCCGGCAAACGTGATAAGGAACGGGCTCGATCAGTTGGAGAGAATATGAAACATCAAGAGCACTGGTTAGAGGTAATTT
Source organism: Kiritimatiellia bacterium (assembly GCA_028718125.1). GTDB lineage: Bacteria > Verrucomicrobiota > Kiritimatiellia > JAAZAB01 > JAAZAB01 > VSJD01. Next base: position 42,145 of record JAQUMN010000031.1, read on the forward strand.
ATATTGCCGCCGCCCTGGCGTTCGCCCTGCCCTCCGCCCGGGCGGCGTCAACCTGGGACACCGCCGGCAGCGGGGATAAACTGAACTGGTCCGACGCCAACAACTGGAATCCAGCCGGGGTTCCGGGAGACGGGGCGGAGGTCGTCATCACCAACGGCAGTGTGCTCTTGACCAATGCCACCTATAATCTCGCCTCGCTGACGATCACCGGCGCCACGACCAGGCTGACCTTCTCGAACTGGGACACGAAGCTCTCCGCCTCCAACGTTATCATTCAAAGCGGCGCAACCGTCACGCACGTGACCAATTCGGCCGCGACCACCAACGCGCTGGGCGAGTGGCCGACCGATGGCCGCGTCTGGATCGTCGGCACGAATTTAGATCTTCAGGAAGGCGGACAGATTGACGCATACGGGCGGGGATTTCGCGGGGCCGAAGATGGCGCTTATATCATCGGCGGGACCAACGGGTATGGCCCGGGCGGGGGCCTCAAGGCCCTCAATTACGGAGGCGGCGCCGGGCACGGCGCGACGGGCGGATACAGCAGCTATTGTGCCGGCGGCCCCATGTACGGGCTGACCAATGCGCCCGTAATGCCCGGCAGCGGGGGCGGGGGCAATGGCGGCGGCGCCGGCGGCGGGGCGGTCCGGATTGAAATGGACAGCGGCAGCGTCACCATCAACGGCGGCATCAACGCCAGCGGGAACAAGTCCCCCGCACACGGGGGCGCCGGTTCCGGCGGCTCGGTTTACATCACTTGCCGCACGTTTGCCGGAACGGCCAGCGGCATAATTACCGCCCGCGGCGGCACCAACAATTATGCCGAGAGGGGAGGCAATGGCAGCGGCGGCCGCATTGCCGTGGTCTACGATCCCGCGGCCCAGGCGGCCCAGGCTTCCCGGCCCGACGTGCGCTTCAATGTCGCCTGCGGGACGGGTGGAAAGGTCGGCGCCGGGGACTACGGCGACATCGGCACCCTCTACCTGACCGACGAAACCATTCTGCAGCCGGATCTCTCGAATTTCGAGATTGCCCGTATTTACGGGGTGACCAACTGGTCGCCGGACAGCCTGTCCGTGACCAACCGCTTCAATATCTCTTCCAACAACATCATTTTTTCGGCGCCCCGTTTTACCCTGGCGGTGTCCAACACCCTGCTGGTCGACAGCGCCATCCTGCAAGTGGGCGACCGCCGCACGGGAGTCGAATATGTGCAGGTCGCCTGCGGCGATCTCCAGCTCGCCTGCCGCAGCACAAACCAGAGCCGGTTTTACGTGTGCAGCGGACCGACGAATGGGACGGCAAATTACGGCACGCGTGTTACGGTCGCAAGCGACATCGTGGTCGCCAGCAACTCCTGGATCTGTCCGGCATCGGAATGCACCAACGGCGGCCCGGTATTTTTCACCGCAAGGAACGTGACAATCGCCGCGGGCGGCGGCTTCGATGCCACCGGCCTGGGCTACTACGCCGGGCGAGGCATCGGGAAAGCAGGCTACGGCCCGGGCGGCGCACCCGCGGCCACCTATTACGGGGGCGGCGGCGGATATGGGGGAAAAGGCGGACCGGGTTCACAAGGCGCGGGCGGCAACACGTATCCCTGGACTAATGCACCGCTCCGTCCCGGCAGCGGAGGTGGAGGCAATTCCTGGGGGGATGGCGGCGGGCTGGTATGGATCGAGGCGGGAACTGTTACCGTGGACGGAACCATCCGGGCAGACGGCGCTTTTGCTGCCGTGCACGGCGGCGGAGGTTCGGGCGGGGGCATTCTCATCTGGGCTAACAAGTTCCGGGGCGCCGCGAGCGGCCAATTGACCGCCATTGGCGGATCAAACGTTCCCTCATATAACAGCGGCGGGGGCGGCGGCGGGCGCATTGCCGTCTGGCAGCGTGTCTCGCCAGCCGACCGGCAGACCATCCTGGCCGACCCCGACAACGCGGCCGCCAATGTGCCTCGAATTGCGATCACCAATGATTTCATCGGCACGGATTTCGCGGGTTCATTTTCGGCAATGTACGGCGTGGGCAAAGACGGCATATCCGGCTACAATGGCGTGACCGGCACGGTTGTCCGCCTTTCCGTGCCGCCGCCCAAGGGCACGATTTTTTCGGTGCGCTGAATTTGCCATGGGAGGACGACGCTTTTGCCAAGACCGTAGCGCCGATGAACGGGAGATTGTGTGAACAATGAATCGGATGGAGGGCGGAGCTCTGCGACGCCGTCGGTTGGAAGGAACGGGCTCGATCAGTTGGAGAGGATATGAAACATCAAGCGGCATGTTTCGGTTTGGCAAGGGTTGCTTCCATTTTCGCCGCCCTGGCGATCGCCCTGCCCTCCGCCCGGGCGGCGACGACCTGGTACACCACCGGAAGCGGGGATAAACTAAACTGGTCCGACGCCAACAACTGGAATCCTGTCGGAGTTCCGGGAGACGGGGCGGAAGTCGTCATCACCAACGGCAGCGTGCTCTTGACCAATGCCACCTATAATCTCGCCTCGCTGACGATCACCAATGCCAGGCTGACGTTCACGAATTGGGATACGGCGCTGACCGCCACCAATG
>JAQUMN010000032.1 GCA_028718125.1 Kiritimatiellia bacterium
ATCGTGATACCTTTTTTCATGGCTGGTCTCCTTATGCGTTATGGCCCATCAAGGCCGTTTTACTTTGAGCGTGATTATATCACAGCTCGCAGCTAGGGAGATCAGCCTTCTCATTTAACCTAATTCATAACAAATTCAATTCCCGGTGTTTGCCGGCGATGGTCTCCGCCAAGGCGTCCAGGGCGGCCATGTCGGCCGGTTGCGGCAGGCCTCGGGCGATGACTGAACCCAGGACCGCGACCTTCAGGTTCGGGATCAGGTCGGCAATCTGTTCCGCTGCCTTGCTGCTCCAGCCGTAGGAGCCGATAATGGCGGCAAACTTCAGCTTGGGCCGCAAGACGTTGGCCAGGTGTGCGGCGTAAAAAACGGCCGGGTGCGCTCCGACATGCACGGTAGGCGTGCCTACGACCAGAGTGGCGGCATCCACCAGGGACATGGCCAGTTTGCCGATGTCGGTTACTTCCAGGTTAAACGGCGTCACGCGAACGCCTTTTCCCGCCAATGCGCCGACCATGCGGTTGACCATGATCCCCGTGCTGCCGTGCATGGAAATATAGGGGAGCACAACTTCGTTCTTCGGCGTATCAGATGCCCAGTCGCGGTAGGCATTGATAATGAACGCCGGGTGGCCATACACCGGCCCGTGGCTCGGTGCGATCCGCTCGATGGCAAAAGGTTCCAGCTTGTCCAGGTTTTTCCGGATCACGGCGCGGAATGGCATCATGATTTCGGCGTAATACCGCTTGGCGGCTTCGTATACGCGGCCTTCGTCAGTAACATACAAATTGCTGGCGGCCAGATGCGATCCGAATAAGTCGCAACTGAACAGGATATGGTCTTCGCGCAGGTATGTGACCATGGTTTCCGGCCAATGCACCCAGGGCGTATAAACAAACTCCAGCGTTTTGCCGCCCAGCGCCAGGGTGTCGCCGTCGTTGACTATCCTGATCCGGGAATCGGGCACGCCGAGGTGATCCATGATCAGCGGTTTGCCCTTGGCGGAAGTAACCAGCATGGCTGACGGGTACTTTGCCAGCAAGCAGGGAATCAGGCCGGAGTGGTCCTGCTCGGCGTGGTTGGCAACGACGTAATCCAGACGCGGAACGAGTTCCAGTTGCCCCAGCAGTTCCCGTTGCATCGTGGGATCGGCCGTGTCAATAAGCGCCGTGTGGGTTTGTCCCTGCACCAGGTAGGCGTTGTAGCTGGTGCCATCCGGCAGTGGAATCAGCGAATCGAACAGCCGCCGGTGCCAGTCCACTGCGCCCATCCAATACACGCCGTCGACGATTTTGCGAGCATTCATAAGTGTGTTCCTATGATGGTTGTATATTTCTTCATAACAGGCGGGGTATTGCGCTTCACGCGACGCCGGCCCATCTGAACCAGACTTGCCTTGCTTCTGCGAATCCGCCTTCGGCGGCAACCGAATTCGGCACACGCCTTCATCAGGCGCGCGCAACGCGCGCCTGCATGATGCGGGCCTTATGCCTTCCAGAGCCCATGCAGGTTGCAATATTCGCGGGCGACCACCGTGGCGGCCTTAATGGCCTCAAACAAGACGCTGGGTGCATCGCCGGGTTTCAGGAACTGGCGCAGGATCCGGCCGTTAACGCTCAACTCAATCCACTCGATGAAATGTTTCTCTTCCATCGGGTGGGGGACGCTGCCAACTACGACCTTGATCCCGCCGGCGGTATGCTCGATCACCGGCACATGCTTTTCCCGTGACGCGTCCACCGTGTTTTCCAGGAGAAGCTTCATCGGCTTGTTGCAGCACACAAGCTCGCCCACGCCGGTGTGCAGGATTTCAACCATGTTGCCGCAGATTTCGCATTTGTACACGTCCGCTCGTTTTGTCATGGCGCATTTCCTCCTATGTTATCTATATTGAGCCGCAAAATAATTTGCGCATATTTTGCATCCGGAGGCGCTATATTTGAAATGACAGGCAATGAATGCGCATGCGCAAAATATTGTTATAAACGATATAGGTTGAGAACCAAAATGTCCACTATTATTTGCGCCGCGGCGGATCCTGCCAGGGCTGCGTCATCCATGCTGAAACCAGCGGCCTCGCAGCGCTCCGCCCTCCAAAATCACGGAAAAATTGGCATTCGTGCCAGGGGCAGCCTGCCCGCCATAGTCCGGCAGTTTCCGGACGAAAGAGGGAACTCCTGCGAGACCGTTCGCGTTGCCCCATAAATAAACCTGACTAAAGCAAATGGCAAACCGAGGAAGTCTGCCCCATTAATCGCCTGACCGAAGCGAGTTTAGAATTTGGCGTTGCTTATAGTCAATCTGTTTCTTCAGTTTGACGGGGTTCATGTTGCAGAACCTCTCGGTCAGGTGTGTTTTCCGAAATTCATGAAGGTGCTCTGATTCCATGAGCCGCTGGTAGGGTGTTTTTGGAATATCGTACTTTTTCTGATATCGTGAGCCGATTTTCGTTTTTTCAACCAGCTTGAGGTTGGGGCAGAAGAAGTTGTTGAATAATGCCCAGGCGCGGTATAGGTCGTTGATGGTGGGGATAAGCTTTTCCCATTGCGCCGTTCTTGACGCACCCCTGGGTATCCTTTACATCATCCGCATTCTGGGCTATTATTACCCGGTGTTTTATACACAAGGATCAATTATATGAAAAAAAAGCGAACGTCGAAATTATCTTTTTCCCATGTGGAAACCCTGGCCCTGCACGCAGGCCAGCAGCCGGACCCGGTAACCGGCGCCCGGGCGGTGCCGATTTATCAGACCACGAGTTACTTGTTCAAAAACACCAGGCACGCGGCCGACCTGTTTGCGCTAAAGTCATTCGGCAATATTTATTCCCGCATGATGAATCCGACCACGGACGTGCTGGAGAAGCGACTGGCGGCCCTGGAGGGCGGCACGGGGGCGCTGGCCACTTCGAGCGGCATGGCCGCCATCTTTTTGGCTATTCTGAACATTGCCCGCGCGGGCGACCATGTTGTCAGTTCCGCCTCGCTCTATGGCGGCACCGATACCCTTTTCAGGTTTACCTTGCCCCGGCTGGGTATCGAGGTTACGTTCCTGAATGATTTTACGCCCGGAACCGTGCGTGCGGCCATCCGCCCGAACACGAAGGCGGTATATGCGGAAACCATCGGCAATCCCAAAGGCGACGTGCCGGATCTCAAAGGCATTGCCTACGTTGCCCACCGGGCAGGTGTGCCGTTCATTGTTGACAACACGTGCGCGCCGATATTATGCAGGCCGATCGAACACGGGGCGGATATTGTAGTGCATTCCTGCACCAAATGGATCGGAGGGCACGGCACCTCCATCGGGGGTGTCATCGTGGATGGCGGGGCGTTCGACTGGTCCCGCGGCCGGTTCCCGGAATTTACCGGGCCGGATGAAAGTTATCATGGAATTGTTTACTGGGATGCGTTTGGCAATCTGCCCGGGATGGGCAATGTGGCCTATATTCTCAAGGCGCGCGTCCAAGGCATGCGCAATATCGGGATGTGCCCCAGTCCCTTCAATTCGTTCCTGTTCCTGCAAGGCCTGGAGACGTTGCCGCTGAGAATTCATCAGCAATGCCGCAATACGCTTTTGCTGGCGCGCTGGCTGAAAAAGCATCGCCAGGTGGCCTGGGTCAATTACACCGGCTTGCCGGATCATGCCTGGCATCGGACAGCCAAAAGCTGCCTGAAGGATGGATTCGGCGCCGTGTTGGGCTTTGGAATCCGGGGCGGGCGCATGGCTGGCGAGCGGTTTATCAATGCGCTCAAGCTGGCCAGCCATCTGGCCAACATCGGCGACGCCAAGACCCTGGTGCTCCATCCGGCTTCGACGACGCACCAGCAGCTCAGTGCGGAAGCCCAGCGTGCCGCAGGCGTGACGCCCGAATTCATCCGCGTGGCCGTAGGCTTGGAACATATCAATGATATCCAGGCCGATTTTGACCAGGCGCTGAAGATGGCATAAATAGCCAAAATTCCAAGTTCCAAAATCCAGGGAATAATGAAATTCCAATAAAGACAATAAAACCACGTTTTCTTCCTGTTTTTTTCAGCCTTTGACTGAACTATTTTTTCTTGTTTGGTTTAATTTGTTTGGAATTTGGAGCTTGGAATTTGGAATTTTTTTGCGGTTACTTCGGTAATTTGACAATTTTTAAACAGGAAAGAGTTTATCATGGCAAAGAAACAATCGGCTTATGCGGACGCGGGCGTGGATATTGACAACAAAATGGCGGCGCTCCGCGCGGTAAAAAAAATGGTAGGTTCGACCAGGGTGCCCGGCTTGCTCAGCGAAATCGGCTCCTTTGGCGGATTCTTTGCCGCGCCGGGCAAGGATCAGGTGCTGGTGGCCAGCACGGACGGTGTCGGCACCAAGCTCAAGGTGGCCATGCTGGCCGGACGGCACGACACGGTGGGGCAGGACATTATCAATCATTGTATCAACGATATTCTGGTGCACGGCGCGGCGCCGCTGTTTTTCCTGGACTATTTTGGCGCGGCCCGCTTTGAAGGGCCAGTTTTTAAAGCCGTAGTGCAGGGCTTGTGCAAGGCCTGCCGCGCAAACGGGTGCGCGCTTATCGGTGGCGAGACCGCCGAAATGCCGGGTCTGTATCCGCCGGGCGAGTATGACCTGGTTGGCACGATTGTCGGCGTGGTGCCCCGCAAGGCAATCATTACCGGGAAAACCATCCGGCCCGGCGATGTCCTGATAGGTTTGTCTTCGTCCGGCCTGCACACCAACGGGTTTTCGCTGGCGCGCAAGATAATTTTCGAACAGGAAAAGCTGAAGATCGGGGATATCCTGCCGGGTACCGGGCGGCGCGTCGGCGAGGCTTTGCTGGCAGTGCATACCAGTTACCTGCGCCCCGTGCAACGATTGATGGGACGGGTGGCCATCCGCGGCATGGCCCATATCACCGGCGGCGGGTTCTGCGACAATGTGCCGAGGATTTTGCCGAAGACCGTGGACGCCGTATTTGACCGCTCCGCCTGGACGGTGCCGCCGCTCTTCCGTTTTATCCAGGAACGCGGACGCGTGGCGCGCGAAGAAATGTACCGCGTCTTTAATATGGGCATCGGCATGGTGATTATCGTGCGGGCCGCCGACCAGGGCAAAGCTCTGGCCGTCTTGAAAGCGGCAAGTGCCGCCCCGCGCCTGATCGGCCGGATTGAAAAAGGCCGGGGTGCCGTGCGGATGCTGAACTAGCCTCTTCTGCGCTTCGCGCGCGCGGGCAGTTTGCCGAGCACGCGACAAATCGTTGTGAACGGAATATCCCGTGAGCCCGGAACGTCCGGCAATTATCCCGATTTGTATCGCTACTTCATGCAGAAGCCTGCTGGTAAATGGCTTACAGGAAAAGCATTTACCTTTACTGTTAATTTAATATACTGGTCGCATTCATCTGGGCCAGCCCCTTTAATGCGGAATATAGGGAAAAACAAATCATGGCATCATCACGCGAGCAGAAAGTGGCAGTGGTCACCGGAGGTTCCGGCTTTTTGGGGTCACATCTCTGCGATTATCTTATCGGTCAGGGCCACCGTGTCATATGCCTCGATAATCTCGTTACCGGCAATCTGGATAACATCAGCCAGCTCCGGCAGAACGGAGCGTTCACGTTTATCCAGCTTGACGTGACCGGGCACATTGATATCGAGGGCCCCGTGCATTTCGTGTTCCATTTCGCATCGCCGGCCAGCCCTGTGGATTACCTGAAACTGCCGATCCAGACGCTGAAAGTTGGCGCGTTGGGCACGCACAATGCGCTCGGTCTGGCGAAAGCCAAGCAGGCTACATTCCTGCTGGCTTCCACCTCGGAGGTCTATGGCGACCCGCTCGTTCATCCCCAGCCGGAATCATACTGGGGCAACGTCAATCCCATCGGGCCGCGGGGTGTGTATGATGAGGCCAAACGTTTTGGCGAGGCCATTACCATGGCTTACCATCGCACCCACGGGGTCAATACCAAGATTGTGCGGATATTCAACACCTACGGACCGCGTATGCGGCCCAACGACGGGCGCGTGGTGCCGGCCTTTATCAAGCAGGCGCTCCTGGGACAGCCCATCACCCTGTTCGGCGACGGGCGCCAGACCCGTAGTTTCTGCTATGTGTCCGACCTGATCCGCGGCATTTACGCGCTGGCGTTGAGTCAGGCGCATAATCCGGTCAATATCGGCAATCCCCGGGAGATGACCGTAATGGAATTTGCCCGTAAAATTTTGGAACTAACCAAGAGCGAATCGCCGCTGGAGTTCCATCCCTTGCCGGTGGATGATCCCAAGACCCGCCAGCCGGACATCCGTCAGGCGCGTTCCCTGTTGCGCTGGGAACCGGAGGTGTCTTTGGAAGAAGGCTTGCAGAAAACCATTGCATATTTTAAGATGCTGATGCAATCGAAGGTCTAGGGAAACTGCCTATGAGGCAGGAATTCAGGAGCCGGAATTCAGAATAAATGTAAATCATTGACAACAAGCACGTTGTCAGCGTAACAATTCTGAATCCCGACTACCTGCCCGCAAATATGGCGCGTAGCGCCTGCGCTCTGGGTAGCGCTGCAGGCGGGCTGACTTCTGTATTCTGCCTGCAAGAGCGAGCTTTTGCAGGTGACTTGGGGTGGTAACATGATTCTTCAATATGTCTTGCCGGATGGTGAACAAAAAAAAATCGAACTGGGCCGTAAGTCCATTACCATTGGCCGCGGTTCGGAAAACGATGTATCGATCGTCGACAAGCTGGCCTCCCGCATTCACTGCGGGATTTCCTGCAAGGATGGCAGCCATTTTATCCGTGATTTTAACTCGCGTAACGGCACGTTTGTCAACGATAACTTAATTAAAGTCTGCCAGATCAATCCCGGCGACCACATCCGGGTGGGGGACATGATTATTGCGGTGAAACACTCCCAGTGCAAGGGAACGACAATGGTTCTGCGGGAGCTTAATGACGAGATGGCCAAGGGCAAAGGCTACCACACGATTTTGCAGGAAATTATCCGGGACGAGAAGAAGTCCGGCGATCAATGACTGCGGGGCGGCGACGCCGCGCAGTCATCAGTAATTAATTATCGGCAATCAGCGGGCTTATTTTTTCTGGCGCTCGTCTTTCTCCGGTTCCACCAGGTCGACGGGTTCTTCATCCTCAGGTTCCACCGTGGTGGCCGATACTAACGCATCGCCCTCGTCCAGGGCAATCAGCCGTACCCCTTGGGTGACGCGACTAATGACGCGGATGTCGCTCACTTTCATGCGGATCATTTTGCCCTTGGCCGTGATCAGCATGAGCGCGTCATTCTCCATAACCGCATGTGCGCCGACCACAAGGCCGTTACGCTCCGAAGCGCGCATTACGTAAATGCCCTTGCCGCCGCGGTGCTGGCCGCGATATTCTTCGAAGCTTGTGCGCTTGCCGTAGCCATGTTCCGTGCAGACAAAGAACGTGGCCTTTTGATCCACGATTTCAAGGCTTTCCAGCTTGTCGGTTTCCTCCAGGCGGATGCCGATAACGCCCCGCGTGGCCCGGCCCTGGTCGCGCAATTCCGATTCGCTGAAGTGCAGGCTCATGCCGTTGCGGGTGGCCAGCATCACGTCGTTCTGGCCATTGGTCAACTTGACGGCGATCAGCCGGTCGCCTTCGTCAATATTGATGGCGATAATACCATCCCGGCGCGGGTTGCTGAATTCGCTCAGGTTGGTTTTTTTGACGACGCCCTTTTCCGTGGCCATGATCAGGAATTCGGTTTTGGGGAAATCGCGCACGCGCACCATGGCGGCAATCTGTTCTTCGCTCTTGAGCTGGAGCAAATTGACAATGGCCTTGCCGCGAGCCGTGCGGCCGGCCTCCGGAATTTCGTACACCTTTTCCCAGTAGATCCGGCCGTCGGCGGTAAAGAACAGGATGTAATCGTGGGTGTTGGCCACAAAAAGGTGCTCAACGTAATCCTCATCCTTGGTTTCCATGCCGGCCACGCCTTTGCCGCCGCGGCGCTGGGCCTTGTACGTGCCGATCGGCACGCGCTTGATATAGCCGCCGTGGCTGATCGTGATAATGCACCCCTGGTCGGCAATCAGGTCCTCGATGGCCACCTCGCCTTCGTCCGGCACAATGTCGCTGCGCCGGGGATCGCCATAAAGCTTTTTGATCTCCAGCAGGTCCTCCTTCATGAGGCTGTAGATCTTGTTTTTGTTAGCCAGCAGGTCTTTGAGGTAGGAAATCTGCTTGATCAGGTCCAGGTATTCCGCTTCCAGCTTGTCGCGTTCCAGCCCGGTCAGCTGGTATAGGCGCATATCCAGGATGGCGTTGGCCTGGATTTCCGACAGACCGAAGCGCTTGATGAGTTCCGCCCGGGCCTCGTCCCGGTTCTTGGCCCCGCGGATGATCTTGACCACCGCATCGAGATGGTCAATGGCGATCTTAAGGCCTTCGAGGATATGGGCGCGGGCCTCGGCCTTTTCCATATCGAACTGGATGCGCCGGGTAAGCACTTCAAAGCGATGTTCAATGAAGGCCTGGAGGATCTCCTTCAAGTTCATGACCTTGGGCCGGCCATGATGGATGGCCAGCATGATGGCGCCAAAAGTCGTCTGCAACTGGGTATGCTTGAAGAGGTTGCTCAGAATCACCTTGGGCACGACGCCGCGCTTGAGTTCGATTACGATCCGGATGCCGTTGCGGTCGGATTCATCGCGGATATCGCTGATGCCGTCCAGCGTTTTCTCCTGGACCAGATGGGCCATGTTCTCGATCAGGGTGGACTTGTTGACCACGTACGGGATTTCGGTGACAATGATACATTCCTTGCCCTGCTTGCCTTCCTCGATGCCGGCGCGCCCGCGTATGCGGATCTGGCCCCGGCCGGTGCGATACATTTCCTCGATGGGCTTCAGACCGCAGATGATGCCGCCGGTCGGAAAATCGGGACCCTTGACGTGTTTCATCAGATCGTCCACGGTCGTCTCCGGCTGGTCAACCAGCGCCACCAGGGCGTCAACCACTTCATTTAAGTTGTGGGGCGGAATGTTGGTGGCCATGCCGACGGCGATGCCGGTGCTGCCGTTCAGCAGGAGATTCGGCAGCCGCGCGGGCAGGACCGAGGGTTCGTCGAGCTCGCCGTTATAGTTTTTGACCATCTGCACCGTGTGTTTGTCGATATCGGCGAGCATTTCTTCGGCGAGTAGCTGGAGGCGGGCTTCGGTGTAGCGGTAGGCTGCGGCGCCGTCGCCGTCGATGCTGCCAAAGTTGCCCTGGCCATCCACGAGCATGTAGCGCAAGGAAAAGGGCTGGGCCATGCGCACGAGAGTGTCGTAAACCGCGGTGTCGCCGTGGGGGTGATATTTACCAAGAACTTCACCGACCACGTAAGCGCATTTTTTATAGGCGCGGTTGTGGACCAGGCCCAGCTGGCGCATGGCGAAAAGAATCCGGCGCGCGCCGGGCTTCATCCCGTCGCGCACGTCCGGCAGGGCTCGCCCGATGATCACGCTCATCGAGTAGTCGATATACGAGCGCTGCATTTCGTCTTCGATGTCTATGTTCTGAACGATTTCGTTGCGAGTATACATGATGGGATATTTCTGATTTCGGATTTTTGATTGTTGATTTAACTGATTTCAGATTGTGGATTTCAATCAGAAATCACAAATCCGAAATCCGCAATTCAGTTAGATGTCCAGATTGCGGACGTTCAAGGCGTTATCCTGTATGAATTCCCGGCGGGGCTCCACTTCGTCACCCATCAGCAAGGTGAAAATGCGGTCGATTTCCACGGCGTCCTCCAGCACGACTTTGAGGAGCTTGCGCTTTTCGGGGTTCATGGTAGTTTCGTAAAGCTGTTCGGGGTTCATTTCGCCCAATCCTTTATAGCGCTGAATATTGCTGATCCCCTTGCGGCCTTCGGCGCGCACAGTATCGAGCAGATGGCGCAGAGATTGAACGGGAATGCCGGCCTGGTTCTCATCGATCAGCCGGTATGGGGCGGCAGCGTTTTCGTCCTCGGCTTTCGAGCCCGTTCCCATGGCCAGCCCCTTTTTATCCAAACTATCCACCAGCCTGGCAATCTGCGGTCCGGAATGAATTTCCAGCCAGCGGATGCCGGAGGGTTCGGCCCCGGCGGGCTCGTATTCGGTAAAGATCTCCAGCTGGTGCCCGGCGTTCTTTTCCAGGGATTCGCGGAGCTTGGCCAGCTCGTCGTCGGTATAGGCATAATGGGTGGCCCCGCCGTTGCCGTTGGTGACGGATACGCGGTATTTCGGGAAGGCTCCCGTCTTGGGATGGCGCCGCTGCAGGAATTCCTCGAAGTTAATGCCTTTGCGCTCCAGGTTCTGGGCCAGTTGCTCAAGCTCGGCCAGGACTTCCAGGATGGCCAGCAAATCTTTGCCGGCATATGTTTTTTTGGTCCCGACCACGGCCAGGGTCATATCCTCAGAACCCAGCTCAAGCAGGCGGCGGGTCAATTTATCTTCGGTATCAATATATTCCTCGCGCTTTTTCCAGATGATTTTATAAAGCGGCGGCTGGGCCAGGTAAATATACCCTTGTTCGAACAACTGCGGCATCTGCCGGTAGAAGAATGTCAGGAGCAAGGTGCGGATATGGGCGCCATCCACATCGGCGTCGGTCATGATGATAATTTTGTGGTAGCGGGTCTTGGTGACATCAAACTCATCCTTACCGATCCCCGCGCCGACGGCCGTGATCATGGTACGGATTTCATTGTTGTTCAGGATCTTATCCAGACGCGCCTTCTCCACGTTGAGCACCTTGCCGCGCAGGGGCAGGATGGCCTGGAATTCGCGGTTGCGGCCCTGCTTAGCCGAGCCGCCGGCGCTGTCGCCCTCGACCAGGTACAGCTCGCACAGGGCCGGATCGCGCTCGGAACAGTCGGCCAGTTTGCCGGGTAGCGAGGCGCTATCCAACGCGCCCTTGCGGCGGGTCAGATCCCGCGCCTTGCGGGCGGCAATCCGTGCGTGGGAGGCCAAAAGGCCTTTTTCCACGATGCGGCGGGCCACGGGCGGATTTTCCTCGAAAAACGATCCGAGCTCGTCGTTCACAACGGACTCGACGATCCCCTGCGCTTCACTGTTACCCAGCTTGGTTTTGGTCTGACCCTCGAACTGGGGATTGGGGATTTTCACGCTGAGCACGGCGGTCAGTCCCTCGCGGACATCATCGCCGCTCATGGTCTCGCTGTCATCCTTGATCAGCTTGTTGGCCTTGGCGTAGGTGTTGATCGTGCGGGTGAGCGCCGAGCGAAACCCGCTCAGATGCGTGCCGCCTTCGATCGTGTTGATATTATTGACGTAGGTGCAGATGTTCTCGGTGTAGGCGTCGGTATATTGCAGGGCAATTTCCACGAAAATGCCGTCCCGTTCCTTGGAAAAATAGATGACTTTTGGATTGATCAGATTCTTGTTGCGGTTCAGGTGCTGGGCAAATTCCACAATCCCGCCCTTGAAGCAGAAAATTTCGTCGCGGGCCGGGTCTTCCTGCGTCAACCGGATTTCCACGCCCTTGTTCAGGAAGGCCATTTCGCGCAGGCGGGTGGCCAGGATGTCCCACTCGAACTTTGTGGTGGAAAAAATCGTGCCGTCCGGCAAAAAGGAGACCTTGGTGCCCGTGCCCTTGGTTTTGCCGATCTTTTCCAGGGGCGAGGCGGTGACCCCTTTTTCATAACTTTGGCGATAGACGATGCCCTCGCGCCGCACTTCAACTTCCATCCATTCGCTGAGCGCGTTGACGCAGGAAACGCCGACGCCATGCAGGCCGCCGGATACTTTGTAGCTGCGATGGTCGAACTTGCCGCCCGCGTGCAGGGTCGTCAAGACCACTTCCAGGGCGGGCTTGTGTTCCGTGGCGTGCATGTCCACGGGAATTCCGCGGCCGTTGTCGTTGACCGTGAGGGAGCCATCCGCATTCAACACGATCTGGATGGCGGTGCAGTATCCCGCCAGGGCTTCGTCCACGCTGTTGTCCACCACCTCGAAGACGCAGTGGTGCAACCCGCGGACGGAGGTGTCGCCGATATACATGGCCGGCCGCAGCCGCACGGCTTCCATGCCTTCCAGCACGGTGATGGTGGTGGCATCGTACTTCTTTGAAGCGGTTGCCTTTTCCGCTTCGGAAGCGACGGATGTATCCCCTGCGGCCTGCTTTTTGTCCGGAATGTCGTTGTGCGCCGCACTTGGAGTGGCAACCGGCTGGTCCGGGGCAACCGCCGGTGTTTTGGCGTGGCGCGCGTCCGGGGCGGCGTCTTTTGCTATAACATCTTCATTGGAAACGTTATGTGACGAAACGGCTGGTTGGTCCTGATGCTGAATGTCAGGCTTGTTTTTTGATCGGGGCATATCTGTTTTTTCCCTTCGCGTATAAGTTATGCATTATATAAATAAGTCCGAAAAAAGCAACTGAAAAGTGAAAAAAAGCTGAAAAAAAACGGGGAAAAAACAAGTAAAAATCAGCGGGAAACTCTTGCGCTTTTTGCAAACGAACAGCGGCCGATGGGCTTGTTCTGCTGAAGAAAAATCAATTCGAAATCCGTGCGCTCTTCATCTGTTGTGATCAACGGTTCCGTTTCCACAAACCGCGCATCACCGGCCAGCAGGCGCCGGATGCATCCAAAATAATCCAGGTGATCGGTGGCAAGATGGATGCAGCCGCCGGGCATCAAGGTGGTATCGAGCGCGTCCAGGAAGGAGGCGTCAAACAGCCGCCGCCGATGATGCCGGCGTTTCGGCCAGGGATCTGGAAAAAAAATGTAATAGGCGGCAACCGAACCTCTCGGCAACAGGTGTGCGACGGCGTAGGCGGCTTCGGCATAGAGCAGGCGGATATTGGCCAGTTGTGCGCGCTGCGCCTTGCGCTCCACTTTGGCCAGCCGCCCCATTTGGCGGTCCAAGCCTAAAAACGCTGTTTCCGGATGCGCGGCCGCGCGGGCCACCAAAAACCGCCCTTTGCCGCACCCCAAGTCCACTTCCAGCCGTTGCGGCGCCCGACCAAAGGCCGCCGGCAAATCCAACGGAACGGTCCAGTCGGCCGGAACGATGCGCAGTCTGGGTAAGCACGGAGCCGGCGGATCGGCGAGTCGGTGAATCGGGGGATCTACAGACAAAACCGGGGATGAAAGTTCCGTTTCTACGTTCATGGATGGAGATTTCAATATGGCATTGCTTGTCATTCCGAGCGGAGCGAGGAATCTCGCCGGTGGAGATCCTTCGCTGCGCTCAGGATGACAATCCGAACTGGATAACAGTTGACCCGTTCCTCGAGGGGTCTAACTTGTGGACTACAGCACAATCGCCAGCAGGCCGACCAGGCCCAGGTAAATACTGAAATTGCGCAGCGAATGCCGGCGGAAATAAACAAGGCAGAAATGAATAGCGCCCAAGCTGACCAGGAAACTGACGGCGAATGCGATCAGCATCTGAAGCGGTTCAATTCTGGCCTGCCCCATCTGCAGGATATCGCGAATCTGGAACAAGATGGCTCCGGCAATGGCGGGCACGGCCATAAGGAAAGCAAAACGGACTGCCGTTTCGCGCGATTGGCCCATCAGGATGCCGCCGGCGGTGGTCCATCCGGAGCGGGAGGCTCCGGGCAGGAGCGCCGCGATTTGCATGAGCCCGATGACCAGGGCATCGCGAAATCCGACCGGCCGTCCGGAAGGACGTAATCGCAAATCGCAGAGCTGGAATAACAAAGCCGTGGCGACCATGCTAAGGCCTACGGCGACACTGTTGCGTGCCATGGCCTCGCTTTCCAGAAACGGCTTGAGCAGGGGGGCAGCCAGTACGACCGGCAACGTGGCCAAGACTATCAGCCAGGGTAACCTTCGGTCGGCGGAGCGTTCCGGGCTGTGAAAACGGAAATAGCCTGCGACAATATCGCGCCACGTGCCCAGAAAATAAAGCAGAATGGCAGCCAGGCTGCCGGCATGCAAAATGGTGTCGAAGACCAGTCCGCTGTCGTCGGACCAGTCGAACAGTTTGCGAACGAGCACCAGGTGCCCGGAACTGCTGATCGGCAGAAATTCGGTGGCACCTTGCACTGCTGCCAGGACAATTGACTGGAAGAGCGTTAATTCCGATCCTGTTGTCATAAAAGGGCAACCATAATAACACGAGTAAAAAAAACAAGATTAATTATCGAGAAGCTGTTGAAAATTTGCCGAGCAAGACGGTCGGGAAAGAATCCCGACCCTCCCCAATCTTAAATAGGTTAATTTTCGTGATGGGAGGGACGGCGTTCCCGCCGCCCGCAGGGTTTTTTAACAGCCTCTCGAGATAAATCCTGCCGGTGCTTGATTCAAGCGATCAAACCTGATAGATTGCACATCATTATGCAGCTGTCGAAACATGTGGTTGCCTCGGTGTTCATCAGCGCCCTGGTTTGGTGGTGGCTGCGATCGTCCGCCGCTGCCTTGGCTTGCTTCCTGATGGGCGTGTTCATTGATTTGGATCATATCGTTGATTACTTGTATAATTCCCCGCGCCATCTGCGGGCGCGCCGCTTTTTTACGGCCTTCGAATTTGAGGTCTTGGAAAACATCTTTGTGTTCCTGCATTCCTGGGAATTCGCCCTGGTTTGGCTGGCACTGCTGTTATGTGTGCCTGGCATCCGTCAACCGGTAGCGCTGGGGCTGTTCATCGGTTTTGTGACGCACTTGGGCCTGGACAACCTCTTCAACCGGCACGCGCGCTGGGCCTATTTTCTGTTCTATCGCCTGCGGTATGGGTTTGCCGGTAAATATTTTTACGGCCCCCGGGAATACCGTCAGCGGCTTAAACGCGCCCGCCGCAGGAGTTAATCTGTAACCGGGGCCTTGCTTTAGCCGGGCAGAGAGCTATAGTGCCTTTGCGAGCGTTTGAAAAGAAAGGATTTCAGGATTATGAAGCGATTAGGATGGATTGCGGTTCTGGTATTTGTCAGTTTTCTTTCCGTGGCGCCGGCGCAAGTGCGGGTGACCAAGGCGATGAACGAAGTCTCGATGCTGGATATCTCGCGGTTTATCAGCCAATCCGGCGGATTACCGGCGATATTCCGGCAGACGCTGGAAGCTGACCTGAAAGCGTCCGGCTGGTTCAGCCTGACCGTTGTCGGCCGTGCCGAATTCTCTTTGCTCGGCGAGGCGACGCTTGCCGGTACCAGCCTGAAGGTCCGCTGTGAAGCCTATAATGTCGCCAGCCGCGAAAAATTGCTCGGCAAGACCTATCCGGCGGCCGCTGACCGCGAAGTCTGCCGACTGGCCCATCAAATGGCCGATGATATTGTTTTGGCGCTGACCGGACGAAAAGGCATGGCGTCCACACGCATCCTCATGGTCGGCAACCGCACCGGCAAAAAAGAAGTATATCTGTGCGATGCCGACGGGCGTAATCTCCGGCAATTGACCCGGGACAACACAATCAGCATGGCCCCGAAATGGTCGCCGGATGGCAGTCGTTTCGTTTATACCTCATTCCGTTCCCGGTTCCCTGATGTATACCTGGTGAACCTGAATACGGGCGACCGCAGGTGCATTGCCGATTATCCCGGCCTGAATTCCAGCGCGGCTTTTTCACCGGATGGGCGCGCCGTGGCGCTGGTTCTTTCCAAGGACGGCAATCCGGACCTGTATATCAAGAACTTGGATGGCGGGAATCTTACGCGCCTGACAAGCACCCGCCGTGCGGCCGAGGCCAGCCCTTCCTGGTCTCCCGACGGGCGTCAGATTGTCTTTGTTTCGGACAGTTCGGGAACACCCCAGCTTTACGTCGTGGATCGTTCCGGCGGCGAGGTCCGGCGGCTGACCAGCCGCGGCTCGCAGAATGTTGATCCTGACTGGGGCGCGAACGGATATATCGCGTATTGCAGTTATATCGGCAGCTACCAGATCTTTGTCATGAACCCGGCTACGGTGGAGTTCAAACAGGTTACGCGGGAGGACGCTAATTACGAGGATCCATCCTGGGCGCCCGATGGAAGGCACATAGTGTGCACGCGGACGTCGAATTACCGGTCGCGGATTTTTATGGTTGACACCATGGGCGGTTCTTTAATATCTTTACTGCCGGATTCTGAAAAAGGGGATTGGTTTTCCCCAAATTGGTCGAAATAATAAGGTTGCGGGTTTTTAACAACAAGGAGGTGCGGGATGAGCAGGAATCTCTGGTTTGGGATGCTTGTGGTGGCGTTGGTTTGCGCTTTGTGCACAACGGGATGCAAACGGAAACCCAAGACATCCGCATCTCTAAACGACAATATTGGCGGCGTTGCCGGGAGCGAACAGGGACTTTCTTCCCGGCCGGAAGGCGGCATGGATGTGATTTCGTCGGTTAAGTTCGAAAACGTGCTGTTCGAATACGACAGTGCCCAGATCAAAGAGAGCGACCGTGCCAAGATTGAAGCGGTAGCTGAATTCTTGAAGAACAATGCCAATACCGGGGTGCTGGTGGAAGGCAATTGTGACGAACGCGGCAGCGCCGAATACAACATGTCGCTGGGCGAACGCCGCGCGTTGGCCGTGCGCGCTTATCTGGTCGGTTTGGGTATTGATGGCGCCATTATTCAGACCAAGAGTAACGGCAAGGAAAATCCTGTTGCCATGGGTCATGATGAAGCCGCCTGGAGCTTGAACCGTCGCGGGGAATTCGTGCTCTTTAACCGGTAATCACCGAATAATGTTCGATGGTGTATGGTTAATGGCTGATGGATGCTGCTTTCCGCCATAGGCGAATCCGCCTTCGGCGGAAATGGCGAACGACTCGATTCTGACTGAGCAAAGGCACGAGGTGTGCCTGGAACGCGTTAACCATTGCTTATGATAATTCCGCTGGCTTTTTTCGGGAGCTCCATGGGGGCGGGTGAAATTCTCCTGATCCTCGCGGTTGTTTTTCTGTTGTTCGGCGCGGAGCGATTGCCTTCCATGGCCCGCTCCCTGGGGAAAGCCTTGGAGGAATTTCGCCGCGCGGCCAGGGACTTAACGCATGATATTATGGATAATCAACATCCGCCGTCTGTTCCCGGAACTCCGCCCCGTTTATCACCCCCTTCCGAACAATCCTCCGATGAAAGAAAAGGATAGCTTGGTGACCGGCAGACCCGGCGGACACGATTCATGAGCACACCCGGCGACATGGTCATTGAGCTTAATTTTGTGCCGGAGTGGGCTCGCCGGCCTGCCGATCAGAGCGCCTATGCGCAATTTGAGGATCGCCCGCGGAGAGGCCGCGACCGGGATCAAGACCGGCGCCGCCCGGGTGATAAATCCGGATCTGGCAATCAGCGGCGCATGGGGGCGGGATCCGGCGGAAATCCGCGCGGCGGTTTGGGATTGCCGCGTCCGTTCCGGCCGGAGCGGGACAGGTTGCGCGGCACGGCGTCAGCGCCTTCACCCTCCGAAAGCGATCGCCGTCAACCCGCCTTCAGTCCATCGTCTGACGGGCGCAGCTATGCCGGCCCGCAGTCGCTACGTTCCAGCGTAACAGGCAGGGAAAGTCCTGACAATCGGCCGCTACCCGTCGAAGTGACCTTTATTCCCGAACGCCGCGGACTGAAACCGCTGGTCGCCCGGCTGGCCCGCTCGGGCCGTGCCTATCCGCTGTTTGAAGTGGCGACGATGTTTTTAAGCAAGCCGGATTTTTATGCCGTCAAACAGGAAGTGATCCCTGGCGCCGCCGGCGCAGAATCCGTCTTCCTCTACCAATGCGCCGAATGCAAAGTTGTTTTCCTGGATCGGAACCGGGCCGTAGCCCACGCCTTGAGCAAGCATATGGATCTTTTTTATGCCCGGGAAGAAACGCAAATCGACCCGCCCAAGGGTTCGTTCATTTGTGTGGCGCGCTGTAAACTCTCGGGCGAACTGCTGGGTCCGCCGAATTATCATGAATTCAATGAACGGGTTTTGGAACTGCATAGCACACGGTTCGCCTCGATGTCGCTGGATGCCTATCGCCGGCAAATTGTCAATGAAACTGATCCGGCGCTGATCGAGCAGTGGAAAAAAGAGGCCTGCCGCCAGATCGTATACCGGACCTTGCGCGCAGCAGAGCCCTTGATTTTCAAGCGCCGCAACCAGGTGGAATCCCATTTCCTGGAGCATTATGCCTCGGTTTTGATCTGGCAAGGGCGCCGGTTTGTGATGCCCGGTGTGGCCTGCCGGGATCTTGAGGATCCTCGCATGCGCCGGTTAGTCGAGGAGTCCTGGGCGCATGAGAACCAGTTCCCGCTGAAAATGGCGGTTTCGATCCAGCCGGCCTTTCGTCATCTGGGGCTTCACATGTTTAAGGCGTCCGGGAAAGCGACCTTTGTCACGGCGATTGTCCCTCATCCCATTGATCCTTTGCAGGCCGCCGATGGCATTCGCCGGATTCTTGAATGCCTGCGTGCTCACCCGGGTGTCAGCCGGCAGGAGCTTGTGGCGTTGCTTCGGCCAGCCATCGCGCCGGGCGCCGCGCCAGACGCCGCGCCGGACGCTCCGGAAGTGGCGGCCATTCTGCATGCCCTCCGATGGATGGTGGAAAAAGGTCATGTCATCGAGTTTTACAACGGGACGCTGGCCATTCCTTATCGTAAACCGGAGAGCGCCAAGGCGGATATGCGCGGTGCGATACACGCGTGACGGGCTAACCGCAACTAATCAGAAGTCAGCATTCAGGAATCAATATTCCGTCTTCGGATAGAGCATTTCCCATGACTGATATTCAAGTGACTTGTCCGGCCTGCGGCTGGCCATACACCGTTTCTGAGTTTGTCGAGGAATCAGGAATGGCCTGTCCGGCGTGCGGGCAGGCGACGGTTCTGCCGGAACGGCAGCCAGGGAAAACCGGCTTGAAACTGCAATGGCGCGCGTTGCCGCGTCCGCGCGAGCAGGAGGTCAATGCGGATGCGTCGGGTAAGGCGAACAACGCGCCCGCCGTGCCGGCGCCTCCTGCGCGGCATTCGGCGAACACGGCGAGCGATATCCACCGCAGCAAAGTGAATGCGCCTAAAGTCTGGATGAGCGTCCTGATCTTTATGGCACTGGCGGGAGGGCTGGTCTATATCCGGTTTTTCGGGAGCTGGCCGGGCATGCCCCTGGCAACATTGAAAGGGTATGGCATGCTGGCGATCGCGGCTGCGTACCTGTTCATTATCGTCCTGGCCCTGCGGAATAATATGTTCGACGGCTTGCTTTCCATCGTGATCCCCTTGTATCCGTTTTACTATCTGTTTGTTTTGTCCGGCGCCGTATACGTGCGCGCACTGGTCGGCGCATTGCTGGTGGCCTTTGGATATGATAGCCTGCTATACCTTCATGGATGGGCCGCGGGGGTATCAGGCGACGTCAATCATTGGATTCAGAGCATGACCGCTCGCTGAGCATGAGTTTCAGGTCTGCCATGTCAAATCTCGTCAAAGCCCGCATCAGTTGCGCCGCCTTGCGGCATAACGTGGAGGTGTTGAAAACCGCCGCCGCCGGCGCCCCTCTGTGCGCCATGGTCAAGGCAAATGCCTATGGACATGGGGCGGCCATCGTGGCCGAAGCCCTGTCCGGCATGGGGATGGCTTTCTGGGGCGTGGCCACGATAGCGGAAGCCCTGGAATTGAGACAGTGCGGGGTCCGTGAACCGATCCTGCTCTTGCGTCCGCTGGATCTTTATGAGCCAATCCGTGACACCGAGGAAGCCATCGACGCCCTGCTGGAAGCGGAAATACGGCCGACCATTGTCAGCACGGAAGGAATCCGCCTGCTGGCCCAACGCGCCGCGCATCGGCGTAAAATTGCCCGTGTCCATCTCAAAGTGGATACCGGCATGGGCCGTAATGGATGCCCCGCCGGTGACGCGGTCGAACTGGCCTTGTTATTGTGTTCGCTCCCGTTTGTGGAGATGGAAGGCATTTACAGCCATTTCGCCTGTGCGGATGAACGCGTTCTGGATTCTGCCCGCCGGCAACAGGCGGTCTTCAGGGATGTCTTGGAAAAAATTGCGGCGCGCGGCGTGCGCATCCCAATTCGCCATCTGGCCAATAGCGGGGCGATTTTCAATCTTCCGGAGGCGCGGCTGGACATGGTTCGCCCGGGCGTTGCACTCTATGGATATGGCGGAAAATATATCCTGGGATCAGGGCGTCTGCGCCCGTCGTTGCGGCTTGAAGCGCCGGTGATTATGGCCAAATGGCTCCCGGCGGGTGAAACCTGCGGCTATGGCGGCACGTTCACCGCGCGGCGGAAGACGCGCATTGGCCTGTTGCCGCTGGGGTATGCCGACGGGTATTGCCGCCGCTGGTCCAATGCCGGCCGGGTTAGTTTTGGAAATCGGCTGATCCCGGTTATTGGCCGGGTCAGCATGGATCTGACCATCCTGGATTTGACGGATGTACCGGAGGCGGCGGTGGGAAGCCCGATCTGCGTTATCAGCGATCGCCGGGATGATCCGCATTCCGTGGAATCCATGGCGGAGCGTTTGGACACCATCCCGCACGAAATCACCTGTGCGCTCGGATCGCGGGTGGAACGCGTGCTGATGGCATAGCCGCCCGGGCTGGATTCAGTGGTCCGGATTCTGAATTGACATTGCCGTCAAAACATGCCATTTAATTACTCAAGTAGACGGGAGACAGCGGTCAGAAAACAGAAGATAGAGCGAAACACCCGTGTTTGGCTGTTATTGTTCTGAATTCCGACTCATAATTCAGATTCTGTAGCCAGTCAAAAAGACGAGCGTGGCGGAAGTTATTCAGGAGGCAGTATTCGTGGCTTATCTCATGGGCATGTCAGGATCGGTCAAGGGTCAAAAGTTCGAGATCCGTAAGGATCGAATGACCATTGGCCGGAATCAGATCAACGACCTGGTGCTTACGGATGAGGCGGTCTCGTCCCAGCATTGCTATGTGGCCAAGCGGGGAGAGCGCTATGTTCTGCGTGACCTCAATTCCACCAACGGGACCCTTCTGAACTTTGAACGGATCACGGACGAAGTCGAGCTCAAATCCAAGCATGTGATTCAGATTGGCTCTTGCGAATTAATGTTTGACGACGATGCCAGGAAAGGTTCCGGCGCCTCCACCACCTCAATTACGCAGGTGGTGGTGGATTCGGGTCGGCCGGTGATCAATCCGACTTTTTTTGAAAGCGTATCGCCCTTCGGTACGCGCCGCAAAAGCAACCGGAATCTGTGGCTGGTTGTGTATGTTGTCATCGGTCTGGCCGCCCTGGCCAGTCTTTTGATTTTCCTGGTCCAAATTGTCAAGTAACCCGCTATCTTGCCTGCAACCGTTATGCCTTCGGTCAATGTGGCTCGAATTCGGTTCGGGAAGGGCGACGGCGATCTTTGGCCGTCTGTGGTGTTGTTGCGCTTGTATGGACACGAGGCCAATGCTTCGTGCAACGCCGCCACATCCAGCCACAGCTTGCCTTGCTTTCCCGAATCCCGACGCTGCAGTCGGGAAGCCAAATTCGATGCACAGTAGCCGCGCTATCGCGGAAGGCTGCTTTTTTATATGGCATATCGTTTGTCATTATTTTTATCGCGGTTCCAAACGGTCAATGTATGCCTCGGGCCTCGTTCCACTAAAAGAGATATTTCCCGATGATTCGCTCGCGGAATGCGCTCACGCTGATTGAACTGCTGGTGGCCATGGGTATTGCGGTGTTGCTGGCCGCCGTGGTTTTCGCAATCTATGCCGGCGTGCTCCGTACGCTCGATTCCCAAGGCCGCTGGCGCGCCGTCGCATATCCTTCCGCGGCCGCGCTCGATGCGCTTTCGCTCGATCTGGCCGGCGCCGTGGTTCCCTGGGGGATGACCAATCCGCCTTTTGTGCTGGCCCCCTCCTCGAAAGGCGCCGGCGGCATCAGACTCCATTTTTTTGCGGCCAGGTCGGTGCAAAATATGACGCCAGCGCAGGATTTATCCCGCTCCGCGCGGGACGTTCGCGCCTATGCCGTTCGGGAAATAGATTACTCCCTTTCGACGTCCGCTGCGGCGGGAACGAATAGCCTGATCCGTGCCTGGTCCGCATTTCGCATGGGCGATCCGGCCGGCATTGCGTCCAATGTGGACGTATGGGAAAGTGTGCGCGCGATACGGCTGGAAGTATTTGACGGAAAGCGCTGGACCAACACATGGGGCACGGGAACAAACGCTCCACTCCCGCAGGCGGCGCGCGTGATGCTTATGGTGGGCGATGAGTCCGTCAGCCGCCAGATAGCCTCTGAAGTCCTAATCCCAGCGGGCCAGCCTATTACGGCGCCGAAAAACAAAAAATAGTCAATGTTTTCTGACGCGTATAATGAATGCGGCGGTTTCTAAATCCGCGGTCCGTCTTACATCCGCACGACGCGGCCGGTGCGGCGCGAGCGTTCCGCCGCAAATACGATCCGGTGCGATTCGAGCGTTTCGTAGGGACCGGTGAGGAGCTTCTTCTGGTCGCCGCAATGCACCGCTTCGACGAACTGCGTCATCAGCCCGCCGTCGCCGCCGCCGTGCCCGCCCGCTGTGCCTTTGACCGTATCCGCTATGAAGTGGGCTGCATTGTAGATTGTTGAAGTATCAGTCAGGAAATCAAAAACCTGGATCTGCATGCCGGTTAAACACAACGCGCCGCGCGTCCCGAAGATGCGCAGACTCGGCCCGATATCCCCGTCCGGCGTAAAGGCGGTCATGGTGTGCACGGCCGTGGCGCCGTTGGCGAATTCCATATTGACCACCTGGTGATCCACCACGTCGTTATCGCAGGCGTAAACGCAACGGCCGTAAGGACCATTGCGCAAGGCCCTGGTAATCGTCTTTGCGTTCACATCGGGGTCCAACACGTTGACCGGCCAGCCGAGATGCCCTTGTTTAATCTTCTCCAGATAGAAGCGCTTGGCCGAATACGGGCATTGCGACTCGACGGCGCGCGGGCAATCCAGGCAGCGCGCGGCCGCCCCCTTGGGTTTGTTTTGCTTGCGGAAATGTTTCAAATTGCCGAAGGACGAGACTTGGACGCAAGGGGCATCCATGTAATAGCTGATCAGGTCCAGGTAATGACAGCTTTTGGACAGGAGCATGAAGGACGATTCCTTTTCGTTTCTCCAGTTGCCGCGCACGAAGGAATGCGCCTGGTGCCAATATCCGACACGTTCCAGGTCCTGCACGCTGACAATCTCGCCGATCGCTCCGGCGGCGAGCAAGTGCTTGACGTTCTGAACCGCCCTGGTGTAACGCAGGACATGGCCCACGCCCAGGATGATCTTGTTGGCCTTGACGGTTTCGACGATGCGCCGGCACTCCGGCTCGGTGGGCGCCATCGGCTTTTCCAGAAGGATGTGGTATTTCTTGTGGGCGAAGGCCATGGCCGGAGCGGTATGCATGGAATCCTGGGTGCAGATCAGCGCGGCATCGGCAAAGCGGGGCAGACGGGCGGCTTCCTCCCAGGAGCGGAAAACGTTTTCTTTCGGAATCTTGTGAGTGACGGCCATCCGGTTGCGATAGAATTCGCGCGGTTCGGCCACGCCGACCACCTTGGCCTTGTCCGGATATTGCATCGCATAAGTAGAATAACACCAACCGCGGCCGCCCGCCCCGACTACCAGTAATTTAACCGCTTCCATTTTCCTGATCCTTTCTGTTGTTGATTCCAAACATTCGGGCTACTTCACTTTTTTATCAGCAGCGCTGACCTTTTGCTGTTGCCGGTCGATCTCCGCCTTCAACCGCTCCACCTGTCTTTGCAGATCCGGTTGATGAGCGGCGACGGCCAGCGGCAAGGCTTGGGTTGCAAGGTCGCGGGCGCGTGCGAGCTGGTCGCTCTCGAACAAACTGCGTGCTGCGCGATAATAACGATCCGCGGCCGAGGAACTATTGCCGGCGTCTTCATAGGCGTGCCCCGCCTGTGTCAGCGCGACAACCATGTCGCCATAGCGCCAGGCCGCCTGCCAGTGACGAGCGGCGGTATCATACTGTGGTGCGGCTTCCTGCGGATTTCGCTGCAGCATCTGGACCCGGGCTCGCGTGAGTGCCGTCTCGGCCTGAATATCATTTCCGCTTGCCTTGAGTTGCTTAAGATCGATAAGTGCCAGTTCGGTGTCCGCCGCGGCGGTCTGGCCCTGGTCGCACAACAGCTCGGCCAGCAGGAGGCGCCATTGGATACGTGTGGCGTTGTCCGGGTCATGAGATTTGCTCAGTTCCGCGCGGGCAATGGCGGCGGCTTCCTGGGTGCGTCCCCTGGCGCGGGCTATTTTAGCTTCCAGCAAGGGCAGTTCCAGGCAGAGAATGCCGGCGCGCTGAAATTCCAGGCGGGCCTCATCCAGGCGGGCCTGAGCCTCGTCATAGGAGTGTAGCGCCACCAGGCAGGCGGCCAGATTATAAGCGTTACGGGCAATCTCCGCGGACGCATCCATGACGCGCGCGCGCCGGAGGGCTTTCTGGTAATAAATTGCCGCTTTTTCCGCGGAGCCGGACGAATAAACGCTGCGTGCCACGCTTACGTTGCGCTCAATTTCCGGATCGACGCGGACGACCTTCGGTGGTGTTGAGCACCCGGCGCCGGCCAGGACCAGGATTGCAGAAAGGAAACAACCACGGATAACACGGATGGCACGGATAGGTGGAAATATGGATGCTATTATCGATTTCATCCGTGAAATCAGTGCAATCCGTGGTAAAAATTTTATATCGATCAATATTTTCATTTGGATTCACCTCCGGTTTGCATTGCGGGACTAAAGGTCAGGCTGGCCGGTGAAATCAGGGGACCGTTTTCCGGATTTTCGATATATTTGCGGACCAGCCAGTGACGCTGGAGTCCCTCGATCAGCACCTGCGAGGAGCGCATGGTGTCCTGGGCCTGGATCAACAGGCCGGGAACATCTTCGCGCAACAGGACTTCGCCTTCATGCAAAGTATTGCGGGTTTGCACCGTGAGCGCCGGCAATTCATCGAGCACGGCGTTCACTTTATTTAATGTTGGCAGCAAATTGGTGCGGAGTCCTTCCAAAACCAGTTCGGCTTGCTTAACGATGTCCTTGTCCGGCGTACAGGCGATCAGGCTGCCGTCGGGCATCAACGGGAACTGGCGGTTGCCGATGGATATATCCACAAATGAATCGCCGGCCAGAATCAGCGTTTTTTTCACCACGGCCACGGAATTTGTGCGCACAAAGCCGTGAAAACTGGCCTTCAGCTCGAAGGTGGCCTCGATCATGCCATTCGTGGTGGGGTTGATGCGGATGACACTGCCTGCGACGGTGTCGCCACTTCTGACCTCCGATCCTTTTTTAAGTCCGTAGGATCCTTCTTCGGCCTGAAACACGGCGTGAAGCCGAAACTTGGGCTCAAACAAGCCCTGGGCGCGGCCTGCCAGGAAGATGCCTGCGATCAGCACGGTGATCGCCAGCAGCACAAAGACGCCGGTGATTTCATTGACAAAGCGGAACTTGAATGTTTTGTCCATCATACGTCATTCCTCCCCGGTAACTATTCAGTCTTTTTTTAACTACGAAAAGCGCGAAATTACGCGAAATGGATAGAGATTAGTGAATATGAGGACGCCAAAAAGTTCGTTGCCTTCTCCCGTTTTCGCGTTTTTTTGCGTATTTCGTAGTTATCTCTTTCTTGTCACTAGTTTTCCATTTTCACCAAGTTCAAGCCCCGCATGGCATATCGCGTGACAGGTGGTAATGCCGACGGTCGTTCAGCCCGATCCCGACTCTCCGGAAGGCCGGGATCAGTCAACCACAGCACGGCCGCCTCCCGTGCGCAGGCTTCCTGCACGACGCTGAGCAGGCGCGGCAAGTGTTCCGGCGGGACACCTTGCATGGGGCGTTCCAGCAGAACCAGCAGAGGTTGCCCGAGAAAGGCCCGGACCCATTCGGAGCGCCGTAAATCCTTGGGCGCTACCAGGGCCGGCCGGATTTTAGGTAATTCATTCAGGCCGAAGGCGCGGGCCAGCGCCTCGGCCTCCGCCAGGATTTCCGCGTTCGGTCGCCGGGTATGGTGCCGTTGAGAAAGAGTCACGTTTTCGTTCACGTTTAAATTGCTGATCCAGCCGCGGCCGTCGAAAACCCGGCCGATCTGTGCGCGCCGTCGTAACACCTGCTCCGGGGGCATGGCGGTCCACGCGGCGCCCTGGAACGAAACGCAACCTTCCTCGGGGTCAAGCAATCCTTCTGCCAGATCGGCAAACAGCAATGGTTCGTTACCCGTCTCCGCCTGAATGAAGGTCAATGTGCCCGGCCGAAATTGCGCGCTGACATGGTCCAGGCCGGCGTGTCCCCGCGTCGTCGTCGCGATCGTCACGTCCGTGAATTTCAGGATTGGGTCGTTTGCGTTCATGTTCAAGCGGGCTGTGCCCGATACGTCGCTATCTATAGGTTAACGGTGTTATTAATGGGCTATCAGTCTCCAGCCCACAGCCTATAGCCTGTTTTCTCATATATACGTCAGCACCGAAACAATGGCCGAAATAATAAAGAGCGCCGCAATGGAGCGTACGACCGCCCGCGTGGCGGCCTGCGGCACCTCCGTAATGGAATAGTGCACGCTGAGACCCTCCATGATGCAAATGCACGCCGTGAACAGGCCGGGAACCAGGGTCTTGGCCAGCAGGTTGTATATATCTGCCGGGTGCAGGCCCTTCAGGACGGTATTCATGAAAATCACCGGGTCCGAGGCGCCGACGCCAAAGAGAATGCCAAAAGTGTAGCCGCTGACAAACGCGACGATGGTAAACCAGATGGTCAGGCAGAACACGGATATAGCCATGCCCAGGGCCCGCGGGATGGCCAGATAGAGCAGGCTGTCCAGGCCCTGGGCCTCCAGCACCTTTATCTCGCCGAACACTTTCATGTTGGCCAGCTCGACGGCGATGGCCGTGCCGCTGCGCCCAATGACGATGAAGTTAACCAGGAGCGGCGCGACTTCGCGGAGGATGACCGCAATCAGCACGGATCCGAGCATTGCGGATTGTCCCGCCTTGCCCAGCCATAGTTGGGCCTGCACGACGACCGAGATGCCGGTCAGAAACGCCACCAGGGACACAAAACGCAGGGCCTCGACGCCCGTAAACAGGACTTGGCGCGCAAACACCGCGCGAATGGTGCGCGGCCAGTTCCGCGGCCAGGCTGCTTGAGCGAGGACACTTCCCACAACGGCAAAAAGGTGTGCAGTCTCCCGCATTCGGGTAATGGCGCGTTGACCGATCGTCCCGATGAGTGTCATGGGTTTTACCGATAGGGCGGCAGGTGCAATTCCGCTCGAATATTGCTGATCATCTTCATCATGCGCCGGCCGTATTCGACGTATATTTCGGCGGCATCCAGGCTGTGCCGGGAGTTCGGATCGTGGAAGACCGCGCCCATGTGCGGTTCAATTGAAATGCCGCCGTCATAGCCGTGCGCGAAAAGGTCCTTTATGATTTTGAGAGTTTCGCCCTGGCCTTTCCCCGGATAGGTGCACGTCGTCTTTTTAGAGGTTGCGTCGTAGATGCCGTCCTTGATGTGAATATAGGCCACGTGCTCGCGAACATGAGAGTAAAATTCCCAGGAAGACTGCTTGGGGTAGGGCTTGGGCTTGCTGCGGTCATCGGTGTCCACCGGGTTGCCGGTATCGAACACAAGTTTCAGGCCCGGCACCCTTTCAAGGAGCTTAAGCGTGAATTGCCAGCCCATCCCGCCGTAGTTCATGCAGTTCTCATGTACTGCCGTGATCCCGGCGTCCGCGAACATTCCCCGGATTTCACGCACCCGCTTAAACCGCTCCGCCTCCATCTGGTCTTCGCCGTCGCGCACGGCAAAACTCATGATCCGCACCAGTTTTGTGCCCAGTTTCTGCATGCGCGGGATCGAGCGGCGAACTTCCGCCAGCGAGCGATCGAACGGCTCGTCTATTTTCTGGCTCCAGTTGGCGATTGTTGAGCCGAAGCAATTGACGTATATGCCGGCTTCTTCCAGTTTGGCCGCCAGCCGGTCGAAGGCCGCGTCGGAAATATCGTGGATATTGCCGGCGGGGAAGTCGTCCACCTGGACGTTCCGTGATTCAATATTGCGCCAGCCAAGTTCTTTCGTCACCCGGATCTGGATGTCCAGGGAAGCGCCAGCCTCATCTGCAAAACCGGTCATGTACATGGTGGGCCCCCGTGGCGATTCAAGGTCATTTATTGATGTTGATCTGTTCTTAATACCAAATCACCCCGCCGGCGTCAATCCGGGTGGTGCGCCGTACCTCAGTTACGTGGGGGCGCTGAATATTTTCCGTCATTCCCGACTTGACTCGCCTCGGCGAAGCGCTCCGGCGGAGCCTGGGTCGGGAATCCATAAATATTCAATCCTGATATTGGATTCCCGCTTTCGCGGGAATGACAGCATTGAAGACTGCCATCGTTTTGCCCCCATGTAATTGAGGTTACGTGCGCCGCGCAGGAGCAGTTGTAAAAAAATATTTTCATGGTAAGCTGAAAGACAAGTCAAATTAATCCGGGCATGCGGTGGTTATCAACTCATAAATACGGGGGGGGCATGAGTAGCAAGCACGCGAAACGTCAGGTTGCGCTCCGCAAAGAACGTTTCTTGCGGTTCGGCGTCATCGGCGCCGGCGGCATGGGGCAGGGGTATTGCCGGATCCTGGGCACGCTTCCGCATGCCCGGCTTGCGGCGGTCTGTGATGTAAACCGTTCGGCGGCGGAAGAGGTCGGCCGTAAGTTCGGCGTGCCCAGCTTTTGCGATCATCGCGAGATGATCAAGGCGAAAGTATGCGATGCGGCCGCGATCGTGACGCCACATCCTTTTCACTATCAGCCGGCCATGGATTGTATGAACGCGGGGCTGCACGTGATTTCGGAAAAGCCGCTGACGGAGCGAGTGTCCACGGCTGACCGCATGGCGGCGGCCGCGAAGAAAAACGGCGTGGTTTTTGCCGTCATGTTCCAGCGCCGGCTGGAACCGGCCATCTGCAAGGCGCTGGACCTCATCCACAGCGGCCAGCTGGGCGAGATTTTCCGCGCCACGCTGATGGTGCTTGAATACCGCAATCAGTGTTATTACAACTCCGGCGTCTGGCGGGCGACTTGGAAGGGGGAGGGCGGCGGGGTCATGATGAACCAGGCTCCGCACATGATGGATTTGTTTGTCCAATTTTGCGGATTGCCCAGCGCCGTGTTCGGCCGCACCTGCACCCGGATGCATGCCATCGAGGTGGAAGACCAGGCCGAGGCCATGCTCAAGTTCCCCAACGGCGGCGTCGGCTATCTCTATTGTTCGACCTGCGAAACCGGGCCGGGCCAGATGATCGAGCTTTTCGGCGAAAAGGGCAAGCTGGTGCTGCGGGACGGCGAAATGTCCTTTTACCAGTTCCGCCCGGGCATCCGCTCGCACATCAAGAACTGTGACGATATGTGGGCCAAGCCGGATGTATTCCAGGTGCCGCTCAATATTCCGCAGGTTCGGCCGTCCGATACCGATTATGAGGCCCCGTTCCAGGTCGTACAGGAAAGCCAGCCGGGACATGCCAAAGTGCTGGCCAATATGGTGCGCCACATATTATTTGGCGAGAGTCTGGCAACGCCGGGAGCCAGCGGAATCGGATCGCTGGAACTGGCTAATGCCATTACGCTCTCGTCCCACGAGGGCCGGTGGATCAACCTGCCGATCAGCCGCTCAAAATATGATGCCTTGTTGAACCAATTGCAGCGCGAATCCAAATTTGTGAAAAAAGCGGTACAGGTTAAGCGAATGACCGATCCCAGGCTCGGGGCCTGACAAGACGGACGACATGCCGGAGAAGACGGAGAAATTTACCGCGGATCACACTGATTTCACGGATGGCGTGCTACGCGCCACGGATAAAGAATAAAATGGTCTCTTATCGACCTTTCAATATACGTGCTCATCCGTGTTATCCGCGGTAAAAAATCTTTGCTGGTGATTTCTTGTTTGTTTATCCGGTTCCGAACGGCTAGACAAGATGCTATCCTGTAATCAGTGGTGAATAGTTGCGAACCAGGTAATACACCGCGTGATTGACCAGCAAGCTGTATAACGTCGCCACGCCGTCATCCACCACAATTCCCAGGCCGCCGGGCAGGCGTTGCAGGCCCTTAGCCGGAAACGGCTTCAGCACGTCAAATACCCGGTTGGTTAAAAAAGCCAGGGCGAACACCCCGGGGCTGAGCGGCAAACCCAGGAGGCCGATGGGGAAGGTCATGAATTCATCGGCCACAATGCGGCCATCGTCTTTGCGGTCAAAATGCTTTTCGGCCACATCGCAAATCGGGATGGCCAGCAAGGCCAGGCATAAAGCCACGATCATCTGGGCCGGCAATGAATGCGCCCAGAGCGGCGCCAGGCCGAGCATGATCGGCAAGCCCAGCAACGTGCCGGCCGTGCCGCTGGCCACCGGGCTAAGCCCCAGGCCGAACCCGGTGGCCGCCAGAATGATCGGCTTGCGCCAGAAAGAAGCCTTGGCTAACTCCATGGATTTGATGAAAGGCATGGGGAACAGTTTCAGAAAGTTCTTTGTTCCTCGTTCTTCGTTTTTAGATAACGAAGAACAAAGAACGTCGAACCAAGAACTCTTTTTGATTTTTTACGAGCATCCCATGGAATTGCCGCAGTTGAAGCAACGGTAACAGGCGCCGTTGCGCACGGTAATGGCGCCGCATTTGTCGCAGGGCGGCGCATCGGCCTGCATATCCTTGAATTGCGCGGGCGCGTTGGCCGCGGACGGCATGGCGGCTTCATTGGTCGGCATTGCGGCGGTCGAGGCAACTCCCGGTTTGGATTCGGCGAGGTCGGTCCTTGGCCGCAGAAGACGCATGGTCTGATTCCGGCCATCCGGGAAGGTCATGTCAAGCCAGCGAAATATATAATCCACCAGCGACTTGGCATAAGGAATTTCCGGGTTCTTGGTAAAGCCGCTCGGCTCGAAACGGCTGTGACAGAATTTTTCAATCAGCGTGCTGAGCGGAACGCCGTACTGGAGACACATGGAAATGGCGGTGCCGAAGGCATCCATAATGCCGCCGACGGTACTGCCTTCCTTGGCCATGGTAATGAATAATTCCCCCGGCGTGCCATCTTCGTAAAGGCCCACGGTCAGGTAGCCCTGGTGCCCGCCCACCTCGAACTTGTGCGTGATGGATTGGCGCGTCAAGGGCATCCGATGCCGGAAAGGCTTGTGGTCGGGCGCCAAGGACGCGGCATCCGCCGGAGCGGCTGTCTCGTCGGCATTGCCCGTTTTGCTTGTGGTGACCGGCTGAATGCCCTTCGATCCGTCGCGGTAAATCGCCACGGCCTTCAAACCCAGTTTCCAGCCATCTATGAACACCTGGAATACATCCTGTGCGGTGGCGGTGGTGGGCATGTTGATGGTTTTGCTGATCGCGCCGGAAAGAAACGGCTGAACGGCCGCCATCATTTTCAGGTGCGCATGATAGTCAATAAAGCGACTGCCCTTCTTGGGCTTGAATGCGCAGTCAAAGACCTTCAGATGCTCCGGGTCCAGGCCGGGCGCTTCTTCGATCGTGTCGTGCTCGTTCACATGGGCGAGAATCGCGGTAATCTGCTCGCTCGTGTACCCCAGGCGTTTCAGGGCGATCGGCAGGGTCTGGTTGATGATTTTAAACATCCCGCCGTCGGCCATCTGCTTGTATTTTACCAGGGCAATATCGGGCTCCACGCCGGTGGTGTCGCAGTCCATCATGAAACCGATCGTGCCGGTTGGCGCCAGCACGGTGACCTGGGCGTTGCGAAAACCGAACCGCCGGCCGGCCTCGATGGTTTGATCCCATGCCTGGCGGGCTTCGCGGGTGAGCGGCGAAATCCACTGGTCGTGTTTGACGCGGCTTAAGCTCTCCCGATGCATACCCAGCACGGCCATCATGGAGGCGCTGTTCTTGGCGTATTCCTCGAATGGCCCCCGGATGGCGGCGATTTCGGCCGAGGTTTTATACGCGTAGCTGGTCAGGAGCGCGGTGACGTCGCTGGCAAAGGCGCGGCCTTCGTCGCTGTCATATGGCTTGCCGAGGCTCATGATCAGCGCGCCCAGGTTGGCGTAGCCCAGGCCGAGGGGGCGGAACATGTGTGAGTTTTCGGCGATCTCGCGGGTCGGGTAGCTGCCGTTGTCCACCAGGATGTCCTGGGCGATGATCAGGATGCGCGCCACGTGTTGGAACCGCTGGACATCGAACACGTGCTGTTCATCCGAGAACTTCGTCAGGTTGATGGACGCCAGGTTGCAGGCGCTGTTATCCACAAACATGTATTCCGAACAGGGATTGCTGGCGTTGATCCGCCCGCTGGCGGGACAGGTATGCCAGCGGTTGATGGTGGTATCGTATTGCAGGCCGGGGTCGCCGCAGAAGTGCGCAGCGTCGGCGGCATTCTGCAAAACCGTGCGCGCCTCCAGCACGTCCACGATATCGCCGGTCGTCACGGCGCGCGTGTGCCAGACCGTGCCGGCTTCGACAGACTTCATGAACTCGTCCGAGACCCGCACCGACAGGTTGGCGTTCTGGAACATGACCGAGGAATAGGCCTCGCCGTTGAAGGAGCCGTCATAGCCGGCCTTGATCAGGGCGCGGGCTTTCTTCTCTTCGTTCACCTTGCACTGAATAAAATCCACGATGTCGGGATGGTTCACCTTGAGACTCTGCATCTTCGCCGCGCGCCGCGTCTTGCCGCCGGACTTGATCACTGCGGCGACCTGGTCAAACACGCGCATGAAGCTCAGCGGCCCCGAAGGTACACCGCCGCCGGACAGCTTCTCGCGGCTGCTACGCAAAGTGCTGAGATCCGTGCCGGTGCCGGAGCCGTACTTAAAAAGCATGGCTTCCGAGCCGGCCAGGCGCATGATGTCCTCCATGCTGTCGGCAACCGATTGAATGAAGCAGGCCGACGACTGCGGATGCTTGTAGGAATCGGGTGTGCGCTCGATCTGCGCCGCATCCGGGTTCCAGTAATAGCAAGCCTTATTGGCGGAGGTCAGACCATATACCTGATGGAGACCCACGTTGAACCAGACCGGGCTGTTGAAGGCGCCATATTGATTGGCACAGATGAAGGATAGTTCGCGGTAAAACGTGTCGGCGTCCGCGGGGGTTTCGAAGTATCCGTCCTTCGTGCCCCAGTCCGTAATCGTGCGCGCCACGCGATGCACCAGCTGGCGCAGGGACTTTTCCTGGATGTCCATGCCGTGCGCGCCGTAAAAATATTTCGAAGCCACGATATTGGTGGCCAGCATGGACCACGTTTTCGGCACTTCGATCTCGTTGGACTCGAACACCACTTCGCCCTTATCGTTCTTGATGACCGCGCGCCGCGTGTCCCACTCGATTTCGTCGAAGGGGTCAACCCCCGGGCGGGTGAACAGCGGCGTCACGGCCAGTCCCTTTTTTCGTGCGCGTTGATTCATAGTATTGGTTTTGCCTTTTTTACGGGAGTTCCTTGTTTTCGGCGAACTATCCGTGGCCGCGGAATCATCCATTTTGCTGATATCCTGTAAGCCCAAGGCAAGACCGGGTTCACGCGCGTCTATCATGGCACACTCTCCTAAATAGCGTCAAGTACGTCAATTAAGGTCATTTTATGTAAAAAATCTACCACTATATATGCTACCGAAAATGCTTTTTATAGACTTTTACCCCTACCTGTAGTATATGTCAACAAAAAAACAAATATATTTATTACCCCTGTAAGTAGTTCATTATAACCCGGTTGCCTTGCTTGCCGGACCGCATTTCAATCCCCTTACGTGATCCTTCCCGGCTGGGGCATGCCTCTGTTTTAGTTGGAAGATAACGGGGGCGCCCTCCAAGCCGAATGTTTTGCGCAAGGTATTCACCAGATATGCCTCATAGGTAGGAATGAGTTTAGTGGGATCATTCACAAAGAGCAAGATTGTTATCGGCTTTATGCCCACCTGCGTGGCGTAAAATATTTTCAGGCGTTTGCCTTTGACGAACGGCGGCGCGACCCGTTCATAGGCCTGGATCAACGTGCGATTCAACAGACCGGTGGGCAGTTGCGTGATAATCTGCGCCGCTACATTATCCATGGTCTCGATGGAGCGCCGGATATTAAATCCGGTTTTGGCCGAGACAAACACAGCCGGCGCCGAACTCAGAAAAGGCACGGCTTCTCCCAAGGCCTTGCGATATTCGCGCTCGGACCATTTTGTCATCAGATCCCACTTGGTGATCAGCAGGAGGCATCCCTTGCGGTGGTACTGAATCAGGCTGGCAATGGTTTTGTCCTGGGCCGTCGGACCCTGGGTGGCGTTGAGCACAAGCGCCACGACATCCGCGCGTTCAATGCTCTGCGTGGAGCGGTCGAGGCTGAATCGTTCCACGGTCTCGCTGATTTTGCCCGCGCGCCGGATGCCGGCGGTATCGATCAGCACATAATGCCGCGCCTGGCTGTCCCGGCCGACCACGAAGGGAATTTCCACGCTGTCGCGCGTGGTGCCGGGCATGGCCGACACAATGACCCGGTCGCTTTGCAGCAGCCGGTTGATGAACGAGGACTTGCCGACATTCGGGCGGCCGACAATGGCCACCCGCAGCGGCGTCTGTTGCGTGCTGTTTTCCATCTCCGGCAGGATTGGCAATACGGCGGCCATCAGGGCCTTGAATCCGCGGTTATGAGTGGCGGAAACGGGAAATACGGCAAACCCAAAGGCCGCGAACTCGGCTGCCTGCGCGTCGAGTCCCGTAGTGTCGGCCTTGTTGGCGGCGACAAATATTTTTTTGCCGCTCCTGCGCAGGAACGCGGCCACTTCGGCATCCTGGGGCAGGGCGCCGGCTTCCACATCGGTGACAAAAATGATAGCGGCCGCATCCTGGACGGCGATTTCCACCTGGCGTCGCACGAGCGCTTCCAATCGCTCGCCGGGCAGGATCGCGGGGTCGTCCGGCGCCTCGAGTTCGCCCAATCCGCCGGTGTCAATCAATTCAAAGCGGCGGTCGTTCCACAGCACTTCGCGCATCAGCCGATCACGGGTCACGCCGCGCTCGGCGTGGACGATGGCGACCCTCCGCCCGGCCAGCCGGTTGAAAATGGACGACTTGCCGACATTCGGCCGGCCGACAATTGCCACGGCGCAGGACGTATTTTGTTTTGAAAGCAATTGCGTCATAATAAATTTCTGTTTTTTTCCGGATATATCTTTTTAGTGTACCGCAAATAATGACAAGGAAAAAGCTTCAAATCATTTTTTTAAAGGTTTTGTCGCGTTAACCGCCGGGGATATAAGGCGCCGTTGATCGGTAAACACGGTAGTCCTGAATTCTTTTCGGAAAGTTCTGGGTGTCGCGCCTGTAATATGCTTGAACAGGCGGGTAAAATAGCCCTGATCGGCGAACCCGCAGGACCAGGCGATCTCTTTAATGTTCAACGCCGGATTTTGCAGGTGTTGCTTAGCCAGCGCGATCCGTTCCTGATGGATGAAATCAGTAATGCGCTCGCCTGTTTCCATGACGAAAAGGTGGGAAAGATAATCCGGCGAACTGCGCAGTTGTTCGGCCAGCTTTTTCACCGAAAGCGATGGCTCGTATATGTGCGAGAGGATATATTTACGGCATTCGCAGACTTTCGGGTGCTCGGTTGTCCGGTCAAGCGTTTTGACCTGCTTGACAATCACGAGCAGTTCGGCCAGCGTTGCCTGGAAAAGCCCCTGGATGGCTTGCTCGATTTCAGGCTCTCTTTTTCCGTTCCCGCCGGAATGGTGAAAATCCACAATGTCGTCGAGGTAGCGTTCAATATGGCATCCCTTGTCGATCTTAAAATATTCCAGATTGCGGCAGATCGGTCTGCCTTTGTTGCCTTCCAGGCCGGTGTGGATGCTGACGCCCTCGCGCGAAAACGCTACAACGAGGTTTGAAAAATCGCCCTTGAATTTTCTGGCAATTTCAGCGTGCGGCAATCCCCGGGGAACGAGCAGGGCTTCCCCTGCCGGAAGGCGCATTTTTTCCAGGGGAAAACTGAAGCGGGTCAGTCCCCCGACCTGGATGAAAAGTTCGGACTCAAAATGAAAATGGGTCCCGGCCAACCGCCGTATGCCGCCTCCCAAAGGGCGGGGGAGATGGAGTTTTAAGCTGCCCTGCCGCAGACGGCGGAGTTGCCGCTCAAGAGTTTCACGGTAGAAGCGGAGATGGTCGAAATCAGGCATGGCGAATCCAATCTAAGATTTATCCTGTTTATATAAGTTTTAGACCATAATTGCCGTTTGAAATCAAGCGAATATGTCCTGTATTAAATACAAAAGGAACAAAAGCAAATCGCTCAAACAACTGCAGTTGCAGTTCGAAAAGGAGAGCATGTCATGGCCGACAAAATCAGAGTAACCGTCTGGAACGAGAACGTTCACGAAAAGACCCATGAAGAGGTCAGGAAAATGTATCCGCTGGGAATCCACGGCGCCATTGCGCAGTATCTCGCCAAACAACCCGATTTAGAAGTGCGCACCGCCACGCTGGATGAGCCCGAACACGGTTTGACCGAATCTGTCCTGGTCGAGACCGACGTTCTGACCTGGTGGGGGCATATTGCCCACGGTAAAGTCGATGACAAGGTGGTTGCCCGCGTTCAGAAGCGCGTTTTGGCGGGCATGGGA
This sequence comes from Kiritimatiellia bacterium, assembly GCA_028718125.1. Classification (GTDB taxonomy): domain Bacteria; phylum Verrucomicrobiota; class Kiritimatiellia; order JAAZAB01; family JAAZAB01; genus VSJD01. Next base: position 36,522 of record JAQUMN010000032.1, read on the forward strand.
CTGATCGTCCTGCATTCCGGTCATTTATCCAAAATATTCAGGGCGCTTATGGGAACTACCGGTTCGTTGAAGTGGGGCGCAGCCGATGAGAAGGAGCGGCTTTGGAACCTCGAGCCCGGTCATCCCATCACCGCCGGCATCGGCGCATGCATCGAGCTGCCCTATGAGGAAATGTATGGCGAGCGTTTCGATATTCCCACTCCGGACAAACTGATTTTTGTTTCATGGTTTGAAGGCGGCGCGGTGTTCCGCAGCGGATGTTGCTGGGAGCGGGGCCATGGCCGCATCTTTTATTTCCAGCCCGGCCATGAAACTTATCCAAGCCTCCATAATCCCGAGATCCTGCGGGTGATTACAAACGCCGTACGCTGGGCGCGCCAGAGAATTTGCATTGAAAGCACATGTGTGGAAGTAAAGCCGTTGGAAAAGATCAGCGCCAAGCAGATGTAACATTCAAGCATGAAATTGCCGCAGAGTCGGCCGGAGTTCGCGCATAGAAATTTAAAAGACGCGGCAACAGAGTGCCGCGGCTACATTTTCCGAATTGTATTTGGTGTAGCCGCTCCTGCGGCCTAAATTAATGTAACCGGAATTTCAAAGTTTGGACTGGATTCCCGCTTTCGCGGGAATGACAGAATGGGCAGGCGTTATATGTCATTCCCGATCCAATCGGGAATCCAGGATTATAGTTGCGGCGTTAACCGCCTAATGTAAAGAAAAGGAAGGAATCATGAAAAAACTGCGCGTAGGTGTCATCGGCCTGGGGATTGGGCAGGTTCACATTACCGGCTATCTGAGCCATCCGGGGGCAGAAGTAGTTGCCTTGGCCGACATGAATAAGGACCGCCTGCAAACCGTGGCCGACAAATTCAAGGTGGCCAAACGCTACATCTCCGCCCGGGAAATGCTGGACAAGGAAGGATTGGATGTGGTCAGTATCGCCACGCCCAACAAATTCCACAAGCCGCTGGCCCTGGCTGCGTTCAAGGCGGGGTGTCACGTCCTTTGCGAAAAGCCCATGGCCATGAGCGCCGCCGATGGACGCGAAATGATATCAGCCTCAAAAAAGGCCGGGAAACGCCTGATGATCGATTTTTCCACCCGTTTTACGGACCAATCCTGGTCTTTGAAAAAGGAGGTCGAAGCCGGTGTTCTCGGCGATATTTATTTTGCGCGGACGGTCTGGCACCGGCGCAGGGGCATACCCGGATTCGGCGGATGGTTTGGACAGAAGGCGCTGGCCGGCGGCGGTCCGTTGATTGACCTCGGCGTCCATCGGCTTGATTTGGCGCTCTGGCTGATGAATTACCCCAAGCCGGAATGGGTGATGGGCAGCGCTTATAATAAAATCGCGGCGGCGCTTGCAAAAAAGGAAGGAAAAGCGTTTGATGTAGAAGACCTTGCCGCAGGTTTCGTTAAATTTAAAAATGGCGCGAGTCTGGAAGTTGAGGCGAGTTGGGCGGCCAATATTGCCGAAAGGGAGTTCATGGAAACCCGCCTTTACGGCACCAAGGGGGGATTGGTCCAGCGCAATATCGGCGAGGGGTACAATTCTGAGGCGGAAATCTTCCTCGAGCGGGAGGGAGGCCAGTTCGATATGAAATTCCATTCACCCGTTCGGTCCATGAAGGGCGCTATGCACCACTTCATAACTTGCATCCAGGACAAGACCCCGCACATGGCCACCGGCGAGGAAGGCTTGATTGTCATGGAACTTCTGGATGCGATATATCTTAGCGCAAGGAAAGGCGTGCCGGTAAAAATAAAATAAACAGAGCGTCAATTGCATAAGTAACCGTAAAGCGGCGCCATGAATCCGGCGTCGACCCGTTTTATAGCGGCCTTGGCAAGCACTCGGTCCGCCAACCATTGCGGCCGTTCGCGGAGGAGGTTCGGCTTGGCATCAAAAATTGGAACGGTCATGATCTGGCTCATGCCTTGGATGGCCCTGGCGCAGTTCGCGGAGACGCCGGCCTTTGTCCTGGGCGGGGTTACTGCGCCGGTTTGCGTCGCGGCCGGAGATTTGAATGGCGACGGCAAACCGGACCTGGCGATCTCGGTGCGGACGCCCGGCGTCGATTGGGCCGACGCCCGCAAGAACGATCGCGTGGATGTTTTTTTCCAAAAGGCCGGAACCTATGCGCCGCCGGCAGACAAACAACTGGCCGTGGAATACCCAACGGGCATCCAGATCGGCGATTTTGACGGAGATGGCGCGAACGACCTGGCCGTCCTGAGCATGGACAGTCCGCTCCATGTTTTTGCCGGCAGCGAGCGGTTCGCTAAGGATCATGCGCAGGGAAGCCCCAACGCGGCCAGGAGTGGGCCCATTGCCTGCCGCCTGAACGCACAAGGCCTCTATGACTTCCTGTGCGGGCCCGTATGGTTCAAGTGGTTTGGCGGCGACGCCATTGCGCAAGGTTATTTCTACGGCCCCCAGGTAAACGATAATATCCATTCGCAACCTGTGGATTTAAATCTGGATAACGTGACCGACGTGGTCCTGACGCCGAAGGATCGCAAGGCGATTCGCCTGTATTACGGGCCGTTTATGGTGCTGAGCGTAATTGCCGAGGACCTGTCGCAATATGTCGAACTGCCCACCCCTTTGACGTTCGGGTACGGGCTGGCGTTCGGGGATTTCAACGACGATGGCCGGCCGGATATCCTTGCGGCTGCGTCGGCCAATACGGTGGCGACCGAGCGGAAGATTTTCATATTTTACCAGAACGCGCCGCTCAATTTCACGACGAACGTTCCTCCGCGCCGACTGGAGGGCGTGACGGGCGCCATGGCGGTGAGCGACGTGAACCGGGATGGGCTGGACGACCTGCTCGTGTCCGATGCGGCCGGGGATGGGATTTACCTGTTTCTGCAGAAGAAAGGCAAGCCGTTTGCCGCGAGCGTAAAAGAGGCGGACCAGTCAGTCAAAACCGGAGGTCGGAACGCAGGTTTTATTGCGGGGGATATCAATGCGGATGGTTACCCCGACCTGATCGTCACAGCGGACGGCAATATTAAAGGCTTTTTTAACCTTGGTAAAATGACCGTGATTAACAACCCGTCAGGAGTGCATGCCGATGAAAAACAAGTTGCAGAATGAGCGACCCTTTCGCGCGATCGTCGGGATGATAATGGTCTTGGCCTGGCTGGCTTTGGCCTGGCCGGGCCAGGGCGCGCCGGCCACCAATGTTACGGCCTCGGCGGAGGAGGCTGAACGGAACGACGTGCTCCTCGCGCCTTTCTATACCGGCACGGTTTATCCCACCCCGCAACAGGCAACCTACCAGGACCAGTTCGCGCCGCTGGCTTCGGTCGGCCTGGTGCTGGGCAAGGATGTCAAACCGGATGATCCGCACCTCGCGTATCTGACGGACCGCATCCAGCGCTACGGCGGCACCGCGACGGCGGCCACGGCAATCGGGGACGCGTTCCCGACTTATATCTGCATCGGCGACACGCCGGCTGCCGACGCCGTCCTTAAGGATCTGACCGTTCCGGACAAGCCGGAAGGCTACATCATCCGCGCGGGCAAACAGGGCGATCGGCCGGTGATCCTGCTTAGGGGCAAAGATAAACTTGGTTTGCTGTGGGCGATCCAGTCGTTCAACCAGTTAGTCACGCGCAAGGATGGGCGCCCGGCGGCGCGCCTGGCGGAAGTGACCGACTATCCGGCAATAGGCAAACGCGGCGGGATCATGAGCTTGCGCGAGCCCATTTCCGTCCATGCCCGGCTGTGGGCCAAGATCAATTTGATCGACATGGCCGACGCGTTCACCTATCGGGTGCCGCCCATGCGCAACGTGCCTAATCTCTGGCGCAAGGAATTGCCCGAGCGGGGCAAGGCAAACGTCAAAATGGTCGGCGATATTTTGACTCCGCTGGGCATCGAATGGTACGCCAGCCTGCGCCCGCTGGCTGAAGACAAGACCGAGAATCAGCCGCGGTGTAAGAACGAGGAGGATTTTCAGGCCATGCTGAAGCATGCGCTCTTTGCAGCGGAGCAGGGGGGCAGCTTCAGCCTGCACTTCGACGACATGCGCTTTCCCATTCACCCGGACGACATGAAGGATTTCGGTTCCGCGAAGGAAGCGGATATTTACCTGCTCAACAAGCTGCACAAAGCGCTGAAGGAAAAATATCCGCAGGCCAGGATTATCTTTTGCCCCCCCTTCTACTGGGGACCGGACGGCGGTTGCGACTATCCCGAATCCCGCGAAGAATATCTGAAGGCGCTGGGCGCGCGGATACCGAAGGACATCGGCGTCTACTGGACCGGCCCGCGGGTTAAGTCGAATAAGATCGACCAAAACCAGATGAAATGGATCACCGACCTGATCCAGCGCAAACCGCTATTCTGGCAGAATGCCCTCTTCAACCATGCCTACGGATTCCATTATGTTACCGACCCGATCAAGGCCTGGTCGGAATGGCACTCCGCCGGCTTTTTCGAGCAGGTCGAAGCTTACATGTTTAATTGCAACGGACTGCTGCCGATGATGACGCTGGCGGATTATTTATGGAACCCCAAGGCGTATGACCCGGAGCGATCAGTCGCGGAAATGGCCAAGCACATGTTTGGTCCCGAGACCTATCCCGCGCTCGTGGAGCTCAACGAAAAACTGTCCTTCTTTGATCAATACGGTTCGCGCCTGTCCCCGGCGGCGGCGCGCGACCTCCCGGCCATGGAAAAGCGCATCCTTGAGGTCGACGCAGCCTGGTCGAACGCGCTGGCCTACCACCCCGGCGCCGTGAAGGCGTTTTCCGGCATGGGCTGGGCAATCCAGTTGCAGAAAAACTTCGTGCTCGGGCTCAAGAAAAACAAGGATCTTTCGGGGTTCGCCAAGAACGTCGAGCCGGAACGCAAACGTGCTGAAGCCGAGGTCGGATTAAACGACAAAACCGACACGTTTCTCTCGGCCTACGATTTCCTGGGCGGCTACCCGGCCACGCTTTATGCCGCCCGCTGCGAGAAACGACTGGCCACGTGGGTCTATGGGACGCGCACGCTGCAGCCCATGATGAAAGCCCGGTTCGAAATCGAGCCGTTCCCGCCGGAACGCGAGTATCAGCTGATTCTCTCGGCCCAGGATGACGACCCGGAGGCGGAATGCGCCATCAAGATCATGGTCAACGCGACGGTGATTTTCGAGGGTAAGAACGGGTTTGTGCGCAACGGCTGGTCTCGGCGCACGTTCACGGTCCCGGTGGCCGCGTTGCAGCGCTCCAACGAGCTGAAGATCTTCAATATCGAGGACAGCGATGCAAACGCCGGGCCTCCCTTCTTCATGCTCAATTACGCGGTTCTGCGCAAGTCGTCGCCGTAAGTGGATTAAGGCGGGCTAACGTCTGCAACCCAAGGGAGGGCGGGCATTCTGCCCGCCGCGGACAACGACACGCTGTCCCTCCCACCCGCCAAGTGATGGAACAATGATCAGGAGAATGGAAGGCACGTTGAAACCGAAATCCGATAACCTCCTTGGGAACTGTGTGCGAACATGACGATCATTGAACTTAAAAACGGGTTAACCGGGGCGCACCCGGTTTCCATGTATTTGATGGGGCATAACATTGCCACCTTTAACCTGCCGGTTATGGGAATGCTCTCCGACCGGCTGATGAATCCAAAATTTGCCGGGAATCCGTCCGGCGCAGCGTCCCCCTGGGTCGGCAGTTCGTTGTCGGCGGGAGGGATGTCGGGGCATACTCATCAGCTACTCCAGCGAACCGGCAGTTCCGTGGGCCAATACGGAATTAGAATTTATGCGGGGGAAACGCTCGAAGTCGAGCTATGGGCGAAAGTCCGCCATGGGCCGGTGAACCTGGAAGTGGCCGTCAAGTCGCCGAGCACCCGCCGTCCGGCCTATGCTAAAAAAGCGATTAACATTGCCACGGCCTACTGGAAGAAATATTCGATTAGTTTCGACATTCCCGTGACGGATGCCAACGCCGGTTTCTGGCTGACCCTGCTCGATGAAAACGGCGTGCTCTTCATCGATCAGGTGCATCTGCGGCCGGCCGGACAGCCGCACCTCGACCCGAAAGCCATCGAGGCCGTTAAATCCCTTTCCCCGACAATTCTGCGCTTTTCCCTGACGGGTTCGCTGGAACACTGCCGCGGCCCCATTCATCTGCGGCCGCCCGGCTGCGATTTCGGCATTGATGAATATTTGAACCTGTGCCGCGAAGCGAATATCACGCCTCAGCTGCTGCTTAATATCAGCGACACTCCTGAGGCCGCTTCGGCGCTGGCCCGCTATTGCCGCGAATTTTATGAAAATCAAGGACTGCCGCCGCCGCATATTTTCTTCCAGATGGGGAACGAACAATATGCTGCGCACGAGGGTTCCCATATGACCGGCGAAATGTATGTCGAGTTGCTGCGCGTCTTTGTGCCGCCGGTGAAAAAGGAATACCCTAACAGCGCGATCATCGGCATCGGCTACCCGTATAGCGGGGCCTATGGCACGCGGGGAAATACGCCCTGGCGCGAACTGGTGCTGGATCGGGCGACCGGCCTGGTTGACCTGATTTCCAACCATTATTATAAAGGCCAGTGGCAGGAGACGTTTGCCGGCCAGCTCCAGAACGCGGTGGATAGCGTGCGGAAAATCAAGGATGACCTGTTGAAGATGATCGCCGATATCCGGGCGCGCAACCTGGCCACCAGGATAGCCGTCACCGAGTGGAATTATTGGCTCCATGCGAACAATGCGATCTGCTGTAACTGCAGGCACCCGCTGGACGCGATCGATGAGCCGATGGATCCCAACCACAGCCTGTTCGTTGCCGGCATGCTGCAGATGATGGCGGAACTCGGCGAGCATGTGGAAATTTCCAATTACTACGAATTGCTGAACGGGTTGAGCGCAATCACGAATTATGCCGGTTATTATCATGAAACGCCGGTAGCGGAAATATTCCGTTTTTACCGCCCGGCCTTTCCGGGGGAGTATGTTGAATTGACC
>JAQUMN010000033.1 GCA_028718125.1 Kiritimatiellia bacterium
TGCGAAACATGCCCGCCTCTTCCAGCATTCCACATCCCATCTCAGCCATATATCTCAACGCCTCGTCATAACCAGGCGGCGCCAGTCCATAATGATTAAGCTGTTTCAGCACGAAATGATTCGTAATCCAGGCGCGATGATCCATCTGAAATTTGCGATCTTTTTGCCAATCCTCAGGCTTGCGCGCAAATGGTTCCGCTTCTTTCTGAATGGCCGTCAATGTCTTGGCAAGTTCGGCTTTCCCCTGGGCATACGCCGCTTGCCACTGGCCGGCAGCCTGAATTACGGCATCAGCTTCCATGCCGGAACTGCCTTGCAGAATCATCCCTGCGTAATACCCGATTTGATTCAGGTCTTTTTCAGCCTTTTGAAAAAACGTCTTCTCTTGTCCGGCAATGCTGAGGCGGTTCGATTCGCATCGCGCCCGGATATCCGTTTGCCACTCCAACCGGCAGCGTCCCAAATCATAGTTGAGCAAGTCTATTTTCGCCTCGAAATTGGCCTTGTCCAAATAGATGCCAGGGCTATTTGTTTCACATGATTTCCGGACCTGCCGTAACGCGGTTTTGAGAGCGGCGTTTGTCAATGTCGCGCTACCGGCGGAAGGCAAGGAAAGGCGCAACTGCTCGGTCACAAACCGTGTGCGAGCCGTATTCTTATAAACCTTGTCTCTAAGCTGAATGGCCGAAATTGTCCCCCGGGCTTCTTTTGAAATCAACAATCGGCCGTCCCGACAGATCGTAAGGACGCCGTTCGTGCGCTCGATGCGGAATAAAGCCTGCCCCTGCAGCGGCTCGGCACGGTCGCCGCTGTCCTTGAAATTGGTTCCAGTAAGTTGCCCACTAATTCGTCCGGCCTCACCTGTCCACGCATCATTGAGCCCGACACATCCAAAACCGAAATAAAGATCGTATTGGCACGCGTCGCCAAGCGATTTCTGTTCCCACCTGAATTGCCACTCCAGCGTAAAATCCTCATAAATCGCGACCGTTTTTTGAAGCATACGGCCGTGCCACTCCTGCTCTTTGCCCAGGATGACGATCTTCACATCTTTATCGCGCGCTCCGTTATCCAGCTTGAATTCCGTCGTTGGACTGTCCACCGGGCCGCATAATGGAGAGTCGGGTGGGGCGCCCCAGTCCGGCAAGGTCTCCGGCTTGATTTCCCAGACCACGGCATTGGTCAGCGGCGACGTAACATTCGACGGAACAGTGGCGGCCAGCGCCGCCATACTGCCCGTCGCCAACAGACTCATCAGGCATTTGTAAATATTTAGCCTTTGCATGCGCCCACCTTCCTTTTATTTCCAATCAATAACGATGATTTCGTGCGCATCAAGCGCGCCGCCCAGCCGCACCGGAACATAGAAAAAATCACCCCGCCGCCCCGATTTTGCACAAATTCGACAATATGCATGCGCCCATTTAAATCCAGCCAGTCATAAGCATTCCACCCACCCCCGAAATACAGAACATCATAGCGGTAAATGTTGCCTTTTGACACGTCTGCGGACGTGAAAATCTCCGTCTCAATGCCTTCCACAGTCAACGTTTTGGCCAGTTCATCCAGCGCCAACGGCCGGCCATCCTTAAACAATCCAACCTTTATGGCGGATGCCTCCCAAGTCCACAATAATAAGACGATTAATATTCCACGTCCCGCCACTTTTCGTAATTGTTCCATGAGTTTCAAGGCGGCAAAACAAGGCTTATTGCCTTTAATCGAAGTAATAATATCTTTTTTTGTTGGTTTATCTTCATACTTACCATCCCCTTTATTATTCCAATTGCGTGTTATAAACAAACATGGTCGCATAAGCGCCGAACCTCCGGAAAGACTATTAGGATTCCACCCGCACGCCGTCTATGTGGACAATCGTATCCGGATTCTTTACCCGCTATGTCGGGTGGACGAATCGTTCGCCGAGCGCTTCAATGCGCAGCATATGCCGGTCCTCGTCCTTTACTGATCGCACAAGTTAATGGCCCAGAGTTCTTCGGCCGGAGTTTCGTTCCGGGCATTGCGCGCGAACTTCTCCCGCTGTTCCCGGATCAACGTCCGAATCCGGAGGGCCTGAGTTCGTTCCGCTTCCGGCAGGGAAGCGACGGTATCTTCCGTCATAGCGAGCGCCCGATCGACAAAACGGAATTCAGCCACCATTGGCTGAATTCGATCCTGAAAGTTATTCCTAAATCCGTTGTAATAAACATCCGGCTCGAGCAGATAGAGCCGGTCGTCATCGCGCATTTCCTGATACAGAGCAGACATCTCTCCAAGCGAACGCTCCAGCCCTTGACGCGGGTCGGAGCAATCAGGGTCATAGGCGTGGATATGGAGATTAACGAAGTTCCACATGGCTTCGGTCAGGGCGGCGGAGTAGCGCGCCGCGTAGGCCAGCGCCAGGTAGCGCGGCAGGAGCGTGCGATAGTCGCACGCGCGGAAATCCACCCGGTGCCTTGCCAGATACTCGACCAAGTCCTGCGCCCGTCGCAAGGCAGCCTGTTTTTCCGCGCGCATTTGCGCCATAGGCACCGCGCGCTCGCGGGCCGCGCCGCAAAACGAGATGGCATAAAGCGGCGTGCCCGCGGGCTGGAAGTATTCCACCCATATATCAGCATTCCTCAAGGACTGCGGGAAGCCATTCTGCTGGAACCAGCAACAGGCGTTTAAGTTGTTGAAGTAGGCAATGCCGTTGAAGACTTCCTGCGTGTGACGCAGGAGATGCCCGGCCACAGGCGCGGCCTTCCCGCCAAAACGACGCGCCAGCCAGCGTGCCCAGATGACATCCACCGATTCTTCCGGGTCCCAGATCAGCCGGCTGACCAACTCGTTGTTGATGGCGCCAAGGTCGTTGATCGGCGAGTAGTAAGGATGGAGCAGACACCACATGACTCCGCCACCCCGCAGGCCGGCATCCAAACCGGCCTTCGTATGGCGGACGCCATAGCGATCCGCGATGTTTGGGAGCCAGGGATATTCGCAGAGGCCCTCCATGTGCACGTCGTGATCGGCCATCCCGTCACCGGCCTCAGCCACCTTCGCAAAGGGGTAGCTGGGAAAGTTGTCGCCAAAGGTCTGCTCGATCTGCGTGCTTTCCGCGCGCAATCGCAACCCGCCGAGACGTTTTTTGGCGGCGATCAACAGCGCCTCCAGGCTTGTGTTGCCGCTGCCGTGCATATCCCAGAAGCAGACCCGGCCATACCGGGCGCAGACCTCTTCCACCGTCTCCGCCGCGCGAACGATCCAGCGGATACGCTGTTCCGGAGTGAAGAGTGGCGTGTAACCGGCGCCGAGGCTCTGCTGAAAAGAAAGGGGGAAGGTCGCCATTTCGGCCATTTCGGCCGAGATCCCCGCGAGATCGGGGTAGAGATCGAACAACTCCTCCAACTGCTCGCGAATGAAGTCGTACGGGGACTGGGAGTCGAAGTCCGGCGTTTCCCGGCCGTCCGAAAAGAGGTGCGGCAGGTCCTCGCGCATAATACGGCGGCGAACGTTGTAATCGAGGGTATAGTGTCCGCCCGATGCATCCATCCTGGTATAAGAGAGCAAAGAAAACTTCAGCGCAACGTCTATCTCATGCTCTCCGGCGTATGCTAATAGCCGTGGAAAGTCTTCTCGGACCTGTTGGTAGGCTGGACAGGCCTCGGTCATGGCTTTGATTTTGGGGTAGTTGCGATGAACAATGGGGATCGTCCAGTAGGTGTTGAAGAAATTGGCTCTAATGGTACTGTGAGGGCAATGATAAGCCGAGCACAGCAGCAGCGTGTTCAGCCGCCAGCGCGGCATATGGCGGATCAGCCTGCGGTAGAACTCGTGATCGGAGGATCCGGCCGTCAATTGGCGGAACGTGCAATGCGGCGTTTCCGTCACATCCAACCGGTCAAGCGGCTCCTGATGCCGGATCCGCTCCGCCAGATCATAAGCGGCGTAAAGCAGGCCGCGCTTGTCGCGGCCTGCACAGGAAATCTGCAACGCGCTTTCCGATGCGCTTGATTCGATCCGATAGGACTCAGCCGGTAGATCTTTTGCGCCAAGACCCAGACGGATGCGCCGCGCCGCGTCTGTCCCGCCGGTCAGCCTGGCGCTGGCTTCATCAATGGCCTGGAGCAGTTCCCGATGCGCGACCGCGCCCGCCTGTTCCAGCGCGGCATCCGTTTGAATATCCCACTGTCGGTTCTTATTGCTGATCATTGTTCCGTGTCCTTTCCATTTTGAGAATACTTATTTTATTTCAATCACGCTGTAACATTTGACCGATTTGGCCGGCAATTCAATAACTGTGTATTCGTCCTCTTTACGGACGACCAGTTCCTTCTCTCCGGAAAATTCCGGGGAGCGCAACACGGCTCTCTGGCCATCGCCTCTTATCTTCAGCAACATTGTCCTGCCGCCGCCGGGCAAGGTGTCCGCACGTGGGAAGCGGAGCGGGGCGGGAATGGAAACCGTCTTGCCGGTGTCGGCCAGCGTTCCCGCAACGTTTGTCACATGAATGACAGCGTGGTTTCCACCGGCAAAAACGCCTGTAATGAATCCCTCCGGAACATCCTCGGTTTCAAACGACAAGTCCGGAAGCAGCGATGTTACAGTCGCTTTCATTAAACTCTTTACCTGCGAGTTCATGCGAAAGTCTATTTTGGCAAAACGCTTGCCATCTTTCTCAAAACGCTTGTGCCGGTTGACACACACAAGCCGGCCCGGTTTGCCAGCGAAAACGATCACCTCGCCTTTGCCATATTGGCGGCGGAATAAAGCCGGGCCCTTCCCGCCGGCCAGTACCATCAGTTTTTCCACGTCTTCATGCAGACTGAAAACCGCCGCCGGCGCTTGCGGGCAATTACACTTGGCGACCGCCGGCTTGCTTTGCTTTGTCGCAATCCAGGGCGGAGATTTTTGCAGGATTCCGCGATACTCCGCGCCGATCAAGTCGGCGAAAGGATATTTTTTTCGCCATGCTCCGGTCTCGTCTTTCAGTCCGGACTGGTGGGTAATGATAAGTTTTCCGCCCTGCCGCGCGAATTCTTTCAATGACGCGATGGCTTTATCGGACAAGCACACCGCGTTGGGGACGATGATGAGACGGAATTTATTAAAATATCGCCGTTCTTCCAGGTCGTTGTCCCCAAAAGTGTCGAAAGGAATGTTGGCCAGCATCAGAGCTTCGCACCAGCCCGCCCAGCAATCGGTGGAGGCGGGATCGCTCATCCGGATATAGTCCGGGTTCGCATCCGTATCGTTGTGCAGCCAGACTGTTTTTGCAGAAAAAAGAACTCCTACTTCAGCGATTGATTCGAGGGGTTCATAAAGCCGGGGGTTTTTTTTCTCGAAGGAAAAAGTTCGGGCAAGCATGGCGGTTTCTTTTTTCAGCTTCATCCCCCAGTTTGTACCCCAGTAGTTCTGTCCCCATGTTTTCGTCATGGCCCAACAGAACAGGTTTTCCTCCACGTTGTGCGGATAGAAAAGGCACATGGGCGGCACCCCATTGCGCCGCGCCAACGCGCTGCGTTGCGACGATTCTGCCCCGATCCTCAGCCAACAGTGCGCCTGAACGTCGCTCTCATTCACCTCGGTGAAAATCGTGCTGTAGAGACCGTCCAGATTGTCCAGCGCCATCCCCGTGCCTCTTGGGCCAAAATGGTTGGTATTGGAACTGGAATACATCGGCCGCGCCAATTCCAACCCCAACCCGCGAAAATGATCGAACACCCTTTGTTGATGTTCGCGATGGCATTCTATCCTCCACAGCACCCAGACCCTGTTTACCGGATTTTCCGGATTGCCATAGAAATTTTCACCATCTATTCCGGAGGGCGGCATTTCATGGCCGGTGTCCTGCTTGAACTTCTCCCGGCAGTGGATGCAACCACAGGCATAATCCCTGAGCCAGAACCCCACATCATCGGTCATAATGCCGTCAACTCCGCAAGCGTAGATATCTTTAAGATGTTCAAAATACAGCCTCTGCCAATCGGGATTATTATGACAGAAAGGATAAGACGAATAACCGCTCCGGGCAAACTGGCCCGTACGGGGATCGATTTGCCGCATGGAGGAATATTTAACGCCTTTGTATTCCTTATCGCCATCGTTCAGTATTTTCAAAAAACCGGGATGTTTATCGGGGTCGACACGATTTTTTCTCATATACGAAAGAATATTCCGCCTCTCTTTTTCGCCCATCGGATGAAAACACCCAACTGCACTGTGATGTTCCACGACTTTTATCCCACAGCTATGGCAACTCGCGCAGAGACGCTTGAGCATACGCAGCATTCCCGGCCACTCGTCCACGAAATTCCATCTGAAATGGAATCCGCCAAAAGTAATCACCGCGTTGATTCCCGCATTTTTCAACTCTTGCGCCTTCTTGTCGAAATCCTTCCTGGTAAATTGGCAAAGTTCCTCATCGCCAAACCAGTAGCTTGTCCAGCGCGCGTCCCACACCCATTCCATCTGCTTTGGCAATTGTTTTTTCATTTTATCTTCGCCTCCCATTCCATCATACCTCGTTGCGATAATAAGGGCTCTGAGCCCGTTGCAGTAATTCAGATTCTTTTCGATCGGGGTTCCACAGTATATCCGCAAAAAGGGCTACGCAGGGCTGGATGCGTTCCTCAAACAATCCGTTTTCGACCAGCGCGGTCACGGTAAGAACACGAGGAGAACAGGCCAGTATCTCCTGCATGAATCTTACCGCCAGAGGGTATCGCGTGGACCATGTTTCATTCATCCGATCCCAGTTCGCCTGCTTCTCAACCAGCGGCTTTTTCATGGAGCCAGCGCTTCTTTCCCCCAATATAAACGGGCCGTGATGTTCGAATTCCGTTTCGAAGTTCAAAGCCGAGAAACCCTTGGCAACGATGGCAAATTCCGATCCTTCGCGTAAAGTGGCCAGTTCCCTGGAATACGCAATCGTCTCCTCAACTGTTCTCGGTTTGTCCATGGGCCACTCCGCCGCCGCATAGGGCGGAATTTCGGCTTCAGCCCAATAGGTATAGGGAATAACCCCAACGTCTTCCCAGTTCAGGGAAATTCGTTCATCAAGATCTTTGAGGAGGATATAATCCTTCAGGATGGACGTGGCATGTATTCCGAACTGGATATACAAGTCAGGATATTCATCCAACAAGGCCCGCCCAATATCATTCACCATTCCGCATACCAGTTTGGCTCTTGGAATTCCCTTGACAAGTCTCTTATCACTCTCGGTCAAGGTCTGAAAATATATTCCATCGTGTGGAATCTTGCTGTAGTTTGTTTTGTAGTTCTCTAATACGTCCTTTTTTAAGAGCGCTAAGTCGTCCGCACTTGTCAGGTCAATTCGCTTGCCCCAGCCCCACTGGAACCCCAGAATTACTTTCATTCCCCGGCAATGCGCATGGTCAATGATGTCACGAATATTCCAGGGCAGAACATCGTTCCAGACGATCAGCATATTCATCCTGAGACGCGCCATATTGTCAATAAAAGCGCGATAATCATATATGGGATATCCCCACGTCCAGATTCCTCTGTTAGCGACACGCGGGTATTCGCCTATGGCAAAATCTTGCAGGGTTTCAAGAGCATCCCGGTTTTTCCCGGCATGGCCGGCAACGTCCTGAACCCCCGCGACATTGGCATTGAAGTCCTCTACGGCGTAGAGAACACCGCTCGCATCTCTTCCGGCAATGACAATCAGCCTTCGGTTGGCATTCCACGGAGACGTCAGGCACGCGAGTGTATATCCTTCCTTTTTGTCTGGAATGGAGACGATATTGGTTTTAACCAGTTCCTCGATAAAACGGTTGTCAGCCTCTGTTCCAATGAGAATTATATTATCATCGCATTCATCGATATTGACAGCCGAACAATCAACCCGGATTACATAAGGGAAACACGCCTGTATCTGGCGCTGCAACTCGTTAACGGCAAAGGCTTCAACACCTTCGTAAACCCCAAAAATAAGCCGCCAACGGCGTCCTTCATATCTCAGCCCGCGAATGGTTGTAATGCTGCTCATGCCAAGGACTCCTCCTTATGAACTCTTGTTTTCATTTTACTAATTTTTGTTATTCGCTTCCTTGTCGGTATACTCCGCCACAACTATCTCGTGAATATCGAAGTCCCTAACGTTGAATCGAACGGCGTCCCCCTCAATCGTCCATTTCGCCTCGGCCCGCGCCGAATATGGATAGTAAATATTTTTGACCGCTTTTCCAGGCAGATGTAATTTTATTTCCACGCCCCGCACCGGATTTGTCTTGGAATTGATGTTCAGCAAATGAACCAAAGCCCTGCCCTGCTCGTCCTGGAACCGCAGGGCGGCTTCCACATAATGCGGACAGTTTCCAACTTCCATGGGCAATCCCGCATGCTCAAACTCAAGCCCGCGTCTAACTGCGGAAGCGATCAATTCTCTCGCCCCATCCCAGAATTCCAAATAGCACGGGTCAACCGTCCAGCCGATGGTATTGTAACTCAGGCCGGGATATATTGGGGAAATAAAGACGGACAGCCCCTTCCCGTATCTGTTTTCCACCATCGCCGGGGAACCATCTTCCCAAGTGGCAACAGTTTTCCCTTTTGTCGGCTTGACGACATCATAACCGATGGACTGCTCATATTCAGCCGTCTCTTTCCCCTGCGCATATTTTTCGTATTCCTGATCAACCAGCCTTATCTTGTCCACCTTCGCCGGTTTCACATCACGCTCCACGAAACGCCAGAACTCGTCCTTGTCCCGCATCTCCGTTTTCACGTAGTCCGCGCCAAACACATCCGCCAGCGCGTAGTTGGCCAGGGATATATCCCACTGATTATGCAGACTCGCGGTTCCGCTTGAGATCAGGATCCCTCCATCTCTGACCCAATCTTTTAACAGTTGCTCCTCAGTTTGCGCCAAGGACTTGGCATCGGACAGAATCGCCACCTTATATCGTCCGATCTTTTCCTTCGTCAAAGTCTCCAGCCACAGGATATCAACCGGTAAATGCGACTGCACAAGCGTCTCCCAGATCCCCTGCTGGTTCTGGGTATAACGATGTTTTCGACTACTACTACTATCTCCCAAACTGTCCGGAGAACCCTTGCCGTAGCTCAAGGTCGTCGTGCGGCCTGAATATAGCAGAGCAATCAGCTTGGGACTTTCCGCCTGCATCAGGTAATCGCTGATGGCCCGGCCTTTCTGGAATTGTCTTTCGGCAGCATCAAAGCGCCCTTTTTCCCAGGCGTTCATATGACCCCACGGCCTTTTTTCTATTTGCATCCAAGTCATCTCAAAGAAGAACTGACCGTGCAGGAAGCTTGAGGCGAAGCCTCGTTCCACGCTCGCATTGCCGTAGGCCTGGTGAGTATAAAACTGACCGTGGACAGGTCTGGTTTCACCGTCGAGGTGCATCTCAAGGTTGAAGTTATTTTCCGAGGAATGGTCGCTATAACTCTGCGGGCCATAACTACCAAGCGCATAGCCAAGCTTTGGATAGGCTGAAATGTAGGTTGATGTTCCCTTGACATATCTTGAACCCAAATTGTAAAGCAATTCCGTGCTCATCCGCATTTGTTTCAGCCAGTCGGCCGTCTCGCCATACTCATCCATGCCTTTATCGGCCACAAATTCCATATACTCCGCGAACAAAAATTTTTCCTTCCGGCCTTCATCATTCATCGCGGGTATTTTAACCGCTTTTATATCATTGATTCCAAAACCGGCCAGTTCCCGAGGACTGTACTTCCGACCCAAATACTCCCGGAATTCCCCGTCATTCATATAACCTTTGCCTTCCCGTTTGCCATGCGCCCAACTGAGACACTCCTCGGACCAGAATCCGCCAAGCCATTCATAGTTTCCCCTGCGCATGATGTCATACTCGAAACTCGCCTTATCATTAATCGTCGTGGTATTCCGCCGCCATTCAGGCAGAACCTTCATGTGTTCTTCCGTAAACAGGGGCGAATAGTCCTCTACCTTGGCAAGATGAGCGGAATATTTCTCATATGCCGGCGCCTCCCCCTTGAAGACCCGCGCAAAAAGACCATCGGTATATCCCATGAAACCGGTTACGCCAGCATAACCGGCCTGGCGGATGATCTGGCTCATTTGGGAATGAGTAAGATCACCATAGTGGAACAACCTGCCCAGAAAGGCGTTGTATTTTTTTGTAAGCCAATAAAAATTTTCCTTTTCCCTTAAGAAATCCTGCTGACTTATTCCTTTTTCGCTCTTCCCGCCTGTTTTTATTTCGCCTGTGGCCAACTCGCAGAGCATTTGCATGGGGATATAATCGTAATACGCGATTGTCCCCGTAGTGGGTAACTTTTCATGGAATTTCTTTGCGGCGCTCTGCAAAGCGGGTATTACACTCTCGTTCCCGATATGCCCAAGGGCCCTTACCACGCAGGCCCTTTCTTCCCGGGTTATGTTTTCATCCTCTAATTTTTTAATGAGCGTAGGTATGGCCTTTTTACTCTTCAGCCAGCCCAGGGCAAGAATCGCGTTCTGAAGGATGTGGTAATCTTTGTCGCTCAACTTGCCAATCAGAAAGTCTTCGGCCTTTTCATCGCCAATCATTCCCAATGCCTGGACTATTCTTCTTTTCGTCGGCGTGTCTTTGGCGTCTACACCCGCCTTTAAAAGCTCTGGCACGGCCTCCTTGGCCTGCATCCAGGAAAGGGCATAAATGGCGTTCCTTCTTAGCGGATATTCTCCGTCTTTGAGGACCGCTATCAGCGCCGATATCGCCCGCCGATCCCCGATCCTTCCCAGTTCCAGGGCCGCTTCGGCCCTTGACGGTCGGTCTTCACGGCTCAGTTGCTTTATCAACTCGGGAACTTTACTTACATCTTCCTGCCGCTCTTTTTCCAATCTCGCTTTCGCGGCCTTCGTCTTTAGCGGGCCGATGATTTGCTCAAGCTCCTCCGCTTCTTTACGGCAGGACTCAACCACATTGGTGAAAATAAATCTTCCCTTCCATTCCGGCGTCTTCTCCAACTCGGCCGCCCCCATTTTATTTATCTCGGTTTTCTTCTCCCTCTTGCTCAGCTCATAAACAACATCCAGCCTGTTCGTGAGAGCGGCAACCCTCTCCTCTAACTTCATGCTGCTTTTCAGCAGGTCGCCGGCGGCGTAAGGCATCAAGCCCCTGATCCGATACAACAAGTCGTCCAACGACGCTTGCTCTTCAAACATTTGCGCGGTCAATATGCCCGGCTTTGAGTCAAATCCCCGTTCGTCATGCGTCCAGTCCCAGGTTCGTTCTCTCCTTAACACTTTCAGTCTTACTTCTTCGCTTATGACGTTATCCCCGCCGGCTTCCCTTGACGATTTCGCCGTTATCCACCCGATGCTGTTTAAAAGCAGTTTCTCGTCGTTGGAAGGAATGGGATATATTTCTTTTCCATCGCCGTCTATCCCGATCCAGGGACCGATAAAGACCACCCGGCCTTTGCCGACCTGCCCACAGGCGATGGCTACGTCATCATTGGAATCGCGCGCAACAACTTCTCCGTCCGGCCCCAATCGCATGACCGCGTGGTCATTGAATGGAGTCATAAACTTCTCCGGAAGCCCTTGAGCAATGGGATGGTTTTTGTCGGCAATGATAATCCCCGGCCCGTTTGATTTATTGTAGGCCCAGGCTATTTCCGGGAATATGGGCCGGATACTGCTCCTAGCCGCAACCCCGCAACGGAACATGGAAAAGATGACCCCGCCGCCGCGCTTCTGCACAAATTCCACAAGATGCATCCTGCCTTGTAAATTAAGCCAGTCGTATCCACTCCAGCCGCCGCCAAAAAAAAGGACATCATAATCATAAATCTTCCCTGCGCTGACATCTTTGCCCGTAAAGGTCCCCGCCTCCATGCCTTTTTCTTCCAAAGTCCGGGTTATCTCTTTCACTGCAACATCTCTCGCATTCTGGGAGAAAACGCCAACCTTTGTAGCCCCATAACCGGAATTCACCGCCGCCAACATTGCCGTCGTTAACGCCATGGATATAAACTTGTTCATCAATTGTCCCTCTTATTGTTATTTGGCCCATCTTCCATCGAATACAGTCTGCTGCGAACCGCAGCCGATCAGCCGTGAACTAACGATCATTAAACCGCTCCTCCAGGTCTTTTTCTGTTTCAACCCCGGCAATGTCATAAGAACCTCCGGGAGACATTTCAAACAAAACCCATTTGTTTCTGAAGCCCGTTTACCTGGGAATTCATTCGGAAGTCTAGAAAGGATATTTTTTCCGTATTTCCTGGCTGACGGCCAAAATTTCATCGCACATTGCGGTGGTTGCCTCCTGACTGTGTCCTGCGGCGCCCCGATCGTGATACCATCCGGCGATAAATCCACCTTCGGGTCGGCCCAACGCCGCAACCATCCTGCGGCAGTACCGGCTACCGGAGGCGGACTTCCTTGCCACTGGCCGAGGATGCATAAATGGCGTCCAGGATGCGTTGGACCACCAGCGACTGGTCCATGGTGCAGAGCGGCTTATCCTTGCCAAGAATGGCATCCAGCCAGTTGAACTGGCGGCTCTCGTAGCGATGCGGAATCTTCACGTTCTGCGGAACCACCACCTCGTATTCACCCGAGGGCTTCGCCTGACGGAAAAGTTTCAAGGGGGCCAGAGAAGCTCCCGCCTCGGTCCCGTAGAGTTCCACGTTGTTGCGGTCAGCCTGTTCCTGATGGAGGACCCAGGAAATGTTCAGTTCAAGCGTTGCCTGGTTGCGGAACTTGATCAGCCCGGTGGCAAAATCCTCGACATCGAATTTCAGTCTGGCATTGCAGTCTGATTTACCCCATCCGCCTTCGCCAATGCCCCGGTGCCCGAATTTGCCATAGATCTGCCCGCTGACCGAGACAGGTTCCCAGTTGTCAATCAGATACAGGGTCAGATCCAGATTATGCACCCCGATATCGAGCATGCATCCGCCGCCGGAGAGCTTCTTGTTGACGAACCAGGTGCCGAACTTGGGCGAGCCCATTCGGCGATACCAGAACGCCTTGGCGTGATAGATTTCGCCCAGTTCGCCGCGGTCGACGAGTTCCTTCAGCATCTGCGAATCCTGACGGTAGCGCTGGTTCATGCCAAGCATAAGCACCTTCTGCTTGCGTCTGGCTGCATCCACGACCCGCCTGGCTTCCGCATATTTCAGGGCAAATGGTTTATCCAGCAGCACGTGTTTGCCCGCCTGGAGGGCGGCCAGGCTGACCGGGGCATGCAGCACATTGGGTAGGGCGATGACCACGGCATGCAGGTCCGGGTCGGCTACGAGATCCGTCCATTGCTCATACGCTTTCGGGATGGCGTACTTCTTTTTTAAAGCGTCCCGGCGTTCGGGGTTAATCTCGGCCACCGCCGCCAGGGAGGCGCCGCTGTAGCGATGGATGGCGTTGCAGTGATCGTCGGCAATGGCGCCGGCGCCGATGATTCCAACGTTGATGGTCATGGTTTTTCCTTTATTAATCAGTCCATAACAGTCCATACACTGAAAACAGGGAGAGCCGACTTCATGTCGGCTATAGCCGGTGTTCCGCCGGAGGCGGATCCGCCTGTGGCGGAAAAACCGGCTCTACCATGTATGGACTGTTATGGACTCCCTTTAAGTTACGGACTGTTTACCGCCCCAGCTTGCGAATATAATTAATGCAGGATTTCGCGCTCTCCATCGGGCCGATAGCGAACTGTTCCTGTTCGACGACGTACCATTGCACGCAGGTTTCCTTCTCGAGGATATCGAAAATCGCCGGCCACTTGACCGATCCTTCACCCACGGCGACCTTGGGATTGTTGGGGCTGAATTCCTTGACATGCACCGTCTCGAGGCGCTTGCTGTACTTTCGCAGAATGGCGGCGACATCCTGCCCGGCGCAGGTGGCCCAGCCGATATCCAGTTGCACCAGGAAGTCGTCCGGCGTTTCGGAGAATATGCGGTCGAACTTGGTTACGCCGTTCTCAAGGTCGAACTCATGCGTATGATTATGGAAGCCGACGCGCATCCCGCACGCCTTGGCGCGAACATGTGCGGCGTTCAGGCGGTCGATGGTCTGGGACAGGTTCTTGAGGTCGGCGCCGGGGACAATCAGGCGGTCGTTGCCGAGGAGCTTGTTCATCGCCACGGTTTTCTCGAAGGCGTCGCCTTCCAAGGCGTCCAATCCAAGGTGCACGCCCGCGCAACACAGCGCGAAGTCGGCGAGCAATCTTCGCAGGGTGATTCCGTCAATGTTGTAGTAGCCGGCGAACTCCACGCCTGCATACCCCATGGCGGCGACCTTGCGCAGTGTTCCGGGAACGTCCGTGGGGGCCACGTCGCGGAGCGAATAAAGCTGAATGGCTACCGGAATCTTGTTCTTCGGCATCTTTGTGTCTCCTGATGCGGTTGGCTTTATGTTCTCTTGTATTGCACTAATATATTTCATACGTTATATTTTTTCTTATTTTGAAAATAGCGGGATTAATTTCCGATTGTGGGTACATTTTATGTTACACCATATTCATCGGCACACTATAACGATCATTGCGATAAAGGTAGACCGCGTTTTTCTCAATGCACCGCGAACACGCGGAAGCATTACCAACTGCGACATGTTTTCGGTTTACACGGAAGGCGGCCCGCACTATTGTTTGAATAAACACCTTTATGCCGTTACCCCACCTATGTGCATCTTGATTCCCCGCGGCACCTGGGACCAGGATCAGCAGAGGGGCAACATCAACGGCCTTTATGCGATTTTTAACGGGCATGGGTTGATCGGCTCAGATCCGCAGAATCCCCGGCATACGCGCGTGTCCTTCGACGACCAGCAAATGTCCGTGCCTTTCCTTAAACCCATCTCAACGGCTGACGCCGCCTCCTTAATCGAACATTTCCAAGCCATTCAGTCCATTTATGGAAATGCCCTGACCGATAAAATCCAAAAAGCGTCCTTATTCCTGCGAGCGCTGGCGCTATATTGCGAGGCAACACCTCGCGGCCATGGAACCAATATTCATCGAGAGGCGGTGCGATTGAAGGAACTGATTGAAAATGAGGCATTCAAAGACAAAGCCATGGAAGATATTTACAGTCAATTATTATTGACCGCAAAACATGCGGGGATGTTGTTTCAGAAAGCATTTTGTATGAGTCCTGTTGCCTATCGGCTTACCTTGCGCCTGTCTCACGCCCGAGAATTGCTCATTTCAACCCAATTGAACGTCAACGAAGTTGCAGCCGCCGTAGGCTTCAAAGATCCCCATTATTTCGCACGCATTTTCCACAAGCGTTACGGCCTGGCGCCTTCCAAAATCATTGCCGATTTCAGCGTTAAGCGACTGGCTTCAGACGATAAATGATTAGTTGTCAGTGATCAGTGAAAATTACAAAACGTACATCGGCGGACGACAGGGGGGAAGGCGAGGCAACGAAACAAACGTCGGCCCACGCGCGGCGCGTGGCATGCGCCCTTCATGACGAATTCCAAGAGCGAGATCGTCAAAATCGGCCTGGATCTGGGCGTGAATTACGCCGAGACCTGGAACTGTTACCGCGGCAAGGATACACCTTGCGGCGTGTGCCCGTCCTGCGTGGAACGCCGCACCGCCTTCGCGGCGCTGAAGATCAGCGACCCGGCTGCAGAACGGATGAGGGACTGAAGACGGACGACAGACGGCAGACGACGGACCGGAGAAGATAAAAGAATGACGCCAGACCATGCGGAACACGTGAGCACTTAACGCCTTAATGGGCGGACTCTTGTAGCTGCGGTCCGGCATAGCCGGATGGCCGCCGAAAGAATCCATGCCCCTGGTCGCCTAAGTATGCATCGGTGTAAATACACCAACGTATGGACCGGCATGGAGATCCCTCGACTTCGCCCGGGATGACAGGCTTTCCTCTGTCATTCCGAGCGGAGCGTAGCGAAGTCGAGGCATCTCGTGTTTGAGGTTAATACGTTAGCGAACTTATGAGCCGGTGTACTAAGGCGCGCCGAAGGCGGGCGGGCGCGGCTACCTAAAAACAATTTCCTGTCAGGCTGTCGCCCGTCGTCTGTCTTTATCCCACCTTTGCCCAGGTTCCGCTCTTGCGCGATGCGATGGCTGCCTCCAGCACGCGCATTTCGTCATGACCGGCCTCGAAATTCGGGTAGCGATATGTCACCGGCCGGCGCGCCTGCCGGAGCGCAATGGCCCCGTAGAAATCGCCAAAAAGGTTCAGCACGGCATCCATATGGCCCATTGGATGGCCGGAGGGCAGTTTGGCGTAGCGGCGCGTGGATTCCGCCTGCAGGTTTGGCGACTCGAAGAAAATCTGGTTAGGCTCGTTCCGATGGCCCAGCCAGAGCTCCGCCGAGCGTTCGTGGTTCCAGGCCAGCGAGCCCTTGGCCCCGTAGACCTGGATATCGATGTTGCACTTGCGGCCGGCGGCCAGCTGGGACGTGGTGAACGTGCCGTTAACGCCATTTTCAAATCGCAACAGCATCGCGCCGTATTCGTCCAGGGAAACCGGCACATCCTCCTGTGCGATGTCGGCGGCGACCGCAAAGGTCAATGTGGCGCCGTGCTTTGGCCGTTTGCGGATCGGCAAAATTGTGCGCAGTTCGGCCATGACCTCCGTGATCTTGAGGCCAGAGATAAACTGGGCCAGATCGCACCAATGACTGCCAAGATCGGCCACAATGTTGGAAGCGCCGGCCATCTTGGGATCCAACCGCCAGGTATAGTCTGTTGGATAGAGCAGCCAGTCCTGCAAATAATGTCCAAGAATGTTATAGACCGCGCCAATGTCGCCCCGGGCCACGCGCACGGCCGCGTCCTGCACGACGGGGTAGTAGCGGTAGCAGAAGTTGATGCCCGTGGTAAGTCCGCGCTGCTGGGCCAGACGGGTCAATTCGCCAGATTCGGCCGCGCTGAGCGCCAGCGGTTTTTCCGAAAGTACATGCTTGTCGGCAAGGAGCGCCTGTTTATTCAGGCTAAAGTGCAGATTGTTAGGCGTGCAGTTGTGAACCACCTCGACAGCCGGGTCAGCCAGGATTTCTTCGGCGCTTGCATAGACACGCCGAATGCCGAAGCGCCCGGCGACCTCCGCCGCCAGGGTCTGATTCTTGTCCGTTACGCCCACCAGTTCGGCACTCGGCAGACGCAGCAACTGCTCAATGTGCACCACGCCTATATAGCCAGTCCCGATTACGGCAACTTTTTGTCTTTTCATAACGCCTGTCTTCCCTGTTTTATTTTTCTTCATCCGCCGGCCGCTGAAAACTTTCAACAACCCACCGGGACAGCTCCCGGTCGGGCGCCTCGACAATTGCCCGCGTAATCTCGAACTCGGTCCGGCCCGTGTTTTTGGAGATCAGTTTCAATCCGTGCTGGAAGTCCCGGAATTTTTCGCTGAAAATTGTGCGCATGGTTTTGTCCTGCGTCGTGCTCAGTTCCACGAGCAGATCCACGGCATCGTCGCTGAATACCAGGTCCAGGGCATGCTCCTCCTTGAAGCGGCGCGCGAATTCAGCCACTTCCGATTTCAGCAGGTTGCGTTGGGAGCGCTGGTTCTTGCGCAGCAGTTTCTTGAGTGCGCTTTCCGGGTCGGTGACGGTGTCGGAATCAGCCTCAAAGTTTTTAACGGCGGTCGAGGGTAACTGAAATTTAAAATTGCGGAAGACCTGCTCCATCACGGTCATCAGCCCGCGTGCGCCGGTCTGCTCGCCAATGGCCCGTGCGGCGACTTCCGCAATGGCCTCCTTGGTAATCGTAAAATCGATCCCGTAGCCGCTGAAATCCTGGCGATATTGCGCCAGGATGCTGTCCTCCGAGGTCAGCATAATCTGCTGAAGATCGGCGGCGGTCAAGGCATCGCAGGTCACCCGAACGGGGAGCCGCCCGATAAATTCCGGCTCGAACCCGAAATCAATAAAGTCCCGCGTCTGGGCCAGTTTCAGGTATTCATAGTCGGCCCGCGGGGGTTTGGAGGTCTGCGTGAACCCGATGGGGGCCACGCTGACGCGCTGTTTGACGCGCTCGGCCAGGCGGTCAAAGGCGCCGCTTACAATGAACAGTATATGGCGCGTGTTAATGATTCGGCGGGGTGGCTGACCGCTGCGTTGGAGTTGCATGATGGCTTCCATCTGGCCGAGCAGGTCGGTCTGGCTCTGCAGGCTGACGTCGGTTTCCTCCATGAGCTTGAGCAGGTTGACCTGTACGCCGCGCCCGGAGACGTCGCGGCCGTAGGAGGTTGGCGCTCCGGCGATTTTATCAATTTCGTCTATATAAATTATTCCATATTGCGCCAGGCCCGCATTGCCGCCGGCGGAGCGCGCGAGGTCCCTGACCAGGTCCTCGACGTCATGCCCGACGTAGCCGGTTTCGGAAAACTTGGTGGCATCGGATTTGACGAACGGCACGCCGATCAGCCGGGCGATACAACGCATCAGGTAAGTCTTGCCCACCCCCGTGGGACCCAGGAGGACAATGTTCTGCTTGGCATAATCGCGCTCGCGCAGGGACGGGTTTTCAAGGCATTGCCGCACGTGGTTGTAATGGTCGCAGATCGACACGGCCAATACTTTCTTGGCCTCCGCCTGCTGAATGACAAAACGGTCGAGATAATCCCGGATATCACGCGGTTTCAGGTTGAACTCGCGGATGCGCCTGAGCTTTTCGGCCGTCGCCTGATCTCCATCCGCAGGGGCGCCGCCGCGGCCGGCCGAGTCAGGAGTTGCGCCGGGTTGAACGAGCGGATTGGCCTGGGCCTCGCGCAGAATGTCCTGAAACTGCTTCCGCCAATCGTCGATGGGATTTTTTGGTTCGTTAGCGCTCATGGAAAAACTATAAGCCAAGGACTCCTGCCAGGCAATAATTATTGTGTAGGCAATAATTATTTTAAGGCGGGCTAATGCCCGCAACCTAAACCGAAAAATGATTATGGAGGGCGGCAGGCCCCTGCCGCCGTTAGACTGCGGCGACGGAGGCCCGTCGCCCTCCAATATCGCGAAAACACCGGCATTCCTGGAGGGGCAGCCTGCCCGCCATAGTCCGGCACGCGCGGACAGACGGATGCATTTCCCTTGCAGAACAAGGCATCCTGTGGTATGCACAAAGTGTAATCGTTTCATGCCATTCAAGGAGTATTCCATGATTCTGCTGATTTTATCCATCGTGATTTCGATGGGCGTTTCGTTTTTCTCGGCGCTGACCGAAGCTTGTTTCGTCAGTCTTTCCGCGGCGGATATCGCTGCACTGGCCGAGAAGAGACCGCGCATGGCGGACATGATGCGCAGGCTGAAGGAAAACGTTGCTAAACCGCTCGCGGCCATCCTGATTGTTAATAACCTGGCCAATATTTGCGGCGCCGCCGTGTCGGGCGTTTTTTTCAGCGATTTGTTTGGGCACAAATGGATCGGCGTTTTTTCATTTCTTTTTTCACTGGCGATCATTCAGTGGGCGGACTACCTGCCGAAGACGATCGGGGTAATTCATAAGCGCCAACTGGCCGGCATAATTACCTGGCCGTTGGCCTATGGCACCCGTCTCCTTCGCCCATTGGTGGCCGTGCTCGAGTGGATGAACCGCCCCTTCCAGGGAAGTAACAAGCGCCGGACAGCGGCGGATCCGCTGAACGATATCATTCTGCTGACCCGCTCCGCTTCCGTCAACAAGCTGATTTCGCGCGAACAGGTTGATATCGTCTCGCGCAGCATCAAGCTCTCGCAGTCCCGGGTCCAGGATATCATGGTCGGGCGCGACGAAATTAAATATCTTTCCACGGCCATGACGATGGCCGAGGCCCTGATTGAGTCGCATATTCATCATCATACCCGCTACATCCTTGTGCGGGACGGCAACATGGACGATGTTATCGGCTACGTAAACGTGAAGGATATCGTCAGCGCCCTGCAGATCAATCCCGTGGACCCCTCGCTTAAAGGCATTGCGCGTCCGGTGCTGACGGTAAGCGCCGCGCTCCTGGTTCCTTACCTGCTGAAGGAGTTGACCCACGGCTACCAGCACATGGCGGTCGTAAAAAACAACCAGGCCAAAACCGTGGGCCTGGTAACGCTGGAGGATGTAGTGGAAGCCATTGTCGGCGACCTGGAAGACGAATACGATGTTCTGCCCAGCCACGTCATTCCAATTTCAGAAGTCCGCTTCCTGGCCGGCGGCGGCGTGAGCCTGGCAACGCTCAGGGCAAAAACAAAATTCGATCTCCCGGATCTTCCTGCCAACTTGAATGATTGGCTATGCGCATTATACAAGAAACCGCCGCCCATCGAGCGCGCCATCCCGTTTGCGGATATGGTGTTCATCGTGCGCAAAATCCGGCGTTCCAAGATTCACGAGGTCATGGTGGAAAAGCGCCATCAACCCGCGCCCGCGGTAATACCAGGATAACGGAAGAAAGGAACCGGCGATATGGCGATTGATACAAGCGCCCCCGGATTTTCCACGCGCCTGGCATTGTTTTTTTCGGCAGCAGCCTGCCCGGGTGTGGGACACTTTGTACAGCGACGGTGGTTGTGCGGCTCGCTGTTCCTGGTGGCGTTCGTCATCTGCATTGTCATGACGCTCCTGCTTGTGGTCATGCCTTTGATGACGAATCTGCGCATTGCGCTGGATTTCGCGGAAAAGGGCAGCAGCGAGCCGTTCCGGGAAATCGCCCTGTTCAAGGTGCTGGCCTGGTTCGGATTGGCGATATTTATCTATGTGGCAGCCCTGGTGGATATCATCGCGTATGCCCGCCGGCAGGCCCGGCAGCGATTGGGCGCGCGCCAAAAGAATCTGGAACTGCAATAAAAAACAAGAAAATGTAAAACCAAGAGGGGATTCACCACGGAGACACGGAGCGTGATGACGGCTCCTTGATCTCCTTCCATCTCCACACAGAGAACACGAAAGGAGAAGTCTCGCGGTAACGCCGTGTCTCTGTGGTGAGGTTGTTTTTATTTGGGGAGCCACGACGCTTGCCGCGTCTGTAGCAAAGCAGCCCCTTGCTCCGCTGCGGAGCGACGGGGCGGAGCGTAAGCGTAGTGACGCGGCGGGCGTTAGCCCGCGTTAGCTGGAGCGATTCATGGATATATTGGATTTTGATTTTGTGGTTGTGGGCAGCGGCATCGCCGGCCTGATGTCGGCCATTCACCTCGCGCGCCACGGCCGGGTCGGCATCCTGACCAAGAAGGACAGCGCCGAAAGCAACTCGAATTATGCCCAGGGCGGCATTGCCTGCGTAGTAACCTCTGATGACAGTTTTGAGGAACATGTCCGCGACACCCTGGTCGCCGGCGACGGACTGTGCAATGAATCGGTCGTGCGGACGATCATCAGCGCAGGGCCGGCGCGGATTGCGGAATTGGAATCCTTCGGCTTGAAATTTGCCGAGCGGCCCGGCCCCCCCGGCACCGGCTATGATCTGGGACGCGAGGGCGGCCATTCGCGCCGGCGGGTCTTGCATTGCGGAGATATCACCGGGAGGGAAGTTGAGCAGATTCTGCTCAACCGCATTCGCGCCGAACCGACCGCCACCATCCTGGAGCACTGCGCGGTCATTGATCTGATCACGACCGGCTGGCTGGGCGCAGATGGGACAAACCGGTGCGTGGGCGGCTATTTTCTTAATACCCGCACAGGCGCGATCGCGGCCTTTCGCGCGCCGTTCACCGTGCTGGCTACGGGCGGCGGCGGCAAGGTGTATTTGTATACCACCAATCCCGATATCGCCACCGGTGACGGCGTGGCCCTGGCCTGGCGCGCGGGCGCGCCGATCAAAAACCTGGAATTCATCCAATTCCATCCCACCTGCTTGTATCACCCGGAAGCCAAGACATTTCTGATCAGCGAGGCGGTCCGCGGCGAGGGCGGCGTTCTGGTCAATGCGCGCGGCGAATCGTTCATGGAACGTTACGACCCGCGCGGGTCGCTGGCGCCACGCGATATTGTTGCGCGCGCCATTGATCAAGAAATGAAGGTCAGCGGTTCGCGCTGTGTCTATCTTGACATTCGTCACCAGCCGGCCGAATTCCTTAAAACACGCTTCCCGAATATTTACATGACCTGCGCCCGATTCGGAATCAATATGGGCTCCGACCTGATCCCGGTGGTGCCGTCGGCGCATTATTTCTGTGGCGGGGTGGAAGCTTCCGTGGATGGAACGACGTCACTCCCGGGACTCTATGCCTGCGGGGAAGTGGCCTGCACGGGATTGCACGGCGCCAACCGGCTGGCCAGCAACTCGACCCTGGAAGCGCTGGTCTGCGCGCATGCCATGGCTGAAACCGTCGGCGTCTTGCCCCGCGCCCGACCGACGCTTGCGATCCCCGCCTGGCAATCAGGCACAGCGGTGCCCAGCGATGAGGCGATTGTCATCGAACACAACTGGAACGAGGTGCGCACCTGTATGTGGGATTACGTGGGCATTGTGCGCACCAACAAGCGCCTGGAGCGCGCCCGCCGCCGCATCGGCAACCTGCGGCGCGAGATTCAGCAGTATTATTTTGATTATCTCGTCACCTGCGACCTGCTGGAACTGCGCAATATCGCCGCCGTGGGCGAACTGATCATACGGTCGGCCATTGATCGGCGCGAAAGCCGCGGCCTGCATTATACCCTCGACTATCCGCAGAAGGACACGGCTGCGCCGCCAAAGGACACCGTGATCTGCGATCCGCCCGGCGGCCGCATTTTGAACAATGGATGATTCCATAAAAGATACCGGTAACCGTCAAGTCATATTTATTCCGCTTTTGGCCGCGGTAAACAAAGCGGGGTAGGAGAAACAATTCGATGAAACACTACGACATGGATGCGATAAACTTTTTCCGGCCTTCACCGACGGATGAATATCTGGCCAATCCGCATAAAGGCTGTTGCACCTTCCAGCGTTTTAACGGCGACCCGCTCTATTCAAGCTCGGCCTGGTCGGAGGAGGGTCCTTTGGATGGAGCCCTGGCTAAGGGAAACAAGGCGACGGGTATCCCCGGATATTCGCCAAGGATTGTATTCCCCGAGGGCTATCTCCCCTCCACCGTGGCCTATTGCCGGTGGTTTTGGGAAAAATTTGAGCCGATTCAGGGGCAACATGATTTCTCCGTTATTGACCGCGCCATGGAAGCCTGCCGGGAACGCGGCCAGACCCTCGCCGTCCGCCTGATGCCATTCGGGTTCGTAACCGCAGGCCAACCGGCATTACCCTCCTGGTATGACGACCGCTACCCTAAAACAGCGTTCCGTGACTGGAAGGTTAAGGTGCCGGTCTATGAATCCAGTGAATATCTTGAGCTATGGGGCGGCCTGGTCCGCGAATTTGCACGGCGGTATGACGCTAACCCCCTGCTCGAAACCATTGATGTGGCATTCATTGGCCCATGGGGCGAGGGCGACGGCCGTTGTTGCCAGGAACAATGCGATCGCTTTGCCGAACTCTGGCAAAAAGCCTTCAGCCACACGCCGCGCCTGGCCCTTATTGCCGGCAATCCGGAAGACGGCGACCAGATGCGGGCGAGTGTCTCCCGGGGCGGCGGGTGGCGGGCGGATTCTTTCGGCGACCTGCGTTGGCAATGCAGCCAATCCGATGTGCGCCTCAGCTGGAACCATATGTACGCCTGTTATCCCCGGCGCGTGCCGGAAGCCGGCGCCACGGATGCCTGGCGGCGGGCGCCGGTCCACTTCGAAACCTGGGATGTTCCCATGCACCAGTATCAGCTCCAGTTCGATCTGGATTTTATTCTCGAACAGGGTTTAAAATATCATACAACCTATTTCATGCCCAAATCGACCGCGCTCCCGGCGCCATGGCTTGACAAGCTGTTGGCCTTCTGCAAAAAGATCGGCTATCGGTTCATCTTCCGACAGGCCACCATCAGCCGGAAAGTCAGCCCGGGCGGCACAATTCTATTTGAAGCCTGGATCGAGAATGTGGGCGTGGCGCCGCTGTATCGCCGCTATGATTTCGCGCTCCGCTTGCGCCAGGGCGCCCGCGAGGAAATTATAAAATTCGATGAAGTGGACGTGCGCTCCTGGCTGCCCGGCGATGCGTGGCTTGAAAAGATTATCCGCTTGCCCGGGGGATTCCGCCCCGGCCAAATCGAGGTTTCGGCGGGTTTGCTGGATCCGGTTACGCATGCAGCCCGCATCCGCTTTGCCGTCACGGAACGGTTCGGCGATAACTGGGTGTTCCTCGGTAATGTGGAATGCGTGTAGATCGGAATGGTTGATGCGGCCGGACGAAGCATGCTTGAACCCCGATAGGAAGGCCGAATCTCACGATCAATCAAAATCCACTTACGCTTGCGCTGCCGATCAAGGACCCGTTATCCTGCGGCAGAGTGCGGCGGAGTTTGATCCATTGACCATTATTCGCACGTTGTTACGTGCGAATTTAATGCCAGACTGCCGGCTTGCATCGGCTGAATGCACAAGGTATGCTCGCATCGATTTTCCTGGAATTTAAGGGCTTTCGGTTGGAAAAGAAAAAATAAGGATGGATGATCATGGAATATGAAGTGCTCGCGCGCAAATGGCGGCCCAGACAGTTCCAGGATGTTGTCGGCCAGGATCACGTCGTTAAAACACTGACTAACGCCATCCGGATGAATCGCGTGGCGCATGCCTATCTTTTTGTTGGTCCGCGCGGTATCGGCAAAACCTCCATCGCGCGCATTTTTGCCAAGGCACTGAACTGCAAGGAGGGCATGACTCCCGCGCCCTGTGACCATTGCGACGCATGCAGGGAAATTACGGAGGGTTCCAGCCTCGATGTCCATGAACTTGATGCCGCCTCCAATCGCGGCATTGATGAGATTCGCGCCCTGCGCGACACCATCAAATACATGCCGACCCAGCGCTTCAAGATTTACATCATCGACGAAGTCCACATGCTCACCATGGAGGCCTTCAATGCCCTGTTGAAAACCCTCGAAGAGCCGCCCGCGCATATTAAGTTTTTCATGGCCACCACCGAGCCGCAGAAGATACCGGCCACCATCCTGTCGCGCTGCCAGCGCTTTGATTTGCGTCGCATCCCGGCCGGCCTGCTGATCGAGCGTCTGCGCCTGATTGCCGGGAAGGAAGGCGTGATCATTGACGAGGACGCCATGCTTGCCATAGCCCGGGCGGCGGAAGGGGGCCTGCGTGACGCCGAATCCGCCCTCGACCAGCTGATCTCTTTCCAGGGCAAGGACATTCATGAGCAGGATGTGCTCTCGGTGTTCGGCCTGGTTCCGCGTCAGGCCCTGGAAACCCTTTCAACCGCCCTGCTTCAGGGCGACATTGCCGGAGTAATTCAACAGGTGGAAGAATTGGACAAAAACGGCAAGGATATGCAGAGACTCCTGCAGGAACTCCTGGAACACAGCCGCAACCTGCTCGTGTATCTGCAGGTGGGAGAGGGTCTCGCCGCCCTGGACTTGACCCCGGCCCAGATAGCCGCGCTAAAGAGCCAGGCGGCACTGACAAATGTTGACCGGCTTTTGCGCATTACGGATATCCTGATGGAAACCATGGATCGCCTGCCATATGCGCTCTCCAAAAAAACACTGCTGGAAACCGCGTTAATCCGCTGCTCGCGCGCGGCGGTCGTCGTTTCGCTGGATGAAATCATGCAGCGGATCGAAAAATTGAAACTTGCCCTGAATGATGGCAACAAGGGTGAAATGGCGCGACGCGAGGTCGCGCCCTACGTAAGGCCTCAGCTTGCTGAGGCCATTGGGAATGACACCCCCCCATTATCTGCCCCATTACCCGGTCAGGCGGCGGGGCTTGCCCCGGTCCCCCCGGCAAAGGCTGCCGGCCAACCGAAAGAACATGGGCCCGTCGGCGATGAGTTGGCCCACTTGCTGAAGATATGGCCGGAACTTGTCGAAAAGGTCGGGAAAACAGTCTCGTTGGCCAAAGGCTGTCTTATGGATGCGCGGCCGTCGGCCGTAATGGATGACCGCGTGACAATCGGCTTTGACCCGGAATTTGCCGAGCGCATGGAGCAAGCCGGCCTGCCGCGAACACGCGCCGCCCTGCAGAAAAACCTGAGCGCTGTGCTGCGCCGCCCCGTTACCGTAGACTTAAAGCTGCTGACTGAGCGCACATCGCCCGCAGAGAAGAGCACCGCGGCAACGGCCCAACTTCCGGCAGGCAAACCATCCCTTCAGCAGAAACAAAAATGGTTCAAGGATCCGGCAGTACAAAAGACGATGGACATGTTTAACGGCGACATTCAAAAAGTCAGGGAATAGGAAGACAAAGGACAACAGACAGCGGAATAGAACGAAGGATGCAAACATATGACGAATATCCTGAAGATGATCAAAGATGCGGCGGGCATGCAGAAAAACATGAAGAAACTGCAATCCCAACTGCGGGCCAAGACGGTTGAATTTTCGAGCGGCAACGGGATGGTTACCGTCACGGCCCGCGGGGACGCCTCGATTGCCGCCATCCGCATTGACCCCAAAGCCATGCAGGCAGGCCCGCCGGCGGCGCTGGAAAAACTGTTGCTGACGGCCGTCGAGGGCGCGCTGGAAGCGGCAAAAAAAATGAGCGCCAACGACATGAAGGGGATGATGGCTGACATGGGCCTGCCGAATATTCCCGGATTGGGTATATAACCTGGATGGTGACTGTTTGGAATGTGTTCAGTGTTCGGGATTCAGAGGGCATGTCCTAAACTCTGAATATCAGAACACTTTCCGCGAAGCGGGCTGGATTTATGATTGAGAAACAGTCGATTGAGCAGCACCTTTTCCGAAAAGTAACGTCGTTTGACCTTTGCTGAGGCTGCCCGCGCGTATTGCGAGACGAACCCGGAACACCGAATACTGAACACCTTGTCGTTACATGAGAACATTCCCCCCCCTTGATAAAGCGATCGCCTGTTTCAGCAAATTGCCGGGCATCGGCCGCCGTTCGGCGGAACGCATGGCCATGAAACTGGTGAGCGATCAGACGGGGCTCCTCAAGGACCTGATCACAAGCCTGCAGGGCGTGGACGAGAAGATCGGGTGCTGTTCGCGGTGCGGGGCACTGACCTCGCGCGACGAGGGCCCCTGCCGGTTCTGCACCGATGCCACCCGGGATGGCTCCCTGCTATGCGTGGTGGAAGAGCCTTCAGATGTCCTGCAGATTGAAAATGCCGGCGGCTATCGCGGGCGCTATCACGTGCTCAGGGGCAAACTGTCGCCCATGCTGGGCATCGGCGCCGACCAGCTCCGCCTGGAACCCCTTGCGTTGCGCTTGAAATCGGAACCGATTAAGGAAGTGATTTTAGCGCTCAATGCGGACGTGGAAAGCGATGCCACGGCCAGCATGATTCGCGACCTGCTGGCCGGTACCGCCGTTAAACTGACCCGGCCGGCCATGGGCATTCCCGCGGGCAGCGGCATCGCTTATTCGGATGCCGTCACTCTGGCACGTGCTATCGGCAGTCGCCAGCCGTTCTAAACAAACTGTTCCACAACGGCACTATTTCCTGCTGGTATCAAGAATATTTATTCATAATATCCTTGACATAAAACGATTTACCTCTTAGTTTTTAAACAATTAACGCTATTTATCCTTTTTTTTGCATCGCAGCTGATTGACGATCGGTAACTTGTATTTAAGAAAGAAACTGTTTTTTTAACATACGGAATGAGGTGAGGCATGATTCGGAAAAATTTGCGTCGCGATCAGCCCATTGCCTGGCTACTGGCGGGCATGAAAGTATGCGAGTTGGATTCCACAACAAGACGAGGGCGCAATTTGCCGGGACGCCTGGTAATCCCGCCGGGCGTTTACCGGGTGCATGGCCGAAATTATCATTTGCGCCGCGAGGGTCTCTACCGCTTTATTTATCCGCTGAAGGATAATCAGCAACGGATAGTCTGGGACGGGCACAATCCCCGGGCCCTGATGTCGGCGCTGGCCTGGATCGTCACGCATGGCAATCGCGACGAGCGCCTGGAATTCCGGGAACTTTGCCGCAAGGCGCTGCGGCATAAGCTGATATTGACCTGTGGGCCGGTCAGCTCATTCGCGCATCAGCTCTGCGGCGAGTTGGGTGTGCGCTCGCGATTGGCGGAGGCGTCCACTCTGGGAACGCTGAATAATTATAATTGCGGGCATTGCCTGATGGAAATCCACATGGGCGGCCGCTGGGTGTTGGTTGATCTGGACCAAAACTGCATGTTCCGACGGCGGGGAAAATATCTTTCATTGCTGGAATTGACGGAGCGGGCGGCAAGCGATGATTACGAACTGGTGCCTATTGCGGCTGCCGTCCGGGTGGATGTGAATGGCTGGCAGATGGGCGCTCCGCAGGGCTTTCATTGGGACTTGTATGCCGATACGAATTTATACGATGAGCATAGTCGCCGGCGCTGGTATCGCCGGATCATGATGCTGCCGCGCATTGATGGTGTCAGCACGGCGATGGGTCAAGCCCGGCACGCCCGGGCAATCGCAATTCATCCTAAAATCAACCTGCTCTCGCGAGCGGAATTCATTCGCCGGTTTTATGGCGACGGGCGGCGGAGCCGACATTGAAAACGAAAAGCCTGCCTTGCGGGAAGCGACATTGCACACACCCCGCCTTTTTCATGGCAAACTGCGCTGTCTTGAAAACCGTCAAGAATCTTCAGGGTTTTTCCAGGAAGAACTGAGCGGATCGGATCATGAACAGGCGTTCGGACATATATCATCAAATCGCCGCGGGTAAGCGCCCCGCGAATCTGCTGGTAATTGACAATCATGGCCATTTCGGCACGGATTTGACCGGCATGCCGATGGAACGCGAGGTGGCGGAAACCGTGGAGGTCATGGATGCATCGGGCATTGATCGCGGCGTGGTGTTTTATTGCGGCACGGATTATCGCCGCGGCAACGACCTGACCCTGGAGGGCGCGGCGCTGGCGCCTAAACGTTTCATCGCGTATGCCTATCTTAATGCCGACGATTCGCGCAAGATGCTCGCGGAACTTGAACGCTGCCGGGCGGCCGGCATGGTCGGGCTGAAATTGCACAGCAGCTGGGTCGGCGCCGGCGTTAAGTTCACCGATCCGCTGTGGCAGGATGTCTGGGCCTATTGCGCCCGGTATCGCTGGCCGGTGATCATCCATGGCATGTTGCCCTGCCTGGCGCGCGCTAATCCGCAAACAACTTTCATTCATGCGCACGGTATTGAGGCGATCCGCAACGATGAAGCGGTGCAGGCCATGCGGGAGTGTCAAAATTATTACTGGGACACATCGTCCACCATGACGCTCATGGGCGCCGTCGAACAGGCGGTAGAATGGTTCGGCTCCGAACGCCTACTGTTCGGCTCGGATTTCCCGCTGAACAACATGGTCACCCGGATGGGAACGGTCCTGGCCGCTCGCATTTACGATGCGGACATGCGCAAAATATTGGGCGGCAATATCGCGCGCCTGCTGGGAATTGAGGTGTAAAGGAGTATGGACATGCGATTTTTTGACGCCAATTGTTTTTTGGGGCGTCCTGCGTCGCCAACATTAAGTCATTTCGAATCCGCACCGGAATTGCTGGCGGAAATGGATGATATCGGCATTGAACGCTCGGTGGTCTGGCATGCCGATGCGCTGGCATCCGGCATCGCCGGCAACCGCCGGCTGATGCGTGAAATTAAGCGCCGGCCGCGCCTGGAGCCGGCCTGGCTTGTTAATCCGCGGGCATTGTCGTCGCCGCGCGATACAAGTGAATATTTGAAGGAACTTTCCGGTGCAAACGTTCGCGTGGTGCGCTTTCAGCCGGGGCCGTTGCATAATTTTTCGCTGCACCACTGGGCGTATCGTGAATTCTTTGAAGGGCTGGCCGGTCGCGGCATCATCCTTTACGTGGATTTCCAGATGACGCCGGCATTGAGTCATGCCGCCGTGCCGGAATATGAATGGCCGATTCTGCATGATTTGGCTACAAATATCCCGGAATTGAACATTATTTTATTCGCCCCGAAACTGTCCTCTGCCGTTACGCAGACCATGGGGTTGTTGCGCGCGTGCCGCAACGTAATGCTGGATATATCGGCTTTACAAAAATGGCGGGCCACGGAACTGGTCTGCGAAAACTGCGGCGCGGGCCAGCTGCTATTCGGCGGTTACATGCCGTACTTTGACGCGGCGCAGTTTGTGGTTCAACTTCAGTGCGCGCTGATCCCTGATGCAGATAAACAAAAAATTGCGTTTGATAATCTGGCCTCAAAGCTCGGCGTCAAATGACTGGTTACAGGGGATGATCATGCAAAAGAATGTTAAAGTCGGTTTGATCGGGTGCGGGCCGCGCGGGCACGGGGTCATGGTCAACAGTTACATGAAGTGCAAGCGAATGCGCCTGCGGGCGGTGTGCGACAAACACGCCGCGCTGGTCAAGCGCACATTTGACGCGGCGGGCGATCCGGAACTTGGGTGTTATATCGATCATCAAAAAATGTTGCGCGAGGCGGACATCGAAGCGGTGGTAATATGCGTGGAACCGCACAACAACGCGGAACTCGTGTGCGCGGCTCTGGAGGCAGGCAAGCACGTGATGTGCGACGTGCCCCTGGCTTATACGGTCGACGAGTGCTGGCGCATCGTGCTGGCGGTGGAAAAGAGCGGGTTGAAATTCCAGTTGGGCGAGCAGATGCGCTATAGCCCGCATATCCGGGCATGGCAGCGGCTGGTCGCCGAGGGCCGATTGGGCAAAATCCTTTTCGCACAAGGCCAGTACCTGCATAGCCGGGGGGATGACCGTTATTGGATGGACAAGGAAACAGGGGCCCGTTTAGGCCTCGACGCAGCGCGCAATAACCCGCGCGCCGCAAAAAGCCGGTGCTGGGATATGCCGCACCCGATTCTATACCTGCCGCACGAGTTAAGCCCGCTGTTGCACGTGTTAGATGACCGGGTGACGCGAGTGACGTGCATGGGCACACGCCGCCAGAGCTATCATCACGAATGGTTCCCGGTGCCGGATTTCGAGGTGGCGCTGATGCAAACGGAAAAGGACACGCTGATGCGGATGGCAGCCGGATTCACGGCGCCATGTCCCACACCGTATCATTGGCACAACCTGGTGGGCACCAGGGGCGCAGTGGAGACCAACCGGAGTGAAGCGGAAAAGATGAAAATGTGGCTGGCAGATGCGTTCATGCGCCAGCCGGAGGAGTTGAACTGGGAGTTCGAAACACTGCACACGCCGCCGGAAGCGTTGTCCAGCGGCCACGGCGGGATTGATTATTACCCGATGGCAACATTTGTGGAAAGTATCCTGGAGGATCGAACGCCGCCGCTTGACGTTTACAAGGCGGCGGATACGGCCGCTCCGGGGATAATGGCAGCTCGCTCGGCGGAGCAGGGATCGGCCTGCCTGGAAGTGCCGGACTTCCGGCCGGGGGCGCATCGCGCAAAAGGCGCAAGGCCGTCCACGAAATAGGGAATTATCACGTGATGCGTGCTATGAAATGTCAGCGCACAATACTTGTCATCAACGAAAAATCATTAATGGAGGCGGGAATAATGAAATCGCAAACAGCGGAAAAATATCAATGGGTTGAAATTACCGGCCAGGCCGCATTCGCACCGCGCGATGGCGCCGGCGCCCTGGTTTTTAATAATAAAATGTGGCTGATCGGCGGATGGAATCCCCGCGAAAAGGACCGGGCGTTTTTTCCTCGAATCTGCAACAACGAGGTCTGGAGCAGTGTTGACGGCAAGGACTGGACACTGGTCAAGCCTGGAACCTTCGGCACGCAGTCCTTCGATCCCGATAACGACTGGGAAGGAAGACACACCGCCGGCTA
Organism: Kiritimatiellia bacterium; assembly: GCA_028718125.1. GTDB lineage: Bacteria > Verrucomicrobiota > Kiritimatiellia > JAAZAB01 > JAAZAB01 > VSJD01. The sequence goes on from JAQUMN010000033.1 coordinate 31,708, forward strand.
TGGCGTTTTCAAGGGCAAGATGTGGATTATATGCGGCGATGCCAACCAAAAGCATTATCAGCCTGACATTTGGAACAGCCCCGACGGGAAAACATGGACGCGCGTCAATCCCGGCCAAAAGCCGCCTTGGATGCCGCGGGTGCTCCAGCATACGGTGATTTTTAAAGACGCCATCTGGGTCATGGGCGGGCAGACCATGACCGGCTTTGTCGAGGATGGCGCGCCTCAGGTTTTCTATAACGATCTCTGGCGGAGCACCGACGGGATACGCTGGGACAAAATCGAACCCCAGGGAGACATCTGGGAGCCGCGCGGCATGATCGGCGGCGCGGCGGTTCTTAACGGACGGATGTGGGTCCTTGGCGGAGGGACCTATAACACGCCCCTTACACCCAGCCGAAAGTATTTCAATGATGTCTGGAGCACCGCCGACGGGGCGCATTGGACCTGTCATACAAATAACGCGCCGTGGCTGCCGCGAAGTTATCACGATGTAGCGGCCTTCGACGGCAAATTATGGGTGCTGGAAGGGGCCTATCCCAAGAGCGGCGAAACCTCGCGAAACCGAAATGATGTCTGGTGCTCGGCTGACGGCGTGAAGTGGATCGAAATGCCCGATACCCCCTGGAAGCCGCGCCACGCTGCCAGCGTGTTCGTTTATGCCGGCGTGCTCTGGATGGTGGCCGGGAACAATATGGAAAGCGATGTATGGAAACTCGTATGCCTGCCATGATGCCACCCGTCCTGGTCGTCGTGCACTCCGGGGGAGAGAACCGGTATTCCGCCTATCTCCGGGAAATCCTCGATATCGAGGGAATCATGGGCCGGGAGACGCTCGACCTTGCCCGGCAGGATTTGACCGCTGAATGCCTGGATAAACGCGCGCTGGTCATCGTAGCCAATGTTCCCCTGGCAAAATCCCAATGCGATTTGTTGCGTCGTTATGTTCTCGGCGGCGGCAAATTGATCGCGTCGCGCCCGCCACCGGAATTGGCGGATATCTTCGGCGTCACCAGGGTAACGCCGATGATCCGGGAAGGTTATATTACCATCAATCCCGTAAGTCCCTCGGCGGCACGCTGCCCGGTCAACAGCCTGCAATTCCACGGCGATGGCGACCTTTATCAATCCGTTGATTGCCAAGTAACGGCTTTTTTTGGCGGTGATCTTGGGGCCGGCACAAGTTTCCCGGCAATATTTTGGAAGAAGCATCCAGCCGGCGGCATCGCCGCCGCATTTGCCTACGACCTGGCCTTCTCCACGGTGCTGTTCCACCAGGGCTTGAAAGAACAGGCCAGCCATAGCGCGCGGCCGGATGCCGATGGCGACCTGGGATATAAACCCAACGATTTATTCTATGGCTACCTGGATGGACGGCTGAAAAATATACCGCAGGCGGATATTCATCAGGATTTGTTGGTTGATCTTGTTCATCAACTCGCGCCGATACCTTTGCCGCGCATATGGCATTTTCCGGAAGCGGCGCCGGCTGTGGCCTTAATTGACGGGGACAGTGATGGGTTCCAGGCGGAAGCGCTGGACAAGGTCATCGCCATTGTTGAAGCAGCGGGCGGCAAGTATACGCTCTATCTGATGACAAAAGACTTCGCGCAACTTCCGCCCGCGCGCATGCGCCAGCTGATGGAGCAGGGGCACGACTTCGGTATCCATTTCTGGCAGGGCAGCCGTCTGCCTTCACTGGAAGATGTGCAAAATAATATGCACAAGGAAACACAGGGTTTCCTGAAAAGGTACGGGTATTCAGCCGTCGCTCACCGTGGTCACTCGGTTATCTGGGTGGGCTGGACGGAACATGCCGCTTTCCTTGCGGAAAACGGATTCCACCTTGACTGCAATTTTGCCGCGGGGCCGGGATACCAGGAAGGATATATCAACGGGAGCGGGTTGCCCGTGAAGTTCATGGATGCGAACGGAAATATTATCAACCTTTATGAACAGGCCACGATAAGCACGGACGATGGCTGGTCATTTGACAAGTCACTGTTGCCGTCAAAAACTCTGGGTAAGGCCATGGCCGATTCTCTTCATCAGATTGACGACCTGACATTTAAATACCATGGCGTTTACCATCCGTATTTTCACCCCGGCCCGGCATACCGTCAATTAAAAGGATGGCCGTTTTGCACCGACTTCTGGATGGAAACGGTTGTCCGCTATGCCCGAAGCAAACAAATGTATTTTGTCAACGGACGGGAATGGGTTGCATTTAACGACGGCCGCAGACAAGTAAGCCTGGATAAACTGTCGTGGGATAATGAAAAGGGAGCGCTGGCGTGCAAAATCCTGAATCCCGCCAAAGCCGAAAGGATCGCAGTTCTTCTGCCTCTCTGCCGGGAGGGCAGGGCAACCGCGCCGGAATTGGTAAAGGGAAATGTTGAAGCAAAGGCAGCGGTTCTGGAGCAAAGCCGACAGCTTGTTTTGCTGCTGGATGGCAGCCCTCAAAATGAAATCGTGGTCCGTTATTTGTGATGTTTACCTGTAATTGTGCCGCCGAGGAACATAACCACAAGTGGAAAGGCGATTGGCAATGAAAAGGACAAAAGTCGGCGTGATTGGCTGTGGCCCAAGGTCACAGGGCTCAACGATCAAGAATATTCTCAATATCAAGGGATATCAGCTGACCGCAATTTGCGATAAATACGAGCCGCTTATGCAGAAAACCGTAGAGCGCCACAAAGATCGTATCGGCGACGTCAAATTGTATCGCGATTCCGGCAAAATGCTCAAAGAGGCCGATATCGAGGCGGTCTTCGTCGTTGTGGAGCCTGAAAACAATGCCGCATTGGTTTGTGAATCGCTGGCCGCCGGCAAGCACACGTATTGCGATGTGCCACTGGCTTATACGATCGAGGACTGCTGGCGGGTGGTGCTGGCGGCGGAGAAGACCGGGCTGAAATTTTTGATGGGTGAACAAGTGCGCTATTCGCCGAGAATCCAGGCGTGGAGCAGAATGGTCCGGGAAGGACGATTGGGGAAAATCGTCTATGCGCAGGGGGAATATCTGCATGGAATGGGACCCACGCGCTTTTATATGGACCCGGCAACCGGGGAGCAGATTCATTATGCCGAAGTGTTAAAGGGAAGGAAAGCGGTCAAAAGCCGGATCTGGAAAATGAAGCACCCGATCTATTATCTGCCCCATGAGCTCAGCCCGCTGCTCAGGGTCATAGACGACCGGATTACCCGCGTTTCCTGTGTCGGAACCCGCAGCGATCGGGGTTATGTTTTTGACTTTCTTCCAATGGCGGATATGGAAGTTGCCCTGATGCGCACGGAAAAAGACGCGATCATGCGTATGGCAGCGGGCTTTACAATCTCTACTATGCAAAAAGGCGGCCCCAGCATGCATTGGCATCATGTCATGGGAACAAAAGGAGTGCTGGAACAATCCCGCGACCCCCGCACCAAGGAAGACCTGGTTTATCTGGGAGATGATTTCATATCGCCTGAGGCTCCGGCCCGAATAGCCTGGGAATTTAATCCCAACCTTATCTCAAAGGAAATACGCGATAGCGGCCATGGCGGACTGGATTTCGGGCCATACAGCCATTTCAGCAAATGGTTGCTGGATGATAAATACAACCTTGAGGAACTGCTCACTGTTTATAAGGCGGCGGAAACCGCGGCGCCGGCGGTCCTGGCCGGATTATCCGCCGAAAAGAACGGCGAATGGTTCGATGTCCCCGATTTTCGGCCGAACAAAAATCGCAAGGCCGGACACATGCCGCGTGGTTGAAACCGTGTCGTATTCAACGGAGTATCCGGATTTTTATGAATCGCACTTATACATTCCTTTTTATCGGCGACAGTTTAACCGATGTCGGGCGCGTCGGCGGTGAAAATGCCCCCTTGGGCAGGGGCTACCCGCGCCTGGTTCGCGATCTGCTTGTTGCCCGCCATCCGGAAAAACGCCTGGCCGTCATCAACAAGGGCCTCAGCGGCAATACCATCGCGAACTTGGCCGCCCGGTGGAAAATTGATGTCCTGCATCAGCGGCCGGATTGGCTGGGCATCCTGATCGGCGCTAACGATATCGGTTATGTCCTGCAAAAATGGGAAGGCTGGCAGGATCATACCCCATCGGCTTATGGCAAACATTACGAAAATATTCTAGCCCAAACCCGTCGGCATTTGCCGCATTGCCACATCACGCTGATGGAGCCTTTTTATTTGACTGTGGATCGCTCCGCGAACCAGCGCGCCAAAGTCCGGCGCGGGCTCAGGGCCTATCGGGATATCGTGCGCGCCATGAGCCGGCGCTTCAAGACCGAATGCATTTCCTTTCAACCGCTGTTTGACCAGCAGTTGCGGGCGCATGGAATGCGCACGTTTACCCTGGATGGCGCCCATCCCAACCTGAATGGCGCCATGCTCATGGCCGATCGAATTCTAAGCGTCATCGAACCTTTGATTAAAAAACCATTATGAACAAAATCCATCCAGGCAATAATTTCGTTTTTACCGGCATCTGCATCCCGGACCGCGAAGTGAGTTACATTTCCCTGTTTACGGCCATGCTGATGTCGCGTCGTCCGGCCTGGCAACTTAACGTCGTGAATCGGTGTTGTCCTCAGAAATGCACGGCCTATGATCTGCGCAACTTCTGGGAAGACGATGTGATTCAGCTCCGGCCGGCCTGGCTCTGCGTGCTGGTCGGTATCGACGATGTCCGCAAATGGATACGGCGCGAAAACGATTGGAAAGAATACGCACCCGGCCCTTTCCTGTCCCATTACGACTATCTTATCGGGCGCGCCAAAGACCAGTGCGGATCGCGCATCATCCTGCTGGACCCATTTCTAATCGCCGCGCCTCACGAGGAGAATTGGACCGACCAGATTTTTGCCGAACTTCCCGCCTATTACCGAGCAATGGCTGCCCTCAGCCGCAAGTATAACGCCATCCGGGTTCCGCTCCAGACCATTTTTCAGCGGCAGTTTCAGCATCGCCCCTGCAATGATTTCCGGCAATATCCTGATATTCCCAACGCCCTCGGGCATCTGGTCGTGGCCGAGGCAATGTTCCAGGCAATTCGTTAACAAGGAACAAACATGAAACAGCCATTGCGGCAAATTCAGGCAATGGTGGGGTTCGTTCTGATGATGGCGTTGGCGACGACGGCGGCGCCGACATGTTATGATGTCATGGATGAACTGGGCATGCTGATGGAGCCGGAATTCACGAGCACTCCGGCTGATCTGAAAAAAATTCCTGAATATATCGCCTATGAAAAGACGGTGGTCAGCAATGTAATATCCAAACTATGGAATCATCCTTCGATCGTCATATGGAGCGACGACAACGAGGGCAGTTCCGCCAAGGCCGATCCGGTACACTCGCTCAATCACAAGGCCCTCCACGAGACCATCCGCCGGTTGGATCCCACGCGGCCGACCGACAGCAATGGGAACAACTCGCTCTTCAGCGTCAAGAAGCTGTATAATATCAATTTCAAGCCCGACGTGTTCAATGTGCATCCCTATGGCAATCCATCGTATCCCGAAGTCAAACGGCAGATGCTTGATTTCAACTGGGACGGCGAGACCCCAGTATATATGGGCGAATTGTTCACGGCCGCCGGCGGATCATCGAGATCACTGTGGACATGGGCGCTTTCGAGTTCCTGCACAAGGGCCTTGTTTTTACGGGGCGCTGATTGACAATGATTACGATTAAAGATATTGCGCGCTTGAGCGGGACCTCGGCCACGGCGGTGTCGTTTGTCCTGAATAACAAGGACCAGGGCAAGGTTAACCCGCGGAAAAAACAGCGGATCCTGGAATTGATCGGCAAACACGATTATCGCCGGAACAGGGTGGCTCAATCCCTTAAATTGAGGAAAACGTTCAACATCGCCATTTGCATCCAGGGCTCACTGGGGCAGCAGCCTATTATCGGAAATTATAGCCATCATGAGTTGCTCAACCAGATTGCCAAACGTTGCCACCAGGCCGGATACAGCAACGACCTGATTCAGATTGACGTCGACAAAAGCCCGGACCAGGTTACCCGGCAATTAAAGCACCATAGCGCGGATGGATTTGTTTTTCTGAACTGGTCGCCCAACGCGTTGCAGCCATTGGTGCATACCCTGGAACAGCGGAACATACCGATCGTTTCGGTCGGCACGCCGTTGGCCTGCAGTCCGCTCTGGGTGATCTATGATCGCGCAACTTCATTTTTTAACGGCGCGACCTATCTGCTCGATCAAAACCTGAAAAAAATATGCGTGCTGGACACGTTGACTAACTCCCTCCACGCCGATTCCAAATATGAGGCGTATCAAGCAGCGCTGCGGAAGCGCGGGCTGACTCCCTCTCCGCCGTTCCGGGTTTCGTCTATGACCATGAAATCCGTGATGACTGCACTGAATGAATTATTGCATGCCGTTCCCGATGTGGATGGCATCATCCTTACCGACAATGCCTTTGCTCCGTATATCGTGGCCGGACTGGAAGGCAAGGCGATCCGCGTCCTGGGCTTTGGCGACGCGGGGTTTGCCCAGATGTGCGATCCGCGCCTTTCCTATATGCGTTTTCCGATCGAGGCGGTTGCCGAAAGCGCAGTCAACATGTTGTTGAACCAGCTTACCCCCCTTGAGCATTTGCGACTTTGTAGTCAGCGTCATCAATGCGAATTAATCGTGCAGGACACGTAAAAAGGAGTAATTATGCAAATTCGAGAAGTTCCATTTGCGGCAATGGGCGGGATCTATGAAGCCGATGACCGTGCAGCCGTGGATCGCGTGGTTGCCGCCGCTTTGGATGCCAACGGCAATTTCTTCCCGATGCCGGAGGAGAATGAGTTCCAGACCTTGCTTGCCCGCCACGAAAGAGCGCGCCGGGTGGTTGCCGTAAATTCCTGCGGCACGGCCCTGGATTGCTGCATGATGGCGCTGGGGATCAAGCCGGGCGATGAAGTCATTACCACGCCCTTGACTTTTGTCTGCACGGCCGGCACGGTTATTGCCCGGGGCGCCAGGGTGATTTTTGCAGATATCGACCCGGTGACCTTGAATCTGGATCCCCTGAAGGTTCGCGCCTGTATTACGCCCCGCACGCGAGCCATTATCCCCGTTCATTTTACGGGCCTGGCCTGCGATATCGAGGCTTTCGACCGGATTGCCTCGGAAACCGGGATACCCGTTATCTACGACGCCGCCCATGCCGTTGGCGCTCTTTACAAGGGCCAGGGCATCGGCGGCCGCGGCCAGGCGTCCTGCTACAGTTTCCAGAGCAATAAGAATATGACCTGTCTGGGCGAGGGTGGGGCGGTTACAAGCAACGACGAGGCCTTTGCGGAAAGGGTGCGCCAACTGAAGACTTTCGGCTACATTTACGGCGGCCCGACCCTGCGCGTTGCCAGCATCGGCTTCAATTACCGGATGACCAAGCCCCAGTATGCCGTGGGCATTACCCAATTGAACAAGATTGACCGCGTGATCCGCTTGCGCCAGGAGCGCATGGTCAAGCTGAACGAACTGCTTGCCGATGTGCCCGAAATCATTCGCCCGGCGGGACACGGACCGGAGCATGGCAGTCATCTTTATGTCGTGCGCCTGGATACCGACAAGGTCCGCTTCGGTGCATCGGCATTTATCGGTCACCTGAAATCGAAATACAAGGTGGGCACGGCTAAACACTACCCGCCCGTGTGGAGCTGGGAAGCTTTTCAACAGCTGGGCTATACCGCCAAGGGCTGTCCGCTTGCCGAAAAGATCTGTGCGCAGGTCGTAAGTCTGCCGGTCTTTCCGAGGACAACGGACGAGGATTTGCATTATGTGGCCTGGGCCATCAAACAAACAATCAGGGACTTGAACTGATCCAAACTAAAAGTAGGGCTGTGTCATCCACGCTGAAACCAGCGGCGTCGCAGGCGCTCCGCCCTCCAATATCACGAAATATTTGGTATTTATGGAGGAGCGAGCTCCCGCGAGACCGTTTTTGACGCAGCCCTGAAACTAAAAGGAGAAAGCTGTCTATGGAAACCAAAGGACTGGTCGTGCGGCAAAGGCATGCTTCCGCAGGGAATGCCTGCCTGTTGGTGGTAGTGGATAGTCAGTCGTCGTTCTGGAATTATACAATCGTGGATCAGACGGTTCTGTGCGCTCTGGAACATTGCGGAATGCCTTACCGGGTACTGGACCTGGCGCAGAGCCGCCTTACGGAAAAGGCGCTGCGTGAATGCGCCTGCCTGGTGCTGGCCCAAAGTCAGCTTGGATCCAGCCTGACACCCCAGGCGGCGTGTTTAATTGCCGCGGCCGTAAAATCCGGCATGGGCTTGGTGAACCTGGATAACGACCTGCGGCTTTATCCGGACGCCTATCTGGAAATTTTCGGGTTTGAACGCGTCAATCCGCATATGGGGGTGACCAGTGTCGTGCACATTCGACCGGCGGATCACTACATTTCCGCGCTTCAAAAGCCCGGCACTTTTCATGATCTTGACCGTATGGCCACCTTTACAATCGTGGAACGCTGGCGCCCGGATGTTATGGCCTTGGCGGATGGCGTGCTGGGCAAGGATCAGCTTGTTTATATTCGGCATCTTACGCCCGGCAGTTCTTTCATACCGGGCACATATCCCATCCTGTTTGCCGGGCGATGGGGGCGTGGCAAGGCCGTTCAGTTCGCCATCAGTCCCCGGGTATGGCGCCAGGCCATTTATGGCCACGGGCGCAACTTGGACGACTTGTTCTGGCGCGCGCTGGTCTGGGCGGCGCGCAAACCTTTTGCCGCCAATTTGATTCCGCCCTTTGTAACCATGTCCGTGGATGACTGTTCCGGCGCGCACAATTTCGGCTATGTGGATATTGCCCATCGGCACGGCTATGTGCCCATGCCCTCTTTATTCCTGAAAAACGTGCCGCCACGTCTGTACCCGATGATCCGCGACCATCTCAAGCGCGGGATCACGCAGTTCAATACCCATGCGATGGATTATTATGATTTGATGATATTCAAGTTCGGCCAGGGCGAACTTTCCGATGTCGAACTCAAACGGCATTTTGAATACGAGTCCTCCTGGTGGCGCAAGGTCGGCGCCCGGCCGGGACCCACCCTCCGGTTTCATTGGACCGAGTATGGTGTCCGGGCTTTGCCGTTTTTAAAGCGCACGGGGAGGCTGTTTTTCAATCCCGCACTCCAAACCGGCCTCATGAAGGCCGACCACTGTATACAGGATGGCTTCTGGCCCTATAACTTACAAACTCGTTATTACGATTATCTGCCGGATGACCATGATTTTTATGGTTTTGCCTCCGTGCACGGCAGGTACCAGGAGGATTTTCTGGCAGGCAACACGGTGTATGACAATCAGGTCAATGACGTGGAAAAAGCGGCCGAGACGGCTGCGGATCATATAGCCGCCGGCTTGAGGTGCGGCTTTTACGGCGAGTGTATCACCCATGAACAGCGCATTGCCGTGCTTTCCCTGGAGGAGTGGGAAAAATTGCTGGCTCGGGTTGGCCAACGCCTGGAGAAGTTTGAAAAAATATTCACCGGTTATGACCAGATCGGACAGTACCTGAGGGCTCGCGACGGAGTGTGGCTGGGTCGTTCGGCGGTTCGCGACCATCGTCTGCAATGGACGTTGTCAGGGCAGTCCAGCATGCCAATGCAGGTGTCGATATTCCAGGATGAAGGCGAGACAGTGCTGCGGGAATTTAAATCAGTGTCAGCTTGATCCGGTGCGTCTGTATAAGGAGAACTATGAATAAAGTTCGATGGGCGCTTATCGGCGCCGGGGATATTGCGCAGAAGCGGGTGGGGCCGGCGCTAAAGGCGGAACCGCGCAGCCGCCTTGAAATCATCGTGGATGTAAGCCCGGAGCGGGCCGGGAAACTGGCCGATCAGCTAGGCGGCTGCGTCGTTGGCGACCGGTTGGAAACGGCGCTGGCCAATCCGGCCATTGACGCCGTTTACCTGGCGACACCGATCGGCATGCACGCCGGGCAGGTCAAGGCAGCACTGAAGTCGGGCAAATATGTGCTCTGCGAAAAACCGCTGGGATTGAACTACAAGGAGGCCTGCTGCCTGACAGCGCTGGACAACGGCGCCCGGGCGAAGGCGGGCGTCGCCTATTTCCGGCGCTTTTATCCAAAATATCTTCAGGCACAGGATATGCTGAAGGCGGGCGCATTCGGCCAGGTAGTGCTTTTGCGCCTGGCCTATCACACGTGGTGCGAAATCAAACCGGATAATCCCAAGTTCTGGCGAATGCTTAAGGCCCAATCGGGTGGGGGCGTGCTCTCGGACATGGGTTCGCATATGTTCGATGTCATGATCGGGCTCTTCGGACTCCCGGCGGCCGTTTTCGCCAGCGTGCGGACGCAGACCTTCTCCTGCGAGGCGGAGGATTCCGCCGCCATGGTGATGAAATACGAACATGGCCCGGACGTCACCGCCAGCTTTAACTGGAATTCCAAAACTTGGACGCATGAGTTTGAAATTATCGGCACGGAGGCCAAGGTCCGGTGGCATCCTTATGACAGCGCACGGGTGACGCGAACTATCGGCCGCGACGTTCAGGAGCTGGAATTACCCAACCACGCCAATGTTCATTATCCGCTGATTGCCGATTTTGTCTCCGCGATTCTGGAGGGCAGGGATCCGGCGGTGACT
>JAQUMN010000034.1 GCA_028718125.1 Kiritimatiellia bacterium
GATCGTGATACCTTTTTTCATGGCTGGTCTCCTTATGCGTTATGGCCCATCAAGGCCGTTTTACTTTGAGCGTGATTATATCACAGCTCGCAGCTAGGGAGATCAGCCTTCTCATTTAACCTAATTCTTCCTTGGCTACCTTCACACCTTAACAAACAGCCGGGGGAAGGCGAGGCGCTGGCGGCGGGTTTCGCCGGGCAGAAGCGCCGATTTGCGCGCCGGGCGCTCGTCCCGAGCGGTCTTGCGATGTTGGTCCAGGAACAGGCTGGGGCCCAGGCTCAGGGTATGCTTGCCAAACCGTTCGTTGAGCGTGTCAACCGCCCGGGAAACGTTGGCCAGTTTGTCTATGCGCAACCGGTCTTCAAACAGGTCCGGCTGTTCCTGTTCGTCCGGCTCCAGTTTGCCGAGCACCACGGTTGTCGTGCGATATTCCTTCCCATCCTGGAACAGGCGCTCGAACAGCGTCTTTACCAGCGGAACCGCCTCCTGGGTGGCGGCTGTGAGGCGGCTTAAGGCCGCTTCCAGCCCGGTTTGGCTGAAATCCCGGTAGCGCAGGATCACCGTGATCAGGCGCGCCCGGAGCCGGTGGCGCCGGAGCTTGATAAAGGCCGACTCCAGGTTGCGGATCAGCATGGCGTAGACAAACTCACGGTCAGCCGATGGGGCCGTGAAGGTTTTGCACTTGCTGATGGTGGCATAGGTGGTTTTCTCCTCCGTGCATATCGGATAAACATACTCGCCGCGCAGTTCGTGCCACAGTTCGCCGCCGATTTTACCGAGCAGGCCCCGCGCCCAGGCCTCGGGTTGGACCGTGAAATCGTAAGCCGTCTTCAGCCCGTGCCGGGTCAACAGGTGCACCGTGTTGGGGCCGAAGCCCCAGACTTTCTCCAGGGGATTGTGTTGGAGGAAGAGGTGAATGTGCCGGCCGCGGATGGCGGTAAACCCGGCCGGCTTGCGAAACTTGGAGGCCAGCTTGGCCAGGCTCTTGGAGAGACTGATCCCGGCTGAGACAGTGATGTCGAGTTCCTTCCGGATATCGGCTTGAATCCGCCGGGCAATATCCGGGTAAGAGGCGTGGAACACCCGCCGCAGGCCGGAAATATCGGCGAATCCCTCATCAATCGAGTATTCCTCCACACTTGGCGTGTAGCGGCGCATGATGGCGAACATTCGTTTGGAATACAGGCTGTAAGTCTCATAATCGCTGGGCAGGACGATTAACTCCGGCTGCCGGCGTTGGGCCTCGAACAGGGGAACCCCGCGCTTGATGCCCAGTGCCTTGGCCTCGTAGCTGGCGCAGGCGATGATCCCGCGCTCCTGGCCCGTAACCACCGGCCGTCCCTTGAGTTCCGGATGGACCGCCTGCTCCACCGAGGCGAAAAAGGCGTCGCCATCCACATGCAGGATGGCCCGCGGGAATGATTCCAGCATGAAAGGGGTGTTCATATAGGACAGGCTATAGACTGTAGGAAGACCATAGGCTGACGTGCGCCGATCAAAACTTACCGACCACGGTCCGCAGCCCACGGTCTTCCAATTCAATATTTTCGGATTACGGCGCGGACGATGCCGCCGATTGTCAGGGAGCGCTTGGGGTGGATGGCCTTATACTTGGCGTTGGCCGGCACCAGGCGCACGCCTTGGTTGTCCTGCTCGAAATACTTGATGGTCCATTCGTCATCCACCTGAGCCACGACGATGTCATGTGGCTGGGGGGTAACCCCTTTTTCTACAAGGATAATGTCCCCAGGGTGAATGCCGGCATCCACCATGGAATCGCCGGAAACCGTGAGCATGTAAGTGGCCTCCGGCCGCCGGACGAGGAATTCCTCCAGGTTGATTGTGTCGACCAACTCCTCCTCGGCGGGGGAGGGAAACCCGGCCTGTACCGCGCCGAGCAGTTTAACCATACCGGTGATCCGGGTAGTCAGCGCGAGTTTGCCCCGGTTTTTGCGGATATAGCCGGCCTGCTGGAGCCTGGCGAGCAGACCATGCACGGCGTTCTTGGAACGGTAGCCAAAGAGTGTCAGCATTTCGGTATAACTGGGTGCACGGCCTTCCAATCGGAAAAACTGCCTCAGGAGCGCTGTTTTCTGTTGCAGGTTAATGGCTTTGGACATAAGGTCCTCCTCTTTTTGTTCTTTTTCGGCAATTATAACTGAACGAACGTTCAGTTTCAATGGGAAAATTATTATTTTTTGGGAACCTCGAATATTGAGATTGACTTTTAGGCTGCAGCCATTAGAATTACTGATTTAGAGGGGTGATAAGATTTACTGAGCAGTATTGTTTTCAATACATTATGAACAGTGGAATTATTGTCGCGGGCGGAAAAGGTGAGCGAATGGGGCCGGATGTGGACAAGGCCTTCCTGAGCTTGGGAGCCAAGCCCGTGCTGATATATTCTCTGCTGGCCTTTGAAAAATGCCCTGATGTGGATGAGGTGGTCCTGGTGGTCCGGAAAGAGCGCGTGGAAGCCGCCCGCTGCGCCGTGCAAATGTTCGGATGCAAGAAGGTGGTTAAAATCGTTGCCGGCGGCAATCATCGCCAGCAGTCCGTGGCCAACGGCCTGGACGAAATCAACGAAGAGGCCGAGGTGGTTGCCGTGCACGATGGCGCCCGCCCCTGCGTGACGCCCGACTTGATCTCCGAAACCATCAAGTCGGCCTGTCAATATGGCTCCGGCGTGGCCGCTGTCAAGATCACGGACACCGTCAAGGAAGTCGAGAAGGGCATGATCATTTCCCAAACCATTGACCGCACCAAGCTATGGCGCGTGCAAACCCCCCAGGCGTTCAAAGTTGCCCTGCTACGCAAAGCCTTTGAGATGGTGGCAAAAAAGAAAATTAAGGTCACAGATGAGGCCGCGTCCGTCGAACTGATCTGCGACAATGTTAGGTTGGTACAATCCAGTTCGTCTAATATCAAGATTACATCGCCCGATGACCTGATGCTGGCGGCGGCGTTGATGCGCCTTTAGGCGCTGGGTTTTTCCCGTCATGTGGAATCTCCGCGGCGCTGCTCATTACAAGTTGGCTACGCAGTCAGGCCTGGCCGCCCGTAATGCTGCGCATAGCGCTGCAGGCAGGTCATTTCGGCGTAAAGAATCGCCGGTTAGGGAAAAGACGTCATCATGAGTGGCTCGATATACGCGATACTTAGCGATATCCATGGCAATTTGGAAAGCTTGACCGCGGTACTCAAGGATGCCGCCGGGCAGAACGTCACTCACTATGTCTGTCTGGGCGACATGGTCGGCTACAATGCCAACCCGACCGAATGTCTGGAACTGGTCCGCGAACTTGGCTGTGTCACGGTTAGAGGCAACCACGATCATTATTGTTCTTTCGACGATGACCTGACTGGTTTCCATCCCCTGGCGGCGGACGCTGTGGACTGGACCCGCCGCCAACTTTCGGCGGAACAGCAGAAGTTCCTGGCCGATCTCCCCATGATCCAACGAGTTGAAAATTTTACGATTGTGCACAGCACGCTCGACATGCCGGAAATGTGGGGCTACGTATTTGAAAGCCTGGAGGCGGAAGCCAGTTTTAATTACCAGATGACGACTGTCTGTTTCTATGGCCATACGCATGTGCCGCTGGCCTTTGAAAAAGCCGCCGAAGTCACAGGCGGCATTTATGAACGCTTGAAAATCAGTCTGGAAGAGAAATATCTGGTCAACGTCGGCAGCATCGGGCAGCCGCGCGACGGCGATGCGCGTGCCTCTTACGCGATATACGACCTGGAGCAGAAGGAAATCCGGCTGCGGCGCGTGCCCTATGATATCGCTACTGCCCAGGCAAAGATCAGAAAAGCGGGCCTGCCCGAACGGCTGGCTGCGCGCCTGGCGATTGGAAGATGAGAAGAAATTAAGCGATTCAGTGATTGAGTGATTTAGCGATTGAAGAGAGTTAGTTCACTGAATTTCTTGATTTTGCTCTGTTGCTTAAATCACGGAGTCACTAAATCGCTCAATCACTGAATTGTTGTAGATCATTCAATAACAGAAAAGGAGAGACTACCATGGCCTATGCGATCTCAGACAAGTGTGTTGCCTGCGGCAAATGCAAGGAAGTTTGTCCGGTGGAAGCGATTGCCAAGGGAGAGAAGAAATATTCCATCGATGCAGATACCTGCGTGAGTTGCGGGCAATGCGTGGATGAGTGCCTTTCGGACGCCATCGCGGAAGTCTGACCCTCATGACGGAATCCCCTGCACAGCCTGCGGCGAGCCCTTGTCCGGACGCCGGTGGTGGTGAACAACGGTTGCTCAAGCTCCAGCGCTTGGCGGCAGCCGGGTTTGCGCCGTTCGGCCAGGCCTTTCCCGATACCCGCTTGCTGACGGACCTGCGCGCCGGTTTTCAGGAAGGCTTGGGCGTGCGCACGGCCGGCCGGCTGATGACCATCCGCGACATGGGTAAAAGTATTTTTGCCGATTTACGCGACGGGAGCGATCGCTTGCAGCTCTATGCCGGCAAATCCCAGACCGCCGAGTTCGACACTTTCAAGCACCTGCTCGATGCAGGTGATCTGATCGGCGTGGAAGGCGAACTGTTTACCACCCGCATGGGCGAGCCGACGATCCGCATCCTGAAATGGACGCTGCTGGCCAAGGCCCTGCGCCCGTTGCCGGAAAAATGGCATGGGCTTAAGGACGTTGAAATCCGCTATCGCCAGCGTTACCTCGACCTGGTCGCCAATCCCGATGTGCGCCGGCTATTTGACCAGCGTTCGCAGGCCCTGCGCGAAATCCGCGAGTTCCTGTGGGCCAAAGGCTTCCGCGAAGTGGAAACGCCGATGATGCAGCCGCAGGCCGGCGGCGCGGCGGCCCGGCCGTTCAAGACCCGTTACACGGCCCTGAACGCGGACATGTTCCTGCGCATCGCGCCGGAACTGTATCTGAAACGCCTGCTGGTGGGCGGGTTCGACAAGCTGTTCGAACTTAATCGCAATTTCCGCAACGAGGGTCTCTCCAAAACGCATAACCCCGAGTTTACCATGCTGGAGCTTTACCAGGCGTGGTCGGACCGCAAGGGTATGCAGGCCCTCGTGCAGGAAATGATCGTCAGCGTGGCGCAAAAGGTGGTTGGCTCCCTGCAGGTAGGCCGGGATGAAAACCGGATTGACCTTGCCCTGCCATGGCGCGAAGTCACCTATCGCGACCTGATCCTGGAAAAAGCCGGCTCCGATTGGTATGATCTTGCGCCGGACGCGGCCAGGGCGCACGCGACCAGCCTGGGCCTGGCAATTGACCCGACTTGGTCCATGTCCCAGATTACGCACGAGATTTATGAAAAACTTATCGAGCGCACGCTTAAGAATCCGACTTTTGTTACGCGCCTGCCGCGGGAGCTTGTGCCCTTGGCCAAAGCCTGCGCGGACGATGATAGCGTCGTGGATGTGTTTGAGCTGGTCATCGGCGGCAAGGAAATTGCCCCCGGCTATTCGGAATTGAACGATCCCGTCGAACAGCGTAAACGGCTGGAAGCGCAATCGGGTGCCGAGGCCCAGAAGGTGGACGAGGAATTTCTGTTGGCTCTCGAACATGGCATGCCGCCGGCCGGCGGCATGGGCATCGGGATCGACCGCCTGGTGATGATCCTGACCGGTGCGGAAACCATCCGCGACGTCATCCTCTTCCCACAGTTGAAGCCGAAGACGACGGAAGAAGCACAAAAGGTGATTCGATAGATAATTGGATTATTCGTGCATTTGTGCAATTAGCGTGATGAATCATAGGCCTGTGAATTAACGAATCATCGAATCAACGTTGCTGGTTGCTATCCCATGCTTCCCTTCTCACTATTCATGGCGCTTAAGTACATGAAGCCCAAGCGGACGTGGCTTTCGGTGATTTCCATTATCTCGGTCATCGGCGTCATGCTGGGCGTGGCCGTACTGGTGATAGTGCTCTCCGTCATGAGCGGGTTCGACGACATGTGGCGCGACAAAATCCTGGGATTTGACGCGCACGTGACCATCACGCTGTCGGGGCTTATTGACGACGAGGATCGCCTGGCCGAGGCGGTCAGCGCCATCCCGGGCGTGGTGGGGGTGGCGCCTTATGTCCAGGGCCTGGTCTTTGTCCAGCATGGCGGTATCGTGCATACCCCGGTCATGCGCGGTATTGATATCGAGCGCGAAAAGCAAGTCAGCCAGTTGCCCCGGCACATGGTGGCCGGCCGGTTTGAGATGGGTGATGACGAAGTTATCATTGGCCGTGAGCTTGCCCGGCGCCTGAACGTCACCGTGGGCGACAAACTGCTTGTCTATTCGCCGCAGAGTTTCATCGCCGGCAAGGACGAAATCAGCCTGCCGGTGGAAATGAACGTGGCCGGTATTTTCGAGATCGGCATGTGGGAGTATGATGTCGGGTTCATCCTGATGCCCCTGGAAGTGGCCCAGGAATTCTATGGTCTCAACAACAGCATTCATGCCCTGCGGGTCATGACGGCCGATCCATTTAAGGCTCATGCCGTGGCCTTGCGAATTGCCGGCCGCCTGCAAGGAGATTACCCGAACCTGCGCGCCCAGACCTGGATGGACCTGAACCGCCAGCTTTTCGACGCCTTGCGAGTTGAAAAAAACATGATGTTTTTTCTGTTGATTTTTATTGTCCTGGTGGCGGCCTTCGGAATTACCAACACGCTTATCATTGTCGTTGTCCAGAAAACCAAGGAAATCGGGCTGCTCAAGGCCCTGGGCTTTTCTTCCGGCAGCATCATGCGGATTTTCTTCTGGCAGGGATGGATCCAGGGATTTTTCGGCACCGTGCTGGGAATCGCTTTCGGGCTTGTGACGCTTCATTATCGCAACGATCTCATGCGCGGCATGGCGGCGGTCTGCCGCATGGAAATTTTTCCCAAGGAGTTATATCACCTGAGCGAAATCCCGTCCCATACGGCGGCGGGCGACATTGCGCTGATCGCGATCCTGTCGCTGGTCATTTGCACTCTGGCCGGCCTGTTGCCGGCCTGGCGTACCGCGCGGTTGGATCCGGCCCAGGCTTTGCGCTATGAATAATCCGACATCATCCATCCTGCAGGTTGAACGCCTGAGCAAGACCTATATGCTTGGCCGCGCCACCATTCCCGTCCTGCGGGATGTGTCCCTGGCCGTGAATACGGGCGAGATTATTTCGATTATCGGCGCCAGCGGCTCGGGGAAAAGCACCCTCCTGCATATCATGGGCGCGCTCGATCAGCCCAGCGGCGGCATGGTGCGGTTCCAGGGGCGCGACTTGTATGCGCTCTCCGCCGCCCAGCGCACCGTTGTGCGGGGCCGGCACATCGGGTTTGTGTTCCAGTTTTATCATCTCCTGCCGGAACTCGACGTGCTGGATAACGTCATGTTGCCCGCGTTGAGTTCGGCGGGGAATGGCGCCCCCGCTGTCATGCGTGCGCGGGCGCAGTCCTTGCTGGAGTCCGTCGGCCTGGCCGACCGCGCGAATCACCTGCCGATGGAACTTTCCGGCGGGGAACAGCAGCGCGCGGCCCTGGCGCGGGCGCTGATGAACCAGCCCGATTTGATTTTGGCCGATGAGCCCACCGGCAACCTGGATTCCGTCACGGGCGGGCAGGTGCTGGATTTTCTGTTCGCGCTCACCCGCGGCGAGGGGCGGACGCTCATCCTGGTGACCCACAATATCGCCGTCGCCCGCTTGTGCGACCGCGTCCTGGAACTCAAGGATGGGCGCCTGCAAGGCGCGTAGGGCGCAATCATTGACAAGCTGGGCAAGGTTCTGTTGGCGGGGGCATGATGCGCCATCGCGCCCGGCCCGCAGGCCCGGCGCGATACCTACCCATGATGGACGTCATGCTTGACCCGGTGGCTACACGGTATATGATTGCCATAAAGAACGATATCTGCTCGGAATGAAACATCATAAGATGAGCACCCATCCATGAACACTCATAAACTGAAATTAGGCGTAAACATTGATCATGTTGCCACACTGCGCCAGGCGCGCGGCACGGTATATCCCGAGCCGCTGGACGCGGCGCGGCTCTGCGAAGCCGCCGGCGCGCACGGCATTACCGTTCATCTGCGCGAAGACCGCCGTCATATTCAGGATCACGATGTGGTTTCCTTGCGTAAGGCCCTCAAGATCCGTCTGAATCTGGAAATGGCCGGTACGCCGGAAATCGTCGCCATCGCGCTGAAGGTCCGTCCGGACGAAATATGCCTCGTGCCGGAAAAACGCCGCGAACTGACCACGGAGGGCGGGTTGGATGTGTTCGGCCAGTGGAAGACCTTGCGCACGACGGTCGCGCGCCTGGCCGACGCCGGCATTGTCGTGAGCCTGTTTATCGATCCTGATCGGCGCCAGCTGGATACCGCCGCGGCGGTGGGCGCGCCGGTGGTAGAACTTCACACCGGCACGTACTGCGATGCCGCCGGCTCATCCATCCGGCGCGAGTTGAAGCGCCTGGTGGATGGCGCTCGCTATGCCCACACCTTGGGTCTGCAGGTCAACGCCGGGCATGGCATCAATCTGGATAATATCCACGGCATCCTGCGTGTTCCCTGTCTGGACACGCTCAACATCGGGCACAGTATCGTGGCGCGGGCCGTGCTGGTGGGCATGCGGCCGGCGGTCCGCGAAATGCTGAAAGCCATGGCCGGCTACAGGGGCTGATCGGCCTGAATTGAAAAGAATTAAATGATAGGGGCAACGGCCGTTCGCCCGCCTGCAACGCTGGCAGCACTGCGGGCAGGTAAGAACCGTTACGGATTAAAATTCCCATGCCTTGCATGAATCAAGAAACCATGTCTGACGGGGCGGGCGCCGTGGTCGGCATCGGCATTGACTTGGTGGAAGTGGCGCGATTTCGCCAGGTGTTGGAACAGTGGCAGGAACGGTTCACGCACCGGGTGTTCCTGGAAGCCGAGCGCCGTTATTGCGAGTCCCGGCCGCACCCCTGGATGCATTATGCCGTGCGCTTTGCCGTGAAGGAGGCCGTGGCCAAGGCCTTCGGCACGGGGATCAGCCCGGAGCTGGGCTGGCAGGATATCGAGGTGGTGGCCGATCCCGCCACCCGGGCGCCGTCCGTGCGCTTCAGTCCGAAAGGCAAGTCCCTGGTTAACCGGCGCGGCATCGGGCGCGTGCTGGTCAGTCTGTCGCACACGCATGACTACGCCGTGGCGCAAGCCATCCTGGTCGAAGAAGGAAATCAGACGACCGACGACAGACGGCGGACGACGGTGGGCGGAAGACATAACCGGTAACCATTGCGTTTGGCGTGCGCATGGCCATCGGGGCTCGAATTCGAGGCGCATTGATCGAAAACAGGCGACCATTTGTATATGAAAATTATTTCCACCGCCGCCATGCGGGAGCTGGACCGCAAAACCATCGCCGATTTCGAGGTGCCGGGCGAAACGCTCATGGACCGCGCCGGGTTCGGGGTCGCGCGGTTCGTGGATTACCTGTTCCATACCAAGGATTTTTACAGCCGCTCCGTGCGGCTGGTCGCGGGCCGGGGCAATAACGGCGGCGATATTTTTGCGGCCGCCCGCTATCTCCGTCAGATGGAATACGACGTGGATATCCTCTTGGCGGGTTCCTTGGCCGATGTTCGCGGCGATGCACTGACTCACCTGAGCAAGTTGAAAGCGAAGCATATCCACGTGGATGAATTGCCGACCCCGAAAGATTGGGAGGAGGAAATTGCCCTCACTCAGCACGCCCGAACCGTGGATGCGCCGGTGATCGTGGATGGGGTCCTGGGTACCGGCCTCCAGGGCCCTGCGCGCGGTCCCGCCAGCGGGGCCATCCGGTTCATCAATGCCCAGGCTGGCCTTAGCCTGGTTGTCGCTGTGGATGTGCCTTCCGGCCTGGATTCGGATACCGGCCGCACGGAAGGCGACACCGTCATGGCCGATTACACCCTGACCATGGGATTGCCGAAACAGGGTCTCGTGGAACCATGCGCCGCGAATTACGTTGGCCGCCTGGAAGTGATCCATATCGGTATTCCTGATGACCTGATTGACAAGGTTGAGTCCGACATGGAACTCATCACGCCTTTCGACTTGCATCCGTTGTTTCCCCGCCGCCTCCAGACCAGTCATAAGGGCACATTCGGCCACCTGCTGATCGTCGGCGGTGCGGTTGGGTTTCCCGGTGCGATAGCGCTCGCTGCCAGGGCGGCACTGCGTTCCGGCGTTGGATTAGTCACGGTGGTGGTGCCGCGTAGCATTGTGCCCATCGTGGCCGGCCTGGCGCCGGAGGCCATGGTCCATGGCGCGGCCGAAACGGATATTGGCTCCTTGGCTTCCGACGCATGGTCAGCCTGGCACGAAAAGCTTGGCGACTTCACCGCCGTGGCGGCCGGACCCGGCATGACCCGCCATCCCGAAACCGCCAAACTGGTCGAACAGATTCTGCGCGAGTGTCGTTTGCCGCTGGTGTTGGATGCCGATGCCTTGAGTGTTTACGAAGGCCGGATAAATGCTCTGGCTGAGCGCGCCGGGCCGCTTGTGATCACGCCGCATCCCGGCGAAATGGCGCATCTGCTTGGCCGCACGGTGGACGAGGTCCAGTCCAGCCGTTTCGAGGTTGCCAAGGAAGCCGCCCAGCGTGCGCGCGCCGTTGCGGTTCTCAAAGGCGCCGGAACGCTGGTGGCGGAAGCCGGCCAGCCGCTGGCAATCAACATGACTGGGAATTCCGGCATGGCCACGGGCGGCATGGGCGATGTCCTGACCGGCCTGCTGGGCGGTCTGCTGGCGCAGAAAATGAAACCTTTTGGCGCCGCCCGCGCCGCGGTCTTCCTCCACGGCCGCGCCGGCGATATGGCCGCCGACGATAAATCCGAACCGGGCATCACGGCCGGCGACGTTATCAACGAACTGCCTTACGCCTTCCAGGCGATCAGTCCGCGCTGAATCGGACGTCAGACGACGGACGACAGATGCCGGATGTAGCCATAGCGTTGCGTTCCACTTCCGGGAGAATGCACACAAACACTGGATTGCGGCCATGAAGCATCAAGCATGGCCCAAGTCCTGCGCCAGGTGGCGCCACATCTCGACGCTTAGATCCTCCGGCCGTGTGCGCGGATCAATCCCCAGTTTCTGAAAGGTCGCAAGCACCTTCTCGGTCGTCACATGCGTTTCAATCCCTGTATGCGCAACAATCTTGGCATCGCACAAAATGGTTTTCAATTGCTTGCGCCGACGGGCAAACGCGAATTTCGTGAGCGCATAGAAAAAATGCCGGTCCTGATGATCGTCCATCGGCAGTTCTTTCCGAATCAGGTTGATAATGGTCGAACTGACGCCCGGCGTGGGATAAAAGCAGCTCGGGCTGACCGTCTTGCGGATGGCCCCATCATACCGTAATTGGGTCCAGAGCGTCAGCAAGCCGAAGTCCTTGTGCCCCGGCTTGGCGATCAGCCGCGCGGCCACTTCCTGCTGGAGCGTCACCGTGAGTTGCGCCGGCGGCGTTTCGGCCTGGACCAGGTTGACGAGGATGGCGCTGCCAACGGAGTAGGGCAGGTTGGCCACGACCTTATTGATCCCCGATCGGAACAAGGCTTCGTGATCCACCTTCATCATGTCGTGGCAGATGAGTTCCACATTTGGAAATGCCTTCAGCCGCTCCTTGAGGAGCGGCCATAGGCGCGAGTCCTTTTCGACTGTCACCACCCGGCGCGCGGCGCGCGCCAGGGGCTCCGTCAGCACGCCCAACCCCGTTCCGATTTCGAGCACCTCGTCCCCGGTCGTGAGGCCGGCTGTATCGAGTATGATCCCCAGGATGTTGGCATCAATGAGGAAATTCTGTCCCAGCGACTTCTGCGGCCGGATGTCCCATTCTTCCAGAATCGCATGCACATCGGATATTCGGGTCAGTTTCATGGCATTAAACCAGGCCGCAGGCTGTGGGCTATAGACTGTAGTCTCAACCATGCGGATTATCCACACGCAGATTGCCGGATGCTACCCGCTTCAGACGACCGCGTACAAGTCATTTATTTTATTGTATCGCTTTGCGCTTGTCCCGCCTTGCACCGACCCGTTCGGTAAAAGACGGGTTTACTTTCGCGTCCATTCTGATATCATACGCGCATGATTCAAAAGGTCATAACCAAACGCGATCTGACTCACTCCTCGCCGGGCGAAGATGTCGCGTTCTGGAAGGCTCAGCCGCCCTCGGAGCGAATTGCCGCCGTTGAGGCGCTGCGTCGCCAACATCATGGAAGTACAGCCAGACTTCAGAGATCTGCTCGCGTTGTTGAACGCGCACAAGGTTGAATACCTGATTGTCGGAGGGTATGCGCTGGCATTCCACGGGGCCCCCCGCTTTACAGGCGACCTTGATATCTTTGTGCGACCGGATAGCAATAATGCACAACGTGTTCTTGACGCCTTGGCCGCGTTTGGTTTCCGCTTTCCGAACCTGACGGCAAGAGATTTCCAAGATCCGAATAAGGTGGTGCAATTGGGCGTGCCCCCCGTGCGGATCGACCTCATAACATCAATCTCCGGCGTCTCATGGGAAGAAGCCGAAGCGTCCAAGGAACCCGGGATATTCGGCAATGTCCCGGTCTGCTACATCGGCCGCCAACAGTACCTCGCCAATAAGCGGGCGGCGGGCCGCAAGAAGGACTTGGCAGACATCGAAGCGCTCGGTGAAAACACGGACGCCGAACAACGCAAGCCCAGCGCACGCGGAAAGCGGCGCCGCTGATTTCCCTGCCAGACTTGGATTGAATCCAGAGATAGACCATGACAAAAAAGACCGACGGGGAGCATGCGGCTAATATGTGGACCGACATTCCCTTTGCGGAAACGCCGCAACGGACCCTGCGGCTGGATTTGCGCGTTCCCCGGCACGCCGGCAAGCTGCCGCTGGTCCTATACATTCCGATGTCGGGGATGCGCTCATGCGAAAAAGCCGCCGCGCCATGGTGGCTCACCGACAAGGGTTTTGCCATGGCTTCCATCGAATGCCGGGTCAGCAGTGAAGTGACGGCTCCGATGCCTGTGTATGACTGCAAGGAAGCGATACGATGGCTTCGCGCTCATGCGGATGAATACGGGTATCGTTCCGATGCCATGGGAGTGTGGGGTCATTCGGCGGGCGGACTCCTGGCCGCACTCCTCGGCACTTCGGGTGGGATTTCCGAATTGGAAGGCAACGGCAAAAACCTCAACGTATCGAGCCGCATCCAAGCCGTATGCGACGAATGCGGTGCGCCTCACGATTTGGCCTATTTTGCCCAGCCGGCGGTCAAGGCAAAATTTGCGCCCGTCGCGGAAAACCTGCGGCTTTATCTCGGCGGGCCCGTGGAAGAGAAACGGCAACTCGCGCGCCTGGTTAGTCCCCGAACGCACCTATCGCCAGATAACCCGCCCATGCTCCTTATTCATGGCGATGCGGATACTATTGTCCCGGTGGAAGAAACGATCGCATTCTATGAGGCCTTGCGATCGATAGGCGTGGATGCCACGCTGCGCATTCTCCCGGGCATCGGTCATGGGTGGGATAGCGCCCTGACCAGCGGGGACGTGGCGGCATTTTTTGAACGAACCCTGATGATTCCGCCGAAAAAATAGTCCCGGCCAATAATTTGATCGCAGAATATGTCCGACATTCGTCACGGCTGCGTCATCCATACCAAACCAACGGCGTCGCAGGCGCTCCGCCCTCCAATATTGCGAAAAAATTTGCATTCATGGAGGGGTGAGCTCCCGCGAGACCGTTCTTGACGCAGCCCTGCGGCATTCGTTTTTTGCTTCATTCCCGATTTGACTTTGCCTGCCATTGAGGTTATAGGAATGGGGCAACCATGAAAGCCGCAGACATATTGGCGTTAAAGGAATCCGCGCTGGGCGAGGCCCGCACCGCCGGCACGGCGGAAGCCTTGGAACAGGTGCGCATCAAGTATCTGGGCCGCAAGGGCCTCTTGCCGGAAATCATGAAGGGGCTCAAGGACGCCGATGTCTCCGAGCGCCCGGCCATGGGCCGCTACGCCAATGAGCTCAAGCAGGAACTGGCTGCGCTCCTGGAAACGCGCCGTGCCGCGGTGGCCACCGCCTCCGCCGACGCCGCAACAGAAGCGTTCGACCCGACCTTGCCCGGCCGCTGGCGCGCCCTCGGCGCGCGGCATCCGATCAGCCGCATCATCGAGGATGCCATCCGTATCTTCGATAACCTCGGCTTCACCGTTGCCGACGGTCCCGATATCGAAACCGAGTATCACAATTTCGACGCGCTCAATACGCCGGCCGGCCACCCGTCCCGCGACACGCAGGACACATTCTGGCTGGAATCGGGGCAATTATTGCGCACGCAAACCTCGCCCGTGCAGATCCGCGTCATGGAAAGCCGTCCGCCGCCCGTGCGTATCATTGCGCCTGGCCGGTGCTATCGGCGCGATACGACCGACGCCACCCACAGTGCCAACTTCCATCAGATCGAAGGGCTTTACGTGGACAAGTGCGTATCCATGGCCGACCTCAAGGGCGACATTACCTGCTTTGCCCGGCGCATGATGGGCGCGGATGTCAAGGTCCGGTTCCGGCCGCACTTCTTCCCCTTCACCGAACCCAGCGTGGAATACGATTTCTCCTGCCACGTTTGCGGTGGCAAAGGCTGTCGTGTGTGCAAGCAGAGCGGCTGGATTGAAATTTCCGGCGCTGGGATGGTGAATCCCAAGGTGTTTGCCAAGGTCGGCTACGACCCGGAAGCCGTCACCGGCTACGCCTTCGGCATGGGCGTGGAGCGGATTGCCATGATCCGCTACGGCATCCACGATATCCGTCTCCTGTACGACAACGATAAACGCTTTTTGGAGCAGTTGGCCCAATGAAAGTTTCCTTGAACTGGTTGAAAGATTTTGTGGCGGTGGAGGCTTCCCCCGAGTCCCTGGCCGAGCGGCTGACGTTCGCCGGACTGGAAGTCGAAGGCGTGACCCGCATCGGGTCCGATTTCAAGGACATCGTGGTCGGTGAAGTGCTAAGCGTCAACCCGCACCCGAATGCCGATCGTCTCACGCTGTGCGATGTGGCCACCGGCCGCGAAACGGTGCGGGTGGTCTGCGGCGCGCCGAATGTCCACGCGGGCGACAAGGTCCCGTTCGCCGCCATCGGCGCCGTGTTGCCCAACGGCATGAAGATTAAGAGCGCCAAAATACGCGGGGAAGCTTCCTTCGGTATGCTCTGCGCCGAAGACGAACTCGGACTCTCGGAAGACCATGCCGGGCTCATGCAGTTGCCGCGCGATATACCCGCAGGCACGCCCCTGGTTGATGTCGTGGGCGGACCCGATGCCGTGTTGACGATCGAGGTTACACCGAACCGGCCGGACTGCCTGAGTATCCTTGGCATTGCCCGTGAAGTGGCGGCCCTGTATGGCTTACGGTTGAACTTGCCCTCTATTCAGTTCCCGGAAACCGATCCATCGGCTGAAGGGCTGAAGGTGGCCGTTGAGGATGCGGAAGGCTGTCCCCGCTACACGGCCCGGATCTTGAAAGGCGTCACGATTGCTCCGAGTCCCCTGGCCATGCGCCTGCGCCTGACGCGCTGTGGCATCCGGCCGATCAACAATATTGTGGATATCACCAATTACGTCATGCTCGAGTGCGGCCAGCCCCTGCATGCTTTCGATCTCACACTCCTTAAGGAGAGCCACATCGTTGTGCGCCGGGCGCGCCCCAACGAAACCATGGCAACATTGGATGCGGTGGAACGCAAGCTGACCCCGGACATGCTGGTCATTGCCGACGCACAGTCGCCCGTGGCCATTGCCGGTGTCATGGGCGGCGTCCAAAGCGGAATTCTCGACACCACGCGCGATGTTGTCCTGGAAAGCGCCTGCTTCAAGCCCGCACTGATCCGCAAAACGTCCAAGACCCTGGGTCTTTCCACGGAATCCTCCTACCGGTTTGAACGCGGGGTGGATATTCGCGGTGTGGATTGGGCCAGCCGGCGGGCTACGGCGCTCATGGTTGCGCATGCCGGGGCTACGGTCGCCAAGGGTGTGCTGGACTGTTTTCCCGTCGAACCCGAAGAGCGGAGCATTGTCTGCCGCTTCGACCGCGTCCGCGACCTGCTGGGCATTGACATCAAGAATGCCGAGATCACGAGCCTGTTTGAGGCGCTGGCGCTTACCGTCGTAGATTGCGACAAGAAAAGCTGCACGGTAAAGGCGCCGACCTTCCGCCCGGACCTTGAAGCCGAGGTGGACCTGATCGAGGAAGTGGCGCGCATGCACGGCTTGGACAAGATTCCGGCGGCAGCGCCGCACAGCCGTTTTGTACAGGGCGTCAACGATGCGTTCATTCGCGCCACGATCACGTGCCGGGACGCGCTGGTGGGGTTGGGTCTTACCGAAATCATGAATTACAGCCTGGTATCCGAAAAACTGCTGGTTTTATGCGACGCGGCACGCACCGGCCAGCGCATTGCGATACCGCGCCCCATCAGTGCCGACCAGGCCATCCTGCGCGATGCGCTGTTGCCGCAGATGATCGAAACCCTCGGTCGCAACCGCTCGCGCCAGATTGCCGAGGCGGCGTTTTTTGAAATCGGCCGCGTTTTTTTCCGGAACGACCAGAAGGCTTACACCGAAGAAGAACATGTGGCCATCGGCCTGATGGGGCCGGCGGGCCGAACCGGTTTCGAGAAGCGTTCCGCCACCGCGGAAGCCGACAGCTTCCTATGGCTCAAGGGTATTCTGGAAGCCTTGTGCCGCAAGCTGTTCATTCGCGTGGATGAGCGGCCCGCAGGCAGGGACCAGCCGTCCGGACTTGCTTTCCAGGAACTGACGGAGGCCGATCCGCCCCCGGCGCTTTATGATCTAGGTTGTTTTGAAAAGAGCCGGTGCACGGTGATTACATTGGATGGAATATCCTGCGGGGTCGTGGGGCTTGTCCGTGAAACGCTGCGGCGTGAGTGGCGCTTAGCGGAGCCCGTGGCGGTTCTGGAAATGCGATTGGCGCCGCTCCTGGAGCGTGTAACCACCGTTCCGGCTGCAGAGCGCCTTCCGGTGTATCCCTCCGTTGCGCGCGATATGGCCCTGCGTGTCAACAATCGCATCCGGCATGGCGACATCGTCAGCGCCATCTGGAAAATTGCACCAAAAGAATTGACAACCGTCGAACTCTTTGATATATTCACCAGTAATGAGATAGGTATCGGTTTTAAGAGCATGGCCTACTCATTGACTTATCGGTCCGGGGACCGGACGTTGACGGATGATGAAGTCAATCGGCTTCATGAGTCCATCAAGGACCGGCTGCGGAGCGAGATGTCCGTGGAGATCAGAGAAGGATAATGGCAGAGATAATGGCTCGGAACATGACATAACATCGGCGGCCCAATCTAGGGTGCGCGGATGGGGAAACAGGCAGTATGCTGGGATTCATAGAAGACTGTTTGAAGAACATATGGCGATTCTTTTCAGGCATGGATTCCATGCCTGTGACGATGGGGTCTAACGGCTTCCAGCCGGATGGCCTGTTGATGGTAGCGGTGACAAGCAAAACGGTGGCGTGGCACTCCGGGGGTGGTGGGCGCAATTGCGCAATACCGGCCTGGAGATTGGGCGGCACGCCCCAGGATCCGCGCCATCGGCCACATATTGTTCTTTAACAGCCTATCGAAGCGGTTCGCACCGCTTCCCCTTAGATGAGTACCCTGCCTGGTGCGTGGTTACGAGCCAAATTTCTGACCCGTTAATATGCGACCGGGGAGCTTGAATTCAGTGGCGCCCTTAGGCCCTTTAACAGGGATCTGGAACCCACTGGCGAAAGCACCCACCTTGTTCTGCGGAACAGAAATTGACTCCGTCACGGCCAAGGTGGGGTATTCGTTTAAAGGGACGGCATGGACCTCTTCAATAAGCAGAATCCCAAGGCGGATGCCCGCCCGCCGCTGGCCGCGCGCATGCGTCCGCAAACGCTGGCGGAAATCGCCGGCCAGGACCACATGCTGGGTCCCGGTAAATTATTACGGCGCGCCATTGAGTCGGACCGGATTGCCAGCCTGATCCTCTACGGGCCGCCCGGTTGTGGAAAGACATCGCTGGCCGAAGTCATCGCTCTGGTTACCCACCGACATTTTGAAAAAACAAGCGGGGTCCTGGCCAACGTGGCCGTGCTGCGCGAACTTCTGCAAGCGGCTTTCGAGCGCCGCCGGCGCGAAGGCGTGCAAACCATCCTGTTCCTTGACGAAATCCACCACTTCAACAAATCCCAGCAGGATATCCTTCTGCCCTACGTCGAAGATGGATCCATTATTTTGATTGGCGCCACGACCCATAATCCCTTTTTCTTTGTCAACAGTCCGCTCACCTCCCGCTCCCAGATTTTCGAACTGGAACCGCTCGCCGAGGACGTCATCACCGCGCTCCTGCGCCGCGCGCTGACCGACGAACGCGGGCTGGGTGGCATGCCCGTGGATGCCGATGACGATGCGCTCGCGCACCTGGCGCGGGTTTGCGAAGGCGATGCCCGGCGGGCGCTCAATTCCCTTGAAATTGCCGCCCTGACAACCCCGCCGGACGCCCGGGGACGCATTCATATCACCCGTGCCGTTACGGAGGATTCCATCCAGAAAAAAGCCGTGGTCTATGACCGTGATGATGATGGCCATTACGACACGATTTCCGCCTTCATCAAAAGCGTGCGGGGCTCCGATCCCCATGCCGCGGTGTATTGGCTGGCCAAGATGATCTATGCCGGCGAGGATCCCCGGTTTATCGCCCGGCGCCTGATTATCCTGGCCTCGGAAGATATCGGCAATGCCGATCCGCGCGGCCTGCTGATGGCCGTGGCGGGCCTGAATGCCGTGGAATTCGTCGGCATGCCCGAAGCCCGGATTATTCTGTCGCATATCACGACCTACCTGGCCTGCGCGCCCAAGAGCAATGCCGCCTATATGGCGGTCGAGAAAGCGCTCGGCGATATCAAGGAAGGCCGTGTGCTTCCCGTGCCCAAAGCGTTGCGGGGCGCCAGTTATAAGGGCGCCAAGCGCCTCGGCCATACGGGGTATAAATATGCCCACGAGTATAAGGACCATTTTGTGGACCAGGCCTACATCCCGACTTCAGCGGTGTATTACGAGCCGACCAGCCAGGGGTACGAGGATACCTTGAAACAACGCCTGGCGCAGTGGGACCAGATGCGGCGGAAGGCGGAAGACAGACGACAGACGACAGAGGGCGGAGGACAGACCGGAGAAGAAAAAACAAAAGAAAACGTCCAGCGCCCAATGGAGAAAGAAAATGGAAAACCAAAGGTAAGCGACGGAAATTCATGACCAGCAAAGGATCAATCCGAATCAAAATGCGCGCGCAGCGCGCCGCCCTGACCCTATTGGGCATCCGGCAGGCCAGCTCAAAAATTCAGCGCGTGGTGATGAAGCTTCCGGAATGGGCGGCAGCGCAGCGGGTTTGCGTGTACCTGGCAATGCCCTCCGAAGCGCAGACCCGCCGGCTTCTAATGGCATGCTGGAAAACCGGCAAGCAGATCCTGGTACCCGCCTATCGAAAAGCGGAACGGCGCTATGATCTGGCACGGCTCCGTCCGGGCGATTCCGTGAAGGCAGGCTATTGGGCCGTGCCGGAACCCGCCCGGCCACGCTGGGCGGTACCCGCGCGCGTGGACCTGGTGGTGGCGCCAGGCCTGGCGTTTGACCGCTCTGGTGGGCGGCTTGGCCATGGTGGCGGTCATTATGACCGCCTGCTGGCAGGCATAGCCCTGAAACAAGCGTTTAAGATTGGGTTGGCATTGGAATGTCAGATGGTTGCCCGCGTACCGATGAACGGGCGGGATATCCGTATGGATGCGGTGGTGACGGAACAGGCGGTGTACCGGCGGCAGACGAACACCAGACGCCAGACGCCAGATGACAGATGACGGATGATTTTCGCGATAGCGACATTTCGGGCGTAGTCCCGATCACATTGCTTCGGCGGGTATCGGGACGAAGCCCGATGCTACCGTGTGGCGAATTCGGGTTCCGCCGGAGGCGGATTCGAAAAAGCAAAGCAAGCTTGTGCCGAATGCGGGTGCGCCGTGCGCAACGCTATACTTCTGTATGCGCAAGCGCGGCAAACTCGCAGGCGGCATAAGATCGCAGCCGCCTTTTTCGAACCGAATTCGACACACTGCCGAGAGAGAACATACTTGAGCGGCGGGCATAGCCTGGTGTTAAGGAATAAAAACGCAATAATCGCCTCGGGCGCGTAAGCGTCTCGGGACTGGAGGAAATTATGACACAATGGTGGATAGGCGCGTTCGTGGTCATGCTGGCGGCGGGGTTGGGATATTACATCCGCTTGATCATTGGCCGATATGTAGTGAAGTCCAGCGAACAGGATTCGGACCGGATGCTGAGCGACGCTAAGCGGGAGGCGGAATCCATTCGCCAGGGCGCCGGCCTCCAGGCCAAGGAAGCTGTGCTCAAGGCACGTGAGGAATTTGAAACCACTATCAAGACGCGTCGCCAGGAAATTGCCGCTTTGGAAGAACGCTCCGCCCAGCGCGAGTTGAACCTGGACCGCAAAGTGGCCATGATCGATAAAAAGTACCAGCAGGTCGAACAGAAAGTGGCCGAAATCGAAAAGAAAGAGACGGAAGTCACTCAACAGCGCGAGGAATACCAGAACTTGATTAAAACCGAACGCGAAAAACTTCAGCGCATTGCCGGCATGACCCTGGAAGAAGCGCGCCGCGCGCTGATCGCGCGCATCGATGAAGAAGTGCGCGGAGAAACCGGCATGCTCATCCGCCGCCTGCAGGAGGAGGCCAAGGAAACGGCCGAGCGCGAAGCCAAGAAAATTCTGGCCCTGGCTATCCAGCGGTTTTCCAGCGGGCATTTCAGCGAGCTCATGACCAGCACGGTGGCTTTACCCAGCGATGACTTGAAAGGCCGCATCATCGGGCGCGAAGGGCGCAATATCCGCGCGCTGGAAGCGGCCACCGGCGTAGACCTGCTTGTGGACGACACACCGGAGGCCGTGGTTATATCCGCCTTCGATCCCATGCGGCGCGAAATCGCCAAGCAGTCCCTGGAGCGTCTGATCATGGATGGGCGCATTCATCCGGCCCGGATCGAGGAAGTGGTCGCCAAAGTGCAGGCGGAAATGGCGGACCTCGTCCGCGTCGCTGGGGAAGAGGCGATTTACACGCTGGGTCTCCAGGGCGTTGACCCCGACCTGGTGCGGACCCTGGGGCGCTTGAAATATCGCAGCAGTTATGCCCAGAATGTGCTCATGCATTCCATTGAGGTCGCCCACCTTATGGGCATTATGGCCGGCGAACTGGATCTGGACATCATGCTGGCCAAGCGCATCGGCTTATTTCACGACATCGGCAAGGCGTTGGACAGCGAAGTGGAGGGGAGCCACGCCGTCATCGGCGCCGATTTTCTTAAGCGCCACAATGAGCCGCAATTACTGATCAATGCCGTGGCGGCCCATCATGCGGATGTGGAGCCGGAAAGCATGTATGCGGTGCTCGCGGCCGCGGCGGACGCCATTTCGGCGTCCCGTCCGGGCGCGCGCGCCGAAACGACCGCCGTATACGTCAAGCGCCTGGAACAGCTGGAGGCCATTGCCAGCGGCTTCCCCGGTGTGGAAAAATGCTATGCCATCCAGGCCGGCCGCGAGGTGCGCGTCATCGTCGTGCCGGAAAAGGTGGATGATGCCGCGGCCATGCACCTGGCGCGGGACATCAGCAAGAAGATCGAGCAGGATTTGCAATATCCCGGCCAGATCAAGGTGACGGTCATTCGCGAAAAACGATGCGTGGAATATGCCCGGTAACGTATAGTCGCGGGCGTGAACCTGTGGCTGCCGGAACAGGCGGACAATCCGTGTAGAGCCGGTTTTTCCGCCACAGGCGGATCCGCCTCCGGCGGAACACCGGCTACGATAGCCGGCCACGCCTTCGGCATGGCAAGCATAAAGTTTACCCCGCACAGGCCGGGGTCGGCTCCACAGGAGTACGCCAAGAGTTACGGTGTCAGCCGCCCGATTCAAATTCCAAACAAATCGAGAAAAGAAGCCCATAAGAAAACAATACCATGAACACAACATTAAAGAATACGTTTGCAAATCCACCGAGTTTATATCGCGCCAAACCGTTCTGGGCCTGGAACGGGAAGCTGGAAGAAGGGGAATTGCGCCGCCAAATTCGTTCCATGCGCCAGATGGGGCTGGGTGGATTCTTCATGCACTCCCGGGTGGGCCTGGCCACGCCCTATCTTTCCCCGGAATGGTTTAACCTTGTGAACGCATGTATTGACGAGGCCCGCAAGCAGAAGATGGAAGCGTGGCTTTATGACGAGGATCGCTGGCCTTCGGGCGCGGCCGGCGGGCTGGTCACGAAAAATCCGCGGTATCGCATGCGCCGGCTGGTGATGGAGACCGTGGCATCAGGGCGGGCCATTCCCGGCGATTGGGACGTGGTGGCCGTTTTCACTGCCCGGGTGCAAGGCCTGTCGGCGCGTGATGTCGTGTGTCTGGATTCGCGTCGCTCCTTAAGGACGCCGTCCAGGGGCCACGCGCTGTTCGTGTTCCGGGTGACGACCGCGGCGTTGAGTTCCTGGTATAACGGGTACACGTATCTGGATACACTCAGCCGCGAGGCGGTGCGCGAGTTCATCCGGGTCACCCACGAGGCATACAAGCGGCATTGCCGGCAATATTTCGGACGCTTGGTTCCCGGCATTTTTTCCGACGAGCCTCATTTCGGCGGTAAGTTCTCGCCCATCTCGCGGGAGGGGGGTCTCTCGATTCCCTGGACCCCCGCCTTGCCCGCCGTTTTCCGCAAACGGTATGGCTATAATTTGATGCCCCACCTGCTGGAGTTGTTTTTCGATGTGGATGGCCGGGAGATGACCCCGGCGCGTTACCATTATCATGAATGTCTGTCGTTTCTTTTCGCCGATGCGTTTGCGCGCCAAATCGGCGAATGGTGCGCGCGCCAGGGCATACAGTTTACCGGCCATGTGGTCGAGGAAGATACACCCTCCCATCAGGCCAATTATGTCGGGGAATGCATGCGTTTTTATGAACACATGCAGGCGCCCGGGATGGACTTGCTGACCGAACACTGGCGTCTCTATGCGGTGGCCAAGCAAGTCAGTTCTGTCGCGCGGCAGTTTGGACGAACCTGGCGGCTGACCGAAACCTACGGTTGTACCGGCTGGGATTTTCCCCTCGAAGGTCACAAGGCCCTTGGCGACTGGCAACTCGCCCTGGGCATTAACCTGCGCTGTCCGCATCTGGCCTGGTATACCATGGCCGGCGAGGCCAAGCGCGATTTCCCGGCCTCCATCAGCTATCAGTCCCCCTGGTGGGACGCGTATGCCAAGGTCGAGGATTATTTTGCCCGCGTCAATGCGGTCATGACGCAGGGAACCGAAGTGCGCGACCTGCTGGTGATTCATCCGGTGGAGAGTGTCTGGGTCATGTTCCGCAAGGACGGAATTAAACATCCGGACATTCAGGCGTTCGATAAAATGTTTGCGACCATGACGCAGGACCTCCTGGCCCGGCAGCTTGATTTTGACTACGGCAGCGAAGCTATCCTGGCGCGCCATGCGCGGGTGGCGATTAAAGGCGGCCGCGCCGAGTTTGTCGTGGGCCGGGCAAGGTATCGCGCCGTACTCGTGCCGCCGATGAAAACTATGCGCGCAACCACGTTGGATTGGCTAAGGCGCTTCCGCTCGGTCGGCGGTCAGGTCATATTTGCGGGCAAACCGGCCGTCTATGTCGCGGGCGCGCCATCGGATGCGCCGGCGCACCTGGCCGCAGACTGCGTGCACACTCAAGGCCTGACGGGCGACGCGGTGAGGCGACATTTGGACCCGCTATGCCGGCGGGTAGCCCTGTATGACGCTGAGCGCCGCCCTTTGGGCTCGGTGCTCTATTTGCTGCGCGAAGATCGTCGGGCTTTTTATTTGTTTATCTGCAACACGGGCCATACCAGCGGGCAGCGCCGTAACGCGGACGTGTTTAAGGATGTTATGGTGCGCGACCGCCCAACAGCCTATCCGCGCGCATTCATCGCGGGGTTCGCGGAATGCGCGGGAGCGCCTCAGGAGTGGGATGCCGAGACCGGGGTGATGTATACAGCGACGGCGCGCCGGCTGGATAACGGCGCGTGGGAGATTGCCACGAGCTTGGAACGCCTGGGCAGCCGTCTGTTTGTAATTCCGAAAAAGAAAGATACGCGCCGCTTTCCGGCACGCCACGTCATGCGGGTTTGCGCGGTGCGGCGTATGTGTCCGGTTTCATGGAATATTGTGCTGAGTGAGCCGAACGTCCTGGTGCTTGATCGGCCCCGCTACCGCATTGGCAATGGTACGTGGCAGCCGGAAACCGAGATTCTCCGGGTGGATCGGGCCGTGCGGAGCGCGTTGGGCATTCCACTCCGCGGGGGAAGCATGGTGCAACCCTGGGCTCAGAAACCAGACCGCGCGCATAAAACCGTTCCGATTGAACTCGTTTATACCGTCCACATCAACACCATGCCGGCCGGCGTCATGGAATTGGCGCTGGAACATCCGGAACTGTTCAGGATCAGCCTGAACGGTCGGTCGCTTGACGCCCGGCAGGCCCGAAATTGGTGGACGGACCGGTCCATGCTGAAGGTTCCGTTTGATGCGGCGCTTTTACATCCCGGTGACAACGAGTTGAGTCTCCTGTGCGACTATAACGCCAAGTCCGGCCTGGAGATATGCTATGTTCTCGGCAATTTCGGTGTTAAAGTCAAGGGCGCCCAGGCGAGCATCACTCCGTCGGTTAGGTCGTTGAAAATCGGCGATTGGGTGAAGCAAGGCCTGGCATTCTATTCCGGCAATGTGACCTATCAGGCGGATATAAACGCCTGCGGACGTGCCGGTGAACGGGTCTTTATCCGTTTGCCCGCGTTCCGCGGCGCCGGTGCGCGCATCTTCGTCAACGATCAGCCGGCTGGTGTGCTTGCCTGGCCGCCGTATGAAATGGACATCACGGCTTTTGTCAAAAGTGCGCGTCAGGAGCGCCGCGCGCCGCGCGCGATCAAGCTGGGCGTTGAAATTCTGGGTCACCGGCGCAACTCGCATGGGCCTCTGCACTATTCGCAAAAATGGCCGGCATGGACCGGGCCGGCGGAATTCATTGCCACCGGCGACAAATGGCGCGAGGATTACCAGTTAATTCCCTGCGGTTTGTTGAAGCCGCCGGAGCTGGTGATTAAGACGGCCGGGAAAGAATGAATTAGCCAAAAACGGCAACTCTAACGGACGTCCCAACTGAGTGTTGGCTACATTCTGATGCTCTCATACTGTAGCCGCGTATGTTGCCGCGTTATTGTCCACCGTAGGCGGATCCGCCTCCCGCCGTCGTTAAAGCTATGGTGGGCAAGCTGGCGGAAAATTCCTTAGCATTAAATTATGTCCATTATCAATGCGTCAGCCTCCCATCGATTTTCACCAATGTCTCGTTTCCGACCGGCCACTGGTTATTAGTCCGACTTTCGCAGGTCACGGTCGATTGTGACTGTTTTTGAATGTAGAGTGTTTCGTAGTGGCTTCGATGGCGTCGATGAGGCCCTGTATTTTATCTAAATAGTCCATGAAAGCTTTCCGTCCTGTTGCCGTCATGCGATAAGTTGTTTTCTGGCGCTTGCCGACCAACTGACGCTTGCCGACAATGTAATTCACGTCTTCGAGCTTCTGAAGATGCATGGCCAGACTTCCATCTGCCGCTCTAAGGCGCTTTTTTAACGTCCAGAAATCAAGCGGTCCATCAATCTGCAAGGCAGAGAGAATCCCTAGGCGAACGGGACCATGAACCGTCGTGTCAAGATCGTTGAGATCAATTGATGCCATGGGGTATGCCTGCTTTTTGAAGCCTTCGAGCCTCGATCCAAGCCATCAGCGCAATCGAGATTCCAAAGATGCACAGGCCCATTCTTGGCATATCGCATCGCCAGACAATCCATAGAGGCAAGCATATCCCTAACAACAGCATGCCTACGGCGACAGGTAGCCCTGATATTTGTTTAGGAGGCATCAACGAAACAAAAATGAGCATGAGGCCCATGCCGAATAACATAGAACCTACAGCCGATAAAAAACCTGACAACAGAGGAATATTCAGCAAAGGCAACAGATACTTCGTCTGATACCATATATAAACTAATACCACAAAGGATAACGTCGGAATCATGGCCAACGTAACGGTCATAATTTTTCGCCGAACAGGACTATTGCCGGTACTGCGTCGAAATCGGACGCGGACTGCCAATAGCCATACCAGTTGAAACCCAATCAATGCCGATACCCAAAAAGTGTATAACCAAAGCGTCCGCACAATCCCCGTCAACGCAGTGCCCAGCAGAACGAGGAAAGCCATCCCCACCTCCCCGTAGACATCGGCCCATCCGAACGGAAATTCCGTGCCCGTTGCCTGCTTGATTACAGACAGATCATCTCGCAGGCGTTCAATTTCCCGATTTTCTTCGCTCATCGCGTGCCTTCCCGTTGGCTATTTATACTCTATGGGTTTAATACTTAAATAATTGTAGTATAATTATAAGAGGAATGCAAGTGGTGTTGTGTCCGCGGATGGGTTCGACCGGGCAACTGTGGACGGACAGGCAGAAGCGATTGAGCATGAGTGCGGGCGGAAAGTGTTCTTGACAGGAATACAGCAATACAGGTATATTGCTTTTATGAAAGCAACGATTGATATACCGGATGATCTCTATCGGCGGGTTAAGGCTAAGAGCGCAATGCAGGGGCAGCCTGTGCGCGAGGTAGTTGTTACGCTGTTTCAGGGCTGGATCGGGGAAGCTGCTGCGGAGCCGGATGCGGCTTCGGTTGTGGCGGACGGACGGACGCCGGCCTGGTTCGGTGCAGCGCGTAAGTACGCGGTACGGGCGGCGCATCACGACATGGCCGCTGTTCGCCGCAGCATTGTTTTGGGACGCGTCCATAAAAATACGGAAGGGAAGCGGAGCCGATGAAAGTCGGTCTCGACACCTCGGTGGTCCTGCGCCTGCTCACCGGCGAGCCGGAGACTCAAGCCCGGCGTGCGCTCGAAGAGGTTCAGGAACTGATGGGAAATGGCGCCGCACTACTCGTATCGGACTTGGTAGTAGCCGAAGTTTATTTTGCACTGCAATACCACTACGGCGTGCCCAAGGCTGAGTCCCTGCGTTTGATCGCTAAGTTTCTGGCTGACAGTGGTGTCAAGGCTCTGGGTGTGGCGTCAACGGTTTTTATGGTTCCCAATCTTGCGAGCGCCAATCCCGGTTTCGTGGATCGGTTGATTCACGCGGAGTATATGAACTCCGTGAAAGAAATAATCACCTTCGAGAAGGCCGGTGTGCGGTTAACCGGAGTGCGCGTGCTCCATGACTTCTGAGCTTCATCCCAAAATCTATCGCGTTGCCGAGCTAACGCGATTGATCAAGGCCGTCCTGGAGGACGAGGTGGGCGAGATCTGGGTGGAGGGCGAGCTTTCCAATTTCCGCCAGCCGGCCTCGGGCCACTGGTACTTCACGCTCAAGGATGAGAGCGCGCAGCTGGCGCTCGTCATGTTCCGCGGCAACCAGCGCGGCGTGCGGTTTCAGCCCAAAGACGGCATGCTCCTCCGAGCCCAGGGGCTCATCAGCGTCTATGAGAAAAGCGGCCAGTACCAGATGATCGTCCGCGCCCTGGAAGCGGCCGGCCAGGGGGCATTGCAGGCGGCCTTCGAGGCGCTCAAGCGCAAGCTGGAAGCGGAAGGCCTTTTCGACCCGGCGCGGAAAAAGCCCCTGCCGCTCCTGCCCCGGCACATCGGGATCGTGACTTCACCCACCGGCGCGGCTATCCGGGATATCCTGAACATCCTGACGCGCCGTTTCTATAACCTGCACATTGTTGTGGCGAGCGTGCGTGTCCAGGGACCGGGCGCCGCCGAAGAAATTGCCGCGGCCCTGGACGAATTTAACCGCCGGGGCGATATGGATATCCTGATCGTCGGCCGCGGCGGTGGCAGCCTGGAGGATCTATGGTGCTTCAACGAGGAAGTTGTGGCCCGGGCGATTGCGAGTTCGGCCATCCCGGTTATTTCGGCCGTCGGCCATGAAATTGATTTCACGATCAGCGATTTTGTCGCTGACCTGCGCGCGCCGACCCCCTCGGCGGCGGCGGAGCTGGTCATTGGCCGCAAGGCGGATTTCGAGGCTCAGCTCGCGGAATGTTCGCGCCGCCTGGGCCGCGGGCTGCGCCAGCAGCTGGCGGACTTGAGGCACCGCTTCCTGGCCGCCAGCCGCAGTTACGTGTTCCGCGAGCCGCGCCACCTGGTGCGGCGCATCTTGGAGCGGATTGAACGCCTGCGCGCGCACATTCAGCGCCAGGCTGAAAACAGCCTGCGCCAGGAACAACAGCGGGTGGACGAGCTTAACGGACGACTGACCCGGCCCATGCAGGCCTGGAGCCACGTCCAGGCCATGGCCCTGGCGCGGCTGGAGGCCCAGTTGAAGGGGATAAACCCCCTTGCGGTTTTGGAGCGCGGGTATAGTATTACGTTCAGGCCGGATGGTCGCGTAATCAAGGCGGCAAACCAGGTCCAGCCTGGTAACCGGGTCACAACCCGGGTGGCGAAGGGCACATTCGAATCGGAGGTTCTTAACCATGGCGACAGCAAAAAGCAGTGATAAACAGCCCAGCTTTGAAAAATCGCTGGAACGGCTGGAAACGGTTGTCCGCGAAATGGAAAGCGGCGAACTCAGCCTCGAAAAAATGATGAAACATTTTGAGGAGGGTATGAGCCTGGTCGGGATCTGTTCGGCCAAGCTCAACGAGGTGGAACGCAAGATCGAGATGCTGGTCAAGAAGGGCGACCAGACCACCCTGGCGCCGTTCGAGACGCCGGAAGAATCCGGGGAAGAGGAAGACAAAGAGGCGCTGGACGAAGCGGAAGAAAAGTAGACTGAAATAGTGGTGTCATAATCATATTCCCTCTCCCTCGGGAGAGGGTTAGGGTGAGGGGAATGCTAATATAACGTGCCCTATCATTCTGCTAAGCGGGGTGAGGGGCCATTGTTCGAGTTTCCCCTCACCCGATCCCGATGCGCTTCGCGGTTGGGATCGACATTTCCCGAAGGAGAGGTGAAATAGTTGCCGAAGACCTAATTTAATGCACAGGAATTTCAAAGTTTATTCCCTCTCCCTTGGGAGAGGGGTAGGGTGAGGGGAATGTTGACAAATGTGCCACCTCGCCCCGCTATTAGCGGGGCAAGCCTCCGTCTTTACCCCGCTGCGGCGGGGCTCTCCCGAGGTAGAGGATGAGGTCTCGTAAATCGATAACTTTCCGTCAGAAGCGGATCCGCCTATGGTGGATAAAGTTTATTCCCCTCCCTTGGGAGAGGGGTAGGGTGAGGGGCTACTGTATTTATGAACACGTCAATACAGGCCAGAACCTTCCGCCGTGAAATGCGTTGGGCGGAAAAATTACTTTGGCATCATCTCAGAAATCGCAAAATGGCGGGTTGTAAATTCAGGCGCCAATACTCGCTTGGGCCGTATGTGTTGGACTTTTTCTGTTACGAAAGGAAATTGGCAATTGAACTGGATGGTCGTCAGCATGGTGATCCAAAAGCGCAGGCGCATGATGCAAAAAGGGATATGTATTTAAAGATGCATGGCATCCGGACCAAGCGCATCTGGAATTTTCAACTCAGGGAAAATGTGGATGGCGTTTTGGCAGGGATTAGAATGATATTGGAAGAACTGATGGAATCCCCTCACCCAGGCCCTCTCCCGAGGGAGAGGGAATCTTTTACCGAGCTCAAACCATTAAATAAAACCGATGTTCGATACCATGAAAAGAATTGAGCAAACAATTCTGATTGTCACATTCCTCGCCTTCTCATGGCTTGCCATGCAAGCAATGCATGAACTCGGTCATGTTATCGGAGCACGTTTAACCAAGGCTGAAGTGACAAGCGTCACACTGCATCCATGCATCATTTCTCGGACAGACCTCGGCCATAATCCTCATCCTCTGGTTGTCGTGTGGGCTGGCCCAGTCATCGGATCTGCGCTTCCGTTGCTTGCCTTTCTGGTGGGTAAGGTTTGCCGGGCTCCCGGTGTCTACCTTTTTCGATTCTTTGCCGGGTTTTGCCTTATTGCCAACGGCATTTACATTGCTTTTGGTCCTTCTGCTGGTGCAGCTGACACCGGAGTCATGATTCAGCACGGCTCACCTCACTGGATTATGATCATCTTTGGCCTTCTCACGGCATTGCTGGGAATGTATCTTTGGCATCGTCAGGGAGAACGCTTTGGTCTTGGCGAAGCAAAAGGAACGGTGAGCCGGAAAGCGACTGTTGTTTCTGTATTGCTTCTTGCAGCGATAGTCGGCGGCGAGTTGATAATCGGACACAAATAAGGTATCGAACAATCGGTTGCAGCATAAGCAGGAACCCGCGCCACTGAACCATGACGTTGTGTGCTTAATAATTCCATGAAACACATTCTCGACAAAGTCAACAGTCCCGACGACCTGCGCTCGCTTGCCCCCGAGGAGCTGAACCCGCTGGCCGAGGAAATCCGTGCGCTGATCATTCAGACGGTCAGCCACACGGGCGGGCACTTGGCGGCCAACCTGGGCGCCGTGGAGCTGACCATGGCCCTGCTCAAGGTCTTTGACCCGCCCAAGGACAAGCTGGTGTGGGACGTCAGCCATCAGACCTACGCCTATAAAATTCTCACCGGCCGCAAGGATCGGTTTCATACGCTTCGCCAGTTGAACGGCCTGTCAGGGTTTGCGCTGAAATCGGAAAGCCCATACGACGCGTTCGGCGCCGGGCACGCCGGCACGGCCCTCTCGGCCGCGCTGGGTATGGCGGTGGCCCGCGACCGCCGCGGGGGCGCTGAACACGTGGTGGCCATCGTGGGCGATGGCGCCCTGGGGTGCGGCAGTTCGTTCGAGGCGCTGAATAATCTGGCTTTTACCACGCGCCGTCTGATCATGATCCTGAACGACAACGAGATGTCCATCTCCGCCAACGTGGGATCCATTGCACGCACGTTGGGCGAACTGCTGGCCCATCCCCGGTATAACCGCTGGAAAAGTTCAGTGGAGCGTTTTGCCAAGGACCGGTTGCGGCTCACCTGGCTCCGGCACATTTACTTTCGCCTGGAGGAAGCAGTCAAGAGTCTCTTTTTACGCAATGTGTTGTTCGAGGAGTTCGGGCTCCGTTACATCGGCCCGATTGACGGGCATAATATCCACTTGCTGATCTCGGCCCTCGAGACCGCCCGGCGCTCAGATGAGCCCATCCTGCTGCATGTTTCCACCCAGAAGGGCAGGGGTTATCCGTTTGCGGAGGCGGAGCCGGAGGCGTGGCACGGCACAGGCGCGTTTGAATCCATCACGGGCACAGCGTTAAAGCCAGCTAACACCCTGAAATATTCGGATGTCTTCGGTCAGACCCTCGAACGCCTGGCCAAAACCAATGACAAACTGGTGGCCATCACGGCCGCCATGTCGGTCGGCACGGGCCTGACCGGTTTTGCCAAGCGCTATCCCGACCGTTTCTTCGATGTCGGCATTTGCGAGGAGCATGCGGTCCTGTTCGCCGCCGGGCTGGCCGCGGAAGGCTTGCAGCCGGTCGTGGCCGTTTATTCCACGTTTGCCCAGCGTATTGTGGACTACGTGATTCATGACGTGTGCCTCCAGCAGTTGCCGGTTATCTTTTGTATCGACCGCGCCGGGCTGGTCGGGGACGACGGTCCCACGCACCATGGCGTTTTTGACATCACGCTGTTCCGTTCGGCGCCGAACCTGGTGTTTCTGCAACCCAAAGACGAGACCGAGCTGGCCAATATGCTTTCTTCAGCCGTACGCTGGCAACGGCCGGTCATGATCCGCTATCCGCGCGGCGGCGGGCCCGGTGCGCCCCTTCCGATAACATACACAGACATACCGATAGGATGCGCAGAGGTGCTCCAGGAAGGAAGGGAGATTCAGCTCTGGGCGCTGGGTGACATGCTTCCGCTGGCCAAGCAAGTGGCCCAACGGCTGACTGCCCATGGCCTGCAGGCGGGAATCGTTAATCCGCGCTTCATCGTCCCGCTGGACCGCGACCTGCTGAGCCGCCACGCGGTCACGACGCGTTGTATCGCGACTTTTGAAAACGGGGTCATAACGGGCGGATTCGGCTCGCTGGTAAACGAGGTGCTTGCCGATGCTGGCTACCGGGGTGCGTGCCTTAGGTTCGGCTGGCCCGACCAGTTCATCCCGCAAGGGACCTTCGATGCCTTGGCGGAGCGGTTCGGTCTGACTGTACCGGCCATTGCCGAACAGATTGGCAGCGTCATGAAATAGTTGCGGATCAGGCGTAGGGTCACGTATCGTCTGCTCCCGATTACCTATTCGTCCTCATGCTGTTTTCCCGGTCTCGTTCGGGTCGAACGCCCCCGCCATCTGGATGATGCCGTTCTTGATCACCAGGAAAATCGAATCCTGGGATGCGAGATGTTCAATGTCCTGAAGAGGGTTGCCGTTCACGACAAACAGATCGGCCTTCTTCCCCGCTTCAAGTGTGCCGGTGCGCTCGAGAATACCAAGGACATCTGCCGTGCTGCGCGTGGATGCCACCAGAGCTTCCATTGGCGAAAGACCACAGCCGACAAGCAGGTGCAGCTCGTTCATGATGGAACCTGGCCCGCCGTCTGTGCCGGTGACAATTTTGATTCCCATTTTATGGGCCTTGGCCACGCCGGCACAGTGGATGGGGTGGGCCGCCTTCATCCGCTCCGTCATGTACGCGGGCCAGTGCTTGCCTTTCCGCGCCTGCTCGCTTGTAATATAAAGGGTCGGCATGTACCACAGGCCCTTGGCGGCTATGCCCTCCAAGGCGGCATCGTCGATCAGCGCCCCGTGAAGGATCACGTCACATCCGGCTGTGATCGCGTTGGCAAGGCCGGGCTGTGCATGGGCGTGGACGTGGACCCGCTTGTCCCGGGAATGCGCCTGGCCAACAAGCGCCTGCAGTTCCTCCCGTGAGTAGTCTTCGTGGGTAAGCTTCTCGTGTTCCCACTGGAATCCCCCGGAGGAACATGTCTTGATGAAATCGGCGCCCGCTGCGATCATCTCGCGCACGGCCTTCCGTACCTCCCATGGACCGTCTGCGCTGCGGCCGCGCACATGCCCGCAGGTTGCCGTGACGGCTGCGCCGATCAGCAGGTCCGAGCATCCATGCACCTGGCCGTTCCGGATCACGTTGCCAAGAATCATGCTTTCCGGCGACCCCGCGGCATGCGCCACCGTCCCTGTTCCCCATCGCAGACAATTCTGCAACTTGCCGATAGCCTGCAGATTGGTCAGGATATGCCCCATAGGGTCCAGGCGGCCAGGTTCCCCTCCCACGTGCATGTGTCCGTCAATTAAGGCTGGAAGCACAGTCTTCCCCCGGATGTCGATGACCTGGTATCCTTCCGGCACGGTGACGGCGGTCGTCGGGCCGACACGCTCCAAGCGGCCCTCCCCCATAATCAGCGTACCATGCTCAATCGGTGGGCCCCCTCTACCGTCAATAATCCGACCGTTTATCAGGGCGATCTTTTTCATGGTGTCTCCCTTGTTTCCGTGTATTCCCGCTATCTTGAGCTATAAAATCCGGCGGAATGGCTCGGCGCTGGTTGTGTTAATTTTTTTACCCCATGTATGCCAGCGTGCATAGCGGCTTTCAATTCTTTTCGGGCAATGGCATCCCTGAGTGCGATGACAGGAAAAAGCTTTGATTGCGATTTCCTCAAATCCAGTTACATCGACAATCATCTCGGGTTCACCGGGAAAGAAATCGATATCTCCCGTATGATTGTGGGTGCCGATGCAAAAAGGTCCCATGGTTACCGTTTTAGAAGCTTTTACATAGGCTTGCCGCACAATGAGCGCAGCGGCATAATGGTCCGGGTTCTGGGTGACGCAGTTGCCGACAACCAGTTCCGGGGCGACCTTGATCAGGATATCGGCCACGATATCAATCGCGCTTTTCCCGTTCGGTTCCCTGTAATAGCCCCAGGCCGCGGATGAGAATGGCAAGCCGCCCGGCGGCGCATCTTCCGAGTCGTGTCCTTTCCGCGGATAGTCCAGGGGAACCACCTGGCCTTTTGAATCCGTGTAAATGCTTTCCATAATGTCCAGTTGAAACAACTCGGCTCCGAAAACTTCCGCGGCCGCCTTGGCTTCCGCCATTCTTCTGGGAATCACTTCGGCCGATGGCTTCATGACCGGACCGACCTCGTCTTCAGGGCAATGTCCGGAATTTCAGAGGGAAAGGACCCCGTAAACACCATGGTACCCTTGAGCCATATACTTGGCGAACGTTCCTCCCGCATCATATTCAATG
The DNA here is from genome assembly GCA_028718125.1 of Kiritimatiellia bacterium. Classification (GTDB taxonomy): domain Bacteria; phylum Verrucomicrobiota; class Kiritimatiellia; order JAAZAB01; family JAAZAB01; genus VSJD01. The sequence continues at coordinate 34,352 of JAQUMN010000034.1, forward strand.
TCATCCGCATGGGCCATGATGGCAACAATCGCAGGTCGTTTACTTTTATCCATGGGCCGGGTCCTTCATTCGTCTGTCAAATATTAATTCGAGAATCCTGCTAATGCATGGCAAGCCGGAAAAGCAACGACACTCATCGCCATGCCGCTCAACGGCCTCCGCCATGTTGCTGCGCAGTCACGGCTTGCCACGCCGATACTTCATCTGGCCAATTCTTCCAGTCGGTGGGCCGGGCATAGCCTTGGTCACTGCTGTCCAAAATCAGATTGTTTTGGACAGCAGTGCATGGTTTTCGTCCTCATCCGTCCGCCGGGCTTGTTACCATCAACCCCGGCCGGTTAAGTACATGCGTGTAAATCATGGTGGTGGCCACATCGGCGTGCCCCAGTAATTCCTGAACTGTGCGGATATCGGAGCCGGCCTGCAAGAGATGCGTGGCAAACGAATGCCGAAACGTATGACAGCTCACCGTCTTTGTAATTCCCGCCCGTTCTACCGCCTGCTTTACGGCCCGGTGCAGAAGGTTTTCGTTGATATGATGCCGCCGTACCTTGCCGCTGCGCGGATCCACCGAGAGGCTTTTGGCCGGAAACACATATTGCCAGCGCCATTCCCTGGCCGCATTCGGATATTTCCGCTCCAGCCCCGGCCAGAGATAGACCGCGCCATTTCCCTGCGCCAGATCCTGCTGGTGCAGAATCTTGACCTGGGCCAGGTGGTCCTGCAACGGCGGAAGGTAACGCTCCGCCAGCATGGTGACACGGTCCTTTTGACCCTTGCCGTCCCGGACCATGATCTGACGCTGGGCAAAATCCACATCCTTGACCCGCAGGCGCACGCATTCCATCAGGCGCAAGCCGCTACCATACAATAAACCGGCCATGATGCCAGAAACGCCTTCCATTCTGGCCAGCACGGCGTTGACCTCTTCGCGCGTAAGGACGACCGGCATCCGTTGCGGACGTTTGGCGCGGACAATTTCATCCAGCTCGCCAAACGGTTTTTTCAGCGCTTCGCGATAAAGAAAGACCAGCGCGTTTAAGGCTTGATTTTGAGTGCTGGCGGAAACTTCCCGCTCAATGGCGAGATAATCCAGGTAGGCCTTCACAGCGGAAGTGATTTCCAGTTGATGCGGGTCGCAGTAGCCATGAAACGCGATAAAACGACGCACCCAATCCAGATAAGTCTGCTCCGTCCGGTAAGAATAATGCCGGGCGCGAATTTCGGTAGTTACGGCTTGCAGGATGGCGCCATGCCGACGTTCGATCTCGCCCGGCGCGACCTCATCCCGGAACGGTTCCCTGGATTCAGTCAATGCGGGATCAGCATCTGCGGCCGGTCTGAAATTCGGCAGAAACTGTTCGTACAACAGGCGCAAGGCATAGCGGGCCTGGCTGACTTGCCATTCCTTGATAGCGGGTCGACCGGCCAGATCCTTGAGAAAAGATTCGATATCTTCGCGGGCGCGTTTTTCCAGAGGCTTATCTGGCAGATGGTTTAAGAAAGCTTTAGCCCAGCGGACATAGAACTGGGCATGTGCTGGATCAATTTTATGCTCCTCCACACACGCCTCATAGGCTTTCCAAAAAACATCGGAATTTTCGTTGACAGTCATCTGGAAATTGCGTAAAAATACTATCAATCAATGTGTTGCTTTCCCTGCTACTGAATTTACTATATATCATTGGCATATTGCAATATAAAATTCATAACTAATATATGTTCGCGGCGCGCGGCGCGCCGCGAACGGCGAGTTGCCCGGCTGAGCCCGGCCCCCCGACTGGAAGAAGTCGCGGCGCGCCGGAAAAGAAATAAAAGAGAGACGCGCCGCGAACCAGTCGTTGGACCGGTCACTGTCACTCGATGCTTGAGCCGCGCAACCGCGGCTCGGCATCTCGCGCCAGCGCCGGTCAACTCGCCGTTCGGAGAAAAATGACAGATATAATTCTTTCATCATTACTTATTGCATCCCTTTGTACTATTGGTGGTTTCTTCCTAAAATTGTGGGAAGCCAAGAAGACGATTTCGGAACTTAAGAAAGAGATTCTCTGCCTTCAAACGGAAACAGGCCAATCGGCACGGCAAGAGATAGAAAAAGCGATAAAACGGGAGAAAGAAATAACTGAAATCAAAAATGAAAATTCTGAACTTAGAAGCCATGAGACGGAATTGGAGGCGCAGAATCGCACGTTGCGCTTCCCGCCGAGACCCGAACCCGCTCAAGTGCGTGCCGTTAAGAGAATGTGGAAACATGGAATTGGAAATTGAATTCATAAAACCTCCGAACAATCGGTTCGAGCCTATCGCTTGCGCTCAGGCTCAACCGGAACGTTGGGGCACAATAAATATGGAAAACAAGATTACACCCTGCAGAGGTAAGGGGCCATTCCAGTGGAACAAAGGCGGCTTGCTCGGGGTACAGATCGGTTCAACCGCCTACACTTTGATCATAGGCCTAATCATACTATTTGATTCGCCGACGGATGGCATTCCGATTGTGCTATGCGGCCTTATCCCAAATCTACTTGGGTATTTTTTGTGGAAACAAAGAGATAGGATTGAGCCTTATGTCGCGATTCAAGCACTTACCCTTGGGGTCTTTATATTCGCCACGCTCTTTTTCGCCTTTATCATCTGGGGTGCAGATCCGCAAATTGCCAGAAAGTATTTTTCAGGCTGTGAAAAGGCTGGCTGGGTTCTTCTGGTGTTTCCATTGATGATGCTGTATTTCTGGAACATAGAACGGATTGGGAAAAAACGACCCCAACCAACAAATGCACCGTATTCTTCACCCGCGGCGGGTTCGAAACGGTGATTTAGATCGTTCGCGGCGCGCGGCGCGCCGCGAACGGCGAGTTGCCCGGCTGAGCCCGGCCCCCCGACTGGAAGAAGTCGCGGCGCGCCGGAAAAGAAATAAAAGAGAGACGCGCCGCGAACCAGTCGTTGGACCGGTCACTGTCACTCGATGCTTGAGCCGCGCAACCGCGGCTCGGCATCTCGCGCCAGCGCCGGTCAACTCGCCGTTCGCCCAAGACATGAAACGATGGTCATACATACTGGCTATGATTCTCGTCACAGCAACAATGCTCGGCGTCTTGTGGTGGGCAGGCTCGGCTCACAACGTTAGAGGTTACGCGCCCTCGATGACGGACAGAGTCGTGGCAGCGACGTCTTTCTGGGGCACACTTCTCATGCCAATTGTCGTCGGACTCTTGCTCTCCCTCTTCGTCGTCAAGAAGACTGTCATGCCTCTGTGGCCGATCTTCGAATTGCTACTTGTCGGATTTTTACTGCTTGCGTTCTTCGGTCCTCATACCTTTGGAAAACTCTACGGAAAGATTCTACCCAAAGAAGCCATCGCCATTCCCGTGACATACGCCCTTGTTGTCATCTCCATCGGCCTGTCCGTGCTCAATGTCTGTGTGGGAGTTCGAGAAAGAAAATGGATCGGAGCTGGCCTGTCAGTACTCATCGCACTAGGAGGAACAGCCATTCTCCTGATCAACAATGCTTGGGCTATTTATCTCGAGTGAATACGGGGCGAGTTGCCCGGCTGAGCCCGGCCCCCCGACTGGAAGAAGTCGCGGCGCGCCGGAAAAGAAATAAAAGAGAGACGCGCCGCGAACCAGTCGTTGGACCGGTCACTGTCACTCGATGCTTGAGCCGCGCAACCGCGGCTCGGCATCTCGCGCCAGCGCCGGTCAACTCGCCGTTGGACCAAGAGAATATGAAACCCGATGATGAAAGAAGCGTAAACCCGTGGTCCTATCTGGCGCTCGCCCTCGCGTCCGCCGTTGTGCCGCTCATCCATTTCGGTGGACTCAACAGAGCACTAGACAACACGCGATACCCTTGGGGCCTCCACCCCATAGAAATCCTTTGGTTGCGCGATCTCGGACATTTTGCAGCCGTCATTGCGGCTGTGCTGGCACTTTGCTTCGTTCTGTCCTGGTGGGTCGCCTGGTTCCGGAAAGAGAAGATATGGCGGCGGTTCTTCGCCGCCGCACTCATCTTCTGGGTTTGGTACAGCATTGCTGCGTCCATGACGGTCTGGCTGCAGATCACCGTCGGAAACAGAATATAGAGAAAAGGCCCAACAACACCTCGGACCGTATTGCTCACCCGCAGCGGGTTCGCAAACGGTCAAGGTGAACGTTGGGTAAATGCATGAACACACTACCGCACAAGCATCAGGGGCTCTTTGCATGGCTCACGCTGTACCCAATACCCATGTGTATTCTCGTCGCAGTCGTAGCCGCATTCCTAGTCGATCGGTCATCATCCGATCAATGGGAGAGGCTTATCAGCGCAGCCCTCGGTAAGCGTCCAATATACCGGACTTACGAGCACGCTGTCATGAGCCTACGCGTCATCCAGGTTATCGGACTTGTGCTCTCCATATTCGCCCTTGTTCCCGAGATGATTGTCTCTCGGATGTCTCGTTCCCGTGTGTCTGTGTCCTTCCACGTGCTTACCGCATGGGTTCTCGGCTTTCTGTCATCCTTTGCCCTTTGGTACATGAACTGGATTCGCATTCGGGTGGAAGCCAGAGGCCCACTTACGCATGAGATCACACGAGCTATCATTTTTGCCACTGCATACGCAGTTGTCACCCTGATGGCAGTCCTGTTCCTCAAGAAGATATGGAGAGGAGACACCCAACCAGAGGTTGGACAGGTATCGTCCGAAGCCGCGCCGAGCGCGTCTCCAGACGAACCGTCAACCTGATCGTTCGGACAAACAAGATGAAGACAACACTTCAGAAGATAGGCCTCGCGGTAGCCGTCGTCATTGCGGTAGCGGGTTGCGTACGTGAAACCACAAGGCAAGAGTTGGCGGACATCTCGCGCCAGGCCCAGATGAACACCATCGCCACGACGATCTTCTACACGGGAAGCGATACCGACTACGACTACTTCTATCTGGACATCCCCCTTGGTCGGAACGATGCCTGCAAAGTACCGAAGTCAGAGAATTCTGTGACAAACCGGATGGACGTCACCCGGAAACGCGACTCGTGGAGGGTCTTCGCTCCATTTCCGATGATTCCGCTGACAAACGCGATCACCATTCAGGATGGGACAAACACTCTAATCGTTGTCCCGGGATTGAAAATGCAAGAGGACCGAAAGTCCGAACAAGGCGGCGGACACGTACGGTGAACCCTGGCGGGTTCACCGCCGGTCACCGCCAGCGTTCGGATCGGAAATGATATGATACGACGAGCATTCATTCTTGATGTCTGTTGGGCAGTGGCGCTGACATTCATAGGTTACTTTCTTCTGCCTGTCGTCGCTGCATCTAGTGGCCGTTTGGGGTTGAGCCTCCCACGGTCTTCCCTCAGCATATTGTGGCTCCACGTCTTCGGAAACTTCCTGCCCTACGCGTTCCTCGGTCTTGCAATGGGATGTGCGATGAGCTGGGTCTCGCATACTCGCGAATCCCTCTTCATTTTTCTTCCTGAAATTGGGCTCTTCGTCCTTGTTTCCTGCTGGTTCATAGTCTACCCGGTCTCATTCGGGTATTTCGCTAAATGGCTCGTTCCCAGTTGGACGCTTTGTCTCGCGTTTGCTGCAGCCGCTGGCTGGTTTGTCGGTCGATTGCGTCCGCAACAAAGAGAATCAAGCTGAATCCGAACACGCAAATCCACGGTACGGCGTACCGCCGCCCGTGATTTGCGACGTTCGCGGCGCGCGGCGCGCCGCGAACGGCGAGTTGCCCGGCTGTGGCCGGCCCCCCGACTGGAAGAAGTCGCGGCGCGCCGGAAAAGAAATAAAAGAAAGACGCGCCGCGAACCAGTCGTTGGACCGGTCACTGTCACTCGATGCTTGAGCCGCGCAACCGCGGCTCGGCATCTCGCGCCAGCGCCGGTCAACTCGCCGTTGGGCGACAAGATAATGATAAAAAGAAAATCGTTTCTGATTTTGATCTGCGTGGTAGCAGTGTCGGGGTGCACCAGCCCGCCACGTCCTGCCATTGAATCCGATCAGTTGCGCGAGCGGTTCAAGGCGATAATCTTGCCAGAAGTACAGTTTAAGCAGAATGATATCCGCGATGTCATAGCATACCTGCAATGTGCAAGTTTCACTAAAGATCCAGAACGGCGTGGTGTTTATATCGTCATCAGCCATCATTTCGTGCATACGTCGTCAGGAACACCCAAGATCACCCTTCATATGACAAATGCGTCGGTTCTTGAAATCCTAGACGAGGTCACGAAGCAGGCAGGGATGAAATATGTACTCGAACCCTGTGCTGTAATTAAACAAGAAAATGCCCAACCAACAAACGCACCGTATTCTTCACCCGAAGCGGGTTCGAAACGGTGATTTGGATCGTTGAGACTGTCGAAAAAGTCATTTTTGATGGGCAAAAGGATTGAACCGATCTGCGGATGTGTTAGACTTCGAGTTATAAACTTAAGGAGCCTAACGCATGCCGAACTACAAGCCATACGACTACA
>JAQUMN010000035.1 GCA_028718125.1 Kiritimatiellia bacterium
AGGCACTGCCCCGCTCAACAGTTCGCCACTTCAACGATAATGACGCTAAATAATCCGTTAACTTGACAATCCCTCCTCATGGAGGAGAATTCGCCTCGGAAATGAGTTTTTCGACAGTCACGTTGGCGTGGACGAAATATGAACTATCACAGGGCACCAGCGGAGTGGACTTCATCAGCCCCAAACCCGTTTTCAAAGGATGGGCGCTACGGCCCGGAATGGACGTGTTTCTGCATCGATGGGGTCAACCGAACGAACAGTTGCTCGGGAGGCGGGAAGAAAGGGCTGTTCACCTTCATCCTCGGTGCCGACACGCCCGAGCTCAAATGTCAGCTGGCTGATTTTCTGAGATACGAAAGACGGCTCAAGCGGAACGTCATCATCTCGTGTCCCGAAACCATCAATCTTGAAGCTTTGGTCGAGGCGGCATTGGCAGAAACGCCGGAGGAACACTATGTGCGCACCACGGATCCAAGGTGGGGGGTTCATTCCTCAACCCTCACGGCGTGGCATAGCATCTGTCAAGATGGTCGGGTCAAGTCGCTTGCGCTACTGCACGCAGATGGCAAACCGACCATCGGTCTCGGAAATGAAGAACTTGGAGATCCACCGGAGTATGCGGAATACGTCGTTCTTGGGTCAACGGAGGGCTTTGCCGCCGAAATCGTGGTGGCATCGCGCGAAAGAGGCCGCATTTCCACTGATCCAGACCAGTCCTATGCGCCAGGTGTTCGCATCTACTTTGACAACCATTTGATCATCCGCAACGGCTTGGTTGTGCGCGACGGACTGCATCTTGCCAAAGTTCTGTCGAGTCTTCCTCTTGTGCCCTACATGGCGGCCGCCATTACAGCCAGAGACTTTCCACCGAGAACATGGTCCCCTCGAACCTTCAGTGAGGCAGCAAATACTCTCTTCTCTCGCAGGACACATGTGGAAAAGGACGAAACGGAACGCCAATCGGCTCGCCGAGACTGACCCGTGAGGGCCAGCCTCGGCTGCCACACCACCCGGCGTGCGGGTCCGCACCGGGCGGTTCCGAACAGCCTTCGCCGACGGCTACGGCTGTCGCGTCAGACATGGGCCTTTGGCCCGTAATGTAGAATAATCCATAACGTGCGCATGTCTGGAACCCCTTGTTCCTGCAACCAGCGGTTTGTCAGGGCACGTTGGACGATGCTGTTGGAACTCATCCGCCAGTATCCTTTCCGGCTTCGCGTGGCCATGTGTACTTCCTCGCGGGCGATCCCCAAGGCAAGCAGATGACGTCGGCGAGTCCGGGGCCGTTTCCACTGCTTCCAGTAATACAACCGCACTCTTCGCCGGACCCATACATGCAGGACAACCCCGCTGATGTATTCTTCGCACCTTCTGCCGATGAGATCATCAAGTCACGAGCGGCCTTCGGCTGCACTCACTATGCAAGGGCATTCATGGCGGTGGTCAAGGCATTGGGATTGATCAGTCAACCAGACGATCTTCGCTACGTCATCTCAGCCAAGGCCGACGACTACAACCGAGCACAAACGGATCAAAATTTCCGTGCGACGATTAACGGACACCAGTTCGTCATTGTCAGGATCGACTCCCAGTGGATTGCGATCAACACCTCCAAGGGAGAAAGTACCGCATTGCCTGCGGGATTTGAACCAGACTCCTGTGCGCCGCCTCAAAACATTCCCATACGATTTCAATCCTACCCAGGTATGGTCTTTCTTCTCAGAAGAATCGGAACGGATTGGAATGATGGCTGCGGGGACAACTCCCTGTCCGCCCTGATGAATATCTCCCGTTCCGGCATGCCTGACAACTCGGCCTTCCTATGGGAGCAGTTTGTGTCCCCGGATCAGGGTTCTCCGGATCAGGACTGACCCCCGATCGACCAGGGATAGACCCGCCCGTTGCCGAGAGCCATCCTGGCTGGATCCCCTTGCCCCCGGTCTGTCCTGCCGCCGCTTCCGTGCGAAAGGGGAATGACGAACAAGCTGCCGAACCCATGAAAGCACATCTCCTCCTCTGCCTTGGACAATGAAGTCCAAATCGCTTCTATTTAAGCTCGATTACACCGTAACATTTAATCAGGCGTGAGGGGACTTTGATAACTGTGTATTCTCCTTCGTTCTCACAAACAAGCTTTTGTTCGCCGGAAAATTCGGGCGAGCGGAAAATGGCGTTTTGACCTTTCCGTTTGAGTTTCATAATCAGTGTTCTCCCGCCACCGGGCAAACAGTCTGCCCGAGGAAAAGTCAACGAAGGAACTACCACGGCTGATCGCGAAGGGATGGGAACCGCTTTCCCGCAATCCAAAAGCGTGCCGGCCGCATTAACCACATGCAATACGGTTCGTTCGCCATGGCCATACATGCCAATGATGAACCCGCACGGCACACCGTCTGTTTGCATCTGGAAACCGGATTGGAACAAATATCGAACCGATTCCCTCATCAAGGCAATGATCCTGGAGTTTTGCTTAAAATCAATGTTGGCATATGTCCTTCCGTTTTTCTCGAACCGCTTGTGCCGGTTGATGCATACCATCCGACCCGGTTTGCCGGCAATGGCAATAACAGCGCCCGCGCCATATTGGTTAAAACAAACAGCGGGCGCATGTTGATTCTTCAACTCCATTAATATCATCGTGTTATTTTCCGCTTTGAACCGGACCAGCGGCGACTTTGCAAAGTGACAGGGTTTCGTCTTGAACGGCCCCTTTTCAGGAATAATCCAATCCGAAGTCTCATTAAGCGTCTCAAAGTAATTTGCTCCAACCAGGTCGGACAACGGATAATTCTTCCTCCAAGCGCCGCTTTCATCCTTCATTCCAGACTGGTGGGTAATAATTATCCTGCCGCCTTTTCTCGCGAATTCTTTTAAAGCCTTTATCTGTTTGTCGGACAAACAAACGGCATTAGGCACAATTATAAGCCGCAGACGGTCAAAATATCGGCGCTCTTCCAGATCGTTTTCGCCGATGACATCAAACGGAATGTTCGCCAGCAACAACATTTCACACCAGCCTGCCCAGCAATCGGTCGAGGCCGGATCGCTCATCCGGATATAATTCGGCGCTTTGTCGTTGTCGGTATGCAGCCAGACGGTGCGGGCCGAAAACAGCACCCCCACCTCGGATATCGGTTCAGGACGATCATAGAGTTGAGGATGGGCGTCTTCGAAGTCGAATGTCTGTTTCAGCATCCGCGCATCTTTCTTCACATCATATGACCAACTCGTCCCCCAGTAACATTGCCCCAACGCTTTGGTCAAAGCCCAACAGAAGAGATGCTCTACCCGATTGCGAGGATAAAAAAGGCTCATCGGCGGAACATCATTTCGATAAGCAAGGGCATTCCTCTGTTTTTGTTCGGCGCCAGTGCGCAGCCAGCAATAAGGGACTTCCCCCGTATTTACTTCCGTGAATACTGTGCTGCAAAGTCCATCGAGGTTATCCAAAGCCACCCCCTTCCCCCTCGGCGCATAAGCGTTTGTATTCGAACTTGAATACATGGGCCGCGCCAATTCCAGGCCTAAACCGCGAAAATGATCGAACACCCTTTGTTGATGTTCGCGATGGCACTCGATCCGCCACAACACCCAGGCGCGATAAGCGGGATTATCCAGATTTCCATAAAAGTTCTTATCGTCAATTCCCGAAGGCGGCATTTCGCACCCCGAATCACGCTTGAATTTTTCCCGGCAATAAATGCACCCGCACGCATTATTATAAAAACCCACGTCATCCGTCATAATCCCATCAACGCCACAGGAATAAATATCCTTCAAGTGATCAAAATACAATTTCTGCCAGTCCGGATTGTTATGGCAAAACGGCTTGGTATAGTAACAATCATGGACAAAATTGCCGGTGCATGGATCAATTTGCCGCATGGAAGAAAATCTTACGCCACGATATTCCTTGTCGCCAACGTTCAGCATTTTTAAAAATCCGGCGCAACGCCCGTAATCCGCGGCAGAAAGCAACGCGTTCCATTCCCTTTTCCCAACAGGATGAGAATTATGATTGGCGCTATGATGTTCCACCACTTTGATCTCATATCGGTGGCAGCTTTTGCAGATGTTAGATAGCATCTTAAGCATTTGCGGCCATATATCCACGAAGTTCCAGCGGAAATGGAATTCTCCGTAAGTGATCACTGCATTGACCCCGGCTTCCTTCAATTGACGCGCCTTACGGTCATAGTCTTCCCGGGTAAAGTCGAATATCTCCTTGTCGGCAAACCAATAACTGGTCCACCGCGCGCGCCATACCCATTCCACTTGTTTCGGCAATCCTTGTTGTCGAGTAGACATACTTTTTCTCCAGGCGTTAACGCCACCGTTGTCGATGGGATTTCATCCGAGCATTGCAATCAATGGATTATAAAAAACGTTCCGCGCGATAAATTCTTATAGGCACCAGGGTCGACGCGCAGGAAAAAACCATCATTCCCGACACTCTTTCCGCAGTGGACGGACAAACAGGCGGTCGAAGCCCGACCCAATCAGTGAACACTAAATATGATGCCCTTACATAATATCGGATCTATCCCGATGTACCAGGTTCCGTTGGTAGGGGGCGCGTCTAAAAGCGGGGTGGGATTTGGGGTTGCGGCGTCCTGACGATACCAACCGGGGCCAATACATTTCTCGTTGGCGGCATCGCTCGCATCCACCGAGGTGATGTACTTGTTGCCTTGCTGGGCATAGTAATCATAGTTGTGGTAGCCCGGCGGAGGCGTGATGGGCGTAATTTTTAGATTATAGAAATAATAATTCGTGGACGTGATGCTTGAAACCCTCGTAAACATCATCTCGGTGAGCAGAATGGCCCCCTCATTGGTGGACGAATGGGTCCAGCCGGTTGCATCGGTTCCCGTGGTTGTATTGGTCGTTCCCGCCGACCAATTGCCGTCCGTGAACCTATAAATCACTGCCTGAGGGGTCGGACTACTTTGCTCTTCAACGAGGACATCCCCGTCTCCCGTATCAACATTAATTCCGGGATGCCTCTTGTTTACAGCGTGACAACCCAGATAAGATGTATGTTTTATCCAGGTGTTCGCGTGGCCGCCGCCAGAGAAGTCGGGCCTTCGCCACGTCCCTGCTGCGTATTCGCAATTTCTAAACTCCATTTGCCCGGGGTAAACAGCACTCTGTATCGTGACAGGACCGCCACGATTGAATTTGCAGTCAATTACCGTCAGTCCTTTAGCATACCAGTTCAAAATGCTGCTGCCGTTAGAGGAATCAAACTCGCAGTTGACAATCTGAAGGTTGGTAGGATTCGATCCTTGCCCGCCTCCGATTTTGATTCCATTCTGATTGTAAAGGTGATCTCCGGTGTTATCTCCGGTGCCAATGAAGTTATCGCGAAAAATCGGGTTAGTATAAGTATAGGGGTATGTAAGAATATATATCGCCATGCTGAAGTATTCGTAAGTGTAGAGCTGACAGCGCTGGATATCGAATTTGCCACCGTTGATCATAAAACCGGAGGAAGATGGAGTTGTGGTTCCGCACCAACGGACCTTGGTATCGTAAAGCGTAATCATTCCCCCAGCGCTCACAGCAATCTTAAATTGTTTCGGATATGTCTGCGGGATCAAGGAAATCTCGTTGGTCAAGGTGTCTGTGCCTTTCCGCCTGACGCCGTATGTTCCTTGGGAACCGCGGGCGATCAATGCGCCGCCGCTATTGATGGTGATAGAGTAAGTAATATTCGTTGTCATCAAAAGCTTTTCCTCATTGCCGCCGGCATCATAACTCCCATCGCCAGCCACTTTTCCGACATGCACGGTCCCGGAAACGTCAAGATGCGCGTTACAGATGGCAGTATTGCTGGAGGCGTCCCAAGCAAAGACAGCGGGATCGCCAATGTCGGTGGCGATAGCAGCAAGCGTATAGGGGCTGTCAGCGTCATTGGGCACAATGACGGTATTCACACCGTCCACAACATTGTTGTAGGCGGCGCCATGGAGCAGGGAAGCTCTCATGAACAGCGCCAGCGTCAATCCCGCGACAGACGATATTTTATATGTGTGGATTATTTTCAACTGACCGATTCCTCCGCATAATATTTACTGGTTAATCCGACATTCCCATTGACCTGCCCCCAATGACTGGACCAGTTTCCATGAGAGTCCCAAGGACATTAGCATAGCAAGTTTGACTTGTTTGTCCCCCCCTACTGTTCTTCCATCCTGCCCTCCTGCCCCCTGGGGGATGGGGGCAGACGGCACACCAGCCACCAGGCTACGCGCAAATTCTTCCGGCGTTACATTCCCCAGACTCCTGTATGACCTATGTTCCACAACTATGGGGCTTTTTCATCTCATTGGTTAACAACAGGTCACTTCCATTCCACGACAATCATCTCATGCACAGCGAAATCACGCACGGTGAATTTGATTGTCCGGTCATCGATTCGATGCGCCACCGGCGCTTTTCCCGGGTAGACATACGTTATTTCCTTGAGGGCCTGGCCGGCCGGTACACGCACGCTGACTTCCACCCCCGTGACCAACGCCTGCTTATAATTTATGTTCAGCAGATGCACCATCCAGCGTTGCTTATCCGCTTGCCGTTTCAACGCCACTTCCACTAACGCCGGGCAATTCCTGACTTCCATCGGCAACTGCGCCTGGGCCAAATCCAACCCGCGCCTAACGCACGCCGCCACCATTTCCCGCGCGCCGGTCCAATACTCGTTGTATAACGGATCCACCGTCCAACCGCAGGTCGTATGACTCAATCCCAGATAGACCGGACTCATAAAGATGCAATGGCCTTGCCCATATTCGTTCTCGAACACCGCCCCGGCGCCGTCATCCCAAACCCCAACCACCTTGGCTCCCCCGCCTGCCCGGCGAAGCGTCGGCGAAGACGGGAGCCTTGCCGAGGGGCCTGTGGTCGGCTTCACCTCGTCATAGCCCAGCCCTTTCTCATACTCACCGCCCGCTTGCCCTTCCAGATGCTTGAGATAGTCCGGCGCGCGGAACGTGATTTTCTCGATCCCATTGGTCGGTTTGACGTCCCGTTCGACATAGCGGTACGCTTCCGCCGGAGAACCGGCGAGTGTGGTCTTGACATAGTCCACCCCAAACACGTCGCTGAGCGCATAGTTGGTCAGCGCGGTATTCCACTGATCGCGCACACTCGTCCCGCCGCCGGCGACCAACACACCGCCGGCTTTGACCCACTCCCGGATCATCGTGACCTCTTCCCGCTTTAAGCTCGCGCCATCGGCCAGGATCGCCACCTTATAGCGGCTCATTTTTTCGGGGGTCATGGTTTCCAGCCAGCATAGGTCCACCGGCAGATGGGACTGAATGAGGCTCTCCCACACCCCTTCTTGATTCTGCGAATAGCGCTGCATCCGGCCGGACCCAATTCCATCCGGCGAACCTTTTCCATACGTCAACGTGGTGGTGCGCCCGGAAAACAACTGGACCACCAGTTTCGGACTCTCCGCCGGGATCAAAAATTCGCCAATGGCCCGGCCTTTGCCAAACTGCCGCTCCGCCGCTTCCCACCGTCCGGGATCAAAGACCCCGCAGCCGCCATTGCCGTCCGGCGCATGCTTGAAGACATGTCCCCACCACCACACAAAGAAGCATTGGCCGTGAATGAAACTCGATGCGAATCCGCGCTCCACCGAGCCGGGCACATCCGCCTGATGCTGATAAAATTCTCCCAGCGCCGGTTTGGGTTCCCCGTTGCATTCCAGGTCCAGATGGAAGTTGTTCATGTAAGAGTGCGCGCCATAACTCTGCGGGCCATTGGCGCCCAACACCTGGCTGAGCCGGGGATAAGCATTGATATACGTGGATTTGCCATTGATATAGCGGCCGCTTAAACTGAATAGCAGACAGGTTCCTTTGCGCAAGCCCGTCAGCCATTCTGCGGCTTCCTGCCAGATTTCCACGCCCGTATCCGCAAGATATTCCATGTACTCGGCCCATAGAAAGTTGTCGCGTTGGCCATTATCTTCCACTGGCGGACACGTAATGCCTGCCAGATCCTTGATTCCAAACGCCATCCGTTCTTTGGCGTCATATTTCTTTGCCAGATATTCGCGGAAGCACTGATCATTTCGCAACTCGCTGTCCCAGCGAAGCTGCTCCTCGGCCCAAAATCCCTTCAACGCGGGATATTCACCCCAGCGCAGAATATCATGCTCAAAACTGGCCTTGTCCAGGACAGCCGTCCCCCGCCGGTACCAACCGGGAATGAAGGCCATCCCTTGCTTGAAATAGTAATCCAGCACGTCATTCACGGGAACCATCTCTTTTTTTGTCCACCCCCCGCCGGTCAGATGATTTTGCGGTAAGTCTTCGATAAATCCAGACGCGCCGCTCGCCGCCGCATAATCGCCTCTGATCTTCCAATCCTTGGGATAACTGGCGTAGGAAAACGGTCTGCCATACAAGGCGTTATAATGTTTGCTCAGCCAATAGAAATTCGCGCTCCGGCTGAATTCCGCCGGCTGCCGAACCCCTGATTCCTTGCGGCCACCCGCTTCGATTCCCTTGATAGCCAGCGCCACGGCCTCGTCAATGCTCAAGCCGGTAACATACCAATTCCGGGGTGGGATACCTTCCTTGCGTTGCGCCAGGAAATCCCGGATTGCCGGCAGCGCCGTCTGATCGCCAATATGCCCCAAGGCGCGCAGCGCGCACACCATGTCCTCGCGAGTCCATCCGGTCTCCTGGTCCTGCTTGAAAAATGCCCCTTTCCCGACGCGCTCCAGCGGCGCTTTCAGCACCTCGGTTAGCGGCGCCACGGCCCGCGGATCGCCCAGCCAGCCCAGGGACAAAATCGCGTTCTGGCGGACAAAACGATCCGAATCCTTCAAGGCCGCCAGGAGCGTGTCAACGGCGTCGCGATCGCCGATCAGCCCCAACGCTTCCACCACTCGTCGTTTGGTACAAATATCCGGCGTCTGCGCCGCCAATGCAAGCAAGGCCGGCACCGCCTCCTTGGCCTGCAACCAACCCAAGGCATAAATGGCATTGCGGCGGACAGGATATTCACTGTCTTTCAAAGCGCCCAGCAACGCCTTGATCGAGCCGGGATCGCCGATCCGACCCAGTTCCTGCGCTGCCTCCGCGCGCGTCTGACCGTCCTTGGCTTGCAAGTCCGTGCACAACTGCGCCAAGCGCTTCCGATCCTGATCTTGCTCCTCGGCCGCCACCCTGGCTTTCTGAGCTTTGATTGTTCCCGCCAAAAGCCCTTCCAGGCAAATCACGTCGTCTTCGATCGGCTGAATTTGATGGGGAAACAGTAATTGCCCTTCCCAATTCTTCACTTTGTCCTGCTCCAACTCCGCCACGGTCATGAGCATGATTTGTGCAATCTTCTGTTGCCTGGCCTGGGCATAGTTATTCTGCAACTGGTTCTTCAACGTGACCAGTTTCTCCCGGGTCTGAATCAAGCGTGTCATGTCTGCCGGCTTATCCGCATAGGGCAGTAAACGCGCGCTCCGGAACAATAAATCATCCAACTGCTCTTCCAACAGATACATGACCTTGGTAATGATCCCGGTGTCATAACTGATGCCTCTTTCATCGTGGGTCCAATCGAGAATTTTTTTCTGGCGCAGCACTTTCAGCTTAATCTCCGCGCTGATCGCATTGTCGCCGCCGGTTTTTCTAAAAGGATCGGCCGTCACCCACCGGACGCTGTTCAGCAAGAGGGTCGCGTCACACGGCGGAAGCGGATAGCTCGGGTTGCCGTCTTGATCCACGCCAATCCACGGCCCGAGATAGACCACCTTGCCAAGGCCCACCGCGCCACAGGCGATCGTAATTTCCTGACTATTGTCCAGGGCCAGCGCCCGGCCATTGGGCCCCAAGCGCATGACGGCGTGATCCATATAAGGTGTCATAAACTTTTCCGGAAGGCCCTTGGTTATGGGATGATCCCGGTCAACGACCACGAGTCCCGGACCATTAACTTTGTTATACGCAGCGGCCACCTCCGGAAAAATCGGTCGAATCCCGCTGCGCGAGGCCCACCCGCAACGAAACATGGAAAAAATCACGCCCCCGCCCCGGGCCTGCGCAAATTCAACCACATGCATCCGACCTGACAAGTCCAGCCAATCATATGCCGACCACCCGCCGCCAAAAAACAATACATCGAACTGATAGATCTTACCCGCGCTCGCGTCTTGGGTCGTAAAGGTTCCGACTTCCAGCCCTTGCTCCGTCAAGGCGCGCGTGATTTCCGGAATAGCTACCGTGCGGTTGTCCATAAACAAGCCGACTTTCAATTTCGCCTCCGCGTCCAAACCAGTCAACCCCACGCCCAGGGACAACCCGACACCCAACACAATCTTTAATACACGCTGTTTCATACGGTGTTCCTTTGACCGGGCCCAACTTTTCGAGCCACGTCAACGCCAAGCGTTTATAAACGAAATGGCGACGCGAAAAAAAACGCCCGCACCTGAAAGACGCGAAATTTACGGACACGTTCTAAACAAAAAACCAGAACTCCCAAAGCCCACCGTTTTCTACACATTCATCCCGCATCGAATCTCAAACGCCGGTGCAACCGTTGACGCCTTGACCTCCCTCACCATGCCGCTCTTCAATTCTTCCCTCAATACGACCGGCCCTTTGATCACGAATGGCTTGATCGCTTTGGCGTTTTGGACCACTTTTCCCATCGTGTCGGCAATCAACTCCGCGGCTTTTTTCGAAGGCAAGCACCAAGCGCTACATTGACCGGTTTCATATTTGACCGCTTGCTTTCTTTAAAAAAATCGGCGTTGTCGCTTCCAACTCAATATTTTCCGGCAGCACCGGCGTCACAACCGGCGGCAGGTTCCCGGTCGCATAGATATGCACGTCATAGGGGGAGAATCGGTCAGAAATTATTCCAGGGCGGCATTCGATCTTGCGGTTTTCAAAAACAACATTTATATATTTTGCTTCAAAATTGAGCTTGAAAGAAATGTCCCGGGCCTGATCGCTTTCATTCACGGCTATGACATAATAAATGCCATCGGCTTGTCTGGCTGAAAACCTTATATTTGCATCGTCCACCTTGACGCTATTTTCAGGCGCTTCCGGTAGAACTAACACCCCCGAAAGCTCGCGCAACCTTCCCGTAATATCAAAAAGAACGTCATAAAAAGAAAGCGTGTCTATAAAAGTCATTCCGTAATAAGTGATGGCGTTTGCCCCGTTCACAATGGCGTCAAAGGCCATAAACCGGGACTGTAAAAAGTCCGGATATGTTGTTCCCTTTCTTTTAGACAGTGTTTCCCAGGCAAAGCCCTGTAAGATCATCCAGACCGGCTTGCGCCCATGCACGCTCGCCCGCATTCGTGTCGTGTATTTACCCACGGCGGTCAAGCCTTTATCCTCAAGCTCGGAATGAGAATTCGGGACGGGCACGGGGTAAATATCGGCGCCCCATATATCGCAAGGTCTGGCGAACTCGCCTAATTCCGTCCGTTCGCCGCGCGGCGCCTCGTTTATCCAGATTGGCCGGTACGGGTCAATTTCTTTAAGAACCCGATAACAGCTCTCAAGGTTTTCCAGCGGCACCCCGAGCCATAAGGGCTCATCGCTCATAAAATAGCCGAACAGCGCTTCGTGCGCGAGCACAGCCGGCGCCAGCATGCCTTTTATACCGTTCTCCCAGCGCACGAGAGAACCGCTGTCCGTCTTGGCGACTTCCTCAAAAAAACTAAATATTATTTTGGCATGATTCTTTTTTGCCGACTCAAGGAGAAACAAGGCCCGGTCGGGCGGCACGATCCCGTTAACCCAGATGGTGTTGACTCCGTTTTTACTCAGATAATAAAGGGCCGGCAACAGCTCGTTTTCCGGCGTGTTGGCCTGTACGCCATCAATCTCCCAGAAAACTACTGGATAAAACGGTTTCCCATTTATATAAAAATTCCGGTCCTCTTTATAAATTATTTCAACGGGTGATTTTTCCAGTTTCCAGATTTCCGTTTCCGCCGGCTTCCGCAACGGTCGTCCCGAATCATCCAACGGCGCGGCCGTAAGCAAATACTTTCCGAAGGCCAGGTGTTTTGCGGGAATTACGAACGGGATTTCCCCCGTAGCATTTGAATATTTTTGACGGTAAACGGTCGCACCGTTTTTTTTGTCCACCAGGCTTAATGTAACGCTTTTTACCCAGGCCTTGGCTGCAATAAGGCCCGTAATTTCAGAGACGGGGTCGGAGGCATAGATTATGTTCCGACAAAACGGCCTATGGACGACGATGGTTACCTCGTCGGCCTCAGGCAGCGCGTGTTCTTCAAGGACAAAGTCCTTCAGGTGCAGCGAGCCGTCATCGACAAGCGTGTATCGTATTGCCATGCAGTTGACGACAGCCCCGACAGGCACGGTCAAGATAAGTTCTTTTCTCTGAAAATTATTTTCCCAGGTATCGAACAGGCGCCGTTCTTCTTTCACCGGCGGCCAGGAAACCAGGACCGAGAATCGCTGGAAGCCGGTAACGGAAACGGTTTTAGCACCGGCCTTGACCATAAAAGAAAGCTTATATCTTTTCCCCGGTTTTACCGATATATTCCGGAGAATAACCGCCGAGGTTTGGCCGCAAAGCTCAAGCGTTCTTTTTTCGCCACCAACGGTTACGACACCATTGGCAGACACTGTTATGACATCGAGAATTTCTTGCCGCGAGATGTTAGCGCTCACCCTCAGATCCTCCTGAATCCGTGACGAATTTATCCGTCGCTCTTTACTATCCGGCTTGATTTTTATCATCATGACAGCGTTCGCCGCCGTCGCTGACCATTTTCAAATATCCACCGCGGCGGGCAATACCGCCCGTAATCGCCATCGCGCTTTCAGAAAACACGAATTCTCCCGGCACTCACTCGCATTTACCTGACCGACAAAACAGCCGGCGCCAGCAAGCCGCAAGGCACAAGCTGATACGCTTCATGCCACAAGTTTCCTTCAGAGGTAAATTCCGCAGGACCGGTCCAAAGCGGCCATTTCTGCGCATGATGCAAAGGTCCATGGGAATTGCGCCGGTGGCTGAAAATTTCCAAGCATAATTCCGATGGTCCCGCTTCGGTTAGGCAATCGGTGATGTCCACTTCATATGGCGCCCAAGCGATGATACCGGCGTTTTTACCGTTAACCGATATCCGTGCCACAACACCTCTCCAATCCGGCACCCGAATAAACACGCGTTCCGTTTTCCCGATTTTGGGTTTAATCTTACAGCGATAACTCACCGCGCCCGAATAGAACGGCAATCCCTGCCGACACCAGTCCCCAATCTTCAATTGGCTGGGCAAGGCAGTCAGGGTGGTCTGTGTTCCGCGGATTTGCACGCCAAACGATCCCAGGAGATAGATGATTTCAAGGCCCGGGTGAGTTTCGGCGTAATCGCTAATCAAACGAAGCTCATTGACGCCCTTGCGTAACAAGGCCGCATCGAGCGGAATCCGGCGCAAAGAACGATCGGTCCACCAGCCCAATTGATTAGCGGTACAGAGACTGTTTCCATTCAACATAATCGTATACCGCTCCGGATGCTCAATTGCCAGGAATAATTCTCCGGCTGGAATTACTTTTACCTGGATGGCATACTTCAGTTCCAAGGTTGCCTTCTTTTCAGGCTGGGAAGCCTCTGCCATGCGCGCCCAAGGCTGTATCATACTGCCGGATCTCAGCGGAATGCCTAATTCTGACCGAACCGTCCGGTCCACGTGCAAAATATCCCCGGCCTGTTTCCAGGCCTTACCCGCGAGCCGATATTGCGGCCGATCCAAGACCAACGCATTTGGTTCATTAAGGCTAAACGACCAGGCGCGAGGATGTAATGGGTTTTCGCGCTTTATCGCACGGACGGAACGAGCCGGCAACAATACGGCTGTCTTGGATTTATTTTTGGGAACCACAAAGAGCCGACTGCCCAACTCATCCAGACTTGTGGCAATCTCCCATGCGCCAGAAGCGGCACGCTGAGCCTTGGCTAAATATCGCCGCCCATCCGCAGGATCCCATTCCTCGGGACTTCCCTGACAATCTTTGAAACCGCTGATGCGCACAACCGGATAACGCCCACGCCGCTCGCGCGCCATGACGTCTTTCCACATATCACACCGCCATTGGGATGGCGCATGCCCCGTATTGCAGATAAACAAATAAAATGCCGTTTCATCTTCCCGGAGCAGATACCAGGCCGATTGAATTCCCTGGCCTGCGCCATCGCAAATAGTTATCCGGCGACAACGCTCCGCCACCGCCTTGGCCAGTTCGTCACCCCACCCGCCAACCTGCTGACATTGTCGCGCCAATGACGCCACATCGGCGCAGGGACTCGCGTCTACGCAAAACGAAACTTTCCCGATAAACACGACCGAGCCGCCGGCCGCCTGAAATTGCCGGAGCAGCGCCAGGGTGGAGCGGCGCATGGTATGCAAGGGTGGCACAACCACGGCCCGGTACCGGGCCTGCCCGACATGCAATTCCACGCCTCGTTGACCGTGGACCACCCTCGCATGGCGCGCCAGGATTTCTTCCTCACCATAGTCAAAATCGATCTGCCGCTGAAGGAGATTCTGAGTTAGCTTGAAAAACATGGCGTCATAGCGTTTCACGTTCGGATCAGCGAGCCAATCCTTGCGGCACAACAGCCACATGCTTTCAATCGGATGAATCACCAGTAGATCGCGGACCTCCTCGCCTTGCGTCATGACGGCATGAATCCGGGCAAAATAATCCTCCACTTTCGGGTAGAGCTCCCACCAGGGGGATTGGTAGGAAATGGATGCCGGATAATCGCGTTTGGCTTCCCCTGCCATCGTGTAGTAGGCCAGATGTTGACAACGTAGATTTATTCCCAGGGCCACCTGCAAATCGCCCTGCGCTTTATGGCCGGCAAATGGGAAATCCCAGCCTGTGCATCCGTAGGTTTCCGCAATCCGCCATTTGCGTCCAAACTGACGGGCTGCCGAGCTTACCTGTTTGGCCGTGACCAACAAACGATAATGTTCGGTCAAGAGATCCATGCCGGGTATCTGCATATACTCATAAAACCGCATGCAACTGCCGTTATATGAGGTTTGACTGGACAGGGTATCTTCGCGCAGGAGATGTCCCGTAAAACCAAGATGATATTTTTCGCACCATTTACCGATCTGCCGTCCAAAGGCAGTCACAAACAAGTGCGTGACACAATCATGGTAATGATACCGCGCCCGCGATACCGATTGACCCGCCACATCGAAAACCAGTTCCATCAAATGCGGAATCAGATCGTAACCATATCTTTGTCGAAATATTCCGGGCAGTTTCACGGTCCAGGGGAGGGCCAAGCCATCCCCGAGCGGCGTCATTTCGGCGCCATGATTGGGTTCGTCGGTAAAAATCCCCGGAATGACCTGTCCGAAATGGCGGCCGAATCGTTTGCGATATGCTTCATGGGTCGCCCGGAGAAAGGCCCGGATCGCCTCATGATTCAAGACATCCACATAAGTAGCGCCATTATACAATGGACTGGGCGAGTCAACCTCGACCTTAAATACATAATATGACTTCCCCAACGCCTCTGATTTCCCGATGTTTGTCAAATCATTGAGATCGATTCGTTCGATATCCGTCACGTCCCGGCCGTTTTGCCGGGCCGAAAAAACGGCTAGAATATCCGAGCGATTCCCGGCGATGTTACGCCCAGCCGTCACCGTAGTCAGAACGAGCTGCCGCCGCCGGTAGTCCGTTTTTTTGGTAACCAATCCGCCAGCAAAGCCGGACGGCCACCGATCTTCGTCATATAACCAGGCTTCCATGCCCATTTTTTCGGCTTCATCCACACAGGTGGCCACACAATCGAACCATTCCCGGGAAAGGTATGGCGTACGCAAGCCCACTCGCGAATGCATGAAGAAACCACCCAGCCCCATGCGCCGCATCAAGCGAATCTGCCGGCGTAATTCCGATTCTTCCAGCTTGCCATTCCAGGCCCAAAACGGTTTTCCGCGGTAGGTACTGGAAGGCTGCGCAAATTCAGCGACAAGCTTTTGTTTCATGGTTAGCTTCGGATAATAACTCCCGCCATTTCCATTACGGCGTTAGTAATTGCTCAAATAATTGCACATTATACTTGACAGCGCCTTGACGATTTTGCTAATAATTAGCACGATATTATAGGTGTTTCCATGCAGCGATTCTTGGCCATCAATCACTTTCCGATCCGCAATTTTCATCTAACGGTGCGTTATGAAAACATGCAACGACGACCGGTCGTTGGAGTGCATAGTCATGATTTCACCGAATTGGTGGTCATTACCGGCGGCCACGGCCGGCATCTGCTGCGACACAGTAGTTACCCCATTGCCGCCGGCGATGTGTTTTTAATCACCGAAGGCATGGTGCATGGTTATGCCGAGGCGGATAAGCTGACGCTGATCAACATCCTGTTCCATCCTGAACGCCTCCACTTAGCGCGCGCGGAACTGCGAAAGATGCCGGGGTATCACGCGCTTTTCATGCTGGAACCGCACTATCGGGAAAAGCACAATTTTAAAAGCCATCTCCACCTGCCCATTCAGGAACTGACAAACGCCATCGTCCTGGCGGATGCCATGCGTCAGGAAATAAACCAACGGAAAGCCGGCTTTGAATTCATGGCCACGGCCCTGTTCATGCAGTTACTGGGCTATCTGGCGCGCTACTATGAATGCAGCCAGACCCCGAACACCCGCGCGTTGATCCGTATTTCTAAGGGCATCAGTTTCCTGGAACAGCATTATATGGAGCCGATTAAGCTGGCCGAGTTACGGGAAATTACGCATCAGTCCACCAGCGCGCTGATCGCACATTTTAAGACGGCGACCGGCATGTCACCGATAGAATACCTGATTCATCTGCGCATTCAACGGGCTTGCGAAATACTACGGAGCAAAGATTTGAACATCACGGAAGCGGCGTTCCAAGTGGGGTTTTCCGATAGCAACTATTTCTCACGCCAATTCCACCGGATCATGGGCCTGAGCCCCCGTTCTTTCATCCACCGGAATCGATGATGGTCGTGTCCCATGTTAAATGAGAATGACGTTTCACGAATAATAAGACTCATACTGTTTATTGTTTACTAACTTCCAAAGATCATTAGTGTCCGGTTAAAAAATGAAGGTATCGAGATAAAGCCCTTCAGATACAGCCGAAATGGTGATCATGAGTTTTTTCGATTTCAATTCCAAAAGGCGTTTTTTGGTGGTTTTCTCCTTCCATAAAGAAGGAGAACCAATAAATGAACGAAGGAAAAACTGTTTTTGCGCAACTGATGGACTGGCTGCCGAAGTACGAATTCGACAAATGCGTAAAAAAGTATCGCGGGAATTATCATGTTCGGGAACTGTCCTGTTACGAGCAATATCTGGTTGTGGCGTTTGCGGAATCAGGGAATCAGGGGTCAGTCCTAATAATAGCAAATAAGCTTGCGATTAAGATTGGATCGCGTTATTAATTGGAACCAATGGCAAGGCAATTAAGAATTGAATACCCGGGCGCAATCTACCACGTGACGGTGCGCGGGAATGCGCAGCAAAACATCTTCCGGGATGACAAGGATCGCTACTTGCTCTATGCGCGCCTAGCAGAAAGCGTGGGCACCTACGCCATACGGCTGTACCTGTTTTGTCTAATGGACAATCACTTTCACCTTGTATTGGAAACACCGGGAGCCAATCTCAGCCGGTTCATGCAGTCGGTATTGACCGGCTACACCGTGTGTTACAATCTACGACACAATCGCCATGGACACTTGACGCAAGGCCGATACGCTGCCCGCTTGGTGGCAGGCGACGAGTATCTACTGAAACTTAGCCGTTACGTACATTTGAATCCCGTCAAGGTGAAAAAACAAGAGTGCCGCCCCCTGTCGGAGCAGGTTGCATACTTGAAGGCATATGCGTGGAGCAGCTACCGTGGTTATATTGGGCAAGCGAAGCGCTTGGAGTGGGTGGACTACGGAGCACTGTTGGCACTGGCAGGCGGACGGCAAAAGGAAAGGCCGAAACGTTACCGATGTTTTGTTGAGGCGGGGATAGCGGCAGATGACGATGAATTTAGGGAGGCGTTGAATCGGTCTGCGCGCAGCATCGGGGACGACGAATTTCGGGAATGGGTTGACGAAAGCTATGCGGAGTTGCTGAAAAAGCGCAACCATCCGGAGGATGTGACCATGCGACGCGAGATTGGACGGCACCCGGAGCCGGACATGATCCTGGCAGCGGTGGCATCGGCGGCCGGAACGACAGTAGAAGGACTGAAGGCTCGAAAACGAGGCGGGATATGGAAAGGAATAGCTGCAAAACTTCTATTGACGCATTCCGGTTTAACGCGGCGACAATGCGCTCGTTGGATTGGTATACTGGCCGGATCGGCGGTGAGCTACCAGATCAAGCAGGCGGAAGTCAGGCTTAAAACCGATTTGCGGCTGGCCCAGAGAGTGATGCGGATGGAATCGCAATTAAAGGCGGCAAAATAAAGTTATTGCTTATTATTAGGACTGACCCCCGATCGGAGGAATGAATGGAAACAACGAGTGGGTTCAAAAATAAGGTTGCACTGGTGGTCGGCGGCGCATCGGGCATGGGGGAAGCCGCGGTGCGGTTGCTGGCCCGGGCGGGATGCCGGACACATGTATTCGATGTCAAGCCTGCGGCGGAAGGTTTGTTCCAAACGTGCGATGTCCGGGACTACGGCCAGGTCCAGCGATGTGTCCAAAAAGTAGTGGACCAGGAAAGCAGGATTGACTTGCTGTTTGTTGCCGCAGGCGTCCATTTGTTTGCCAACATCGAGGACACCAGCATCGAGGAGTTTGAACGCGTTTTGTCCATCAATCTCAAAGGCACCTTTTATGTCTTGAAAGAAGTCCTGCCCATCATGCGAAAACAGTGTTCCGGCAACGTTGTCCTGATGGGATCGGACCAGGTATTTATCGGCAAGGGTTGCAGTACGGTGTATGGGTTGACCAAGGCGGCCATCGGCCAGCTCACCAAAAGCAGCGCGATTGATTACGCTCAATACAATGTCAGGGTCAACTGCATCTGCCCGGGCACCATTGACACGCCCATGGTCGGGCCATCGGTCGAGCGATTCCACCAGATGAGCGGCACGCCCGTCAAGGAAATCCATGCCATGTTACGCAAAGCCCAGCCGATCCAACGGCTGGGAACGCCCGAAGAGATCGGCAAAGCCGTCATGTTCCTGTTGTCTGACGATTGTCCGTTCATGACCGGGGCGCTGGTCTGCGCCGACGGCGGTTACACCTGTCAGTAGCCAATCTGATGGTGCATATAAAATGAAGCCTATAAAATCGAAAATCAATAAAGTTAGCACGGTAAACCGTAAACCGGTACGGCCCCTACCCCGAGGACAGCGCATCTTCACCTGCGGTCACAGTTCTCATCATTGGGTCCTCGACATCCTGAAAGACTTGGCCAAGCAGGCGGGCATCAGCGGTCACCATGCGGTCGGCACGTCGTCCATCGGCGGTTCGCGTGTTATTCAACATTGGGACGTGCCGGCTAAGCAGAACAAAGCCAAGCAAGCCCTGCGGGCCGGCACCGTGGATGTCTTAACGCTTTCGTGCATGACCCGGCCGGATGAAGGCATCCGCAGATTCGCGAAGCTGGCGGTCGAGCACAATCCCCATGTCCGCGTAACCCTGCAGGAACTCTGGCTGCCTAAAGATCGCTTCCCGTTTGATCCCGCACATTGCACGCGAAAATCGGCGGATGAATTCAATGGCTCCACGATGGCCGGCCTGAAAAAACCGCACAAGGCGTATTTCAAGGTGATGGAAGATTATGTAAGCGCGCTGAACACCGAGCTTGGCAAACAATCGGTCTTCATCGTTCCCGACGCCCAGGCGGCACTGGCGTTGCGCGAACGGATCATTGCCGGGACGGCTCCCGGATTGAAAAAACAATCCGATCTATTCACTGACGCCTGGGGCCATCCTTCTCCCCCCTTGCAACTGCTGTCGGCCTATTGTCATTTTTCCGTCATCTATCGCCGCAGTCCCGTTGGCTTGACTTGGCCCGGCGTTGTGGCGCGCAAACCTGGCTGGGGGCCCCGGCTTAACCGCCTCCTTCAACAGCTGGCCTGGGAGTCTGTGACTCACCATCCGTTGAGCGGGATTAAAACGCATCCATAGGGAGATGCCTGTCATGAACATACGGATTCGACCTGATGGCGATGATCGGTTTGTGGATGTGAAACACACGCCGCGACGGAAAAGCAAGCGGATTCATGTCGGCTCCGTAGCCGTGGGCGGCGGCGCGCCGGTAACGGTCCAGACCATGACCAAGACCGACACGCGCGACATCCGCGCCACGATTGCCCAGATCTGCGACCTTGAACGCGCGGGCTGCGACATCATTCGCGTGGCCGTGCCGGACGAGGACGCCGCGCGTTCCCTGGCGGCCATTCGCCGGGCAATCCATATTCCGCTCGTCGCCGATATCCACTTTAATCATCGCCTGGCCCTCCAGGCACTGGCCGCGGGCGTGGACGGACTGCGGATTAATCCCGGCAATATCGGATCAATCGCCAACGTACGTGAAGTGGTCTGTGCCGCCCGCGAGCGCAAAGTTCCCATCCGCATCGGCGTCAATGCCGGCTCGCTGGAAAAAGAAATCCTGGCGAAATACGGCGGCGCCACGGCCCAAGCGCTCGTGGCCAGCGCCCTGAAGCACGTGCGCATCCTGGAACGTATCGGCTACCGTGAAATTAAAATTTCGGTAAAGGCCTCGGATGCAGCACGCACGGTCCAGGCCTACCGGCTCCTGGCGGAAGCCACCGACTATCCCCTGCATTTAGGCGTAACCGAAGCGGGCACCCTGCTCACCGGCGTCGTGCGATCGGCCACGGCCCTGGGCATCCTGCTGGCGGAAGGCATCGGCGATACCCTCCGTGTTTCATTGACGGAACACCCGTTGCGGGAAATCAAAGCGGGGCTGGAGATTTTGCGCGCGCTTTCGTTGCGGCCGCCCGGCCCCAGCATTATCTCCTGCCCTACCTGCGGGCGAGTTGAGCTTGACGTCATAGCCATTGCCCACCAGGTCGAGGAAGAACTGGACAAACTGGCACGTGAATTTGCCGGCAGACGCCGGCCGGTAAACTGGCCGGTAGTGGCGATCATGGGTTGCATGGTAAACGGGCCCGGCGAAGCCCGCGAGGCGGATATTGCCATCGCCGGCGGCAAGGGTAAAGCCGCACTTTATGTGGGTGGGAAGTATAAGGCCACGGTGAAGGAAGGATCAATTGTGGCTACGGTCGCCCGGCAGGTCCGCGCATTTCTTCGTCACGCACGGTAAGAATACGGGGACGGAAAATAATGGCTTCAGTAAACTGAGGCCATGCTGTTGCCATCGTAGGGCGCGACCTTGCGTCGCGCCATTTCGGTATCTACCGATTAACCGGAGCGGGTGTCACCGTGATATTGGCAGGCTCTTTCCGCCGGGGGGACTGTTCTTTCAGGGCCCAGGCTTCCATCGGCGTGGGGGCCTTTGATTGCGGCGCTGCCGGCGCGTTCCTGGTTTTAACCTGTTTATATACGAACGCCTTGCCTTCGTAATTGCGCAGAACCACTTCCTTATCGGTCATGGATTCCACGTAATCGGGCAGCAGCGGCACCTTGCCGCCGCCGCCCGGGGTGTCGATAACGAAGTGCGGCACCGCCAGGCCCGAGGTCCACCCCCGCAGCCCTTTGATGATCTCCAGTCCCTTGGCCACGGTCGTGCGCAGGTGCTCCGTGCCGGCAACCTGATCAGCCTGGTAGATGTAATACGGCCGCACGCGGCAGGCCAGCAGCTTCTGCATGAGCGTACGCATCACGGCGGGATCATCGTTGACGCCCTTCAGCAGGACGGTTTGCGTGCCCAGCGGGATGCCGGCATCGGCCAGCCGGTTCAGGGCCCTGGCCGACTGCGGCGTAATTTCATCGGGGTGATTGAAATGCACGTTCATAAAAAGCGGGTGATATTTTTTCAGCATCCACACCAGCTTGGCCGTCACGCGCTGGGGCAATACGCACGGCACGCGGGTCCCGATGCGGATGATTTCCACGTGGGGAATCGCGCGCAGCTCCCGGAGAATGCCTTCCAGGCGTTCATCGGAAAGCAGGAGCGGATCGCCACCCGATACGATCACATCGCGGATTTCCGAATGCTGGCGGATATAGGCCAGCCCGTTCTCGATGAATCGCGGATGCATTTTATTGAAGTCGCCGACCATGCGCTTACGGGTGCAGAAGCGGCAATAGGATGCGCACTCGTGCGAGACCATGAACAGGACGCGGTCGGGGTAGCGGTGCACAATCCCCGGCACGGGCGACTCCTGATCCTCGGCCAGCGGGTCTTTCAATCCGCAAGTTCCCTCCAGCTCGCGGGCATCGGGCACCACTTGACGGTACAAGGGGTCACCCTTGGCCTTGATCAGACCCAGGTAATAGGGATTGATGCGGATGCGGAACGCGCCGGCCACCCGGCGGATTTCATCCACGTTGAGACCGAACACCTCGGATACTTCTTCCGCAGTTGTCAAACTCTTTTGCAAAATCTTTTGCCATCGTTCCATGTTAAGCGCCCTCCGGCTTGAGATACTTGCAGTACATCACGAGATCTTCGCCGAGCCTGTAGAAATCGCGAATACGCGCGTTTTCCACATAGCCCAGGCGCTGGTAAAATTTACGCGTAATCGCGTACTTGTCCTTGGCTGATGTTTCGATCACGATCAACCTCCCTTTTTTTCCCCGGACATCTTTTTCCAGCCATTGAACCAGGGCTTTGCCGTAGCCTTGCCGATGCTTGCCGGGATGAACGGCCATCCAATATAAATCCACGACGCCTTCGGCCATAGGCGTGGGCCCATAACACATGTAGCCCACAACTACACCAGACTCATTTTCGATCACGACAACTACATAATCCTGCTGACCGGGCTTGGTAAGGCAGACATCGATCAACTCCGCTGCCACCCGTTCTTCTTCCTGCGTGAAGATGCCGGTCAAATGAATTACCTCCAAAACCGCTTGGCGATCCTTGGCAACTATCGGTCGAATTTTCATAATTGGCTTTCATTTTTTCTTAAGTGCCAGGCGTACCTGGCTCCGCCAGAAATCCTCATAGGCAATGCCCGCCGCCGCAAGGGACCGCGCCAGCCCCGCCTCGCGCGATGTATCGGGATTAGGATTCACTTCCAGGATGTATGGGCGAGAGCGCGCATCCAGCCGGAAATCCACGCGCGCATAGCCGCGCAATTTCAATACCCGATAGGCCTGCAGGGCGCAGCTCTCCAGCTGATGCGCCAGCGCCACCGAGATCGGCGCCGGGCACATCGGCACCGTGCCCCGGTAGGTCGGATGCGTGGCCTGCCACTTGGCATCGTAGCCCACAATGCGCGGCAAATGGTCAGGATAGTGTTGAAACGAAATCTCCGAAAGCGGCAGGACACGCGGTTCGGGCTGATCCACAATGGCCGCGCTGATTTCCCGGCCATCCACGAAATTCTCCACCAGCGCCGGCTGGACGTAGGCGGCCAGAACGCGCGCCACCTGCTTGCGCAAGGCCGCACGGGTCCGCACTACGGAATGGGGGTAAATCCCTATGCTGGCATCCTCGCAGTTGGGCTTCACGATCAGAGGGAATCGAACCGCGGCGGGTAGTTGGCGTTCATCTTCTACGATCCAGCATCTCGGGGTCGGCAATTTACACGCTTGTAATATGGCCTTGGTCCTGAACTTATCGTGGCATTGAAACAGCGCGTGCGAACTGTTGCCGGTAAAAGGAACGCCCAGCAGTTCCAGCAGGCCCGCCACCTGTGCCTCGTAGGCCGATTGGCCGCGGAATCCCTCGCACAGGTTGATAATCACTGCCGGACGCCGACGGCGGATCGGCACGACGATCTCTTCAATGCGATCGCGAACGGGAATCCACTGAAGGCGATACCCGACAGACAGGAGCGCCGCGCCCGCCTGCTGGGCAGCAGTTTTCAGGGCAAGCTCGGAGAGTGTTTCCTTTGGCCTTCCCAAACGCGGCACGAAGGCGTTGTATAAAATACCTAAGAGTGTCGAACGGACATTCATTTCAACAGGCCATGACGCCGCAATGCAATCGCGGCCACTTTCAAAATCAGGTCTTCGTAACAGTAGCCTGCGGCGCGCGCCGCCGCCGGCAGGGCTGAATTTTCACCGGGATCCGGCAGGATGCCGGGCAGCGGATTCAATTCCATGATGTTAGGATGGCCTCCGGCATCCAGTCGCAAATCCACCCGGCACCAATCCCGAACCCCCAGAACATCCAGCGCCCGGATGACCAGCTCACGGATGGAATGTTCCAGCGCAGAGGAAATATCGGCGGGGCATACCAGGATCGGCATGGGGTTGGCCGGATCGTCCCACACCCACTTGGCCTCATAACCGTAAATCCGGTTGGACCCTGGAGGCAATACGCTGTGATCAATTTCCACCGGCGGCAGGATTTCCCAAGCCGATGTGTTACCAAGCGCCCCCACGGTAAATTCACGGCCGGGCAGGAAGGCTTCCACCAGAGCCGGCTGGTGATACCCACGATGAATCTCCAGCACCCGCTGGACCAACTGTTCCCGCGTGGTCACCAGGCTGTCATTGCGAATACCCATTGAAGAGCCTTCCCGCAGAGGCTTGACAATGGCAGGCATCGGGAAACACTGCCCATCCAGCATATTCGGGTCAACCTGGAAAAACGGCGCGGAGGGAATATGATGAAAAGCCAGGATTTCTTTGGTGCGGACCTTATCCAGGCAAATACCGAGCGTCAGGGCATCGGAACCGGTGTATGGCAATCCCAGAATTTCGCATAGAACGGGGATGTGGGATTCACGGTTCGGCCCCGCAAATCCTTCGGAGATGTTAAAGACAAGATCGGGATGCAGCTTGCGCAGGCGCTCATAGGCCTGCGTATCGCCTTCAACCCGCGTGACACAATACTGCCGCGCAAGGGCGGCCTCTACTGCGCAGATGGTCTCCTCGGTGTCGTATTCCGCTAATAAGTCCGGAGGCTCTTCGTCGTCTTTTATCAACTCGTCAAGACGACGAACAACCGACACCTCCTGTGCTTTTTTTTTGGATGTAAAAACCAACGCAACGTGCAATGCTGAGTTCAACCGTCAGACCCCCTCCAGGTCTTTTTCCCGATCATTCGATTGCGCCGTTCGGTAAAATCAACAGCTCCCGAACCGGTAGCCTCTCAACCAGAACTTCGGAAAAAACCACAATCTGTTGTAGGTACTAATAAAATATACAACCACCTGTAGTTGTCAACACCTTTTTATCAATAAATTAATAAAAACAGGGAGCCGGTCTCGGATGGAGCCCCCGGCCGGCCAAGAATTTAAGCCCCGTGGCGCCCGCCAGCCGACGGATCACGGGAATACCGGTATATGCGCTCACAAAAAAAACTATCTCCCTCGACAAAAACTTTTTTCTTATCGATTGGCCTCGGTTATAAAGCATGTCTTATTTTTTGCAACATTAATTTCATAAAATTTTTTCAAGTCTTGTCCGGCACCGGCAGCGGACCTACAGAGGGAGACGGACACCGGCGCCCGTATTGACCGCGCGTTCATAAATCACTTTGGCCGTTACCATGTCATCCACGGCAATGCCCATGTTCATGGCAAAGATTCTTTCCCGGTCGTTGGCACGCCCTTTTTTCTTTCCCGCGGCCAATTCGCCCAGGTCGGCGTAAATTTTTTTCGGAATGCCGCCGAAATAGACGCCGTGTTCCCTGGTGGCAAGCAACTGGCCCACGTCGTCACAGCAGAACTTGTCGCATTCCTTCATGGCGGCGCTGGTCCAGGCCGCATCATAATCCAGTGATATCGCCAGGCCGCCGGCTTTAAGCATGCCGGCTTCCAGCGGCGGGCTCGGCTTCACGACGATCGGGATGGCCGTGACCACGACATCGGCGTCCTGCATCATATCGGCGGGCTTGGCGCAAGCTATGAATTGCAGCTTCGAAAACAGCTTGCCCATTTCGTCGATGAACCGCCTAGTGGCAGCCGGGAACGCATCGCAACAACAGACCTCCTTGAGCCGGGGCAGGGTTTCGACCAGGGCCATCAAGCTCGTGCGCGCCTGCACGCCGCAACCGAGAATGCCGGCCGTGCGGCTGTCCGGGCGGGCCAAATACTTGGCGGCGACCCCGACGCTGGCCCCCGTGCGCATGGCGGTGATCCATGCGCAATCCATGACGGCGAGGGGAATACCCGTGTCAGGATCGTTGAGCACGAGCAGTCCGGTGATGTAAGGCAAGCCCTTGTTCGAGTTGGAAGGATAGCCGCTGACCCATTTCAGGCCGGCGGACTCAACTTCCTGTACATACGCCGGCATGGCATGAATAAAGGCATTCGGCCGGGGATGAATGCCGGGCTTGGGAGGCATCTCCGTTTTGCCGAGGCCTTTGAGCCGAAAGCCGTTATCCACGGCAGCCAATACGTCCTTCATGGTCATATTCAGGGCTTCAACATCTTTCCGGCTGAGATAAATCATTTCCATGGGAGATCCTTTCGTTAAGGGTTCGTTTGAATTTTTGGTAACACCTCGGTTATGAGGGCTGATTGTCATTCCCGACCTTGATCGGGAATCCAGAAAGTTCACAACCTACCCACATAATTGAGGCATTACTTTTTATATATTGCCTCGCTATAGCAGAACACCTATATTGCACATTGAATTTAATTGCAACAATAGAAAACGGAGGAGCGCATGAGCAGTCCGGAAGAGAACATCATGACCTTGCTGAAGGAGCGCCAGACTCTGCACGAGGTGATTGAACACCCGCCGGTTTACACCAATGCCGCCATGGCGGAAGCGCTGGGGGTGCCCCTGGCCGATACCGTAAAAAACATCATGCTGGAAACCACCGAAGGCGAAATCATTCTGGTGGTTCTGCCGGGCGACCAGCGCTTCGATTCGAAACGGCTGGCAGCCAAGGTGGGAACAAAGCGGGTGACTTTTGCCAAGCCGGAAAAAGTTCTGGAATTCGCGGGGTGCGAGGTGGGGTGCGTACCGCCCTTCGGTCACGTCAAGCCCGTGCGTGTATTCCTCGACGGCGCCCTGCTGTCGAAGGGCCAGGTTTATTTCAATCCCGGTTCGCACACGAAATCCGTGAAGATCGAGGCTGCGCGCCTGCCGGAGCTGGGCTCGATGGTCCAGTTCTAAACCACAACTTGGTCAAGTCCGGTTGTGGAATGTTACGGACAACCTGAAGCATGAACCGATATAATATCATCAGTGTTTTGGGTCTGTTTTTGCTCATGCTCCTGGCCTGGATCTGCTCAACCAATCATCGCCGCTTGAATTTCCGGCTGATCGCCTGGGGCCTGACGCTGCAACTGATCCTGGGGGCGTTGATCTTCATGGTCCCCGCCAGTCAGCACGTATTCCTGCGGATGAACGACGGGGTCCTGAAAATACTCGAGAGCGCGCAGGCCGGCCAGAAGTTCGTGTTCGGCAGTCTGGCAGATTCCAAGGCCGTGGGATTTGTCCTGTTCACCCAGGCGTTTCCCATCGTCATTTTCTTCTCGGCGCTGATGGGGTTGCTCTATTTCTGGCGGATAATGCCGATGATCATCTGCGGCTTTGCGCGCCTTTTCACCCGAGTCATGCGGGTCAGCGGCGCGGAAAGTCTTTGCACGGCCAGCAACATTTTTGTCGGCATCGAATCGGTCACCGCCATCCGCCCCTATCTCCCGCGCATGACCCGTTCCGAATACTGTACGATCCTCACGGCAGGCATGGCCACGGTGGCCTCCAGCACCATGGGCATTTACGTGCTGTTCCTGGCTGACACCTTTCCAACCATTGCGGGGCAGCTGATCGCCGCCTCGTTCATGTCTGCGCCTGCGGCGCTGGTGATGTCCAAGCTGGTGGTCCCGGAGGAGGAGCACCCCGTCACTCTCGGATTGGATGTGCACATGGAACCTTCGGAAGACGCCAGCTGGATCGACGCCATCGTCAACGGCGCCATGGCCGGACTTAAACTGGTCGGCGGGATTGTCGCCCTGCTGGTGGCGTTCCTAGGACTCCTGGCGCTGGCCGACCTGCTGATCGGCGCGCTGACCGGCGGACACGGCTCATTGACCACGATCCTGGGCTATGTCTTTTATCCCTTTGCACTGGCCATGGGCATCCCGACAGCGGACGTCCCCTTTGCAGCCAACCTATTGGGACAGCGGCTGATAATGACGGAGGTACCGGCCTACCAGACCCTGGCGCTGGGCATAAGGGCCGGCCAGATGACCGATTCCCGGACGGCGGTCATCATGGCTTATGCCTTATGCGGCTTCGCCCATATCGCTTCGCTGGCAATATTTGTCGGCGGGATCGTTGCGCTGGCGCCGACACGGCGCAAGGATATCGTGGCGGTGGGTCCCAGGGCACTGCTGGCCGCCACGCTGGCGTGCCTGATGACAGGGGCCGTGGCCGGCGTTTTCTTCCATGAGTCCGGCACTTCTCTTTTAAAACTGGCGCCGGCAGCCCAATCTTCGCAGTTGACGGCGAACATCCCAGCCATAACCCCGTCGGATCCGCACACGCCTTGATATAAGGATATAGCCACACCGTCACCGGTGCGGCTACGGCGGAAGGTTTAACATGGGAGACGAACGAGGCGTTATTTTAACAGCCGGCCGGCGTCACGGCGGCGTCATTCATGCTGAAACCAGCGGCGTCGCAGGCGCTCCGCCCTCCCATATCGCGAAAAAAATTGGCATTCATGGAGGGGCAGCTTGCCCGCCATAACCCCCTGGCGACGGCGGGCACAGCCCGTCCTGGAATATGAAAAACAGCCAAAAATCAGTTAGCCGGTATGGAGACCTGTTCATCCGTCTTCTCAAGCGCCTGATCCCGGCCGCCGCATGCTTTTTGGCCGGATTTTATCTCCTGCATACTGCCTTCTTCATCTTTGCGTTCCCATTATTCCTTGCGGGGGCCATTATCCTTGCCGCCCCGTTAGCCACGCTCCTTGCAGAGCCGACCGGCAATCTGTTCTGGCCAAGCGCATACTATGATCGCCCGCAACCGCAATACAGCATTCCCCAGTCCAAGCGAGCGCGCGGGCTCTACGAAGAGGCCATGGCCGGATTCGAAGAGATTGCCGAGGAATACCCCCAGGAAACGCAACCATACGTCGAGATGATTGATCTTGCGATTGTTGATTTCCACGATCCGGAACGCGCCAAGGCTGTTTTTCACCGCGGGATTTCCATCCTGGAGAAAGACGAAGACCGGGAAACTCTGGCGCGCATGTATGGCGCAATCAAAACCCGTCTGGACAGCCGACCCGGCAACGGCTTAATGTAACCTGTCGAAACAATGGATCTTCAGGAATCCGCGCTCCCCGTCGATTCAGAGGCAAGCCCATCTTCCCTGGCCGTCAGAATGCTGATCACATAATACCCGATGGGCACGCCCACCACCATGCCCCAGATGCCAAAAAAACGCTCCCCGACAAGAATCAGGATCAGGACCAGGATCGGGTGGACGTGCAGCATTTTAGCTGTAATTCTCGGGTTGAGCACATAGGCCTCAAACGCGTGGACAATTATGATAAGCATAACAAGCTTGAAGACCAGCTCAAGCCCGCCGACTTGAACGCCAAAGAGCAGGATCGGAATGGAGCTCAAGAATGTTCCGAGAATGGGAATGAACCCGCAAAAAAATACGATGGTCGAAAGCAAGGCAATGGTCGGCACGCCGAAGAACCAGAGTCCTATTGCGGTCAATATCGTATTGCAGACCGCAATGATCGCCTGGGCACGCAGCGCCTTACCCAGGACGTCGGCAAAGGCCATGAGATGCGGCGCGGTCCCCAGGTAGAAGGTGCGGATCCTGCTCTGTTCCATGTCCTTCATTTTTCCAGCAATCCGTTGCCAATCCATGACCAGGACGAAGGAAATAATGATGGCCAGGAACAGCGAAATCAGGATATGCCAGCCGAGCCTGACGAGGCGGAGGATATAATCGAGCACGTGCGGCAAGGCGGACTTGATGGCCTTCGTGGCCTCATCCTTCACGGATTTCATTATGGCCGCGTATTCTCCGGATTCGATGACGGCCTGGCCCTTTTCTTCCCCCATGCTTTTGACCACGACTTTCTCGACGAACCGGCTGATCTTTTTCTGCGTTTGCTGTTCGCCTTCGCCGGAAAATTCCTTTACCACCTGGTTGGACTCGAA
The DNA here is from genome assembly GCA_028718125.1 of Kiritimatiellia bacterium. Classification (GTDB taxonomy): domain Bacteria; phylum Verrucomicrobiota; class Kiritimatiellia; order JAAZAB01; family JAAZAB01; genus VSJD01. The sequence continues at coordinate 30,231 of JAQUMN010000035.1, forward strand.
AATCAGTTGTGGCCCCACCCATGCGCCTACCGCCCCCAGCAGGCTTACAAACAGCACAAAGACCATCACCGTCGTCAACCGGTAATTCAGGTTCACCCGGCGCATTACCCATTGAACGACACTCTTGGTGATATAGACGATCAGGAAGGTCTCAAAGATCAGCAGGAAGAACGGCTTTAAGAGATGGAAAAGCCCGATGAGGATCGCCCAAAGGACCATCTGCTCCCAGTGGCTCTCAAAGAATTTTTTGATCCCGGAACTTGCGAGCATGTCCATCTCCTCCTGCGCATGGCTCATCACTTTTAAGGTCAAAATATCATGCGCACCTGAATGACGGGCAGGTTACCACCAATCTGCTCAATCAGCCAGCAAATAAACAGCTGCCAAGGACCATTCCCGCGCACAATCTCCTTGTTTAAAATCTCGTTGTTCACTTGACACTATTGATAAAATCGACTTATCTTTTATTTTCACGATCCAACAAACTATAAGGGGACAAGATTATAATGATTTTGGACAGCCACATTCACATAAGTTCCGAGCGGAAACCCGACCCGGCGGAGCTGTTGTCCCGCCTGCAAGCCGTCGGCATAGCCGGTGGCGTCGTCCTGTCGCTTAACCCCTTGAAGTTTCGAAACCTCGGCGCCTCCCGGCGATTGGCGAACCTGTTCGCCTGGACCGCCAATCACCCCCTATTATATCCGTTCTACCGTATTAATCCGCTGGATAGCGACGCGGAAGACCAGGTAGCGCTGGCCATGAAACGGGGCGTGGCCGGATTTAAAATCATTTGCAGTCATTTTTTCCCCAGCGATCCCCGTTGCCTGAAAATCGTCCGGCTACTCGCCACGCTCAACCGCCCTGTTTTATTTCATTCGGGCATTCTCTGGGACGGTCACGATTCATCCCGCTACAACCGGCCCGCGGAATTCGAAGTGTTTCTGGACGTGCCGAATCTGAAATTCACCTTGGCACACTTGGCCTGGCCGTGGTGCGATGAAGCCATCGCCGTCTACGGGAAGTTCCTGAACGCCCGTGCGGAACGGCCTGATACCTCCACGGAACTCTTCCTCGATATCACGCCGGGAACTCCGGCGATCTACCGGCGCGAGGCGCTCACCAAGCTGTTTTTGACCGGATACGATGTCAGCCATCATGTGCTCTTCGGCACCGATTGTTCCGCCGATAATTATAATCAAACATGGGCCGCGGAATGGATGGACCGCGATAACGCCATTTACCGGGATATCGGCGTCGCCGATATGATCCATGACCAACTTTATCATCGAAATCTATTGCGTTTCCTGGGTAAATCCCAGGAAACCGTGGTGTTGAATCTTCCCAAAACCGCCGAATAACCTGTTCATTATTTTCTGAAAGACAATTATGAAAGCCGGCCCATCGTTTGCCTACTTCCCGCCGATCGCCGCGCGCGCGCAACAAGAAAACGGCCGGTGGGTTCCGTTAAAATCCCGCGCTGCAACCCGCCAATTTACCGACATGACCCTGGTGGATGTAACGGTGGAAAATCCGACGGCACGCCCCCTGGCTATTCGGAGGATCGAATTGTTCCAGACCGACCTGGGCGTATCCTCGGTGGAAGTCTTTCGCCAGGGCTTTTACATGCCATCGGATCCGACGGGATTCTATGTGCTTAACACGGGCCAGGACGCCACCCAGGCGGATAATAACAAGCCGCCGGACTATGGTCCTCGCGATTTCGTCAGCCATACGCTGGTCGTCATCAGCCGGCCGGGCCATTCCAAAAAAATCCTGGCCGGATTTACCACCTTTGAGCGATTGGAAGGCTATTTCCACTTCAATACGGCGGGCAGTACCATCCGGTTTTCCGCCGTCCAGGCCAATATCACCGGGATAACGCTCGCGCCGCACCAAACATGGCGGCTCGAAACCCTGATGATCGCGGAAATTACCGATTTGCATCAGGGATTGGCGCGCTATACCGATTATGTCGCCAGGGCGTGCCATGCCCGTATTCCAAAAACCACCACAACGGGTTGGGTCGATTGGCAATATTATCGGGAGGAAAAAAACGAGAAGGTCATTCTGCAGACGGTGAAAGCCATGGCCGGATTGAAACGCCGGGGGTTCCCGCTGAAATACGTGATCGTCGACGGCGGCTGGTGCGCCTATGCCTCGGAGTGGATGAAGCCGTGTCCCAAATTTCCGGATATGCGCCGCTTCGGGCGCACCGTTCGCCGGCATGGTTTCGAACTGGGCCTTTGGCTGGCGCCTTATATCACTAACGTGAACACGGAAGTCGCCAGGCATCATCCGGGCTGGATGGTCATGGAAACAGGAAGTGAAAAATTGCTGCACAAACCGCGTTCCAACGTCGGCCCATGTTATATGGTGGACTTCACCGTGCCGGCGGCGCTCGAATGGCTGAGAAAAATCGTACGGACCTTGGTGCGGGATTGGAAGATCAAATATCTCAAACTGGATGGCCCCTGCCTGGCGCACTATCGCGGCGGCCGCTTCCATCATCCGGAGATTACGGCCATCGAACAGGTTCGCCGGTCCCTCGCGGTGATCCGGGAAGAATGCGGCGACCAGGTCATCGTCGAAGGCGAAGGTATTTACGGCCCGTCGATCGGTTATGTGGACACCCAGCGCACCACCCAGGATCCTCACCCGGACTGGTATCAGCCGGATACCGGCAGGCCGATGCTGAAGCACAACATGCAAAACGATCTGGCCAGCGCCTTCCTGCACAACACCTTCTGGCACAATCATCGTGAAAACGTCATTTTGCGGGACTTTCCGTCTCCCTTCCATTATCGCGCGCAAAAAAATCCGGCGCTCAAAGAATCCGTTCTCCCGCTGAATGAAGTCCTGTTTCAGGTTTCGGCAAGCGCGATGACCGGCGGCGCCATGCTGTTGGCGGACCCGATCGAGGAACTGCAACGGAACCCCGCGCGCATCGCCATGATCAGCCAGTTTCTGCCGCATTATGCTACCAAGTGCCATCCTATCGACGTGTTTCAGAACGGCAAGCAATCATCCCTGTATTACCTGCCGGTACATCGCGAGTTCGAGGACTGGCATGTGGTCGGAATCTTTAACTGGGACGAGGCCTACCGTAATTTTACCGTCCCCCTGGCCTTTGCCGGCCCCGGACGCCGGCATGCGTTCGACTTCTGGAACGAACAGTACCTGGGCGCCTATGCCGGACACCTCCCGGTCGGCGATGTGCCGGCGCGCGGTTGCAAGCTTTTGGCCATCCGCCGGGTGCTCGACCGACCCCAACTGGTGGGATCCAATCTCCACGTATACCAGGGCGCCGTTGAGCTGCAATCCGTGACGTGGCAAGACCCGGTCCTGCGGTTGGATATTCGGCATTTCTACCAGCAGGAACGCGTCATCACCTTCTGGGCCCCCTCCCGGTTCCGCCTGGAATCCATTCGAACCAACGCCCGGGATTATGTGCTGGATGATCGCCGTTCCCCACTATTCCGAATTCAATTCAATGGCCGGAAGCGCACGGTCTTCGATTTGAAATGGAGCCGGAAATGATGCGCTTGATAATTACGGGATTCCCCGGCACATTGTCCGCAAGCCAATAAAATCTGAAAGAATTATTGCCGGGAAAAAGGCTGCGGAAAAACCGAAACCTGGCATCCTCCTCGAAGTTAAACCGATTGCTTGGAAACCGACTAAATTTAATTTTGAAATAAATGTTGCGTAGTTGGAAAAGATAACATAAAAGGACAATGTGACAAATTGATGCGAGAGGCAAAGCGGGCGACATGCCCAAAACCAAAGGAGAAGGAAATCATGCAACACAATCCTGACGATTTGAAATATACGAAAACACATGAATGGGTCCGGAGGAAAGATGACGTGATTGAAGTGGGCATTACGGATTTTGCACAGCACCAGCTTTCCGATATTACCTACGTCGAGCTGCCGGAACTGAACCGGCGCCTGGATGCCGGTGAGGAAGCCGTCGTGGTGGAATCCATCAAGGCCGCCTCCGACGTCTATGCGCCCATCGCCGGAACCATCGCGGAAGTCAATGAGGCGTTAGCCAATGCGCCGGAAGTCATTAATTCCGATCCTTTCGGCGCCGGCTGGATTTTCCGGATGAAGCCGGACCGTGCGGAAGATGTGGACGCCCTACTGTCGGCAGATGCCTACGAGGCCAAACTGCCGGCGGAGCACTGAGGCCGGATGACGTACGACAGACGACGGACAGCAGCCAAAAAGATGATTCGCCGTTTCGGAACACGAATCAACCAATCATCGAATCAACACTGCCGGCTCTCGCCCTATCCTACAGGCCGAATTCCTGTTTTACCTCGGTGAACATCTTGAGGGCGAAATCCAGGTCCTTGCGCGTGTGGGCGGCGGATATCTGGACCCGGATGCGAGCCTGGCCCTTGGCCACCACGGGGTAGAAAAAGCCGATAACATAGACTCCCTTTTCCAGAAGCCGCGCGGCCATCTTTTGCGCCAGCACGGCATCGCCCAGCATAATTGGCACGATCGGATGCACGCCGGCTTTGATCTGGAAGCCGGCCGCCGCCAGGCCTTCCCGAAAATAACGGGTATTCTCCATGAGCTTGTCGCGCAGCTCCGTGGAGGCCGAAAGGATCTCCAGCGTCTTCAGCGAGGCGGCCACGATCATGGGCGCAACGGTGTTGGAAAACAGGTAGGGCCGCGAACGCTGGCGTAGAAGCGCGATAATATCCTTGCGTCCGCTAGTGTAGCCGCCGCTGGCGCCGCCCAGCGCCTTGCCCAACGTCCCGGTGATGATATCCACCCGGCCCATAACCTGCCGATATTCGTGGGTCCCGCGTCCCGTCGGCCCCAGGAACCCGACCGCATGCGAGTCGTCAATCATGACCAGCGCGTCGTAGCGGTCAGCCAAGTTGCAAATTTCGTCAAGCCGGGCAATCGTACCGTCCATGGAAAACACGCCGTCCGTGGCGATTAGCCGGAACCGGGCGCTGCGGGCTTCATGGAGCCGCGCCTCGAGATCGGCCATGTCGGAGGTTTTATACCGCAGACGGTTGGCCTTGCACAGCCGGATGCCGTCAATGATGCTGGCGTGATTAAGCTCATCGCTGATGACTGCGTCCTGATCGTTCAGCAGGATCTCGAACAGACCGCCGTTGGCATCGAAACAGGAGGAATACAAAATTGTGTCATCCGTGCCCAGAAATTCAGAAAGCCGATGCTCCAGTTCCTTGTGGATGGCCTGCGTGCCGCAGATAAAACGGACGGAGGAAAGCCCGTAGCCCCATCGGTCCAGGCTGGCCTTGGCCGCGGCAACCACCTCCGGGTGCGTGGCCAAGCCGAGATAGTTGTTGGCGCACATGTTCAGCACCTCGCGGCCGCCCTGAACCATGACCCGCCCTCCCTGGGGACCGGCGAGAATCCGCTCCTCTTTGAACAGACCGCTCTCGCGGATCTGCGAGAGTTGCCCCGTCAAATGCTTCTGCATCGCGCCCAACATTGTTGCTCCTTCCATCCGATGTTATATCTTTTCCTGAGTTCCGTTTATCCTTCCCAATCCAGGATAACTTTCCCGGAATTACCCGAGCGCATGATATCAAATCCTTTTTGAAACTCGGTGTAATGAAACCGGTGGGTAATGACGGGCGCAATATTGAGCCCGCTCTGGATCATAGACGTCATCTTGTACCATGTTTCGTACATTTCGCGCCCGTAAATGCCCTGGATCTGCAGCATGCTGAAAATAACCGTGTTCCAGTCAATGGGCGCATCGGGCGGTAAAAGTCCCAGCAGCGCCATTTTGCCGCCGTGGCACATGTTGGCGACCATTTCACGCAACGCTGCGGCGCTTCCCGACATCTCGAGCCCCACGTCAAAGCCTTCCTTCATACCGAGCTTCTTTTGAGCCGCGGCTACATTCTCCGTGCGCACGTCCAAAGCGAGGGTTGCCCCCATCTTGCGCGCCAGATTAAGGCGGTAAGGATTGACGTCGGTCACGACCACGTAACGCGCGCCGGCATGCTTGGCGATCGCCACGGCCATGATCCCGATCGGCCCGGCGCCGGTAATCAGCACGTCCTCGCCCAGGAGATCGAATGAAAGGGCGGTATGCACGGCATTGCCGAGCGGATCGAACACGGAAAGGATCTCCAGCGGAATTTTGGGATCGGCATACCAGACGTTGGTCATGGGAATACAGAGATATTCCGCAAAGGCGCCGGTGCGGTTGACCCCCACCCCGCTGGTTTTCATGCAGAGGTGCCTGCGCCCGGCCAGGCAGTTGCGGCAGCGGCCGCAGACAATGTGCCCCTCGCCGCTGACAATGTCGCCCGGATGAAAGTCGGCCACGTTTGATCCTACTTTTTCAATCATGCCGACAAACTCATGGCCGATAACCATCGGCACCGGGATGGTTTTCTGGGACCAGGCATCCCAGTTGTAAATATGGACGTCCGTGCCGCAAATCGCTGTCTTTTTGATTTTGATCAGCACATCATTAATGCCGACCGTCGGAACCGGGACGTCATCAATCCACAAACCTTGTTCGGGCTTTTTTTTCACAATGGCTTTCATGCTGGTATCTCCCGGTTGATCAAATAAATGTGCGCAGGTAAAATCACAGCAAACGTTATCAGCTATATCCGGTTTGTCAATAAATCCTTCCGCCTCACAGCAATTCCTCGCCTCGCACCTTGACATAACAAAAATAGCGCTGTTTAATGCGCCCATGACCGCCTGGGCCATCAAAATCGAAAAACCGCTCCCTTATGATGACGGGGTTCGCCTGCAGACTGCGCTGGTAAATGCGCGCATCGCCGAGACAATTCCCGACACGGTTCTGTTCCTCGAGCACACCTCCGTCATCACGCTCGGGGTGCGCGCCCAGGATAGTCATGTTTTGTTGTCAAACGCCGACCTGCAGCGCCGGCACATTGATCTTTATCGCTCGTCACGCGGCGGGGATGCAACCTGGCACGGGCCCGGCCAGCTCGTGATGTATCCCGTTATCCGGCTGGGCGAGCAGGAGGCCGACGCGCATGGCTACCTGCACAACCTGGAAGAAATCGCCATCCGCACCGCCGGTGATTTCGGCATCGCGGCCTATCGCCGCCCGGGAATCACGGGCGCCTGGACCCAGGCCGGCAAGCTGGCGGCCATCGGCATCCGTCTCAAACGATGGGTGACATTTCACGGCATGAGTTTCAACGTCAAGCCAGACCTTTCCGGATTTGCTACCATTATCCCCTGCGGCCTGGTGGGCGAGGCCGTCACCTCGCTCGAAAAGCTCCTTGGCGCCGCCTGCCCCACCCTGGCGCAAGTTCGTGAGCGCATGGAGCGGCATTTCAGCTATGTCTGCCGGCGGGAATTGAAATGCGCCAGCCCCGCGGATCGCCTGCCGGAGGAATTGGCAAAGATTCTGGGAAGCAACAGCTGACTTTGCTTGCGCTCGCGCCGGTGGCGTGGCGCGATCAGCACCCGCAGACCCGGCAATATGCAATCAAGTCGCTGAAAGCTTACGGAGTAGCAGCGCAAGGTTGCCCGCATGACATCAGCGCGCGCAGCAAAGTCGGTCAAACAGCGCAACCTGATGCAAGGTCTAAAGAGGCTTTGCATGATTATGGCGGCACAAATTTCCCGGCGAAATGACAGCGGCTCATGTGGCCCGGTCCGGCCGCGCGCTCGTCCGGCAGTTGCGCGCGGCACAGATCCCGGGCATAGGAACAGCGGGGGTGGAAGGGACAGCCGGCCAGCGCCAAGGCGCCCGTCGGCACCTCGCCTTTCACAATTTCGCGGCGCGCACCCGCGGCGCGCGCGCGCAATCCTTTTTCCACATCGGGCATGGCGCTAAGCAGGGCCTGCGTGTAAGGATGCGATGGCTGTGCAAACAGTGCGTCTACTCCCGCCGCTTCGACAATCGTTCCGGCATACATGACCAGCACCCGGTCGCACATATAGCGGACAACGGCCAGGTCATGGGCAACGAACAGATATGCCAGACCCCGCGCCTGCTGGAGGTCTTTCATCAAGTTCAAGATTTGCGCCTGCACGGAAACATCCAGCGCCGAAACCGGCTCATCGGCCACGACAAAGACCGGATCCAATGCCAGCGCGCGGGCAATGCCGACGCGCTGGCGCTGGCCCCCGCTGAACTCGTGGGGATAACGCGCGGCATAATCGGGATCAAGCCCGACCGTCTGCAGCAGGTCCCGCACGCGCCGCTTGCGTTCCGCGCGATTGCCCAGCCGGTGTACGGCCAGGCATTCCTCGATGGCCGCGCCTATCGACAGGCGCGGATTGAGCGAGCCATACGGGTCCTGGAAAATCATTTGCGACCGGCGCCGGTAGTTAAAAAGGGCCCGGTGAACGAGCGTCAGCACATCCTGATCTTCAAATCGAATTTGCCCGGCCTGCACCGGCGCCAGGCGCAGGATGGCATTGCCCAGCGTGCTCTTGCCGCACCCGCTCTCGCCCACCAGGCCGACGCTTTCCCCGCGTTCGACGGCCAGCGAGACGCCGTTGACCGCGCGCACCTCATGACCGTGGCCCGCCTTGAACCGGACATGCAGATTATTTATTTCCAAAAGTGACATCGCACCCGATGATCCTCTGTTATGGTTGTTTCAATCGGATCTTCCCGGCGACACAACGCCTGGGCCTTTGGACAGCGCGGGTGGAAGGGACATCCCGAGGGCAGTCGCGCCGGGTTGGGCACGGCGCCGGGAATCCCGGCCATGCGGTTTTTGCCGCCGCTTAAGCGCGGCACGGCGGCCATGAGTCCGCGGGTGTAAGGATGCGCGCTGTTACCCAGAATTTTCTCGACCGGCCCCCGTTCCACGATGCGTCCGGCATACATGACGTTGACCCGCCGCGCTACGCCGGCCACAAGGCCAAGGTTGTGGGTAATCAACAGCATGGCCATTCCCAATTCATCCTGCAAGCTGACCAGCAGGTCGAGAATTTGCGCCTGGATCGTGACGTCCAGGGCGGTGGTGGGCTCGTCGGCTACCAGCAGGCGGGGGCGGCAGGCCAGGGCCATGGCGATCATAATGCGCTGTTGCATACCACCGCTAAGCTCGTGGGGATACGCGTTCAGTCGGCGCTCGGGATCAGGCAAGCCGACGCGCTTCAGCAGACTAATTACTTCATCCCGGACGGCAATGTCCGGCCGGTGTAACTTGAGCGCCTCGGCAATTTGCCAGCCGACACGGAATACGGGATTAAGAGACGTGGCTGGTTCCTGGAAAATATAGGCGATTTCTGCGCCGCGCATCTGGCGTAACCGGGCCTGGTCAAAAGCCAGTACATCGCGGCCGGCAAACCGGATACTGCCGCCGGCAACATAACCGGGGGCGGCCACCA
>JAQUMN010000036.1 GCA_028718125.1 Kiritimatiellia bacterium
ACACGCAGTTTCCACCCGCGCCCAGCCCGAAACCGCCCATACGGCCCCTTCCGCCACCACCCATTCCACGACCGGCTCCCGGCCCCGCTCCCATTGGTCCAGTTCCATCTCCTTTAGGCATAACTCACCTCCATTCCCTTTCGTTATTATCCGATTTAATAACAGGCAGGCCCGGCACCCGCGCGAATGCCAGGCTGACTGTATTTTTTAGGGCGCATTATCTATTGCGCCACTTTCTCGGTTTCCAGTTCATGGAGCCGCTTCCGAATATTACCCAAAGCGGTTTCAATTTGCCCCGCCTGGCCCTTCAGCATGTCCAGTTCCTGTTCCTTCGTCGGCGCGGAAGCGCAAGGCATTGCATACGGCGCTCCGTACGGCAAGCCGGTCCCCGCTGAACCGGGGACTCCCGTTGCGTAAAAGCGGTTCCGCCAACCGCGTCCTCCGCCCCAGAATCCCCGTCCACGACCGACCCCCATCCCGAACCCGCGTCCGGAAATCGGATTCATGTATCCGGGCATTCCGTATCCCGCGCAGAATCCTGCCGCGCGGCCTGTCATTGGCCCCATTCCCATCGGGCCCGTTCCATCTCCTGCTGGCATGACTGCCTCCTTTCTGTTGTTTGTCGTTCAATCTTAAGCCCAATGCCCTTCAACATTGGCCGTTGATGCTTCTTTCAACTCGCCCGCCTTGAACATGCGAATGGCGTCAGCCACCGTGCCTTCGGTAAACAGATAAATCTTTACCCCTGCTGCATTCAGAACGCGAAACGCCTTTGGGCCCACATTGCCGGTAATAACCGCTTCCGCGCCCAAGCGGGCCACCGTTTCCGCCGCCTGGATGCCGGCACCTTGCGCCGCGTTCAGATTCTGCGTGTTGTCATGCAATGTTGTTTCGTTCGTTTCGGTGTCCACCAGGATAAAAAACTTTGCCCGTCCAAAGCGGGGATCCACTTTGTCGCTTAACTGCCTGCCTTTAGCGGTCAACAGAATCTTCACACCTTTTCTCCTTCACATGACCAGTCTTCTTCCGCCGAAACACGCACCTCGACCGTGTCCAGCGCCTGACCCTCTGAATCTACCGCCGCGCCCGCAACACCCCGGCATGGCAAAAGCCGGCTTGAGTAATGTCCCACTCAGGTGGGCGGTCAAAACTTCTTCAACCGTGCCTGAAATAAAAGAAATAACTTGAATCCCCTTGGCGACCAGAAGTCCAGCCAACGGATCAGAGATTGCCCCGCAGATTAACGTTTGCGGAGCGAGCGTCGCCAGTCGCCCCACCTGAGCCTGCGGCTCGGTGCCAGGCAGTGTTTCCTCATGCCGGGCAACCACCCGGTCGTCTTCAACATCGAGCATCATAACCTGTCGGGCCACATCGAACACCGGCGAGATTCTTCCATTCCATGTTGCCAACGCCAATTTCATGTATGTATGTCCCTCCATTTCACGATATGATACGTAGCACGAAACGTGCCAGATGCTTTTTCGTGTGCGCAGCAAGGTGTAACGCACTCCCGGATAGCCTGATACGGGTGGAGCGGGCATTTGGCTTGCTATGCACTTGGTCGCATTGAGGCGACTGAGCAAGCGATTTAGAGGCGCGAATCAGCGACTCTGCGTGGATTCAGTATGCGAGCGGCCGTCTTGAGCGGGAAGTTCAATCCCCAAGGCTTTGATCTTGCGAAACAGCGTACTTTTGTGAAGGCCCAGTGCATGAGCGGCGGCCAGACGATTGAAACCGTTGCGTTCCAGGGCCATGCGGATGGCCTGCGCTTCGGCGGCGTGAGTCTGTGCGGCAATAGTGTTTTCCTCCGAAGAGGAAAAGGATGCCCGGCCTCCAAGTTCCGGAGGTAACTGAGCACGTTCAATGTTGCCCTCGCCGCAAAGCACGAAGGCACGTTCCAGGATATTCTCCAATTCCCGCACATTTCCGGGATAGTCGTGCGCCATTAGCAGCGCCATGACATCCGACGAGGTGCCAATGACGGCCTTGCCCTGCAAGCGATTGAAACGCGCAATGAAGTGATCGACAAGCAAGGGAATATCCTCCTTGCGTTTTCGCAACGGCGGAAGGTCCACCTTTACGACGTTCAAACGATAGAAGAGGTCTTCGCGAAAAGTCCCTTTTCGAATCTGTGCCGACAGGTCGCGATGCGTGGCCGCTACGATGCGCACGTCCGCGAGGAGCGTTTCGGTCCCGCCTAATGGCTCGTATCTTTTGTCTTGCAACACTCGTAGCAGCCGAATCTGTAGCGCCGGACTGATGTCGCCGATCTCATCCAGAAAAAGCGTTCCGCTTTCGGCCAGAGCGAAGCGGCCCGGCTTATCCTTGGCTGCTCCCGTGAACGCGCCTTTCACATAACCGAAGAGTTCGGATTCCAACAGTGTATCGGGCAAAGCACCACAGTTGACGGCCACAAAGGGTTTGGTTTTCCGGGTGCTGAAACTATGAATGGCGCGCGCCATAAGTTCCTTGCCAGTGCCTGTCTCGCCCTGGATCAACACTGTGGCGTCACTGGCCGCAATTTGCGGCAGAATGTCAAAAATGTGCCGCATAGCGGCGCTACGGCTCACCAGATCGCCAATTTCAAACCGCCCTTTCAATTCCTTGCGTAATTCCTCCACCAGGCTGAGATCACGAAACGTTTCTGCGCCGCCCACGACTCGGCCTTTTTCGTCCTTCAGGATCGCGGTGGAGACGCTGATCGGGATGCGGCGGCCCTCGGTATCTATAATGAACGCCGAGCGATTAATAATTGGTTTGCCGGTCTTGACGGTGTGCCGCAACGCGCAATCCGCCTCGCACATACTGGCGCGAAGTACCTCTGAGCATGGCTTGCCGATGGCTTCCCGCCGCCGGATACCGGTGATAGTCTCGGCGGCGCGGTTGAACGATGTGATGCGCCAGTTCGAATCCACCGTAAACACACCATCCGATATGCTTTCAAGGATGGCATTCGTCCCAGTGCCCAAACTTCGATCTGTATTCTTCTTCACAGCGAGGCAGTTCCTTGCTCGTCGGTTTTCAGTCGTGAGTTTATCTTAACATAACTTGGTTTATCATTACAAGTTGCCTCCCTATGGCACCCAGGGCAAACGCATCTAAATCCTTTGGGAATCTTGAGAAGCGCATCATTCTTGATGTTATACCCTCTCCCTTGGGAGAGGACGGCGGTGAGGGGCGCAATAGTCAGCTATTCCCCTCGCCCTAACCCTTTCCCGAGGGAGAGGGAATATTATTTAAACACCACTGGTAGAGCTTTATATGGGTTGCGCTGAAATTTAGATGCGTTTGCCCTGCAATGGCGCCGCCATGATCAGGCCTCGATACAGCCCACTTCAAATCCCAACCCTCTGATCATCTCAAAATCCCTGGAATAGCCCTGGCCAGGGGTGGTTAAATAGCCCTCGGTAAAAATGGAATTGGCGGCAAACAAGGCCAGGGGCTGGAGCGGTCCCAGACAGATTTCACGACCACCCGCGGCGCGGATGTCCATTCGTGGATTGACCAGCCGGAACATGGCCAGGGCACGCAACGCCTCCAAGGCGGTCAAAGGCGGCGTACGTTCCAGCGGTGTGCCGGGGCGCGGATTAAAAAAATTGACCGGAATGGAATCAACGTCCAATTCCCGCAGGGCCAAGGCGAGATCCACCCGATCTTCAAGTGTTTCCCCCATGCCGATGATACCCCCACAGCAAATTTCCAGTCCGGCGTCCTTAGCCTTTCGAACGGTGGCCATGCGGTCATCGTAAGAATGGGTGTTGCAGACATGCGGGAAATAACGGCGCGCGGTTTCCAAATTATGGTTGTAACGGTTCACTCCCGCCTCCGCCAGACGGCGCAACTGTTCATCCGTCGCCAGTCCCGAGGAAACACAAATGCTCAGCTTGAGTCCTTCGGCGTGTATCCGGTGCGCGGCCTCACACATCGTTTCAACCGCATCCTCAGTGGGAGCGCGGCCGCTGGTAACGACACAATACTTCACTGCGCCCATTCCAGCAGCTTGACGCGCACCAGCAACCAATTCTTCCACACTGCGCAATGGATAACGATCAATATTCGCATGGGATGCGGCCGACTGACTGCAAAAACCGCAGTTTTCAGAACAAGCGCCACTGCGGGCGTTTTGGATGACGTGGAGGTTCACGCGCCGTCCGAATGCTTCCCGACGCAGGCGGTACGCCGCGGCTATAATCTCCAAAAGATCACCTTCATCTGCCCGCAGAACCGCCAGCGCGTCTTCCCGCGTGAGTCCGGTCTTTGTCAGGGCTTTATCCGCCAATACCATCCAGTTTAGTCTTTCCGCCTCAATGTTTTCCTGCATACAATCTCACCTCTTTAGAAATTAAAATGCGCGCCGATGTCACTTCGTCCGACCTGATCGATTCCGACCATGAGACCGCCTTGGCCCTTCGCCCAATCCTGGCCGGGAACTTATCCGCTGCTGTGGATTGCCCGGCATGACCAGACCACCTTCGACCTGCAAAGCCTTGCCATGAACCATAACGTCTGCTACTTTCCGCCGCGCCGCCTCCACGATCCGAGTAAAGGTCGGGAGGGAAATCTTCATCTTTTCCGCGGCCTGTTCCTGGTAGAGGCCGTCCAAATCCGCAAGCCGCAGGGATTCGAATTCATCCAGCGTGAGGATCACTTCCTTCAACATGTGGGCCGGGATTCCGGCAAGTTTGAAGTAAACGGCGCAGGGGCTGATGTCAATATGCCTGAGGCAACAGGGTCGCGGCACGGATCCTCCTAAAATTCATGACGCGCATTATGAACATATGTTTACAACATGCCAATAGGAATATTCAGATTGTTTTGCGGGGGAATGCATCCAAAATGGAATCGGTGCTACCCCGGAACTGCCGTATCACCCATCGCATGGAACGCCATTTTTTATTCCCTTCCAGTGAAACTTTTTCCCCAAAAGTCTTAAATACTATGCACGCGTTGTCATCCCAGAATGACACACGACAAATACACCCCATTTGAATCGAGACTTGAACAGGTGCTTAAAGGCGTTGACGCGAACATGCAAGCGGTTAAGGGAATGGTTGCCAGCATGTATGGTCGGTTCGACGAGCTTGTAGATACGTCTGAAGCCACGTTTAAGACCGTGACCTATGAGCCGACCAACGCCCGTTACTCGCTCGACGAAGACTTGGATTTCCTCGACGAGGATAACTGACCCACCGGCATCGAAACCTTTATAAGCACGGTCCCCCTTAGCTACCCGAGGTAATGCCAATGGGAAAAGGAAGACCGACAAAATGTCCTGCTTGTGGAAGTTCTATTTCGCGATCACGCGGTTACAAATATTATGCAGGCGGCCGTAAAGTCCGAGACCGGCAATGCAATAACTGCGGCAGACGCTATCTTGTGAAGCACTCCGTTGCAAGCTACAGGACATCTTTGCGGAATCCTGCGAAGCCATAATGGCAAAGAAGGATCAAGGTAAAATGAAATTTGACTGCGCGGTAAAACTGGGTGGAAAACCAAAGCAAGTTCCAGATGCAAAAATAATAGGCAATCTTGACTGGAAAACCGAGGACCTTCGAAAAATGATAGACGCCTTTCGCTCTCAGTTAAGCCATGTCAGGGATCTATCGGCTTTTATGGCCTTGAAACGCTCAGAAATAAGACCGGACGATCAAGTGTCGCTGTATGGGTTTATGGATACACAAGAACAACTCAAGATTGAGACTTCGCTTCTTGCCGGTCATGTCCCGATACTTCAAGAAATGATGGCCGAAATGAAAGTCAAGCCCAACAAGGAAACCCGAAGTCTTTTGAACGAGATCCGCAACATGGCCTGACGGCATTGGGATTTACCTGTTAATCCCTTGCGGCAGGCTTGAGACCGGCCTGAATATTATTCTGTCGAATATTTTTGTTGCATAATTATCCAATTATTATAGTTTTATCCTGTCTTGGAAATAGTTCACACTTCTACTGAAACATGAAGTTTTCTTGCCTGTTTTGATTTTTACGTAAGTTCAATCCTGTCCGTCTCTTAAAGCCGGTTTCCCGGCTTATTTTTTTGCCCAAATATGGTCCGGCACCCTGCCGACTTCCTGCTATCGCAAAGCTTAAATACTTTGCATTCTTATTCTTGGCATTGCGACGTTAAACGTCGTTTTCCCTTATCAAGTCACGCGCCTAAAATAGTTCGCCTTTCAGTAGAAAGATGAACATTCACCAAATATATGGAGATACCGACGATGAATAACAATGATCATGCAAATAAAAAAAACGAGCCAAGCCCACTGGCTCTTGGACACAAATAAATTTCTGGCTGAGGCAGAGCTACAGCGGCTGATCAGAATTACCGAGAAGGAAAAAGATAAGGCATTAAATGCAGGCAGGAAAACACCGGTCAAGGACTGGTTTCTCGTATGTGTGGCAATCGAAACTGGCTTGCGGGTGCAGGAAATAGCGGATTTGTCCTGCGGAGATTTTCAGTTTAACGGAGGCCATAGCACAGTGCTGGTACGTAACGGCAAAGGCGGGAAGAAGCGGCTGGTACATATTCGCGACGAGTTTTGTGACATGGCGCAATATTTCTTCGATTGGAAGCGCCAGCAGCGCGAAAGCACGGAACAGAACGAACCTGTTTTCTGCGTCAACGGGAGGTGCATGACCAAGCGCGCATTGCAGAAATCTTATAAGCGCAGCTTGGCAAAGGCCGGGGTTATCCAGGCAAAAGGCGTGGGTATTCATTCCCTGCGGCACACCTATGCCAGCTTTTTGCTCAAGGCCAGTAAGTTCAACCTTCGACTGGTTCAGCAACAGTTGGGACATGAATCCAGCAAGACGACGGAGGTATATGCGCATGTGTTTGATCAGGATATGGAAAAGGCGTTGGGAAGGCTATATGCGTGAGAAATGAATCTCAATATGGAGGTGTACTGTGAAACAATTTTACGCCAGTATCATTTCTTTCCCCTTCTTAATAGGGGTCCTTTTATGCCAATCACCCGAAAGCATTCAAGCAGAAAGCGTGCTGCTGAGCGCAACACAAGACGCTTATGTTTATGAATCGTCCCCTAATAATAACTATGGCAATTTGGATACGCTGGCGGTGAATGGTGGTAGTGGGTCTGGGTTGCGGATGCGCTCGTATGTAAAATACAATCTGTCATCAATACCCAGCGGCAGTACGATAGACGGTGTATATTTTTGGATCTACTGTACACGTTGTTATCCAGGCAGTGGCAGTTATCTTAACATGCAATTGCGGTCTGTCGGCGGTTCTTGGAGCGAGTCGAGTTTGAAATGGAATAATCAACCAGGCGTCAGCAGCACATTAAGTCTAACTAAAAGTTTTAATAATTCGACTGGCTGGCATCGTTGGGAATCAACAGATTATCCGTCGCTGATTACCCTCGTTCAGAGATGGCTTGATGGAGATGAATCGAATAATGGTTTCCTCCTCCGACTTGCCGACGAAAGCATTAACCCAGGAGACGCTTCTTGGCGGTCGAGTGAATATTCACTTTCGGAATATGCGCCGTCATTATATGTCTATTATACGGTTGAAACTGATCCGCCTACGCCAAATCCGCCCACTTGGAGTCAAGCGCCACATGCGCATGGCCCTGATTCTCTTCATATGGTGGCAACTACGGCATCGGACCCAAATGGTGTGGAGTATTATTTTCAAAGCTGGACAGAAGGGGGACACGACAGCGATGGATTTCAAGACAGCCCGGAATATGTAGATACAGGATTAAATCCAGGTACATGGTATTACTATAAAATTATTGTTCGAGACAAGTCGCCAAATCAAAATCAAACCTCGGACTCAGAATTCGGGATTGGCCTAACAAAAGCTGCCAAGCCTACGAATCCAAGTCCGGCGAATGACGCCACGGATCAGTCCATTGATACAGATATATCATGGTCAAATGGTGGGGGCGCTTCCAGTTATCGTGTGTATTTTGGTCCCGCCGGGAACATGACAGACAGGGGGGCACGAAGTGAAACGAGTTATGACCCTCCTGAAACATTGTCGTATGGCACAACGTACCAGTGGCGGATTGACGCCATGGATTCTGCGGAGAGGATAACGGAAGGCGATGTGTGGTCGTTCACGACGGAGGGTCAGCCGCCCCTCAAGCCTACGAGTCCAAGTCCGGCCAATGAGGCCACGAATCAGTCCGTCAATACGGATATCTCATGGATCGGGGGCGGGGCTTCCTGTCTTAATCTTGTTTATTTTGGCACGCCTGGAAACATGACGTATAGAGGACAACAGGGCGAAACAAGTTACGACCCCGGCACGTTGTTATATAACACAACGTACCAGTGGCAGATTCAAGTCTACAATTACATTAGCGGGGCGTCGGCGATGGGAGATGTGTGGTCGTTTACGACACAGAGCGATCCGGCTACATTGCCCATTATTTCCGTGACGCCAGCAAGCCTGAATTTTGACTCGGTGTTTGTGGGGTCAAGCGCATTAAACACGTTTACTGTGCAGAATATTGGCGGTGGCACCTTATCCGGAAGCGCCAGCGTTTCTTCGCCCTTCAGCATCGTATCTGGCGGATCGTATAGCTTGAGTGCTGACCAGGCTCAGGTGGTTACGGTTCAATTCAGTCCGAGTTCGGAAGCAAGTTACAGTCAGAATATAACTTTTACTGGTGGCGATGGTGCGACACGAACAGTGACCGGAACCGGTGTTGATTTGCAATACACCATTACGCCATCTGCCGGTTATGGAGGAACCATATCGCCGAATTCGCCGGTTACTGTAAATGCAGGCGGCAATCAGAATTTTACCGCATTACCAAGTTCCTGTCACAGAATTAGCACTTGGTATTTGGACGGAGGCATTGTGCAGAACGGCGGAAATAGCTACACGCTCCGCAATGTTCAAGCAAATCATACGGTGTCGGTCGCATTTAGTCAGAATGGTGTTGTGCCGTTGCCCCCGACAGATATCTCCGCCAGCGACGGAATTCATACCAATAAAGTCCGAATTACATGGAACGCCTCATCCGGCGCAACAAGCTACGAGGTATGGCGACGCGATGGAATTGTAGCCGCCACAAAAATCGTGGATACAAGCAACACGGAATATGACGATATATCTGTCGCGGATAATGTCACTTATTACTATATGATCAAAGCCAAGAATGATTATGGAGTGAGCGGCTTTAGCAGTTCTGATACAGGATATGCTTTGAATAATCTTATTATAGAACCGAATATTCGGCTCAATAATTATTTCAACCAAGAAACGACTATGCGTCAGGGAGCGCCGTTATCGGTTGGTATCAGCCTGAATGCGAACAATGCCCTTGAAGCAGATTGGTGGGTGGTAGTTGAAGCGCCGTTTGGCTGGTATTATTATAACGCTTATAATGGAGAATGGTACCCCACTGACCACGTAACATATCAAGGTCCCTTGTTCAGTTTCGGCAGTATTTTCTTTCCTCATGAGATATTGAATATTGATACTGCATGGCTTCCAACAGGAATTTATGTCTTTTATTTTGGCGTGGATACTGACAAAAACGGCCAAATAAATATGGATGTAATGCACTATGGCTGGACAGTATTGCATATTACAAATTAGGATGTAACTGATGGCAACGACCGTCTTGTTCTAAAGAATTTATCGGCGTTGACGTCCATAGACCGAAAGGTTTATTAACCCCCTTTCCGTCATATATGTATACCACTGCGTAATGACAACATGATGAGCCAATATAACTTTACGACGGATCAAGGATGGCGGGTGACTGAGTATCGCCCATTCAGCGCAAGCTATGCCGTGCTGTATTCGCCGTGCATGCCATATTTACAGCCGGAGGTCGAAAAGACGCTGAGCGAAAGTTCGGGCACTGACAATATGCTGGCCACGCTAACCAGCCAGCAACTCAAGTTTAGCTACTTCTCTAAGGATGTGCTCCGTCAATTGCTGGAGGAACGGGTTGCCATTCGAAACCGGAACCGATCTTCGATCCTTGGCCGTCTAAGCGATGTTTCCGGCGAAATTTATGGGGCATCAGTGATCCGAACACCGGACGCCAACAAACAGAAACAGAACTTGGAAAAGACCAGACTGGACCTTGAACGACAGCTTAGGGAAGAAGATGTCACCCTCTGGAGGGATTCACTTGAATTAAGACGTGAACTCATCCTGGCCGACAAAACCTACACAGGTACCAAGTTCAGGCAGGAGCTTATGACCGCATTTCCACCTATCGATGACAATAAAGGACAAGGCGACGCAGCTCTTTCAGGATAGATGTCGGGCGCTCCGTCCTATTCTCGGCCAGCAGGCGGACGATTTTTGGACAGCATACCTCTTCCAGGACGAGGAAGGCAGAGAAGAACTTGAGGAACAGCTAAATCTCATCGTAAACGCCAATCTCAACAGGGATGTCCAGAACACCACCCCCATTTTCCATCCGCCCACTCAGCAGGAAGCCCAAGGCGATATTTTCATGGGCTGGGTGCATTACAACGGAAAAGATTTGTGTCCTTTCGGTCTTCACCCTCTGGAGCTTGCGCAACATACGTCGCTTGTGGGGCGTACAGGAAGCGGAAAATCGAACGCAGGCTACCTCATGGCCATGAATCTAACCAAAGCAGGGATTCCCTGGCTCTGTCTTGACTGGAAACAGTCCTGGCGTCGGCTCAAAAACCTTCCGGAATTTCAGGGATTGCGCGTGTATACAATCGGTCGTGATATTGCCCCACTCCGGATAAATCCACTGATTCCGCCAAAATGCATTGATCCCAAGCAGCATCTGAAGGCGCTGGTCGCGGTTATAAACGCAGCGTATTTTTGCGGGGCCGGAGTTGAATATTTACTGACCTCAGTCTTGGACGAACTCTACCAGAAGCACGGTGTGTATGACGGCCAGGTTAAGCGTTACCCAACATTCCGGGACGTGCTGACAGTGCTGAAAACCATCCCCGCAACCGGCAGGGTCAGCCTGTGGTTATCCTCAGCCATCAGGGCTGTGCATTCCCTGTGTTTTGGCGCCATGGACAGTATCGTCAATTCCGGGTCCAACGTGATCATGGACGAATTGTTGTCCCAGCCAACCGTCCTGGAGCTTGAAGCCCTTAGTCACGCAGACAAGCTGTTTTTCTCCGAAATGCTGATGCTTCAGATATATTCACATCGGATGGTCAAGAACGAGAGGAATCAGATCAAGCATATCCTAATCATTGAAGAGGCCCACCATCTTCTATCACGCCTTTCCCAACGTTCCGGCCAGCCGGCATCCATCGTCGAGGTCATCTTCCGGGAAATTCGAGAAATGTCGGAAGGGATCGTTTTTCTCGACCAGATGCCGTCAGAAATCAGCAAGACGGCGCTGGCCAACACCTACACAACCATATCCATGAATCTAAAGGGCAAGCAGGACGTGACGACGATCAGCGCCGCCATGCTCTTGCAGGAAGAACAGCCTTTGGCGCTCGGTACTATGGAAATCGGTAAGGCTATTGTGAAGTTACAGGGCAGAATTAAGGAACCATTTATGATCCGGGTGCCGGAGATCAAGATCCCGGCCGTTCCGGTCACGGATGAAATCATCCAGCAAGCTATGATGCCACTTATTCGGTCAGCCGAACCACCAGTAGAGGCCGACAAAAACCTACCTTTAAAACTAACGGGGTCTGAAATGGCATTCCTGAAGGACGTTGCCCTCGTCCCGGATTCCGGGGTTGTTGCCAGATATACCCGGCTGGGACTTTCAGGCCGGCAGGGGGATAAGGCGAAGCGTAGCCTGATTGACCTGGACTTGATTGAGGAAGCTGACAAATTGACTTCGTGTGGCCGAACCAAGGTTATTCGACTCACCGAATCCGGCAAACACCTTCTTGAGAGCATGACCTCCGGTCTACAGGCCGGATGAGAACAGAGAGTGCATTGTTCACGTCGGCAATTGCCAGCGATCTTCAGATTCCATTCGCTTGTTACCACTAACAACAAACAACAAAAAGTTTATAAAGAAAAAGAAAGAAGAAGGTTCCCATACGGCATGCCCCGTATACCGACCGGCCGGAAACTGCGCCACGCATTCACTTCACTCTCTAATTGCTTGTGTTGTCTTCCATTCATCGGTCGGCTATAATCACCTAATGATGACAAAATACCCATCTATAGCGCAATGCATGTTATGCCGACGTGAGCCGGCGACAGAAGTAGGACATATCATTCCACAATTTGTCTACCGTTACATGATCAAAACAAGTCCTACCGGCTTTATGAGGGGGTTAGATAATCCCAACCTCCGCATGCAAGACGGACGTAAGTATCCATTTCTCTGCCCAACCTGTGAGGATAAATTCAGCCGTGATGAAAAGTTGTTTGCACAGCATTTCTTTCATCCCATCCATACCGATTTAGAATCTACCCACTCCGGCCAAAAACTTGACTATGGAACTTGGCTAATTCGCTTCTGCGTATCGGTGTCTTGGCGAAGTCTGTTAGACCTTATTGTCGTCCAGCATCCGGGTGGAATATTGCCGCACGGTGACACACCCGCGGCCATGAATGCGCTTGAAATCTGGAGGCAGTTTCTTGCCGGGGAAACGCATGATATCAATCAATTCCACCAGCACGTTTTCATTCTTTTTGAACCAGCTCGCATGACAGGAATTTCGAATACGCACGATCTTGTTATTTATTTTGCCCGTGCGGTAACTCATACGATGTTTCATAGTAGCACCGAATCCTACATTTTCACCAAGCTCGGCCGCGTTGTAATTATTGGCACAATCAAAGATTTTGTTTGCGGCTGGAAAGGAACCAACATTTCTCTCGGCAGCAGTAGTTATGATTTCGGTGACAAGGAAGTTTCTGGAGTGCTATTCAAATGGATGCAAGAGGATATTCTCCGCATGCCGTCTGCACGCGCAAATATCTCGCCACGCCAAACAGCAGTAATTGAAGCAGCAATCAAAAAATATTTCCGCCGCAATATTTGAATAATTCTCGATTCATCACTGGAACCGCTGGGCAAATACAGCGTTCAGTTCATCCGGAGAAACCAGCGGCTCGATTCGGTTTGTGAAGGTTCGGTCTACCTTGGCCGACACCATAAGGATAAGGCCGAGCGAGGCCAGATACCCGAGCGTTGAGTAGAATTGCGTATAACCGTAGGGCTCTTCCTTGTAGTTCCGGCTCAAATCGACATAGTGCTGGTATACAGTCTTGACCAGTCGGGTCGGTTCTTCTTGAGCCGCTTTCAAAATCAACAGCGCTTTCTCGTTCGTGTCAGCCAGGACATCCTTTATGATGTCTTCCCGTGCCTTGCTAAAACATTCCTCCACTGTGCCGGCCTCGTTCGTAGCGGCATACAGAAGCGCTTTAATCCCAACACGCACGTCGCTGTTTGTGTTTTTAGCGGTCATGGCGGCAATTTCTTCGATCAATCCCGGCTCAACCACCTTCAGTCCGGTTTCGGCCCGATCTTTTAGGATGTCCAGAATTTCCTGGGCAGAATATGTCCGGAAGGGGATGACCTCTGGCTGGAGCGATGACCTGGTGCTTTCATCCAGGTTCTTCAGGTACCGGTGGTTATTGCTGAGCAGGACAACCAGGTATCGTTTCGGACTCCGACTCAAGAAATAGAGGATATCGCGGCGTGAATCTTTTTCGCCAAGCATGTCGCTTTCATCCAGGACGATAACGGCCGGGCTGGGGATTTCCCTTTCAAACCGCTCACAGAGTTCCGAATAGGCATAGCCACGTGGTTTTGTCTTCAGCAGGGCGGCCAAGGCCTTGAAACTGGAATTATGAACCCGGCAGTTGATCCCAAAGAATGGAAGTCTCACTTTATCTGCAAACGCCCGTTCCAAATACCGGAACGTCAGTGTTTTGCCGCATCCACGGGCGCCGAACACGGCCATGTGTCGGGGAATCCCGCTGTTTTGATAACGTACAAGGCAATCAACGATTCGCTTCACTTCCGGCCGGATGACCGGCCGCTCCGGGATGTGGTCGAAACTGAATACTCGGAAATCCTTTACACTGGACGCGACGCGTTCAGCCTCCTTACGCGATTGTTCGATGTACGCAATTAAATCTTCCTGTCCCATCCTCCCTTTTCACACATGCACTCCTTGCTTCAACCAATGTGCTTGAGTATAAAAAGATTGTGGTCAGCATAATTTTCCACGTGACGCATTATTTCTATTGACCCAGTCTGGTAATCGCTTCAAAAGGACACCCGTGAATGAATGACTCACTTTCCGTTGAGCAAACCAAAGAGCTGAAAGCATTATGCCGCGCAGGCAGGTTGTATGAAATAGAGAAGCGTGCTTCCCAGTGGGGTACGCTGACACCACATCCAGAAGTCCGTCGTACACCACTTGATGTCGCCATGGAAACTGGATTCCACAGCCTGATCGAATTATTCATCTGCCACACGACTGACACGACCGTGAAGAATCACGCGCTTGAACAGGCGGTCAGAAGATCACGATTCGACGTCGTGCAGATGCTCGTGGATCACGGCGCCGATCCGTTGTCAGTGACATTCGAAGATGTGTTGTGTTCCTATCAGCCTGATATGGCTCGCTACTTTATGGCCAGAAATGCCGACCTTATAACTGGCAATCCTTTCACCACTGCGTTTCGACATAAAGTAAGGCCGGCTCTGGGCGTGTATCTTGACTCTTTGCGCCAGTTTCCCGCTCGGAAAGACGCGCTTCAGCAGCAACTCGATATGGCACTTGCCTACCACTGTGCCGAAGGCTCCATGAAATGGGTCAGCCTGCTGATGTGGGCGGGCGGGAATCCTCTCTCGAACGTTCCAGATATTGAGTACCCAAAATACATGGGTGATCCTGAGATGTGGCACACCGGTGCCGAGGTTGCCGCATCACGCGGACATTTAGATGTGATCAAAAAGATCAGCGTTGATGCGCGCAACAAATTGTGGCAAAGAGCTCTCTACAGGGCTTCATCATCGGGCCATTCTCAGATCGCAGGATTCATTCTTGATGCTGGCGTTTCGCCGAATGATATGTCGAATGGCGGAAGTTCTGCATTGGATGCTGCAATTAGACATGTCGGCTGGGGTGCCAGCCTGTCTAGAATATTCCCCGGCCGAGACACTGCCGGGGAAGGAATCAGCACGATCAAAGTGCTTGTTGAGCATGGAGCCCGATGGCAACCAGAAACTCCCAGTGATGTATCCACCGCCAGACGTTTCCTTTATGCTGTGAGTAAGTATTACATTGTCGAGGTGATCAGCTTATTGGCCAAGCACAAGGCCTGTGACAACGATTTGTTTCTCCGGTTTATCTCAACTCCCAAGATGACCGAATGTCTCGGGGGAAAGGAAGAAATTGAGAAACTCCTCCGGCGCGCAAACAAACGCAATACGAATCGTAAATGACCCAAGTAATCTTACGGGAGCCCACCCGCTATTATCATCGGATCGAAAAAGAATTGACATTTAATATCAGCCAGCGTAAGCTTACGGCATGATAAATAAATCATTAGGGCAAACCGTGCGCGAACTGCGCGATAAGGCGGATCTTTCCCTGCGAGAACTCGCGGGCAAGGTGGGAGTTTCGGCCCCGTTCCTTTCCGACGTGGAACTCGGAAGAAGGTACCCATCAGACGATGTGCTTCGAAAAATTGCTGATGAACTGAAGACATCGTTCGAGGGTTTGAAGGCACTTGACACCCGGGCGGCTTATGCGGATATCAAGAGGCTTATGCTAGCCGATCCTCAGGCGGGATTTGCTTTTCGAACGGCAGCCGAGAAGATCAGAAAAGGAGATCTCCTGGTACATGATTTTCTAAAAAACATACAGAAGCATCCGAAGACCAAATGAAAACTCGATCCAACCCTCAAGGCATTATCAAACAGACCCTTTTCTTTGAAAAGCGGGAGATTGACAGCATGTGCCTTGACGCTTTAAAAAAAGCCGGCCTTTTTCCCGACAAACCTGAACCCATTCGTATTGAACGATTCATCGAGAAATATTTCAATTGTTTGGTCGTCTACGAAGACATGAAAGACGGTGTATTGGGTTGCACGGCCTTCAATCCAGATGGGTTCGTGAAGGCAGTTTGCGTGTCATCATCACTGACTGACGGATCGGATGCCGGCCGCAGGAGGACGAACTCTACTCTCGCTCATGAGGCAGGGCATTGCATGATGCATCCTGTTCTATTCATGAAGGACAGCTCGCAAATGCGAATTGATTTCAGTTCAGGGCCACAGATAGAAAATCTGGATTTTCATGACCGACGCGTGCTTTGCAGAGAAACCGATCTTAGGCCGTCGCAAGAAAAGCGATATGATGGACGGTGGTGGGAGTATCAAGCAAATCGGGCGATAGGTGGGTTTCTGCTTCCACGAAAACTCGTTGAGGTAGCGGTGGGTCCCTTCCTGACTACAACCGGTAGTCTGGGGTGCCAGAACCTCACACGCGATGGTCTGGATGGGGCGAAGGCTGAAGTGGCAAGGCTATTTGACGTGAATCCTGTTGTGGCACAGATCCGTTTGCAGGAGATGTATCCCTCTTCTGATCAGGCGGAATTGTGATGGGCTCTTTTTTTTGCTTGCATTGTAAGCCTTAGTATGCTTACTTATGACTTACATATTAAGAAAGGATGTTTATCTATGAGTATAAAGAGGTTTCAGATACTTGCCTTGGACGGGGGTGGCCTGAAGGGGCTCTTCGCTGCCGCAGTGTTGGCTAAGATCGAGGAGGATCTAGGGGGCGATCCCATCGCCCGCCACTTTGATCTGATCACTGGTACATCCACTGGCGGCATTATTGCAATAGGGCTTGCGCTCGGTCTTCGCCCCAATGAATTAGTCGAGTTCTACGTCCAGCATGGTGGGCACATATTTCCCCAAGAATGTCTTGCTCGTACCTGTCGAACGATTCAGCAACTCTTCAAAAGCAAATATGATAATAAAACCCTGATCTGTGCAGTCAAGGAATGCTTCGGTGATAAGCTCTTGGGCCATAGCCAAACACGTCTCGTAATTCCGAGCTACAATCTGGCAGCGTCCACTCCTTACCTGTTCAAGACAGCGCATCATCCCGATTTCAAACGTGACTACAAGGTCCCCGCATGGAAAGTGGCGGTTGCCACAAGTTCTGCGCCAACCTACCTTCCTGCCTTTACCCACGTCGATTCCATTCGACTGATTGACGGAGGAGTTTGGGCCAATAACCCCGCTATGGTTGGATTGGTGGAAGCTATTGGTAAACTTAAGATTCCGATAGAAGATGTATCCGTCTTAAGCCTTGGCACCATAGATGAGATCAAGGACCGGCCCCGGAAACTGGACCGAGGCGGGCTATGGCAATGGAAGAACCATGCAGCCGATGTCATCATGGGCGGACAAAGCGCCGGCACCGATCAGCATGTTGGACTGTTACTCGGCGATCATCGCTATCTTCGACTAAATCCCATCGTTCCATCCGGATTTTACAAGCTGGATCGTCTTAGCGTTGATGAGCATCTCGCATTGGCTGCTCACTATAGCCGCCATGTTATCGCCGATGTGCAAGAACGCTTTACGGAACATATAGCTGAAACATTTACTCCCATCTTTAATTTAAGAGGTGATCTATGATAACAACGTCATTACCTGCACACAGAGAGCTTTCATTGCCACTCCGTATCCTTATATCCGCAATCGAGGAGATCAATATTCCACCGAGCCGCTATGAGGCGGCCGCGAAACATTACACCGGCGTTGGTGAGTTCTTGAACGCCAAGGAGTCCTTGCTACACGGCTTTTCGCCCGCCATATATCCGCAAGGTTCCGTGGCACTCGGAACCGCCATTAAGCCGCTTCAAGGAGAAGATTTCGACATTGACCTAGCGTGCCAACTTACCTACCAGGATAACTTTGATCCGATGGTAGTGCGTCGTTTGGTGGCTCAGCGTCTGAAAGAAAGCGCGGACTACAAACGCATGTTGAATGAGGAAAAGAGTCGGTGTCTCCGGTTGGACTACTCTAATGGCGAGAATTTTCATCTGGATATAATTGCGGCCAAGTTCGCGCCCGAGACAAGCCCAACCGGTACGTCCCTTCTTGTCCCGGACCGCAATATTCGCAACTGGACACCGAGCGACCCCAAGGGGTATATCGCATGGTTTGAAGAACAGAAAAAAATCCGTGTTATGGAAAAGGGGTTGATGCGACTCAGCAATGTGGAGCCCATTCCAGATCAACATGAACTTCCTCATAAAGCCCCCCTGCAAGTATGCATACAGCTTCTGAAGAGAAATAGGGATTTGGTGTTCAAAGACAAGCCGAAATTAGCTCCGATAAGCATCATCATCACGACGCTTGCCGCGAAAGTGTACAACCACGAAGCTGAGGTAGAAGACGCGCTGATGGGCATTGTGCAGAATCTGCACAATGGGTTTGATGCTACTGAGCCTTTCTATCGTGTCGAGAACCCGACCAACAGAGGCGAGAACTTTGCCGACAAGTGGCAGAAGCATCCTGAATTAAAGGATGCTTTCTTTGCTTGGTTACGAAATTTAAGAGCGGACGTTGTCACCCTGAGCAATTCGTGCGATTTCCAGAAGTCGTCAATACTCTTGGAACATCTTGTCGGCCGCGCATCCAGAGATGGGGCAATACGCCGACATGCCGTTGAGTTGAATGAAGGACTTGCCAAGGGTGGTTTGTATGCTGGCGCAAGCACGATGAAAATATCCACGTTTCCGTCCAATGATAGCATCAAGATCGCTCCCCATACGAACTTTGGAGGATCGTTCTGATGCATCGTTTTGCGCCGAAGACACTTCCCTTGGCGATCCAGAGGATCATGCTGGAGAAATTGTGCAAGACCAAATGCTGCACGACTCGATGTGGTACCAGCCTTGCATGGGAAGGTTGGGTTCACCCATCCGAAACGATGTCCCAATATCTAATAAGCGTAACACTAAAATTGGGAGGAAAATTTAGGCCGCGTCCCATCATCAGAGCAATAGACCCCGAACTACGGCAGATAGAGGGAAGAAAATGTGACCACCTGTACCCTGATGGCAGTCTCTGTCTCTATTACCATCCCGCCGGTGAATGGGGCCCCCACATGCTTTTGGCTAATACGATTATCCCGTGGGCTTCGCGATGGTTGTACTTTTACGAATTGTGGTTGGCAACCGATGGAATATGGCTCGGAGGTGGTATACACCCAGGTTCAAACGCCATAAAAGAGCGAGATCCACTGGCAACGCAGATTTCCGAAGATAATACATGAGTGAAGATGTCATAAAGAAGAAAGGAGGTGAGAACCATGGCGAAAGATGCACCTGGTATGCGCGGCTATCGATCCCGGAATGAGAACGGTCACTTGCGTAACACACGGGACGACAAGCACGTCGGCACGCTGGAGAAACAGTATGATCGCGACTTCGGCGTCCGCAAAGATATGCATGTAGGCACTTTCTTGAAAGAAACTGGGAAGGAGTCAGTCAATGACCTCGTTCACAGTAATCTCGGCAAGAAGTAGTGGCCTTCTCCACGAACACGCGCTGCGCTTTTCCTGCGGAACCAGCGCGTGTTCCCTTTGCATCCCATTTGAATCCCATCATTTCCTGCGAATCAGCTTTCTTTCCGCTGGGGATTGTGATAGGCATACTCCCGTTGTATTCCGTAGTATTCCGCAGAAAGCTGTAACGGGGCTTGTGTCGACCATAGGCGTTTGCAGACGACCGAGGAGACAAATACATGAGCGAGAGATGGTTATCAATGGATGACATAGCGGATCATCTGGGCGTAAGTGAGGATACGATTCACAGATGGATTCGGCAGAAGGAAATGCCAGCCCACAAGGTAGGTCGGTTGTGGAAATTCGATAAGGACGAGGTTGATGTCTGGGTACGATCTGGCAAAGGCTCGTCACGTGGCGCTGAGGAGAGTGAATGAAATCAAGACGTGACAAGACAGAGCGTGGGGCCAGAAAGCGAAAGTACAAATTTTCTGGTCACCAGACGTTTGCTTTTCGGTACGGTTGGCTGGAAAAAGGCGTCCGGGGCATGCTCGATAAGAAGAATTTGTTCTTCCGTGACGATGCGCTGGTGCTTCTTGGCGTCGGCAAGAACATGGTAGAAAGCATTCGGCATTGGTGCACCGTCACCCAGCTAATTGAGGAAGACAGCGAGGGCAATAAGTCCGGCGGAACGGCCCTTCGCGTTTCCACTATCGGCGAGAGGCTTCTCAACGAACACGGCTGGGACCCGTACCTTGAAGATGATGCCTCCCTGTGGCTTGCACACTGGCTTCTGGTCTCACACCCCACCATTGGCACCACCTGGCAGATAGCTTTCACGGTGTTCCATAAACCCGATTTCACCAAGCGCGAAATGGTTGACCATGTTGCTTCATTTGCCGAGAAACAATCTGTCGAAGTCAATGAGTCCTCGTTGTCCAGAGATGTGGATTGTTTCATCAGAACCTACACGCCGGCCAAGGTAACCGGAAGGCAGGCCATAGCGGAAGAAAGCTTCGATTGTCCGCTCCAGGAGCTGGGCCTTCTTCAATCCTCGCCCGATGGTGAGCTGTTCCGGTTTTCTGTCGGGGCTAAGCCAACCCTCCCCAGTCACATCTTCGGGTATGCGCTTTCCGAGTATTTTGACTCCGCACCGGATGGACGCAATACCATGAGTGTTCAGGAATGCCTTTATGGTGCAGGAAGTCCAGGGCAAGCCTTCAAGCTGGACGAGAACACGCTTATCGCGCACGTTGAGGAGCTTGAGAAGATAACCAAGGGCAAAGTCGCCCTCGATGAGACCGCCGGTCTCAAGCAAATCTACCGCCGAGAGAAGATAGATGCGCTCAAATTGCTGGAATCTTACTACAAGAGGGAGATGCGCAAGTGAGTTCTTCTGAACGAAAACTTTCTGAGTGCATAGAAATTCGCCGCCAATTCCTGCGGTCCGTCAATCTGGAAAAGGACTACCAGAACAACAGCCAAAATGGGGATTACATCATCACCCCGACCGCGCGCCAGATCCTTCGACGAGTGGCTGAAGGCCTAACAGAGCGGTCTACCTACCGGGCTTGGACAATCACGGGACCATACGGTGTCGGCAAGTCTGCATTCGCGGTATTTCTCACGAAGGTACTCTGTCGTGGTGTGACAGGCAGCGATGCCGCCCACCGACACCTCAGTGAAGTCGACCAACCCTTAGCAACAGCATTAGCGCAAAAGACTAGCAATGGCAAGGGTCTCCTTCCCGTTGCTATCACTGCACGACGAGCCCCCGCATCGCTTTGTCTGGCTGAAGGAATCAGAGATAGCGCCGGACAGATCAAAGCAAGTCTATCAAGGCCAATTATCAGTGAGTGTCAATCCCTGATCAAGGATGTGCGCAAAGGGACCGTGGCAGATTCCCGCCGAATCGTATCGTTGCTCAGTCAGTTTGCGACGGCTGCGAGCAATTCCGGACATTCCGGCCTGCTCTTCATGATAGACGAGCTCGGGAAACTATTCGAGTTTGCTGCCCGGATGCCCCAAAAGGCGGATGTCTTCGTTCTCCAGGAACTGGCGGAACAATCATGCCGGAGCGGAGCTTTCCCGACCCTTTTTCTCGGGTTCCTCCATCAATCGTTTGAAGAATACGGCCAGCATCTTGATAGTTCGACTCGCAAAGAATGGGCCAAGATTCATGGGCGTTTTGAGGATGTAGTCTTTCTTGAGCCACCCGATCAGGTTGTCAGAATGGTGGCGGCGGCAATCAAATGGACAGGCGCTCCCATGTCGGTAGACGCACTTAAGCAAGTCAGCCATGTTGCAAAGATTTGCGCTGACAACGGGGTTTGTCCCCTAGGCATGCGCAAGAGCGAGTTCGAAGAGATTTGCCAACAGACCTATCCGCTGCATCCCACAACACTTGTTGCTTTGCCGTTCATCTTCCGAAAGTTCGCGCAGAATGAGCGATCTCTTTTCTCTTATCTTAGCAGTCTGGAACCCGGTGGCTTCCAAGACTACCTCCGCGCACACTGTCTCTTGCACGACAAGCCGGCCTTTCTGCGTCTCGGCCAGCTCTTCGATTACTTCACCATCAACTTCGGCAGCGGCCTGTTCAGGCAACCCCAGGCAAGACGATGGATGGAGGCAGCGGATGTTCTGGATCGCAAAGAGAACCTGACAGCGCTGCACGGCGATCTGATCAAGACCATTGGCGTGCTCGGTGCGCTTGGGGAATTCAGTCCCTTGTCGGCTACGGAAACAATGATAGCGGTGTCGCTCGGCGATACGGCCAAGATGCCTGCGGATCTGGCAGAAGGCATACAATTCCTCGGGCAACAGTCCATTCTCACTCATCGCCGTTTCAATAAGACGTATCGCATATGGGAAGGTAGTGACGTTGACATCGAGGAGCGTGTTGCTGAAGGAGAACGGCAACTTCGAGGCACAATCAAACTCGCAACGAGCATTCAGCAGTATCTCGAATCCCGGCCGATAGTCGCCAGACGGCACAGTTTCCAGACCGGGTCTTTACGATACTTCAGCACTGCCTATCTGGATGATCCCGCAAACGCGCCAAATCACCTTTCGCCAGCCAAGGGCGCGGCGGGACAAGTGCTGGTTTGTCTTTCGCCCTCTCCCTCAGCCCTTCAAGCGTTCCGCGATCTCGCCGCATCCGCCGATCCCGAACGGCGAGATATTGTCTTTGCCATTCCTCAACAGTTTAGGGAAATCCAGTCAGCGGTTGCTGAATTGGCTGCGCTGCGCTGGGCATGGGATAATACGCAAGAACTGCGTGATGATCGTGTAGCTCGCCGGGAAATAGCCCTTCGAATATCAGAATCCGAGCATTTTCTGAGACGGACACTGAATGCGTTGCTTGACCCGCGCGAGGAGCCTCTGGGCAGTGAATGCCTGTGGTACTGGACCGGCAAGCTACAGCCGATGCATTCCAGGGTAGATGTTTCCCATCTGCTTTCGACGATCTGCGACAGCGTGTATGACAAAACGCCACATGTTCGCAACGAACTGGTTATTCGTCGTGCTCTATCTTCCGCCGCTGCGGCTGCCCGGCGTGATCTGATCGAGAGAATGTTGATCCATTCCGAGGCCCCGAGCCTTGGTATCGAAGGCTATCCCCCAGAGCGAAGCATTTACGAATCTGTTTTGAAGGACACGGGCATTCATGTCGAAACATCTGGCGGCAAATGGACATTTGTTGATCCGCCAGAGCGAAAACGTCATGGAATGTGCCATGTTTGGGAGCACCTACGGACGATCATATTCGAGGCCGAAGGTGATCCGTGCCAGGTAAACACGGTGTTCGGTATCCTGGCCGATCCACCTTACGGCGTTATGGACGGCATTCATCCCGTTTTGCTCTGCGCCTTTATGATGGCCCATCGCGATGAGACCACTCTTTATCGCGAAGGGACATTCATTCCTGATCCGAGCGTTGCGGACTTTGAGATCCTGATGCGCCGACCGGAGCTTTTTGCTGTTGGCGGAATCCGACTTGCCGGTGCTCGCGCTGCCGTCGTTGAACGACTAGCCAAGGGATTGGGCGCCGCCCCCGCCACTGTTCCTGTGGTTCGCGCTATGTTCAAGATGGTGAAGGGTTTGCCGGAGTTTGCCTGGAGCACGAAACAGCTTTCAGACAACACGGTCAGAATGCGGGAAGCCTTCCAGAAGGCAAAATCACCTGAGCGTTTCCTTTTCAATGATTTGCCGACAGCACTGGGCCTTGCGCCATTCCCGGAAGCCAAGCCGGAAAAATCTGACATTGAAGTTTTCTTTACAGCCCTGAATGGCGCCCTGAATGAATGGTCGGGCATCGCGGCGAGTACTTATGCCGAGGCAGAAGCACAACTCCTAAAAGCGTGCGGACTTGAGCCCGGCGATGGCGGTTGGCAGAAGCTGAGAGGAATTGCCGCGAAATTGGAATCCCGCGAGAATGATCCTCTGGTTCTCCAATTCCTTCGCCGAATCGTACAGACCAGTTGTGACAAAGAAGGGGTGCTATCCATTCTGGCGCTCGTTGTAAATCGTCCGCCGGCAAACTGGCTGGATGCTGATGTCGAACGGTTTCCTGGACTAGCAAAGGCGCTTGGTGATCCCATCAAGAGGGCCATGGTGCGTGCAGGCTTTACCAGCGAATCACATGATGCCATGGCGGCTCTTGCGCCAGATCAGCGCGAGCGGGCCAAGTCTCTGGCGCGGGAACTCGCCAAGAAACTTGATCCGTCACAACAACGTAATACACCTGAAATCGTACGGGCCGCCCTCCTGTTGCTTGTAGATGATCTGCCCAAGGGTACAGGAGGTAGAAAATGACTGTGAAGAAACCCATCCAACCCAGCTTCGACGAGAAGTCATGTCGCCACATTCTTTCTCTTTCAGGAGGCAAGGATAGTACCGCGCTGGCTCTCTACATGAGGGACCGAGTCCCGAATTTGGAATACGTGTTTTGCGATACGGAGAAGGAACTCAAGGAGACCTACAACTACCTTGAGAAGTTGGAAGTTCACTTGGGAAAGGCGATTCAACGTATTCGTCCGGACATTGGTTTTGACGATTTGCTAGAGCAAAGGCGAAACTTCCTTCCTTCGCCTCAGGTGCGTTGGTGCACTGAGTACCTGAAGATTAGACCTTTTGAGAGATTCATAGGGACCGATCAGGTTGTGATGTACGTTGGTATTCGTGCCGATGAACCGCACAGAAAAGGGTACATTTCGACGAAGCCCAACATTCATGCTCGATTGCCATTTGTCGAAGATGGTCTCCGCCTTAAGGACGTCATGCGAATTCTTGAAGACAGCAAGCTGGGTATTCCCGAATACTACAAATGGCGTTCACGATCAGGTTGCTTCTTCTGTTTCTACCAGCAACGGCGTGAATGGGTGGGCTTGCTGGAGACACATCCAGGACTTTTCAAAAAGGCCATGAAGTATGAACGCAAGGATCCTGTTACGGGAGAGATGTATACTTGGGTCCAAGGAGAGAGTCTATCTGAGCTGGCTGATCCCAAGAGGGTTGCCCAGATAAAGGCAGACTATGAGAAACGTCGGGCAAGCGAACCATCTGTTTTAAAGGAAGCTTCTCTTCTTTCTGTTTTCGAGATGCAGTGCTCGGGCGAACGTGCGGGGTGTGTCATATGCCATCTATAGTAGCCAATGGAGACCGTAGCTGAGATGACGACGAGCGTTATATACCTTGATAACAATGCTACAACTCAATGCGCCCCTGAAGTTGTCGACGCAATGTGTCCTTTCTTTGCAGGGAACTTCGGAAATGCATCAAGTCCTCACTTTCTTGGAAGGGAAGCTGCGCGTGCGGTCGCGGTAGCACGAGAGCGTATTGCGGACAGCGTTGGCTGTGACGCGTCGGATGTTCTCTTTACGAGTGGCGCTACGGAGTCGAACAATCTGGTCATTTTTAGCGCTGCTCAAATGAGTACGGGGCGTCGCAAGATCGTGACGTCGGCCATCGAACACAAGTCCGTCCTCGGGCCATGCGAAGCGCTTGAAACCAAGGGGTTCGATGTTGTCAGGCTTCCTGTTCAGAAGGACGGTCAACTTGATTTGGGCACTGTTCAACGTGCAGTTGATTCGGAGACCGTTCTGGTTTCGATCCAAGGCGCAAACAACGAGATAGGCGTCCTTCAGCCGGTGAAGGCTGTGGCTGATATAGCACACGCCGCAGGTGCCGCTTTTCACTGCGACGCGGCGCAACTACTGGGGAAGATCCCCGTCTCAATCGATAACCTTGGCGCTGATTTTGTTTCATTCAGCTCACACAAGGCATATGGGCCAAAGGGGCTGGGCTTTCTGGTCATACACAATCATGTGAGAGATGTCGTTGTATCTCCTCTCATGTTTGGGGGTGGACAAGAGAATGGATTTCGGCCAGGCACTCTGAATGTGCCTGGAATCGTTGGCACAGGTGTCGCATGCCACCTGCTTACTGAACGCATCGAGACAGAAATGCTGGAAATAGATCGGCTCAGAGGCCAATTGGAAGACGGCATTAGAACTATAGCATCTGATGCCCGAATAGTGGGAAGTGAAAGCCCGCGACTGCCCGGTACACTGAGCGTGATGTTCCCAGGCGTTCCGGCGGAACTACTGATTGCGAGAACCCCAACTGTCTGCATGAGCATGGGATCAGCATGCACTTCTGGTACAGTGTCCCCATCGCATGTCCTGCTGGCGCTCGGAATGACCCGCGACGATGCTCGTTGTGTGATTAGACTCTCGCTTGGACGCTACAATACAGACGATGATGTTCAGGGCGCTTTGAGGGCCATTAGTGCTACGTTACGCGACATCTCAACGGGTGAGATGCCGGTACGGGAGTAGGACAGAACGACGGTCTTTGCGGGAAGGAGGAGGCTTCATGAGTCTTATGGAAGAATTGAAAAGCTTGGGGCGACCAGGCCCCGGGTTCAAGCCCCACAAACAGTTGCTCCTCTTAGCAGTGGTTCAATTGATTCGAGGGAAAAGAATAGAGGGCAATCGTGTCTACTTTGACGAGCAATTGAAAACGGCATTCAAGAAACTCCTCAGTGAACAAGGATCCATTGAAGATCGAGACCGTCCGTACAATCCTTTCTTTCATCTTGGATCGTCGTCGTTCTGGAAATTGGTGCCCAATCCAGGACGCGAAGCCGATTTGCTCAAGACGCACAGCATTGCCGGGCCATCCATGCTCAGCGATCTCGTTCAGTACGCAGAATTAAGCGCTTCCTTTCTTGATGCTTTACGCGATGATAAATCGCAAGTTGCCATGGAAGCCTTCCTTCTGAAATGTATAACTGCTGGCTACGAAGATAAGGTCCGTTCTGGTCAGTCGGTGTCCGGAGATGAACGGATCTCACTTCAGCGTCTTGTGTTTACATCGACAGAGACTGCCGAGAGAAATCCATTTGTCGAGTACCTCAACTCCCTTCAAAGACTTAACGCCAGTAATGAGAACGCGCTGGCTGAGTATCAAGCATGCAATCCTTTCTTTGCCCAGATTCACGTTCGACATCCACTCACGCAGACCATTGTCGCTGAATTGCAAAAGCACGATGGCAGGCAAATCATTCTGACGGGGCACGCCGGAGACGGCAAGTCAACGATTGCTCTCGGCGTCTATAAGCAGTTAGCAAGACTTCCAGAAGACCAACCGTTGGCTCGTCAACTAAAGCCACGAGAAGACATAGCTAAGACAAACATATCCATCATCAAGGATCTGAGCGAGCGACGGCGCGAAGAGGATGTTGCGTTCATGAAGGAAGTCTGTGGGTTCAAGCGGAACTTCCTGATTGTCTCGAACACAGGCGCGCTTCTGGATCTTTTCCGTAGCCAGGCGTCCTCGTTCGACATGTCATCGGTGCAGATGGAGAGCAAGATCCTTACTGCTATTACCGACGAAACAGGCCAATATGAGCTAGTCCTTGGCAACAGTCGTTTTCTTGTCATTAACCTTGCTCGCATCGATAATCTCAGTCTTGCTCGTGCGATTCTCGCCCGCATGGTTGATCCCGCGCGCTGGGCGAGTTGCGCCGATTTACCATGCCGGGCCAACTGCCCAATTTGCTTGAACGTGGATCTCATCAACCATCGGCGAGACATCGTGTTCGAACGTCTGTTTCTTGCCTATCGCCGTATGTATGAATATGGAACTAGGTTGACCCTGCGACAAATCACAGAACACTTGTCGTATCTGATTACTTCCGGCCTGGAGGAAATCGATCTGGCTGAGATGCGGCAGCAACAGGTGACGCCTCTGCGTGCGGAGTTCATGTTCTTCAATCGCTTCTTTGGCGACAACGGCAAGGCCGATCATGCAGCGGCGCTACAAATGCGCGCAGTGCATGAGGTGCGCCGACAGGGTTTTGGAGAGCGCCCCTGTCCAACTTGGGAACGTAAACTCTGGCTAAAACTCCGGGATAGGAATTTCCAGTTGGGAGTGCCGGACTGTGATTCCGAGTTCGATATCCTCAGAGAGCATGGGTCGGGCCCCGGTAATGACAACCAGCCAGGCCTTACCCCCGACCAAGCACGGGAACAAGTCCGTCGAATGCTCTACTTCCTCTATGCTTTCGACAAGGACGATCGGTCGTATTTGATGCAATTTCTCAATTCGCCGACTATTCTCCGTTGGCAAGACTGGCAGCAACAGGATGGGCAGCTTGACGGCATCGAGAAGGACAGGTTAGAGCAACGCATTTATCATGTCCTTCAGGAGCATTTTACAGGCGTTCGACTCCCAGAAGGATCCCGAGGACATGATCGTCGGCTCTACATCACGCTGAGTCGCGGGAAGAGCGAGATCCGACAAAGCGCCCAGGTAGTGGTGGCGCAAGTTGACTGGAGTAGTGAAATTGACCTGAAACTTGTTTCCCACATGAATGCCGCCGGCGGAACACGTACGGACCTGGAGTTGAGCGGAGCTGGACGAATCAAAGGTGCTAGGCTTGTTCTCTCGTTACCCTTTCTGGACTACGTCCTGATGCGCCATTTTGGTGAAGTTGGTGAAACTCTCCAAGCCGCCTACGTGGAACGGCTGGAAAGGTTCAAATCTCAGGTACAGGACATGGCAAGGGAGACTCGCGCACACGTTATGCTCGTTCGACTCAAGACGGATCACACGTTTCGCCGACAGCAGTACACAGTTCGAGAAGGCAGACTGGAGGTGAACGATGTCCTTTGATACTTTTCCGATGGTCAGCGACGCAGACAAAGAATCAAATCCCGCTATACAGTTGTTCGGCAAGCGACTGTTTAACGATCAATCGCCTATCGAGTTTCTTGTAGAACTCTTGCTAATCGTGACGTCATCCAAACGGATAGGCCGCGCAACTACTGACTTCACGACTCCGTTACCTTCGCCAAAGGACCTTTCGAAGTGGCAAGTCACGGAAGAACTGATGTATTCGCCAAAGGCACGTCTCAATCTCAAGTTATTCGCCTTTATCGGGGCTTCCAGGTTGGATTCCAGGCATCAGACTCACAGGGAACACTACAAAGATATGGTTCAAGGATTGCGCGATAAGATCCGTGTCGCTGAAGCGGGAGGCGAGAATGATGTTTTGAGAACTCTCCAGAATCTATTTCTCGGATTTCAAGGCGCAGGATTTGGCCGTACATGGTGTGCCCAGAGTTTCATGCCTGTTTGTAAGGGTCTTCTGGCCGGAGAGACCATTTGGAATGAAACAGCCGCCCGCCGTGAGCCCCCATCTGACTGGGACGACGTACTGAGTCGGTTGCAAATCTACTTCACCATGAATAAGCATCGTTTCCTTGCCCGTGGAGGTGAAGTCCTTTACTTACAGATGTGCATAGCTTTGAAGCAAAAGGCAAAAGAGATTCGGGAATGGGCAGAAAGCAGCGGAATTTGTCTTGAGCCGAAGGAAGCTGATCCTGTCTATCTGCACGAAGAACTCCAACGTGAATTGGATAATCTCATGGGCCACTGTCCGCAAACGGTTACCGACATAGCCGAGTTCCTGGACAGCGGCGTAGAATCAGAAACATCCAGAACGACAGACTACACTGGAACCGACCCTCGGCTTGTCGCTGCAGGCTACTGTCCTGCTGATACTTGGCGGGAGGGCTATCTTTTTGCCGTTGACCTGCTTCGTCTTTGCCAAGCCGACTTGGACGTAATCGAAAGACTGCAACTTCTTGAAACCGCTTGCGCCATGCAGGTGCTACGTAATCTTGCGGCGCAAAGCATCCGACATTGCCCAACGGAACACCAGACCACGTGGCCAGGGTACCGCCTAGCAGTTTCCGCCCCCGACGAGCGTAATTCCGCGGTCAAGAGGATTTCACGTCACACAGCCAAGATGGTTGAGAAACTCATCTATCGTGCCATTCGATGCGATGACGTGGAATTGCCGACTGACCAGGCAGAACGGGAGAAGATCCTCAAAGAGGCGGATAAACGCTATGCCGGGAAGCTGTTCGTAGGTCTGGCAAAGCGAATCGGCCTGCTTGTTCCGCGGCGCGGGGCGGGAGTGCGCTTCACTCTCAACGAGCAATTGTTGCGATTGCTGGTGGTGACGACCGTGCCAATTGGCGGCCGCTTGACTTATGATCGTTTCAAGGAGCTTGTCGAGGCGAGGCATGGATTGGTTTTCGATGGCGATGGCTTCACACGTGCAAGCTCCTGGGTGGACGGATCTGACCAGCCGGTTGTCGGCAGCGGCATCGACACATGGCTCCAAGACATGCTTGATGCTGCAGGACTTCTTATCCACTTATCTGACTCGTGTGCACTGGTAGTGAATCCAGCCGCGAAGAAAGGGGTTGAATCATGAGCTATTTCGCAGACTCGGCATGGAGCTACCTTGCCAAGAAGATCAGCCACCTTCAGAAGGATGGAGCGGGAAATCGCCGGTTGTTGGTAATAGTGCCTGCTTTTCCGGAATCCACCACTCTGACGCTGGCAGAGACATTCGCCAACAGGTGTGCGGCAGATGCAACCCTCAATCTCACCGTAAAGATCGCCCAGGTGGTGTTTGAGCGCACGAAGTGGACAGATCACGGCATTGGAGAGGCCAAAAGACATAACTGGGCTGATGATCGTGGGAGTCTGACTTACTGGCGCACAAACACTCCATTCATGCAGGACAAGACAAACCTTGTCGTCCTTTTTGGTGCGGACCGAATAACGGATGCTGGTAGTCTTGAAGACTTCCACCATTGCGATCTGGGTACAATTTGGAATGTGGAAATGAAGGGGTCCTTCCAGTCGTGGATGGGTGAGAAGCTGAAGACTGTTGGCATAGCCGTTGCCGAACCTGCGGAATTACGTGAATTTGACCGGCTTCTAAAACCTCTAATAGAGCATGGCAGGGCCAATCTGCTCGGCATCAATGATTGGCTCCAGGAATTGGACCTCAACTCCGCTGACTCGGCGCGTGATGCCATGAAGATCATGCTTAGCCGATTCGGCACCTTCCATCTGCCCAAGTTCTCCGGATTTCCATTGGCAAAGCGAAAGGCCACATTGTCGCCTTATATCGAGAAGGCTAACGCATTCTTCTCGTACGGCATGTTTCTTGACTCCAAAGATCGCGATAAGGCAATACGCGCCATTGATCAACTTGCCGAAGCGGTTATTGCCGGTCAGGAGATTCCAATCATACTCGATGACCCGGAGATCATTGGCCCATATTCAGATGGCCAGACGTTTTTGCAGGGCCTGAAGAAATACGTTCAGGAGGAAGATCACGCCGAGCGAGATCGTCTGATGCAATGCGACTTTGTCACTATCATAGACAAGATTCTCAAGTTCCGAAAGAAGACAGAGGAGAAAGAGAAGCCTGATAGTTTGCATAAACTCTCAGGTGGCCCGGTTGAAGTCGTCCTGCATGCGATGTGGCAGACGTTGCGAGAATTCGGCAAGGACAAGCGTTACACAGATGCGCAGGTCCAGCGAATCGATATTGTTGCCAATCGGTTTAAGCACGACTACGACAGCGCTGATGACGCGGACGGGGTTGACGCAACGGCAGACCGCACTGAACTGGCGAAGCAATATCTTCGGCGTTTGCTGGGCGGTGTTGACAAGTTGCTGGCTGAACGGACGAGTCTGCCGGGGCAAGACGGAGAGAACATCCCGATGTCGAGCAACTTGGCGGATCAGGACATTCCCTGCACGTACGCCAAAACGGCAGAACCTCAACTGGAGTTTTCCGTAGCACTGACGTATGACGTAGCGGAAGACCCGTATCGCCGAAGGTTTGCCTGGCGATTGCCGGACATCCAGTCCTATCGATTGGCAGAATCACTGGTTCATTGGGCAAAGGATGCGTTGGATGCGGACTCGTTGACTTGGAAATTACCCGCTTTTCACCTTCCGTATTACGAGGAACTGCTACGCGCCACCGACGACGAAGAAACTCACCGCGTGATGCTGCATTGTGTTCGCGAAGCGCGCCCTGACGAATCAAGAATGACGAACTTGCTGGGGCGTGAATGGCTGACTGGCAATGATATCCTGCTGGTGCCGCTCAGAACACTCGCGGAGAAATACTCCCTGTTTCTGGCTGCTGCATATGAGAATGGATTACACAGCGCGCTATTCAGTGATAAGTGGGCGCAATTGAGGCAGGCATATACAGCGGCATCACAGATTGTGGTTCAGGATCCCAGCGGGCCGGAGTCTCAGATGGCCGGAATGCTTCTGCGTGTGTTCTTGGTTGTTCAGCGGCGCCCGGCTCAACTTGGTGCGGCTTGGGCTACGGACCCATTTGAACGCTCGGGCGTCGCCACAGTGCTGCATCCAGCTACTTTGGAGATGCTGGAGGCCCATGTGCTCTTTCTGTTCTCCTGCTTCAATGCGGCGGGAGCTGCGGAGATTCGACGCGAAGAGCGACGCAAAGCGTTTGCGGAGAATATCTGGACCTCTTACGTTGACCTGGCTTCAATCCAATCCCCCATCGTCGGCTTACTATACAACGAAGACCAAAACTTGGACGCCAATGTCCGTGGCGGCGGCCTTATTCACCGCATAGGGTCTCCAGAGGAACGTGAAGCAACCCTTTCGACGCGTCTTCTCGTCCGCTATGACAATAGCAATGAAGATGAACAGGTGGCGGACGCTGAGATGTTCAGGGAAAGCCGCGAGTCCAAACTCTTATTCCGATTGATGACGGACTACTTCCGCCTCCATCCTCATGCGCGTGATGGACTCAATCTGGCTGTGTTTCGCAATCAGGACATTCAGCCCATTATCGCGGCCGTTCATCAGTACCTGAACAAGTTGGCTGACCAGAGAGATCCTCGCTACTACGTTCTGCCACCCGAGCGGCGCAAGCCGTATGCGATAGGCGTTACCATTTTCACGGAATCTGGCGATGACGTGGATGTTGCACGGTGGATCGAACAATGGCAGGAAAGATGGGAAGCCGCAGAAACCGAGAACAAGTTCCAAGCCTATCGGCGATGCAGATTCTCGGTCGCCCATCGTATCGTTGAGGCCCGTCAGCTTGGTTCTTTCCAGAGACTCATCAATGACAGTTTTCAAGCCGATATCGCCGTGCTGTACGATTTCATCGGCGCTGGCCAGGGCGGAAACCGATTTGTGGAAGTCGCCCCGTTTGACATAACGACCAGGACCCTAAAGTTCCCTATACTAGAGAAATCCTGCTGCGCGATTCGACATCCGACAGACAGTTTCAAACGATCAAGGGTTATCAGCAATCGTCAATTCATTCTTGGCACCTTGCATGCTGAAGTCATGCATCGACTCAAGAATCAAGGGGTCCAGGCCGGCAAGGCATTTGTCATCCTTGGTGTCGGGGACTTCGCGCCGTGGCGAGGGGTCGTGGATGCTCTCCATGCGAATGCGGAGTG
Source organism: Kiritimatiellia bacterium (assembly GCA_028718125.1). Lineage (GTDB taxonomy): Bacteria > Verrucomicrobiota > Kiritimatiellia > JAAZAB01 > JAAZAB01 > VSJD01. The sequence continues at coordinate 33,291 of JAQUMN010000036.1, forward strand.
GGTTATCTGCATAGACCCAAACATGGATGAACGCCTGATAAAGATTCCGGCAGGGGCTGGCGACAGAGAACGTGAAATCATCGGATTTGGATCGGGCGTGGGCTCACATGGTGAAGCCAACTATACCATCTCGACCGAGCAATTCTCGCTGGAAGACGTTCGGGTGCGTTTGGCAGCGTCGATTCAAGAGGTCTACAGCGGATGGACGACGGATACTTGCCAGCTAGTGGCAAAAGGTGTCTTGGGTGTGGCGCGAGAACTGTCAGGCCTATCGCTCGTTCGGGCAACGGGCGTCGGTCACTACGTTCGTGATTTCATGGCCTATTGCCTGACCCGCATGATGCTCAGGGAAAAGCGTACCGTGCTTTGCGACCATCTCGTGTCGCTCGATGCCTATCGCCATTGGTTCGATCTGGCCGACGACGAAAGGCGTCCAGACCTGATGTGGCTCACCGCTTGGCTCGATGCAGACAACCGCGTTTGTCTCAAAATTCATCTCATTGAATGCAAAGTCGCCCAGGAGTCAGATGATCATCTGATCAAGGCGCGTGCCCAGATCAAGAACGGTCTTCGCGTTCTCATACCGGCTTTTGCGCCTCGTAGTCAGGAGGGCGCTACACTCAGAGAGGACAATCGGCCAGATCAGCGCTACTGGTGGCTCCAACTGCATCGCTTGATTACAAGCAAGGCCGAGATAGAAAATAGCCAGCAGGCGGACGTTCTCTCGGCTCTGGAGCGCCTGGCCGAAGGTGACTACACCATCGAATGGGGTGCTTCGGTATTTGCCTTCTGGAGCGACAATAAGGCTGAAGGCATCACACGTATCGGGAGATGGAAACCAAACGAGAATGAAGACCTTACCGCCGATATATACGTCATCGGAAGTGAATTTGTCCGCAATATCGCGGTGGCTGGTACAGGGAAATCCAAGACATGGCCTGAATGGAGTGATCAGGCTGATAACTCCGGTAGTAATGTTTGTGACACTTTGGATGATGTCGAGTTGCCTCCAAATGCTGATGATGAGGAGGATATGCCCATCTGGGATGAACAAGAGGAACCGGATTCTGGGGATGAAGAGTCCTCAATCGCTAATCTGCCAGAACCTCCTCCAGATGAACCGGGGAAGGTTGTGCCGCCGCCCTCTCCCGTGACTCCGCCTACCGTGGGCACGGAGGCTCCACCCCCAACGCCGCCAGAACCGTCGTCAAAATTAAGCACTTCGGAGCCAGATACTCAACCGATCACGACTGTGCCAGCCCGAATACCGGATCGAATCCTTCTTGGCAAGACCGTCAACGGCGCAAGGCCGGTCTACTGGGAGTTTGGACATTCGGAACTGGCCAATCGTCACATGCTCGTCTTCGGCACATCGGGCATGGGCAAGACCTACGCGATACAATGCCTATTGAGCGAACTTGGCCGGGCCGGGCAGAACTCTCTAATCATTGACTACACAGATGGGTTCATTCCAAGCAAACTCGAAAAGGCAACTGCCGCCTGTCTGAAGCCTAATCAGCACTTCATACAGCAGGCGCCTCTACCCATCAGTCCCTTCAAGGCTCAGGTCAGCGAAGAAGCTGGCATGACGTTCAAAGATGATCCTATTTCAATTGCCAAACGAGTGGCGGCGATCTTCAAGAGCGTATACGAGCTTGGTAATCAACAGTTCCCGGTACTCATCGACGCCATTACCGAAGGCATTGAGCAATCCGGCGACGACTTCTCCATGGCGAGGTTACTTGAGGTTCTCCAGGGATACATCGAGGATGACATCCATGCTACCGGCACGGTTAGGACCACGCTCAGCAAGCTGAAGCCGTTTATCCAGAGCAATCCGTTTTCCGACGACAAGAACGGAATCGGATGGCTCAACTTGTTCACAGACGAGGCCTCTCGGTGTCATGTATTCCAGTTCTTCAAGGTGGATAAGCACTCTGCCAGGGCTCTTATCGAGTTTGTGCTGTGGGATCTGTATGCATTCGTCAGTAGTTTCGGCAACAAGAACGTTCCGCGCGTGGTGGTCCTGGATGAGGTCCAGAACCTAGATCTCGGCCCGGATGCCCCTGTTGCCAAGTACTTGACCGAGGGCCGGAAACACGGTCTCGCGCTTATCACCGCAACTCAGACCGTCAAAGGAGTCGGCGGCGTGAATGATCCGCGTGTCAGTCGTTTCTTTCAAGCTGAACATAAAGTGTTCTTCAAGCCAACCGAGAATGAAATGCGGGAACATGCTCAACTACTCCATAACGCTATCAGCAATGTGAGCGTCCAAGATTGGGCGTCGCGTTTAGCATCCCTGCAAATAGGTGAGTGCTGGTCGCTAGGGCGTAGTCTCAACGAGACAACAGGCAGGCTGGTTTTCCAAGCTCAGCGAATCAAGATCACATCATTAGAGGAGCGCGGTTTCAATGCCTGAAATCACTGAACATAACCGCCTACCTCGCAACTTCCATAAGACGTTCAAGCCAGAACGCCAGTATATAAACGCGATGTTGCGCTACGCTGCTTCCGGTCAGGAAGGCGATGCACAGGCAATTGCAGCTGCTACAGGCATCCCAACGGGGGCATCGAGCGGCAAAGTCCCTGCTATCATGGATTATTGCCGGGGCATGGGGTTGATCCGGCTGGTGGGGCCTGAACGATCTTCGCTCAAGAAACCTGATTTGACTCCATTCGGCCGCATAGTGTTGCTTGAAGATCCGTATCTGAAAACCAGTGTCAGCCAATGGATCGCACATTTCAATCTCTGTGCGCCTCTCACGGGTGCGGACGTGTGGTATCACACTTTCTTTGCAGGTACTCAAGGGTTAGGACTACAGTTTTCAAGAGCTAAGCTTGAGGAATATCTAAGCGTCATCTACGGCGTAGACAAGAGTGGGATCATAGGTCCATTGATTGGCACCTACGAGGATGAGGCGGCTTTCAAAGCATGTGGGGCATTGTCAGAAACCGATGGTGTGATCGTCCGAAAACCGGCTCCTATTTCAGACGAATTAGGTCTCGGCTATGGCGCATGGATATTACAGCTAATCGCGGAACACTTCCCCAAGCAGGGGCAGGTCTCTATAACTGAACTCGATACAGTGGCCGGGTGGCGAACAATTCCTGGCTGGGATATTACATATTTACAACGAGCCTTGAATCTCGTGGAACGGAAAGATTTGATCGAAGTTGACCGGCACATGGAGCCGTGGTTGATGCTCCCAAAATATTCTCCGGACGAGACTTGGAAGCGGATTTACAATGATATGTTGTGAAAGGAGGCTTCATGCCTCAGCGACTGAATGACGTGATTCTATTCCGTGGGGATCGGCTCTTCAACGGTGCCGTCAATATAAGTTGGTTTGGCACCGATGCAAAAAATACTCGCATGGCAAGCTCCGCGTTTGTCTTCCATGGCCCAGCGTATCACGGCGTTCAGCAGGACGATGTCGGCACGACACATGGTCATCGCTTAGTTGACACGGCGAGTCTTACCCGATTGGTAATTCGCAGGTCTTATGGGATGGAAGAGAATCCCTTCACACTCGCAATCGCGGGTTACGGGACCGGAAAGTCACACCTGGGATTGACTCTAGCCAGCTTGGTTCACGCTCCGGATGGAGATACTGCCAAAGGGATTCTCGCGGCAATTGATGCCGCCGATCAGGGGATTGGCGCTGACATTCGTGTTATCCTTCAAGAAGCAAAGCAACCTTGTCTGGCAGTCGCACTCAATGGGATGCAGAGCTTTGACCTTGCCGCAGAAATCACCAAGCAGATCGTTCATACACTGAAAACTGATGGTCACGACCCCAAACCACTAGATGATCTCAGGCCAAGATTCGGGCAAGCTGCAGGTCTCATCCGGATGTCAAATGACGCTGTAATCAAGGAATTGATCGCTACCTGTGAAGCCACGAACACGCAAGAACTGCTTAGCGCACTTGAACAGCAAGACGAGCATGTTTACGCCAAGATTCATGCCTTCTTTGCCGCACGAGGCATGCCCATTCGGGCGTTAACGGGAGAATCCGTTCGCGACGTCATCGACATTACTGTCCGTGAATATTGCGGTAAGGGCAAGCCGTACCGGAACCTGCTGGTTCTGTTCGATGAATTTGGCAGATACACAGAGTTCGCGACGGTGCGTAGCCAGATTGCGGGGAGCGGCGCTCTGCAGGATCTCTTTGAGGCAATACAAGCCAATGCCAACAATGCGTGTTTTGTTGGTTTCATTCAGTTCGAGATGAACGCCTACGTTCAGCGGGTGGCACCTGAGTACAAGAACGAGATTCTGAGATATGTAACCCGGTATCAGGCTGCGAATCGTGTTTATCTTTCGATCAACCTGGAGAC
>JAQUMN010000037.1 GCA_028718125.1 Kiritimatiellia bacterium
TGATAGTTTTTTTCATGCCCGCACACTACCAAGTGTGACCATATCTGTCAGCGAACGTTTGGCGCACACACCGCGAACGTTTGCCGCACAGGGCGAACGTTTGATCGCACCACGACAGATTCTTTAAGCCGGTCTGCAGGCCGGCTGTCGTGTTGGTTTTCAAGGCTGCGTCAATAACGATCTCGCGGGAACTCCCGCCGTCGCCAGGAGGCTATGGCGGACGAACGGCCCCTGGCACGAATGCCAATTCTTTCTCCACGAATGCCGTGTTGAGGCGCGCAGTTTACATAAAAACAACCAAAAATGTGTAGATGCTATGGGTGGCAAATTCCCGCGAATATCAGGCGGGATGAGCGGTTAGTTCCCCGGATGGGGTGGGGATTCCATTGGTGTTTCGAGCAATACGGAAAGTTGCCCGCAGGGAGCGCAGCCGTTCCGGCTTACGCCAGGGTCTTGCCGTCAATCGTGCCGACATCGATTTTGATTTCGTCGCGGCGAGCGGCCCGTTGAATATTGCCGTCGCTGATCCACACCACCGTGTCCGAAGCCGAAAGCATCTTCATGTCGTGCGTGGCGGCAATGACGGTGATGTTCAGCTCGCTCTTCATCTGACCGAGCAGTTTGATGATTTCTTCGCCGGTGCGCAGGTCCAGATTGCCGGTCGGCTCGTCGGCCAGGATCACCTCCGGCCGATTGACGATGGCCCGCGCAATCGCAACGCGCTGCTGCTGGCCGCCCGAGAGCTGGGCGGGCAGGTGATGGAGGCGGTGCCCCAGGCCGACCTGTTCCAGGACCTTGGCCGCATCCGCGTTGGCCGCAGCCATCGTCAGCCCCGAAAAAATGCGGGCGATGGCCACATTTTCCAGCGCCGTCATGGAGGGAATCAGGTTGAACGATTGAAAGATATAGCCGATTTTGTGACAGCGAATCCAGGCCATCTGGCGCGGGCTCATGTCGCCGAAGCGGTGACCATCCATCCACACTTCGCCCTCGGTCGGGCGGTCCAGCCCGCCCACGATGTTGAAAAACGTGGATTTGCCGGAACCCGATGGCCCCATGATCGAGACATACGTGCCGCGCTGGATATCCAGGGAAATGCCCCGCAGAGCCCGCACCTCTTCCACGCCCATGTGGTAGACCTTGGTTAATCCTTCCGCGCGTATGATAACATCAGTGTTCATTCTTCAACCCTCATGGCGTCCACGGGCTGTTTGCGCGCCGCCCAGTAGGCCGGCAGGATGGAGGCTGCCACGGACATCAGCGATCCGATGATCAGCGCCATGGCCAGCGACAGAATGACCGCCATCCATGGAAAACCCGCAAATACCCAGTGCCCGTAAGATATCAGGTCCACGCCGATGGCGATCAGCAGGCCGATCAGCGCGCCCAGCGCCGTGCCGATCACGCCCTGGAGGGAAGATTCGATGAAGTAGGTTTTTACAATAAATGAATCTTCCGCGCCCAGGCACTTGAGCGTGCCGATTTCCTTGATCCGTTCCGTTACCGACATCAGCATCGCGTTGACGATCCCCACCAGGCAGGTGATCAACGAAAGCCCGATCAGCAGGATCATCATGGTGTCCGTGCCCTGCGCGGCGTAAATATCCACGCCGGCCTTCTGGAGCAGCACGTTAAGCTCGTCGTCTTTCAGGAGGATCAAAGCCTGCACGATGTCGTTGCTGACCCGCATATAGGTCAGGAAGGCGATGCCCAGCACCACGCCGAGCATAGTGATCAGCGCTCGCAGGAATCGCCGGCGCAAGCTGCCCCAGCTCACCATCAACGCCACGCCCCATGGCACCGGGGTCTGGTCCGGAATATCGCGTTGTGTCTGCTCCGCCATAGCCGCTCCTAATTCTTGTTAAGGTCAAATCCTGGAATAATCGTGCCGGAAGCCAGCGACAAAATCAGGGCCAGGATGCCGATCAGTATTTCGCCGATGATCAGGCCGATGAAAAATCCGCGGGCGCGGTGGTACATATCCTTGCTTCCGTATTTCGTCACCATCAGGTTGGCCAACCAGCCGAGCAGGATGGAAAACCAGTAGGTATTCATGGCGACATTGACATACATGATCAGGCCCAGCGGGTGGGGCAGCCAGAAAATAAACTGGCGGAAATAGAGCAGGGCTCCCATGGTGGCGCCGCCCACGAACAGCCAGAGCTGGCCGGCGGGCGAGGCTGCCGGCGCATCCGTGACCATGTTGCGCATGGTATGGAACATGGCCCAGCGCGGCAAATTGGTATAAAACCAGGTGTTCATATTGTCGGCCCCGCGCGAATAGGCCAGCAACATCACGGCCACGAACGCCGCCAGGCCGGCGGCGATCAGGCACAGGGCGATCGCCAGGTGGAAAACGCCGCGTTTGATATGGTAGTCGTTGCGCAGCTTCAGGGCGTTGGCCATGGCCGGCGCCACGAATACTTTGATGTCCAGGAACATTACCCCGCAATAAATGATCAGGGGCGTAAAGAGGGAAACCAGGGAATATTTCTGGTCTAAGCCCACGAACGCCCGCACGATGTGGAAGGGGCTGACGTGCGTCTTGACGGTAAGGAGGCCGCCCTCGGCGACGGCGCGGACCATGCCAATCGTCAGCAGGATCACCATGAAATAGAAGAATATCGTGTAAAAGAGATTGGCGCCCATATCCAGCCACAGCTGGATGATCAGGGCCAGCGAGCCGCCCAGGAAGGCAATCGAGGCCAGCTTGAGCTCCTTGCGTTCGTCAGCTTCCAGGCCGCTGATGGCCGACGGGGTGAACGCGCATAAAATATACTTGCGGCACTTGAACAGCACCATGGCCGAAAACACCATCAACGCCCCCTGGCCTTGCGCCGTGTGAAAATTCAACAGGTACCACCAGTTGTAAGAATAGCCCGTCTGGTGCCCCGACCAGTCCATGACCAGAACCTGCGCCAGATACACGACATGAAAGAACCAGAGTGAAAACGAGATGTTCTTGGGAATCAGGAAGGCCAGGCCGATCATCACGAAGAAAATGCAGGACTTAGTCCCCAGCAGGGCCTCGAACTTGGTGTTGAAGATGTAAGGCCGCCAGTCATTGTTAAGATCCAGGGGATTGAGGCCGGGGACAATCTGGGACGCGCAGAGCAGGTTCCAGCCCATGATTCCGCCCGAAACAGCCATGCCGATCCAGAACAGGTTGTTGCGGTACAGGGACGGAATCAGGCCGTCCTGGTCTAGGCCGCCGATCAGCGCCTTGGGCAGTTCCGCCAGGGGATAAGTCAGCATTTCGTTGTAAGCCCACTGCCGGAAGATCAGCAAGTTCAGCGCCATGAGCACGATATACGTCAGGGCCGCTAAAATCGTCCAGCGCATCAGCGGCCTCGCCCAGTGCTTCCACGGAATTTCGCCGAAGAAATACCGGCGAATGGAAACATCCATGGATGTCAGCACGGGAATAAAGCCGTCCATGCGGCTGCGGATCTCCGCGGCCGGAGTCCGGCCAGTTTTCAGGTCGGCCTGGAGCGCGGCCAGCGAGTCCGTCAGCGCCTGCACGTTCTGTGCGCAGGTCAGCTGCCAGTCGTTCCGCTCGCGGTCCATTTCGATATCCTCCTGGCGGCGCTTCAGGCGCTCGATATCGGATTCCAGGGGCCGCAGCATTGACGCTTCCGGCACCACCTCGCCGCGCTTGGCATTGCGCACCGTGATCTTGAGCGCGGTAAACCGCAGATCAGTTTGTTTGCGCTCTTCATTGATCAGGGTTTCCTCCTTGCGCAGAAATTCCTGGCGCTCTTTCAAAAATTCATCGTCGCTGAGCGGCTTAAGGGTGCCCACGGCGCGCTGCAGAAGGCTTCCCAACTCGGTGCTCGCGGATCCCGCCGGCGGGACGGCGGGAGGAAGGCCGCTCAGCAGCCGCAGACCGGCCTTGATGTCTTGCAAGGCGGCCATGCCTTTAACCAGGCGCCGGAGCCGGGCAAAGTAAGAGGAGGCATCGTCCTCGCGCATCGGCACGATTCCCGGGTAGGCGCTCATGCCGCGCGGCAGCCCGCGGCGGAAAAGGGCGACTTTCTTGAACGCTTTGCTTTCCAGGACGGCTAGGTCTGCGCGGGTTTGAGCCACCAGGCTCTCGCTCTGCTCGATCTTTGCCGGGAATGAACGCAAAACCTCTTCGGCCGGCGGGAGAGCCATTTTCCGGACCAGCTCTTCCCATGACGTTTCCGCATCGGTAAGCGCCAGGCGCAAGTTGCCCAGCGCCGTTTTCAGCGCGCTGATTTTCACGTTCTTTTTCTCGGCGGTCAGCGCGGCCCCGGCCTGGACTTTCTCGATTTCCGCTTCGGTCTCGGCGATGCGCTCGCGCAGATTGCGGAGGCGAGAGGCGACTTCATAGGAGTTCTTTTTATCCTGGCAGTCGCCGTAGGCCCGGTGATATTTGCCGGCCGCTAGCTGCATCCCGGGCTCGGAGACAAAGTAGGCCTCGTTCACGAAAGGCACGATGTGGCGGTTCCATTCCGACTGCGGGTTGTTCCAGTCGCCGTAAAACAGGCTTCCGGCCATGGGCATGATTTGTTCGACAAGTCCGAAATTGGCCAGGCCGGAAGAAACCGAGCCCATCAGGAAGATAATCAGGATTTCCACGGCGGAAAATATGCGGATTATGCGGATCAGGCGGCAGAGGGGATTCAGCAGCAGGACCATGACGATCAGGAGCAGGTACGGCGCCACCGGGATCTGGCAGCCCGTGATTGCAAGCGACGTGATATTGCTGGCATAGACCGAGACTATGGCGAACAGCGCCGCGAACAGCGTTCCCAGCACCAGCGAACGAATGGTTATCTTGTTGTTTTTCATGATCAGAATATAAGCGGCGCCATCATTTTGTTCAAAATGGCAATCGACATGCCGACCATGGCCACCAGCCCCATGCCGCAGGCGTAGCCCGCCAGCAGTACCGGCGTATATTTAAGCCACATGTCGCCGAACTTCCGGCGGAAATAGAAACGCCCCAATAATGCGCCGATAACTTCAAACGTTATCCCGGCCGGAGTGCCCTGGCCCAGGCCCCGGACTATGCCGAACAGCACAAGGGTCGGCAAGCCGAGAATGGAAAGCAGGGTGAACAGACCGACGCCGAAACCAAGCCCGGAGGCAAACCACTTGAGTTTCAAGGCTTCAAAGAAGAGCGAGCCGCCTTCCATGGTGGAACTCATCGTCAGGCACATGGTTTTCGCCTGCAGGTCCCACATCAGCTGGGCAAAGGGGTAGGCATCCGAAGGCACTTCGGCCATCTTCCAGAATAGCTGCGAGAACACCAGGGAGGCCACGATAATCACGGGAATGGTCACCAGCTGGGTTTTCACCAGGCTGATCACCTTGGTGCCCGTCAGCTCCAGAACGCGGAACCCGACAGATGCGGGGCCGTAGTTGGGCAGGGAAATCGGGGCAAACCAGATTTTAACGCCGTGGTAGCCGCTCAATATAAAGGTGGCTTCGCGGACCATGGGAATATTCAAAGCCTGGCCCGCCGTGCCTTCCAGCTTGGCGCAGGCATAGGAAATAACGGGGGTGTAAAAAATGGCGTAAAACACGAAGAACTTCCATGGGAAACCATCGATCAGGAAGCTGGCAATACTGATCCAGGCCGTGGAGGAGAAAATGTAAATCCCCACGGCGATGAAAATGGAAAAATCGCCCCGTTTGACATTGTTCCGGATCAGGCGCTGCAAGCCGCCGGGGCGCCGGTCGCCCAGTTCGGCATGGGTGAGTTCCCGGGTCGGCTGGTTGGGCCGCAGGGCGCGTATGATCGGTTTGACGACTTGAGCCAGGCTGACCAGGGCCACGGCAACCGTCAGGCCGATCCCGAAGGAGAGATAAAAGTCAATGCTGTTGACATAGGTGGTGTCAATCACGTCCATGCCCAGTTGCCAGTTGGAAAGAATACCATGGCGATAGAGGATGGGATTGGCCGTCATCAGGCCGAGCACCGCCAGGCCTCCGCCGATCACGGCCCAGAAGGGCAGGACCATGCCGGTCAGGATCAGCCCGAAATCCAAGGTCAGGTTCATGGGGGTGGCCGGCAGGATGTGCCCGATGGCCGAGGTGAAATCAATAAAAGGAATGGGAATCAGCATCAGGGGCTTGGGGAGTATAGAGCCCGTGATGGCCGGGAGCGCGATATACACGGAGCCATAAAGGATGCCGATCATGCCGCCGATCGAGAAGCAATTCCAGCGCCAGGGATCACGGGATTCGCCGGTTTCCACCAGCGCGGTGATGCCGGAAGCTCCAACCGGGGCCATCGGGAACGGCAGTTCCTCGACATCGCTCGTTATGCGATACATTACGTAGCCCATGCCGAAACTGTCGATGTACGTGATGATCAGGGCGATTGAAGTCAAGGCGATGGGCGCCATCCAGCCTCTGGTAAAGAACGTGCGCCCGGTCTCCTTGATAAGTTCCGCCGAAGGCGCATACCAGTTGGGGACTTCCTGGGCTATCCCCATGGCGATCGCGTAATCCGATTGGACAAAATACTGGTTCCACAGCAGTCCCTGGAACGGGGAGGCAATCGCCAGCCCGGCCATATAATACAGGATATAGACCTCCTGCATCTTAAGGTCTTTCAGCGACCGGCGGGCCACCTCGGCGAACAGGATGATGGTGACCCACTGGGAGGCCGCGGCTATGCTGCCGCCGGTGCCGACGACCAGCGCCAGGTACATTGAGCCCGGCATCATGATAAACCCGAGGAAAATGGCGCCGATGATCGTCCGCCAGTTGAAGCCGTCCTCAAAATGATCGGGCGGTTCCATCAGCTTGCGGTACCGGTCCAGTTCCTTGGCCTGATTGGATTTAAAAAGGGTCATAGCGTTTGTAATAATTCCAAATTACGCGGTCAATTGCCAAAATATGCAAACGGCGGATGGTTTAATGGACCTAAAGGTTCGTTCCCGTCCGTCATTAGGCATTCAAAAATTCCTTCCCGGCCTGTTGAATATAAAAGTTCTGCTGGGCTGCGTCCAGGTTGCGCCAGCGCATCAGGTATTTCCGTAAATTCTCCAGGAAAGGCCGGTTGGTGGTCACCCAGTTGCTGTCCTGGCCCGAAATGCGATTGATATTGAGATGCAGGCAGTAGGCCTGGACGTGGTCGTCGTAGGCCAGGTTGAACACCAGGTGCTCGGTGACGCCCAGGTCGTAAGGCACCAGCGCGGCGTGGTACGTCAGCGTGTGCCGGTCGCGGCCCTTGGCGTCAACATCATGGCTGCGGCCTTCTTCGGTGGCGATCATGTCGCCGATCGAGGCCTCGGTATAGCGGCCGAAGTATTCCTGCAGGTAGGCCATCACGCCGATAGCGATACGGGGCTGATAAATAAAGGGGAAAAGCACCGGCATCGTTCGTCCGTCATGCTTCGGTAAGGACCAGGTTCGCTTGCCGGACGGCACCGCCGCCTTGGTGGCCGCCATGGCCGGGTACAGCGTCGAGAGCAGCACGATGGCGATCGTCAGCAGGATGACGTAGGCCACGCTGAGCGAGGAATAATTAAAGTTAATCCCCTGCACCAGCCCGGTATAGCTAACCGCCAGGCTCAGCACCTGGCCGATCAGGTAGCCGCCTACCGACCCGATCACGCCGTAGACAAAAGACTCGGCCAGGAAAAATGTGCCGATGTGGTGAGGGTTAAGGCCTATGGCGTTATACACGGCGATTTCCTTCTTGCGCTCATAGACCGACCCCAGCATGGTATTTAAAATAATTGTGCCGGCAATAAAGAGCGGGATCAGGAGGGCGGAAAGGCCGCCGACGGAGGTGGAATAACTGGACCCGATGAAATACGCGCCCGGCGCCACAGTCTGCCGCTCGCTGCGCAGGGAGGGCACAAACGGAATGCGGCTGCTCATATAAAACCGGGCCTGCGTGGTGGTCAGCAGCAGGTCGGCCATCGGCCAAATCGGCTCGTTGTCTTTCATTTTCAACGAAATGCTGTAGGGCTGTGCGCCCAGTTTTTTAGCCGTTTGCAGCGGAATGACCATCAGGGCGGCGGGATCCGTGAAAAACAAGTTGCCGATATCCTGCATGTCCTTGCCCTGCTTGGAGCCGGACGTGCTTTGCTGGCGCGCTTGCGCCATGCCTTGATCGGCGCCGTCGGCCACCAGTTTCAGGATCGGGGTCAGCGGCAGGCCGTTCAAGTCTTTCATGTTCCGGAACTGAACGTCGTCGAAAATGCCGACCACCTTGAAGGTCTTGCCCTGGAAGGAGATCGTAACCGCCTGGATCACGTCGGGATCAATATGCAGGACCTGGGCGGCTGCCGACGAAAGGATCGCCTCGTCGGCTTCATCAGATGAAAAAAACCGGCCCGAGACCAGCGGTATCCGTGCAAGAAAACCATCTTCCGCGCAGGGCAGGCCCAGTATGCCCTCCATCTGGGCCTGGGTGCCCAGGTTGCACATGGCGGCGAACGGGGCGCCCTCGTCAGCCAGCAGCCAGCGGCGCACAATGATCGTGCCGCGCTTTTCAAACATGGTGTTGAACACCGCGAGCGTCTGCTCATCCATCGGGTATTTTCCCGGCCAGTGATACATGAAGCCGGTATAGGGCGCCGTTTTGCTCTTGGTCACCAGCGTAGGGTTGACCTTCTTGGAGATACTGGTGAAGGAGAGCATGGTGAACGCAACCAGCACGATCGTGGCCGTCGTCAGCATGGTGCGGACGCGGCGGCGTTTCATATTGTTCACGCCGATCAACATCGCCTTCTGCGTCACCGTGGAATACCCGACCTCGTTGCCCAGGTAGCTGCGGAAGAGCAGCTGCATGGTGCCCTCGAACCGGCTGTGCAGAATGCTGATGACGAAAACGCCCAGGGCGCCCATGATGAACGCAATGAAAATGGTTTCCGCCGCCTGCGCCACGCGGAAGGCCGGATGAATCGCGCGGAAAATGATGAAGGTAATCACGAACAGCACGCCGAACATGCCCATCTCATGCTCAATTTTGACAAACCGGAAGAGCAGCTTTTCCAGGAACAGGCAGAAGGGCAGGAGCAGGGCCATATACACTACCACGGCTTGCAGCATGTCGTCGCGCGTCTGCTTGGCCTGCTCGTAGGATTTTACGTGGGCGCCCAGCGCTTCATATTGGGCGCGCACGTAGCCCAGGTGGTCGTTCTGCGCGGCGCACTCATCCATCCTTTTCAGGCAGTCGTCGCCCCGCTGGATGAATTCCCGGATCAGGTCGTTGACCAGGACCTTTACCTTGGCCGCGCGCGCGTGGTTCAGGGTTGCCATGTCGCGCGTTATGCGCGCAAACACGTCCGCGCCCAGTTCGGCCGCCGATGCAAATCCACGGCCTTCCGGATCCTTCTCGGTGGCGTTCAGGGCCAGCCGCTTTTCGGATGAAACCAGCTTGATGCGCTGACTGGGATTGACGTAGAAAGCCGCCGGTGCGCCGGCCGTGGCATTGATTTTTTTCAACGAGGTCTGGGGTGCAAGGCCGGTTATCCCGTATTTGCGCGGAGATGAATTCCCTCGCGCCGTCACGGGCATGATCCGGTCCATGGCAATGGGGAAGTCGGATACCAGCGAGGAATCAGCGGTTGAGTAAAACGGCAGTTCAAAGCATTCGAACAGGGCCAGGGTCATGGACTTGTCATAGGCCGCCGGCTTAACTTTGCGATAGACATCCCCGGCATCGATGGCGAAATCCACCCGGGTGAAGTCTTTGTCAAAATGGAAGGCGCTGACAGTATCGTCCGGCATGGTCAGAATGGTGCTATAAATGATCGTTGTGGCGCGTCGGTCGGTAAGCGCCAGGTCGGCTATAATGACGTCGTTGACCAGGACATCTTTATTCAAGGGCTCCAGAATGGCCAGGGGGTTTTCCGGGCGCCTGATAACGGCGCAATTCGGCACCGGGATGTCGGGGAAAACGCTGGCTGAAAGTTCGTCGAATTTGTACGTTTTGACCCGTAAGGATCCGAATTGGTACTTATACTTCAAATCCGTGGTGCCCAATTCGGATGAGGTCGTAATGCCCGGGTCATCCAGCACGGCGCGCAACAGTGATGAGGCAAAAGCCGTGTTTTCCGCCAGGTTGGAAGGTGAAATTTGCGCCAGCGTATCCGATGGCAAAAAGCGGACATCGGCGCCGATGCCGCTGAAAGCGTTCTTCAGCGGGAAAACGGGCACGCGGCCGGCCGCGGTAAAATACGTTTCCACCGGCCTGCGCAAGATGGTTGAGGCTGAGGTTGAGGGAGAGGGATGGACCGAAAAATAATAGGCTTCCGGTAAACCGCCGCGCATGGTTATGGCGTCAACCATCCGGTTCGGGTGTTCGTTGGCTTGGACGGCAGGCAGTTCGGCGGCAATGCGCGCAGTGTTGTCGCCCCAGCGCGCGCTCCAGCGCGTTAGCACAAATCCGTTTCCATTGCCGGAGCCAAAGGCCAGGTTCGGGGAGCCCCAGTTCAGATCCAGCAGAATGACGAACGGGATGCTCCGGCTTTGCATGACTGTGCGGATGCGCTCGTTATCCTGGTCCCGGGCCAGATCCTCCTGGTTAAGATCCAGGATGGTCTGGTTGGCGGTGATGACCTCCCGGACATATCCTTTCAGAATCTTGACTTCGTCCGGCGTCAGATCGCTCAGTTTGGTCCGGATGCCGACTTTGTTGAACAGCGTCAGCACATGGACATAAAAGGCCTGCTGGGCGGCCAAGGCCTTGCTTTGCGCCGCATGCTCGGCCTTGGGCAGATTCTTTTGAATCAGCCGGAGCTGGTCGTTTTTAAACCGGTTGACGTCGCGTTTGGCAAGGGTTACCAGCGGGTTTTTGACGGTGACATTTTTAACTGCGGAACTATCCACCAGCGAGCGCCATTTTATCAGCAGCGCCTCGTCCTCCGGCCGGAAGCTGTCCAATTTCAGCTGCCGGTAATGATCCAGCAGCAACTGGGCCATATGACGGTCCGCAGTCAGCAGGTTGCGGACGCTTTCGGTATCATCGGCCATCAGGTACCAGGCCAGCATGCGCTCGCCGCGGAAATTCTGGGTGTGCGCGTTGACGGCGGCCAGCAGCACCGACCGGCTCGGCGGCTCTTTCTGGAATTGCTCCAGCAGGCGCATCAGCAGGAACAAATTGGCGCCGGCCTGCGCGCCTCGCGCCTGGTCCGGGACAACACCGCTGGTGTCTATCGGCGCCACGATGACGCTGACTTCCCGCGCCAGGTCGGTATCCCGTCCCGGGATCAGCACCCACGGGTTGCGCAGTATCCGGTTTTCCCAGCGCGATGGCTCTGCCTGGACCCGGACGACAACCGACGTTGAGAGCGCTGCCGCTTTCAGGATTGCGCCCTCTTTTGAATCCGCCAGAAACCGCGGCACGGCGACTTCCGAGGCGTTGATCTTGCCGATCGCGTCAAATTTAGTATAGCATTCGGGCGCGATAAACACAAAGCCTTTCAGGCCGAACCGCAAAAGCGCCATCCAGTCCTGGCCGCAATCGAAATCCAGCAAGGCCAGCGCGCCGCCGAGCCGCGTGCCTTTGGCCTTATCCAGGTCTGCAGCCGTTCCGCGCCCGAGGTACACAAGGCGGGCGGAAAAATCCTTTTCCGCAAAATTGCCGGGCCGGAAGAGCGTGGGATGCATCGGGAAAATCGCCAGGGGCGCCTGGCCCTCCGGCGTAATCGTCGTTTTCCCGGGAATAAAAACGGGGGCCGTGAAGTTGATTGCCCCGTGCTCCAGTCCCGTGGCCGCGAAGGCGCGCGCCACTTTTTCCTCCATGGCCAGGTTGCCCGGCGATCCGGGCGCCCGCACATCGGCATCCTGAAGAAACGTCTGCAAGTCCCGGAGGGCGCTCGCGGCATCTTCCGGCGTGGCCCAGGGTTGGGCGGCGCTGGAAGAAATGCGGAATGCAAAAGGCAGAATACAGAATGTTAAAAAAGCTCGAAGTAAAAACAATCGTCCCTGCATCGAACCAAAGTGATCAAACCTTGGCATGCGGTTAACGCTCTTGTTCCACAAAATAAATTTTACCCTATGCATCCTGATTTATGCCTTGTATGCTTAAATTAAATCCCCAAAGGCGGTAACAATAATATTGGATTCCCGATTGGATCGGGAGGGACAATTATGCGTCGCCACTCTGTCATTCCCGCGCAAGCGGGAATCCGGTCCAAACATTGCAATTCCTTGATTAAAGTTGCTGCCCGTCAATCTGGCCGACTTGGATGCTGACGTTCTTGCGTTCTTCCAGGCGGTCGATCTGGCCGTCGCGGATCCACAAAATACGGTCCGAGACGTCCAGCATCTTCATGTCGTGCGTCGCCGAAATTACCGTGATCCCTTCCGTCTCCTTAAGGTGCACGAGGAGATCGATCATTTCCTTGCCGGTTTTCACGTCCAGGTTGGCCGTGGGCTCGTCGGCCAGGATGATCACGGGATCGTTGGCGATCGCGCGGGCAACGGCCACACGCTGCTGCTGGCCGCCGGAAAGCTCGTATGGGCGGTGGAAGATGCGATCGCCCAGCCCCACCTTGCGCAGAATTTTTACGCCCTTCTGCCGCGCGTCGTCCTCCGAAAGCCCCGCGAAGATCATCGGCAAGGTCACGTTTTCCAGGGCCGTCAGGACGGGCAGGATATTGTAGGTTTGAAAAATATAGCCGATTTTGTGGCAGCGTATCCAGGCCAGCTCAAAGGAATCCAGCTGGGCGACGTCAATCTCGTCAATGAACACCATGCCGTCGGTCGGCGAGTCAATCCCGCCGATCATGTTGAAGAGCGTGGATTTCCCCGAGCCGGATGGCCCCATGATGGACAAATACTCGCCGCGGTATACGTCCAGTGTAATGCCGTCCAGCGCGCGGGTAATGGTGTCGCCCTTCCCGTAATAGCGCTTTACATCCAGTGCCCGGATGACGATGTCCCGATGCTGTGCGCGGTCCGTTGGTTTGGAGTGTTGATCAGTTGCCGCCATGATAAAATTATACGACTCCATGCCGAGGTGAATAAAGTTTTAAACTTTATGATATTATCCGAAATATGACAAGAGAAACTTGCGTAAAAAGCAAAAAAATCCAGGGTGTCGTCTTGCGGCGCCAGCTTCGTTGCGGACGGAGATGGACAATTCCACGCCTGTGATCTATTATACGCGGCGTTATAAATAATTGCCTGTTCTTGTTTCGCCGCGTGTGGTCACGCGGCCTGCAAGTTGTAGGCCGGGGTCGCCTGCCCCGGCGATTTTTCAATCAAACCCCGCGAGGTTGTTATGTCCAGCATATTTTCAAGGCGGAAAACTCCGCCCCTTGATCGGCGCCGGTCGTTAGATGGCGTGCCGGTGCTGAATGAGGGCGTTTCCTCCAGCCGGGGTGACGCCGACCGGGTTATCATCACCATTCGCCGGCCCCGCCGTGCGGGGTTAATGGGCCGGTTCCAGCCGGCCGTTATTGAGCGCACAGTCAAACTGGACGAGCTCGGCAGTTTCGTTTTTCGGCAGATTGACAACTCCAAAAACGCCCGTGCGATTATCGATGCCTTTGTCGGCCGCTATCAGCTCAACCGGCGGGAAGCCACTTTGAGCACGGTGGCGTTCCTGAAGTCCCTGGTGAAACGGGGCGTGATATCTATTGCGGTAAAATAACGGGAAGCAATATGGCCGCCTCCAAACAGATTGACGACGACGCGACGCATCGCTTTGCCTGGGATGGCATTTCATTCCATGTGCCGCGCGACTGGAACCTGTCCGGGTATTCGCTGCGGCGCAATGTCTCCTGGGTGCGGATGGAAGACGATAATACCATCCGGCTTGAGATGGAATGGACCCGCTCGCATCGCCCGCTCGACATGGAGCGCGTACGGAAACGGTTTGCCGCCGTTTCCAAATCCCTGACGTCGGCGGGCGCCGAAACCCATCAGGTGGATGATCTGCCGCCGCTCTGGGCGGCGTTCCTTTATTCCATGGCCGACGGCCGGCGTCTGCTTGCGGCCTATCGGTTTGAGCCCGGCTCCAATTTCTTCTGCTTTTTTAAACTGCATTTCGAGTCCGTCAGCCTGAGGGAGCCCCCCCGCCTTATCCGGCTGATTGCGCGCACGTTTCAGCTTCACGTGCAGGACGTCGTTCCCTGGGAGCTTTTTGACATCGGGTTCCAATTGAACCGCGAGTTCCGGCTTGTCGCGACCTCGTTCCAGGCCGGGCGCCAGCTGATTATTTTCGAATGGCGCCGGCGCAAGCTGCACCTCTGGTTCATTTCGTTGGCCGACATGATTCTCAAGGATAAATCCATGGAAACATGGTGCGCGGATTTCCTGAACGGTTTCAAGGGGATTCGCGGGCCCAGGTTTAGCCCCGGCGACCGGCCGGGCATTATCAGCGCCCGCCGCAGTCGAAGATATCCGCTGGGCCAGGGCGAAGAAATTGCCCGCTGGTGTTTCCGCTACCAGGCGCAGTGCGCTAATCTGGCGGCGAAAAATCAGCTCGTCCTGTGGGTCTTTCAATACCGGGAGGATTCGGATCTCAATCGTCTGATGCTGCAGCTTGGGCCGGCCGCGATGAATGTGGAGCAGGGCGGGTAACTACTCAACTGGATATGTTTGCAGCCGCGCGCGCCCGCCTCGGCGTAGCCTCTGGCGGAGCCTGGGTGAGGGCGTGGATTCTTCCACGCGGTCGCGGCGTCACCGCCGCTTCTACAAGAAAATACCCGCCTTGCTTTGGGGACAATAAGCGCTGGTCCAACGCCCAAAACAGCTTTACCGTCTGAACCGGCTGTTCCGCGACGAAAAATGCCGCGTACCATGTGGCGTGTGCGGCCGCTGGCCGCCCCGCTGGCCTCTGGGCGGCGGCTGGGCCGCCGCGCCGGTGGCGGTGCGGGCCGTCTCGGAATGGTAGGCGTGTTTCAAATCTGCCGGTACGCTCTTCCTGATCAGGCGCTCGATGTCGCGCAGGTAATTGCGCTCTTCGGCGCAGCAGAAGGAAACTGCGTCGCCCCCGGCGCCCGCGCGGGCTGTGCGGCCGATGCGGTGCACGTAGGTGTGCGGCTCGTTGGGCAGGTCGTAGTTGATCACGTGCGTAATGCCGTCCACATCGATGCCCCGCGCCGCGATGTCCGTTGCAACCAGGACGCGCACGTGCCCCGCCTTGAACCCCGTCATTGCCTGGGTGCGCGCGCTCTGGCTCTTGTTGCCGTGGATCACGGATGTCCGTATGCCTGCCGAGATCAGGACATCGGCCACCCGGTTGGCGACATGCTTCATCTGCGTGAACACGAGCACTTTGTTGATGCCGGGGTCGCGCAGGAGCGTGACGAGCAGAATGGGCTTGTCCTTCTTGTCGACGAATAAAACTTTTTGAGAGATCTTCTCGACGGCGGGCTGGTCTGGCGTCACGGTAATATGAACGGGGTCGTGCACCATGGCGCGCGCCAGCGTGATGACTTCGCTCGCCAGGGTCGCGGAGAAAAAAAGCGATTGGCGACGGGCAGGGAGCGCCGCAATGATCCGGCGCACATCGTGGATGAACCCCATGTCGAGCATGCGGTCGGCTTCGTCGAGCACAAATACCTCGACGCCGTCCAGGCGCACATGCCGCTGTTGCATCAGGTCGAGCAGTCGGCCCGGCGTGGCGACGACAATGTCCGTGCCGCGGCCCAGCGCGGCCACCTGCGGCTGTTGGCCGACCCCGCCGAAGATCACGATGTGCCTGATTGCCAGGTGCCGCCCGTAGGCGCGAATGCTGTCGCCGATCTGTGCGGCAAGTTCGCGCGTCGGCGTCAGGATCAGCGTGCGCGGCCTTCCCCGCTGAAGCTGGACCTTGTGCCGGGTAAGATGTTGCAGGATCGGCAGGATGAATGCGGCTGTCTTGCCCGTGCCCGTCTGGGCGCACCCGAGTAGGTCGCGTCCGGCAAGCAGGTGCCCGATGGCCTGGGCCTGGATCGGTGTGGGCGTAACGTAGCCCTCCTCGGCAACCGCGCGTTGAAGTTCCGGCAGAAGCGCGGCAAAGGCATTCGTGGCCGCGGCTGGCCGGACAGACGCGGTTGCGGGCGCCGCGTGGGTCTGAATGGGCATGCTATGGGCGGGCGCATGCTTCGGATGCGCCTCGACTGGCTTAAGGTCTGCCGCTGGTTTATGGGGTGGGACGTGAACAGGACGTGCTTGGTTGCTGTGCATGGGATCCTCAGGTCCGGACATGTTGTTTCTCTGCCCGCCGGACGCATGGAGGAGAAAGATTCTTGCGGTCAACCGGACGGAACAATGAACAAACATGTTTCGATGTCCCGCCTGGTTTGTGGTTTGAAAAGCATTAAACTTCCTTCCCGTCCGGTTGTCAAGCTTTAAGTGGAAATAATTGTGGAAATAATTGGAAATTGGAAATAATAGTTGACGGCGGCGCGCTCTACGCATTACATTCGCAAGAATTAAGTATGTGCATCAGACGGTTGACGTAATGGCCGACAGCAAGGGAACAAGCACTATGACCCGTAAAATAGGATTGGTTCTGGCGGGTATGGCCGTGGCTGGCATGGCGGCGATATCGGTCCCGGCCGTTGAAATCAAAATTACTGAGCCGGGCTCCGATGGTGATAAACCTTTGTTGACACTCAAGGTCTATGGCTACGTCAAGCTGGATGCGGCCTATGACACGCAGAAAACTTCCGCCGGCGACGCCTTGTTCTATGTCCTGCCGAAAGTCAACGGCGAAAGCGACAACGAATTCAATATGACCGCCCGGGAAACCAGGCTGGGGCTGGAGTTGACCGGACCGGATATCGAATATCTGAAAGCTACCGCCAAAATCGAAACGGATTTTTACGGCGGAAATACGGCCAATTCACCCAACCTGCGCCTGCGCCTGGCCTACCTGGATCTGGCCATGCCGTCGGGAACGGCGATGCGCGCCGGTCAGGACTGGGAAACTTTCCTGACCGTTATTCCTAAAACAGTGAATATCGCCATTATGGCCGATGTCGGCGCACTGGGACTGCGCCGGCCGCAATTCCGCCTTACCCAGGATATCCCTGTATATAATAAGACAAAACTGGTGGCCAAGCTGGCTGCGGCCCGCACGATCGGCGAGGACATTGATGGCGGCATGCAGGACGACGGCGCCGATTCCGGCTATCCTTCCGTGCAATACAACCTTAGCCTGGAAACCCCGCTGTTGACGGACAAGGCCACCAAGCTCAGCGTATCCGGCCATTGGGGCAATGAAACGGTGGATTCGGTTGTCAGCAACGCACCCGTGGATAGCGATGTCAGGGATTACAATACGTGGTCGGTGATAGGCAGCCTTTATCTTCCGGTGCACCATAAAGTTGCCCTTCAGGGCACCGTGTGGCAGGGCCGGAATTTGGACACATATTACGGCGGCATAGGGCAGGGGATCAACAGGACTTTGCAGAAGGGCATCGGCGCCAGCGGCGGCTATATTCAACTCATCACCGACCTTACCGATTGCCTGAACTGGAACATGGCGTATGGCATTGACGATCCGGATGACCTGGACCTGAACGATGGCAATCGCTCGAAAAACCAGGCGCTGATAACCAGCGTCTATTATAAAATCACTTCCGCCGCCACGGCCGCCTTCGAATATTATTACATGACTACTTCCTACAAGGGGCAATCGGCTGCTTCCGACAACCGCTTCCAGGGCGCGATGATCTATAAATTCTGATCTTAACAAACTCATCCTTTTATACAGATCAGCGGCGCCAACCTGGCGATCTTGCGCGCCAGGCGCGACCGTTCCGTTACTTCCACCACGTCGCTGACATCCTTGTAAGCGCCCGGCGCTTCTTCGGCGACACTGCGCGCGGAGGCGCTGCGGATCAGGATGTTGCGCAATTCCAGGCGTTTGACGACGTCGCGGCCCTGCCACTGCTTGGCGGCCTGGCTCCGGCTCATCCGGCGCCCGGCCCCGTGGCAAGCTGATTGGAAAGACAGGGTTTCGTTGTCGCTGATGCCTGCCAACACGTAGGACGCCGTGCCCATCGTGCCTCCGATGAGAACGGGTTGACCGGTAGACTGGAATTCCGGCGGCAAAGACGCGTGGCCGGGTCCCAGGGCGCGCGTGGCCCCCTTGCGGTGAACATACAACCGTTTCATCTGGTCCCCAATCCGGTGCTCCTCTTCCGAGCAGATGTTGTGTGAAACGTCGTACAACAACGGCAATTCCATTTTGCCGAATACCAGATTGAACGTGTCGCGCACTAAACTGGAAATAATCTGGCGATTGGCCAGCGCGCAATTGGCGGCCGCGCGCATGGCGCCGAGGTACGCTTCGCCTTCGCGGGAATGAATCGGCGCGCAGGCCAGTTCGGGATCGGTGATCGGAATGCCGTGGGCATGGGCCGCGTTGAGCATGAGCCGGGCGTATTCCGTGGCCACCTGGTGGCCCAGCCCGCGCGAGCCGCAATGGATGCTGACGACAATTTCGCCTGCGCGCAGGCCGAACACTGCGGCCGTGGCGGGGTCGTATATCTCGACCACCTCCTGCACTTCCAGGTAATGATTTCCGGAACCTAACGTGCCCATTTCATCCTGCTGGCGCTTGCGGGCCTGTTCGGAAATATGCTCCGGCGCCGCCTCGGACATTTCGCCGTGGTGCTCGATCCGTTCCAGGTCGTGCGGCAGCCCGTACCCGCGCTGGACCGCCCAGCGCGCGCCTCCGACCAGCATCCGGTCGGTTTCCGGGCGCGTGAGCCGGATGGCGCCCTTGCTGCCTACGCCGGCGGGAATGGCATAAAACAGGGCATCCGCCAGCTTTTGCTGGCGCGCGCGCACCTCTTCGGCCATGAGTCCGGTCAACATCGTGCGCACGCCGCAGGAAATGTCGAAGCCGACGCCTCCGGCCGAAACCACCCCGCCGTCTTTGGCATCGAAGGCGGCCACGCCGCCGATGGGAAAGCCGTAACCCCAATGCGCGTCCGGCATGGCGAAGGCTGCCGTCTCGATGCCGGGCAAGGCCGCGATATTGGCCAGTTGTTCCAGCACCTTGGCGTCCATCGCGCGGATCAGTTCCGGCGAGGCATACAAAATTGCCGGTGCGCGCATCCGGTCGGCTGGCGGCAATCTCCATCGGGTTGCCGTATCTTGCTGAAGTCGGCTGGTATCCATGACAATAAATTATTCCAATTTTTTGATCATAGCAACACTGGCCTGAGCTCAATCTGCTCTCAAGGCATACCTGATCCGGATCCCGGTGGTGCCCGGATTGTCCCGCTTTCATCTGGCTAAATTAAATTCGCGATCGTGAAAATAACTCTTACGGCGCCAATAACGGGAAAGTAACCGTAATTTTGTGTTTTGCCGCAATATGGGCATCAACTATAAACTTGAATACAAGATGCTGATCGGGCACATTGTCCGCATTATGAATCTGTTGACGCGCATATTACCAAGCCGTGCATACGCCTTGGCATGGCTGTTGCTGGCGCTGTTTTTTGCCTTCGGCCTGTTTGATCATTCCCTGTGGTCCAGCAACGACACGCGCGAAGGCGCTATGATCAGCGAAATGGTGCGCGAGGGCGTCTGGGTCACGCCGGTTTTCAACGGACAGCATTACCTCGAGAAACCGCCCCTCCTGCACTGGACGGGCGTAGTGCTGTGCAAGATGTTCGGCCGGGTGAACGAGGGCCTGGTGCGTTTGCCGGCGGCCTTATACGGGTTCGGCGCCTTGTGGATCATAGGCCTATGGGCGCGTGACATGGGCCGCGAGCACGCCGGGTTGGTGGCCGCTTTCCTGTGCGCCACCACTGTGCTCTGTTTCGAGTATTCCCGCATTGTGCTTACCGATACGGCCCTGGCTTTCATGGTGGTGTTGTCGCTTTACCTTTTCTGGAAGGCCTATACCGCTGCCAGGCCGGGCTGGTTACGCTGGCTTGCTTTTCTGGCGGCATCGGCCGTGACGTTCTATGCCAAGGGCCTCATCGGGCCGGGCTTTATCTGGGTATCGGTGGGCGCCTTCCTGCTGTATCGGCGCGAATGGAAACTGATCTTTTTCCTGGGTGTCGCCTTTTGCGTTGTGTTTGTGCTGGTGCTGGCGCCGTGGGTTGCGGCTTTATGGCAGACAGGGGGGCGCGACTTCCTTTACGGTGTCTTCTGGGAAAACCAGTTTGGCCGGTTTCTGGCCTTCAATGATCCCAGCCTGCCGCTTGACCCGTATTATGTCCATAAAGAATCCATACTGTATTATCTGTTCAGCTTGCCGGTGCGGCTGCTGCCCTGGACCTTGCTGGTCATTGCCGCTCTCATCGCCTGGTTCAGGCCACGGAGTCCGGTTGCCGGTCTGCCAGCCTTGTTTATCCGGTTTGTGCTGGTCTGTATGCTGGCGCTTCTGCACGTGTCCTCGGCCAAGGCGGCTTGTTATACCCTGCCGCTCTTTCCCTTCCTGTTCCTGATGACCGGCATCTGGCTGGAAGATACGGCCACCCGCTGGACTTCTGCGCTTGACAAGCGCTTGATAGGCCTGACCTTCGGCTTGGTCGGGATGGCGGCACTGATCTTGCCTTTGGGCTTCGTGCCGGCGTTTTTGGGCGGTATGACTGTTGTATGGGCGCCGGGAACCCGTGCGGCAATTATTTGTTTTGGTTTGGCGCTGCTGGCGCTGGTGGTCGGCGGGTATACCGAAATCCGGCTCTGGAAGAAATTCAAGGCCGGCAGTCGGGTTGATGCCATTCTATCGGCTCCCATGATCCTGGCGGTGCTGGGCCTGCTGAATGCCGCGGTCTTTATGCCGGCGGTGAATTACCAGCGGACATATGAACCGCTGGCCGCCCTTGTGCGGCAGGAGTTGAATGCCGGGAAGCGCATTGCCCTGGCCGGCGAGCACGAGCGCGATTTGGGCGCCCTGATGTTTTACCTGGATACGCGGCTGCCGGTTGTCGCGTTGCCCGCAGTCTCACAAATAGCCGGGACAGCGGAATGCGCCGATTTTCTTTACGGCCGTCCGGGTCCGGCGGGCATTGTTGTGGCCGAGAGCGACCTGGTCCAGGTCCAGCGTCTGCTGAGCGGAAAATCGTTTCGTATCATTCAGCTCGTGCACGGCGGGCACAAGAGCGGGGAGTTCCGTCTGTTAATGAACGAGGCCGACCCGGCCATAAAGTCTGCTACGAAGCAAACATCGAACATCGAACATCGAACATCGAACGCCGAACGTCGAATGACAATTCCATGAATATCGGCAATCAATTAAAAGCACGGCCGGCCTATCGCCGCCTGATTATTGCCGCGTTGACGGTGCTGGTGGGGGTTGCCTGCGTCTGGAGCTGGGATCTGGCGCTCAAGGATCGTTTGGCGACCAAGCGCTGGGGAGTTGTTGAGCAGGGGCTGATCTATCGAAGCGGAAGGCTTCCCCTGGATCGTGCCCAAGCCACGTTGGCCAACCATCACATTCGCGTTCTCATTGATCTCACGGAGAACAAGCCCGACAACCGGTTCCAGCTAAAGGAGCGCATGGCAGCCGTAGCGCTGGGCATTGAGTACCATAATTTTCCCCTGGCTGGCGACGGCACGGGAGATATTCGCTCCTATGCCCGGGCCATCGCGGTCATGCACCAGGCCCGGCGCGGAGGCAAGCCCGTTCTGGTGCATTGCGCCGCGGGCGCCCAGCGCACCGGCGGTGTTGTGGCCGCGTATCGGGTCCTGGTGGAACGCAAGTCGCCGGATGAGGCCCGTGCTGAACTCAAGCGCTATGGCTGGCACCCCGGCAAAGACCAGATCCTTCTGGATTATCTGAACCGGAACATGGCCGAACTGGCCGGGCTATTGCTTGGCGCGCAGGTCATCGATGCCATTCCTGATCCACTGCCGCTATTATAGCCTGTCCCAAACAAAACAAGATTCACCATCGCAGGGGCAAAGAGACGAAGGACAGATGTCAGAGGTCAGACTGAATAACGAATCACGAATATCGAATAACGAATCCTTGGCGACGGCGGAAATGGAGTCGTTCTCCGTGTCACTTCTGTGGTAAATCCCGACTTTTCTTAACATTTATCTGGCTTTTACAGCAGTTTCCAACGTTTACGGTCATTAGGCAGATCCTGCGTTCGGGGCTTGACAATGGGCATTGCGGGGCGCAATGATGGCGCATATTTTGGTAACGAGCTTATGAAACGGTCATTATTCAAACAACTCATGCTGTCGGTGCTGTTCGCGTGCTCGTTGTCTGCAGACGTGCCGGGTGTGCGTGAACCGGCCAAATGGACGACAGACGACGGACGACAGACGACGGGTGGAGCGGCAGAGTTGGCGGTCGTTTTTTGCGCCAGTCGGGTGCAATCGCCTCCGATTTGGCTTTCGGCTCCCTTGGCCGTAACTGCGCCTGATCCGCTGGCGGGCGTGCTTTCGATAGAATGGATACCCGCCGGCATGGGCATCCATCCGATGGACCGGGCTAGTGTTCGCTGGGACGTTCTGCCCAGCATAAGTCCGGAAGCGATGAATGGTCCGGCGGATCCTCTTTCCCACGCGTTTCTCATTCCCCGCTATTGGATGCCCCTGGCCTTGCAGGAGAGCGCCTATACGGCCCGGTCGCGCGATGGCGCCGATCAGACCGGCGGCGCGGATATGGCGGCCATGATTCCGCGTTTGAAAAAAATATTTGTGCAGGAAGGCGTGCCTCATCGATGGGTATGGGTTGCGGAAGTAGAGTCGGCGCTCAATGCGCAGGCCGTAAGTTCAGCCGGGGCGGCGGGTCTCTTCCAGTTGATGCCCGGCACTGCCCGGCGATTCGGCCTGCAAACGGCGCCGGTAGATGATCGTATGGAGCCCGAGAAAAGCGCGGCGGCGGCGGCGCAATATCTCAAGATTTTGCACCGGGAATTCGGCTGCTGGTCATTGGCCCTGGCGGCGTATAATGCCGGCGAAGGGCGGGTAAAGGAAATCATGAAGAAGCGCAAGGCCCGTACATTTAACGAGGTGGAGCGCTACCTGCCCCCGGAAACCCGGGCCTATGTCCCCAAAGTCATGGCCGTTGTTGCCCTGCGCGAAGATCGGTCCCACGGCATTCCCGGCGCCTTCTGGATGCCGTAAGACGGGCAACAGACGACCGATGACGGACTTTGGACCGGAATCGGAGGGCGGCAATCGGATGTCAAAGTATTTGAATTGTTTCGTGATTGATCAAGGAATAAACAATGAGCAAGATTCGCGTTGCGTTCATGGGCTTTCGTCACGGGCATATCGGGGATGCCTATCGCCGGCTCCAGGACCGGGATGATGCCGAAATCGTGGCCGCCTGCGAGGAAGATGAACCCGCCCGCCACGCACTCGCCGCCCAGGGCAAAATTAAGATTACCCATGCCTCTTTCGAAGCCATGCTCGCCGGAGTGCCTGCCGACGTAATTGCCGTGGGCGATTATTTCACCAAGCGCGGCCGCATCCTGATCCAGGCTCTCGAGCATGGATGCCACGTCATCAGCGACAAACCCGTCTGCACCAGCCTGGAAGAATTGGGCCAAATCGTAAAGCTGGCGTCCGCCAAACGCCTGGTCGTCGGCTGTCAATTGGACCAGCGCGATTGCGCCGCGACAGCGGCTGCCCGCGCGGCGATCCGTGCTGGGGAAATCGGCGAGGTGCATGCCGTTTCGTTCGGCGGTCAGCACGCGCTGATGTTCGGCACCCGGCCGGGCTGGTATTTTGAGCCGGGCAAGCACGGCGGGACGATTAACGATATTGCCATTCACGCGATCAACACTATCCCGCGGATTACCGGGCTGCGTTTTACGATGGTCAATAGCGCGCGCAACTGGAATGCCCGCTTGAAGGAGGTTCCCCATTTCAAGGACGCGGCCCAGATGATGCTGACGATGGATAACGGCTGCGGTGTGTTGGGGGATGTCTCCTACCTGATGCCGGATAATTTCGGCAGCCGCATCCCGCTGAATTGGCGTTTTTTGTTCTGGGGCAGCGCCGGTATCCTGGATATCGCTTCCGGTGGCGTCACGCTGTATAAAAACGGAGAGAAAAACCCACGCATTCTGCCCTTGCCGGAGGTGAAGGCCGGTCAATACCTGGAGTCGTTCTTGAATGAAATCAAGGGCGTGCGCCAGCCCGATGAGCTTGGCATGCAGGAAGTTCTGGAGTCCAGCCGCATTGCGCTCATGATCCAGCGCGCCGCCGATGACGAGGCAACCAATCAGCCGCTGGTGTGAGGAAGGACCGAATACTTCGCGCTGCGCGCGCGCTCTTACCGCAGGTGCTGGTTCAAAGTGAGGATGGGCAACAGGATCGCCAGCACCACGAGCAGCACAAATATGCCGATAATCAGGATCAGCACCGGCTCCAATAGATTCATGCGGCGGGTCAAAAAGCGGTCCCATTGCTGTTGCAGCCGGTCCGCGGCGCTGTCCAGCATACGCGCCAGGGCGCCGCTGGCTTCACCCACCTGGACCCATCCGAATAACGAACCGAACGGGGGAATCCGTCGCAGCATGTCCGCCAAGGTCCGGCCGTGGCGCACGGCATCGGCTTCCGCGATGACCAGGTCAGCTACCCAGCGGCTACCCGTGGCTTTGCCGGCCAGCGGCAAGCCTTCAATCAGGGATACGCCCCCGTTGATCAGCAGGGCCAGCGTGCGCGCAAACCGCAACGAGACGAGGATTGCATATCCTGCGCCGATCAGCGGCAACCCGAATAATCTCCGGTTGAAATTGCGCGCTTTTTCAGGATCCCGCGCCAGGCTCCGCCACCAGAGAATGCCTCCAGCAAGGGCCAGCGCAAGCACGGGCAATCCCACATGCATGAACAAGCTGCCGAATCGGATCATAAAACGGGTCAGCAGGGGCAGGGCGATATGGCTGTCTTCCATCAGCAGGTTGCCGATGCGCGGAATGCCGAAGCCCAGGAGTCCGATGGCAATCGCGATGGCGACCACAAAAATCATGGCGGGATAAATCAGGGCGGTGACGAACCGGTCGCGCAAGCCGACCTGCTCATCCAGAAAACAGGCCAGCCGTTCCATGACCGTATCCAGCGACGCGGCCCGCTCGCCCGCCGCGATCACCGCCTTTTCATAACTGCTGACCGTCCGGCTGGCGTCACCGAGCGCGTCAGCCAGCGAGGCGCCTTCCTTGATTTTGTCGCGGAGCGACGCCAGGATCGGGCGCGTCGCACCCATGTCGGGGGATTGAATCAGAACGTCGAGTGCGGCCACCAGGGGTAGACCGGCGCGCAGGAGGGCGACCAGTTCGCGATAGAACATTGTCCGTTCGTCCACGGGAAAGGCCGTTTTCCGGAAGGCGAAAAGGGAGGGCTTTAATTCGCCGGCGGGCACGATCTTTTCAGCGAGGAGGCCGTCGCCCGCCAGCTTTTCTCGCGCCTGCTTGATATCCTGCGCTTCAATCAATCCCCTGCGGGGCCGACCGGAACCATCGAATCCCCTGTATTCATATGTTTGCATGAGAAGAATAGACAACATCAACAAAGAATCTTTACCACGGATAAAACGGATGGCACTAATATTGGAAAGAAGAAAGAAACGCTTTTGGGTTTTCCCGTCATAGTCGGGTCTGCCTTAGGCGTGATAATATTTGTTTTTTATCCGTGAAATCAGTATAATCCGCCGTGGTTTTTTTTAGGTTACGGGCATTGTCCGAATTAGTAAGCGGCTCGTCCGATTGTGCGCAAGAGCTCCGCAAAGCTGGTCAGGCCGCGTCCGAGTTTTTCCGCGCCGTCGTCCAGCAGCGTGGCCATGCCGCTGCGGATGGCCAGGCTGCGCAGGATTTGACTGTTGGGATGCTCGACGCGGATGGCATCGGCTATATCCGCATTCACGATCATAAGCTCAAACAGCCCCGTGCGTCCCTTGTATCCTTCCAGGCAGGCCGGGCAGCCTTGCGGCGACCATACTGCCGACGGTACCGCGGTGCAGTGCGCTTCCTTCAGTATGGAGATCTCCGCCTCGGTCAGGGTGGCCGGCTTTCGGCACTCGGCGCAAAGCCGGCGGGTCAGGCGCTGGGCCAGCACGGCGCGCAGGCAGGCGGCCAGCAGGTAGGGCTCCACGCCCATATCAATCATCCGGATAACAGCGCTGGGCGCGTCATTGGTGTGCAGTGTGGTGAACACGAGATGGCCGGTCAGCGACGCCCGGACAGCGATTTCTGCTGTTTCCAGGTCACGGATTTCGCCCACCAGGATCGTGTCCGGATCCTGGCGCAGAATATGCCGCAAGCCGTCGGCAAACGTCAGGCCGATTTTGGGCTTTACCTGGATCTGGCCGATGTCCGGGAGCTGGTATTCGATTGGATCTTCTATTGTCAGGATGTTCAGCCGCGACTTGTTCAGCTGCTGAAGTGCCGCATACAGGGTGGTCGTTTTGCCGCTCCCGGTCGGGCCGCTGACGATAATGATCCCGTTCGGTTCCATGAGCAGGCGGTCAATGGCCGTCAGCATGGTCGCCGAGAGCCCGAGCCCGGCCAAGGGCAGCACCGTGGTGTTGCGGTTAAGCAGTCGCAGGACGACGCGCTCGCCTTCGGCCACCGGGATGGACGAGGCGCGAATATCAATTTCGCGTTCGCCGATCCGGACCCGCGCTACACCGTCCTGGGGCAGGCGTTTTTCGGAGATATCCATATGGGCCATGACCTTGAGCCGCGATATCAGGGCTGGTTCCAGGTGTTTCGGCGGCGACGTTTGCTCGTAGAGCACGCCGTCAATGCGGTAACGGATGCGCATGCGGGATTCGAAAGGCTCTACGTGGATATCGGATGCGTTGGCCTTGATGGCTTCCAGCAGGATCAGGTTGATAAGCTGGGTAATGGGTGCATTTTCGATCACCTGCAAAAGGTCGTCGCTGCGCGGAGACGCCCTGTTTTCGGCGGGCGCGAGTTCATCCAGGTCGCGGAGGAACTCGCGCGCGGTATCCGTGCGGCTGAAATAGCTGCGCTCGATGGCATTCATAATCACCGCCTGCGGCGCAAGCATTGGCGGTAATTCCCGGTTGAGGAGCAGCTCCAGGTGTTTCTGTGCGCTGATGGCGGTCGGATCGTTGAGCAACAAGACCGGTTGGCCATGGCGCCGGATTGGCAGCATGAGGTGCGTGCGCGCCCATTCCACCGGCAAATCGGCGGCCAGGTCGGCGGCCAGCATGGCATTGTCCACCGCTGTTATCAGGTCCAGGTTGAATTTCTGCGCCAGGGCCCTTAACTGTGCCATCTCGGCCGTGGATTCGCTTGTCTTGGATTCAGGGGGCATGACTGATGTTCCAATGAAGAATGCAGAATGGTTTGTCGTCCGCCTTCTGATCTCTGTCTTCCGTCGTCTCCCTTACTTCTTCTTCCCGGCCTCGTCTTCATCGATGGGCTTGATCAGCATGTTTGTTTCCGTCTGGAACGTGGTTTTCTTTTTGATCATTTCGGTCAAGGCGAGTGCGTTGGCGGCGTTGGTTGACACATGCGGCGTGACAAAGATCAGCAGGTTGGTCCGTTCCACAGCTTCCTCCTTGCTGTGGAACAGCCAGCCGATGAGGGGAATTGCGCCGAGATACGGGATTTTCCGATCATTGAAGACGGTATCTTCGCGCATGAGCCCGCTGATTACGATTGTGTCGCCATCCGGCACGGTCAGGGTCGTGGTGACTTCCCGCTTGGCGATTGTCGGCGTGAAATGAACGCCCTCGGTGGAGCTTTCCAGGATGGCTTCAATGCTCGGGTTAAGCTTCATCAGCACTTCGCGGTTGGGATTGATGTGCGGGGTGACGCTCAGCTTGATGCCGACATCCACGCGGTCGATGTTCTCGATATAATCGCGGGCCGTGCCGGCCCCGGCCGAGACGGTGGATTTCAGAAGGGGGATGTTCTTGCCGATCGTGACGGTGGCCGGCTGGTTGTTCTGGGTCCAGAGCGGAATATTGGAAAGAATTTTGAATTTGCCATTCTGCTTGATGGCAATGATATTGAGCAGCGCCGGGAAGCGGGGCACTACGTTCCCGTCGGCATCCGTATAGCTGCCCTGGGCCAGTCCAAAGGTCAGACCGTTGGGGATCAATCCGCTGGCAACCTGCTGCATCAGCGTGTCGTCGCCCTGGGATGTGCGCATGCCTCCCACGGCCACTGTGGAGCCCACGGAAGGATTGGCGCCGGCCAGCAGCTCGGCCCCCAGGCTGCTGCCGTCAGTCAAGGTCAATTCGGCGATCATGACTTCCACCAGTACCTGTTGCGGGGGCTGGTCCAGCTGTTCGATCAGCTCTTTGACCATCTTGAAATCTTCCGGGGCGGCATCCACCAGCAGGGCGTTGTTGCCCAGGCTGGACTCGATGGATATTTTCTGGTTTTGCGGCTTTTCGACGCGCTTGGAAATGAGCGCCGTCAGGCTCTTGGCGGCTTCGTCGGAGGAAAGATATTTAAGGAAGATGGCCTGCAGGTGCCCGTAGCCGCTCCGGGGCTCGGTGTCCATGGCCGCAATGATCCGTTTCAACTCGGTGATCTGACCGGGGGTGCCGACCAGGATCAGGCTGTTGGAGTGGGGGGCCGCCACGACCACGACATCGCTGGGAAGCGTCACGGATGTGCCTCCATCCGCGGGCTTGGGCAGGCGCTGGCGCAGCTGTTCGCCCTGCGTCTCTTGCTTGCTGGTGGCGGTGCTCATGGCCAGGTTAAGCTCGGCGGCAATGCCTTCGGCATCGGCGAACTTCAAAATATAAATTTCCGTAGTGCGCGCCATGCCGGGCTTGTCAATCTGCGCAATGATCTGTTCGATGCGGCGGATGCTCGCGGCGGTGTCCGTGATGATCAGGTGGTTGGTAGTCTCCAGGACGCCTATGGCCCCGGCCTTGCCCTGGTCCACCATGGGCTCGAGCAGGCGGCGCACGTCCGCGGCGCGCAGGCTGTTGACGCGGATTACCTTGGTGATTACCCCGTCGGGAGGCGCTTTTTCGCTTTCGCCCATGACGGGCGCGATGGGGGTTATCCGCTTTTCGCGGGCCACGATCCGGCTGATGCCGTCGCGCTCCACAACGGCGCAGCCCGCGGCCTCCAGGATGGAAATGAAAAGGGGATACACTTCGCTGAGCGGAATTTGCGGCGGAGTTACCACCGTGACTTTCCCGTCAATTTCCTTGTCAATCACAAATCGTTTGCCGGTGAGGTCGCCGACCAGCTTAACCAGGAAGCGTATATCCACCTGGTCAAAGTTGAAGTTCACGAAAGCGCCGGCGGTTGTTTGGCCGGTTCCCTCTGCCGGCGTGTTTGTCTGGGCAAATACTGCCGGGCGTTCTGGCGCGGCCAGCATCGCCATCCCGGTTATTAAGAGACATGCGATTCGTTTATTCATTCTTTGTCGATATTCGACATTCGCGATTTGTTATTCGTGATTTGATGTTCGTAATTCGTACGTCGTCTGTCGTCCGCCCTCACCTTGCAATGCCTCGTTCCGAGGACGCTACAAATGCGATCAGATGATTGAGTTCCGGGCAGAGAGTCAGCTCGGTCTTCATTTTTTCAAGGGCCGCGCGGGTAGTCAGGTTTTCCCGGTAAAGAATGCGACAGGCCTCTTTCAGGGTTCGGCGGACGGGTTCCGTTACGTTATGTCTCTGCAGTCCTATGATATTGATGCCGTGAATGGTGGCGGGATTGCCGTCCGCCATCATGAAAGGCGGAATATCCTGGGTGGCCTTCGCGCATGCGCCGACCATGCAAAGTTTTCCGATTCTTACAAATTGATGCACCCCGCCCATGCCTCCAAAAACAGCGTCATCTTCCACAATCACGTGGCCGGCCAGATTGGTTGCATTAGACATGATGACGTTGTTGCCGACAAGGCATTGATGTGCCACATGGCAGTAGGCGCAGATGTGGCAACCGGATCCGACCCGAGTTACGTCCCCCTCGTTTGTGCCTGCGTTGACGGTGACATACTCGCGCAGAGTGGTGCGGTCGCCAATTTCCACGAACGTTACGGCGCCTTTGAATTTCAAATCCTGGGTCTGGGTTCCGATACTGGCAAAGGGAAAAATTGTACAGCCTTCTCCGATCGTCGTCCAGCCGTCTATGAAGACGTGCGGCATGACGCGCGCGGCGCGTCCGATTTTGACGTGCGCGCCAATGATGCTGTAGGCGCCGATTTCCACGCCCTCGTCCAGTTCGGCGCCGGGATCCACGATAGCGGTTGGATGAATAGTGGTCATAGTTACACTTTCTGGTCCGTCAACATGAATAACAGGTTTGCCTCGGATGCCAACTGGCCGTCCACCAGGACCCGGCCGTGCGCCCGGATCACGTTCCCGCGGGTGGTTGTGATTTCAACCTCGATGCGCATCTGATCGCCCGGGGTGATCATTTTTCGAAACTTGGCATTATCAACCCCCATGAATAACGGCTGGCTGCTATGGGAGCCGGTTTTGCGGCAATGCAGGATGCCGCCGACCTGCGCCATGGCCTCCAGCTGCAGGACGCCCGGCATAATGGGGCTGCCGGGAAAATGCCCTTGGAAAAACGGTTCGTTGACCGATATGTTTTTGATCCCTACAATGTGATTCTGGTCGTCGCATTCGATGATCCGGTCAACCAGCAACATGGGATAGCGGTGGGGAATGAGGTTCTGGATTTCCTGGCTGGTTAGTATTGTGGCCATAAACGT
This sequence comes from Kiritimatiellia bacterium, assembly GCA_028718125.1. GTDB lineage: Bacteria > Verrucomicrobiota > Kiritimatiellia > JAAZAB01 > JAAZAB01 > VSJD01. Next base: position 30,523 of record JAQUMN010000037.1, read on the forward strand.
GGTCCCCCTGGATAAAGCATCTTGTTGCCAACGGCCGCTGACTTCATGAATACCGGATACCGGATATTTATACACCGAGCCGGCAGTTTCGCCAACCTATAAATTTGCCATGCGCCCGGCCGGGTGGAGGAAGAAAGGCAACCCGAACAAAGCACGCCTCACCACTGAGGTAGGCGTCCAACACCAGTAACGGATTTTTAAACCGGAATTTCCTCCGCTTGGTAGACGCTAATGCCCGACACTGCGTCAGCAATTGATAAAACCTGTTTTCGCATAATTGCCAGGGCCAATGCTCGTTGGCATAGGCCGCGTCGAGCGTTTCGGCGCCGCTTTCAGCCCCAAATGAACCATCTTGCCCGGCGCCGTGGCCAGGTCAACAGTGACCGGCCGGTGATTCAACCAGCCCTAACGATTCAAAAGCACGGGGTCCGCCTGAATGTATGGGGAAATTATGATCTCAGCGACAAAGTCACGGGCAAGCGCCAGTTTCCCGAGGTGGACCTGACGGCCGCCTACGATTTCCCAGTGCGGATGATCGAAGTCAGCGCGGGAATCATCGAATATATGTATCCCAATACTCCGTCGCCTTCCACCCGCGAGGTGTTTTTGAATGTATCAGGGCTGTTCGGAAAAGCCAGTTGAAAAAACCGAGTGATCAAGCAGGATAATGGCAAGAGCCGCGGCAATCCGCGCCTGCCGTACCATGAGAATCCGCACGCTGGGACAGGTGGCGCCGACCGGCTTTATAATATCTGTTTGAATCTACGCCCTGCATGCCGTATTTTAATGACGGTGCGCTCAGATTTGGAAGGATGGCTGAGTGGACGGCCCCGGCGGGATTTCCCTTCCGGAAAACCCAAGGGGCAGGTAGCACCGTTCTTGTCACGTCGCTACGCGCCCAGCGCGTGGCAAGTGGTCGCTTGCTCCGGCCAAAGCCGGAGCAAGCGAAAAACCGGCCGTATAATGAATTATTTGTTTATCAAGGAAGGGTGGCTGAGTGGACTATAGCACCGGTCTTGAAATCAGGCTGGCCATTTTTCATAATTTGCTGGTATTGTTGTAATTGCATTGAACAAAAACCACTTGCGAAATATCAGATTTTACCATGGGTTACCATGAGTAACCCTGAATCCCTCCCGACCGGTGACAAGTGGTGACAAGTTTAGTGTCACCGTCACACTGTGACAAGTATCTGCCAGGAAGCATTCACCTGCCTAAAGACCGTGATTGTGGTGTGCGTGTATTATGACGGCAAAAAACGAACGATCGCCGGCCGGGGGTGCCTTGTATGGGTCGGGTGGCGATAGGAGCCGGGAGCGTGTCCAAATCTATCGCAAGAGCCGTTTCCGGAAATCGTAGCGCCGGGACTGTGGCGTCAACGGTGTCACGTCGAGACTGGTGCGGATGACTGAGCGCATGCCTGGTTCAACGCCAGCAGGCGTTCGAGGATGGCATCGTCGGTGAGGGCGACAAAGCCGCTCCGCAATGCGAGTGCGCCGGGCCATGAGAATTCGCGCGCCGGGATATGTGGCGGCCTGAATGCAAAGCCAAGCAAGGATGACATCAGTTATTCCCGACCGAGCCCCGCCGTAGAACAGGTGGCGGCGAAGTTCTGGGCGTTCAAGGTGGTCCTGCCAGACTATGGTTTGCTTTGGTGTGAGTGTGATCACACCTATGGCCGGAATGTCAACCACGGAGGGCTACCGGCGGTGTTAAATGTCTGCTGAATTCCGGCGCCGATATTAACGCCTGCGACAATAATGGCAACACGCCCCTGACTTGGGCCGAGGCCTACGGACAACACGACATGGCCCGCCTCCTGGCCCGCAAGGGCGGCCGACGGCACGATCACGAAAAGCTCTACGGGCTGGATGCCTCGTGGCATATAGATTGAGCCATCTTCCACGCCCACACCACGAGTAGCTCGCATTCTTACCAATTACGATATCCACACGGAGATTTGCCAACACGCCGAAGGCGAAGCCTCCGCAAAGAATACTTTCTCCATCACCGTTTGATCATGAAGCCTATACCCCTGCCGATCCCTGTCAGCAACAGAGACAGCCCAAGCGCGCAAACAACTGCCGCTCCGGTCGGCAGGTCAAGCCGGTATGAAGCGACCAGCCCGACAATACTGGACAGCGTTGCCACGGCCCACCCAACGGCAAGTTGCGTCCTCAACGACTTTGCGAAGAGGTTGGCGCACACGGCGGGGATGATGAGGAACGAGAAGGCCAGAAACACGCCGCCCATTCGGACAAAACTGGTTACAACAACACCGAAAAGCGCGTAGAACAGAAAATCCCAAAACCACAAACGCAATCCTTCTGAACGGCCGCGATCCGGGTTGAATGAGAGAAGCAGAAAGGGGCGGCGAAAGACGAAATGCACGGCGCCGACCGCCACAAACAAGGCGAAGGTGCGCAGAACCTCATCGGGACGCACCAATAAAATCTCGCCGACCAGCGTCCTGCGTAATTCCTCATTGCCCTCCGGGCTCCGGCTCAACAAGAGAAACGATGCCGCCGCCGCGACCACGTACACAATACCGATCAACGCTTCCTGTGGAACCCGCCGTCCGCTGGGACGGGTCAGTGTCAGAACTCCGGCACCGACCAACGTAAAGGCCGCCGACCAAGCTGTCGTCTGCCAAGCGTGGGCGTCGTGACCCAGGAGAATGGCCAGGCAAATTCCCATGGCCGCGACTTGGGCCAGCGCAAGGTCAACAAAGATGATTTCGCGCCGCACAATATGAAGCCCTAAGTACACCAGTATCCCTGGAAGTAAAAGACAGGCCAAAAAAGGCCACAACATGATTTGAAAAGCCTCACTCATGAGCCTACTCCTTTGATGTCTGCGCTCGGTTCAACGCCGTGGCGAGTGTGTTGACAAGATAGTCAATCAGTTCGACATATCCGGCTTCGGATCCTTTGACGCCGCCCGGATATTGCGCAAAATCCACAATGACTGCGTCTGTCTGTGCCGACACTTTATCGGCTGTTTTTCGATTCTGATAGGGCTCCACCAAAATGACCCCGATCTGCTCTGCTTTCATATGAGTTATCACGTCTGCCAAGTGTGCCGGCGTGGGGGGAATACCGGGTTTCGGTTCGAGGAAGATGTCAATCTTCACGCCGAAACGGTTGGCGAAGTATGGCCACGAGTTGTGATAGGCAACCACGCTTTTGCCTTGGAAGGGCGCCATTTGCTTTTGCCAGGATGCCAGTCTCCCGTCCAAGCGCTTGACGAAGGCGTCCAGATTTTGTCGGTACGCAGCGCTATGGTCGAGGTCAACTATGCTGAGGGCGGCACAAATCCGTTCTGCCGCATGGCGAGCGTTCATGGGATCCGTCATGAAATGAGGATTCCCCATCGCGTGGATATCGCCCTCTGAGCGATCCAGCGTTGTAGGCACTTCCAGCAATGCAAGGCCTTCGGCGCATAGAACACGTCCCGGTCGGCCCAATTCGATTTTTGAATTTCGGGCACCGTCAATCAATGGCGGCAACCAACCCATTTCCAGTTCAGCCCCGCCCTCAATAAGCACGTCAGCCCGCGCGATTTTGGCGATATAACTTGGTTTGGCGTCAACAAAATGCGGGTCCTCTGTCGGTTTGGCAAGGACAATAACATGGACAAGGTCGCCTCCGATTTCCTGCGCAATGGAGCCAAAATCGGCCGTCGTTGACACGACGTTCAGTTTGGCGTGACCGGACGCGGCCAGCGCCAGTAAGACTGTCAACACCACAATCGTTTTAGACATGTTGGTATTCGTATTCATAAGATGAGACTCCTCCTTCAAGGTCGTTTTTTTTATATCTCTGCCATGGATCAAAACTTGTGTGCCGCATGTGCGCCGAGCATGAACTCCAGTTGGAGCCACACGGCATCACCATCCTGCGCGTTTTCCTGCCACGTGTGGTTATACTGAAATCGCAGTTTGCTGAATTCGGTCGGGTACCAGGTAATATTTGGGGAAATCCGTTCTTCGGTTGGACGTTCCGCCGTTGCGTCTTCGCTGGCGCTCTTGTCGCCGGTCACATACTCGCCGCGTAACCCCAGTACCCAGCGCCGGATGAACCCCCACTGCACTTGGGAATAAAAGCCCCAGTCATGCAACGTCTCGGCAGGCAACCCTGCGGCGGAATCTTCGCCTGCTTCGAAGTTGCGGCCCAGCACCTCAGTTTGCCATGTGACAAACGGCCATCCTGCTTCGGCGTTCAGCGGCTTCCATTTCCAGAACGCGTCCAAGCCATAGATGAGAGAGCGGGTGTCTGCACCCGTGTCGTTTGGACCGAGCGCCGCAGAGGCGCCCAGGACGAGAGTTTGTGAATCGGTCAGGTCAAATGATGAGGCGAGACGAGGCACAAAGAGGAAGTCGCCCAAGCCGTCGAGATTACGAGCGGTTGTTGCGTGCCCGTAAACACGGTCAATCCCGTTGGTATCTGCCTCCCCGGTGTAACGGAAGCTAAAGGCATCGCCCCCCTGGCCGTTGAACATGCCGAGCGTCAACTCCGTGTAATTTGGCGTGGGGACGAGCCATGACAACCGCGCGCCGTTCTGGCGCAGACCATCCTCGCCAAACATCCGGTTAAGGATCAAGGGCTGATCCACGAACGCCCATGTGTGAGGATGTTGGTTGTTTTGTCGGCCGAATTCCGCGTAAAACCGGCCCGCTTTGGCCTGTAATCCATAGGGCAGGCAGGAGGAAAGCGCATAGGCCTCTTCCAATTCCAATTGGGTTTCCTCCTCGAAATCGGTCATAAAAACGATGTTGGCGAACCCCTTGAGGTAAGGGTCGACAGCACCGTCGAGTGCGAGTTCCGCATTACGGATGGAAAATCCCCGCTGTGACGGATCATGACAGCCAGGTTGGATTTCCTTGGTATCCGCAGGGGATGACCAGCCGGCGTTAAACAGAACATCGAAACTGGCGTTCATGTAAGCAGAACCCGCGCGCCCCAGCGTCATGGCCGGGGCGGTGAGCTTGGTCTCCGACACTTTCTGCTCAAGAGCCTCCGTGCGCAAACGCAGTTGCCTGAGTTCATCAATCATGTTAGTTGACGTTCCCTCGTCGGCCGCAAAGCTTATGAGGGGCACCATCAGAACGATGGCGGCAAGCAAACGATAGAGTGCAGTCTTCAAAGATTCCTCCTTTACTGAATTGGGTGAAGTCAATAAACGGCGACGCGGACAAACAAACCAGCGTCGCGTGATGCCTGAGCAAGCGAGATGTCAGGCAACCGGAGGAGCGCGCGCCTGGGTGGGATCGCGCAAGGGCGAGGAAAGAATGAACGATTGCGGAAGAACTACATCGCCAACCATGACGGACTCGACAATTGGCGCAATGTACGAAGCCGTCGTGATGACCGGGGTGTTGGCAAATTGGCAAATCGAACACTGGGCGGCCGCGTGCGCTCCATGATTGCCGTCGCAATGCGCCCGGTGGAAAGAGGAAAGCAGGACGATCCCGCCGACAAACAGCAGGAACAGCAAAACACCTATTACTTTCGTCAATCCCCTTCTCATGTGTTCTAAACTTCAGTATAAATAGGGTTGTTGCGGCTTCGGCACCCGCGAAGCCTGCGCGGCGTTTAAAAAAGGAATTGGCCGGTCGTTTTCATTGCGGAGCGCGAATCGTCCGCTGGCGTGTACCCATGTGCTCTCGGGCCAATCGGCTGGAATACCGTCAACAAGAATTGCCGCCGGCACGGCGTCGGCGACACAGCAGTTGATGACAAAGCGGAACAGGACACAGGTATTGGTCCCGAATTGTGACGCAATTTTAGGATTGCGATGAAGCATGCCAACGACGGCAATCGTGCGCCCGGCATAGGCTTTGGGCCAACGGCAAAGATAATGGAGCGGGACATCCTCATCCGATCCGGAAGCATCACTCATTTCTTCATTCATGACGGCATCTTGTAGCGGCATATTCCGGCCATTAATTTCGGCCATCCCCGTCCATCGGCGTTGAAACGCATTGGCATCCAGCGTCGTGCCGCGGGCCATGCAAAGACATGCCAGCGGCAGGATCAGAATCAAAACCCGCGTGGCCTGATCGAGATCAAACGGCTGGGGACGCGCATGGATGGCGCTGAAAATGAAACCGAGCAACACCAGCAGTCCAAGCACGAGCAGAACAACGAATTCCGGACGTAGAAAATCCAGATAAGCGCGACCCGGCAGCAGACCGCTGAGCGCATAAAACCAAGCTCCCAACAGAAGCGGACGCCAGTAGCGGGCAAGCAAATCGCGCATAAGGTTCATAACATCCCCATTCCCAGCGCTTCCAGCCCTGCCACGACAACAAGCACGGCCAGCAGAATCAATCCGGCCAGGGAAATGATGGCGCGTCTGGAGAAGACGGTCTGATACATCAGCAGCAGTTTGAGATCGAACATGGGGCCCGTCAACATGAACGCCATTTGCGCGGGCAAGGATAGAAGGCCACGGAACGAAGCGGCGATAAAGGCATCGGCCTCGGAACAGAGGTTCAGCAGGATAGCCAGCCCCATCATCAGAAGAGAAGGCACAATCGGCAAGGCGGACAATTCCAGAAACAACCGGCGATCCACAAGCGTTTGGGCCAAGGCGGCAACCGCCGCGCCGATCACAAGGTAGTGGGCTACGGCCAGAAAATCGTCGGAAGCATGCCGGAAAGCGCCGGCAAGCTTCCCGATCAAGCTAGTTGAGACATGTTGCGCGCCATGCGCGCAACACGAGCACCCGATTTCGTACGCTGCCGTTTTTTGATTGCCCTGTGTATGTTCACGCGCGCCCGGCGACGCCAACAATGCCGGACGGCGTACAAATAGACGCCCCATGGCCAAAGCTACGAATACAGCAATGGCATAACCGCACAGCAATCGGATGGCCGCCACCCACCAGTCCATTTTGTATGCCAGCATGGTTGACGCCGCGACGATGGGATTAACTATCGGCCCTCCCAACAGGTAAGCCACCGCCGCCG
>JAQUMN010000038.1 GCA_028718125.1 Kiritimatiellia bacterium
TGTAGTCGTATGGCTTGTAGTTCGGCATGCGTTAGGCTCCTTAAGTTTATAACTCGAAGTCTAACACATCCGCAGATCGGTTCAATCCTTTTGCCCATCAAAAATGACTTTTTCGACAGTCTCAACGCCACGCCTCACCGGATTCCGAACCCGCTGCGGGTGAGGAATACGGTGAAGGCGATTGTTCGAACATGTCTACTTTCTCTTCTCCGTCAGTACAACCACATTTGTCGTGACACCGTATCCGAATGAACGTGCATCGTGAACCTTTGTCACCGTCAATCTTGCTTCTGTCTTGGTGATGGCCGCTTCGGCCTTGATCGTTGTGTGCTTCTCGGCGAGGTCCAGGGTGTCGCCTGAACGGAGGACGAAATCCCGCCCAAGATCGGCAAAGCCGATGTTGGTTGAATTCAAGAAAGCTAGGAATCGGGTCTGTGTGTCCGGAGATGTGACCACGATGACTCCGTTGCTTTGCACAATTCGGGAAAAGATGGCCGGAGTGGCAAATGTTCTGGTCTCGGTGTTCGTCGCTTGCGCCATTGCCATGTTCTCCGTGACGAAACCAATCATCAGGATGTACAGCATCTTCATTGTATTCGTTTCTTTTCAGTTCGAACAGATATTAGTTGCGAATTACATATTGCAATATGCCAGCGACATCCAGTAAGGTCATGGTTAAATTAAGCAACTTATTTGATAAATTAGCTACGCGCTTTCATGCCGAATGTCAATTGGAATTCAGTCCGAAAATTCCTGGATATATGAACAAACCGGCCGACAGTTATGCCCTCGTCATCGAGACGGATGAAACCAACGCGCTGATCCTCGCCGAAACCCTGGTTGACTGGAACCTGGGCGTCCATTTACCGGAGGGCGCGGGCCCGGCCCGGCTGGAAATATTCTGCGCGACCCGCGCCGAAGCCGAATCACGCCTGAAAGCGCTGAAAGTACTGGCGCCCCAGGCGCAGTTCGGAGCGCCAACCATCAAACCGGTGGAGCGCCAGGATTGGGCGGAAAGCTGGAAACAATTCTTTCACACCCAGCGCGTATCGGACCGGATCGTGGTCAAGCCGTCCTGGGAATCGTTTGAGGAGCGGCCGGAGGATTGCATCGTGGAAATCGACCCGGGCCTGAGTTTCGGCACCGGCCTGCATGGCACGACCCGCGCCTGCCTGCGCTTCCTGGATGCCTGGCAGCGCCGCCAACCAAAGGCATTCGTGTTGGATATGGGATGCGGCACGGGCATCCTGGCGATTGCCGCCGCCAAACTGGGGTTTCCCCGCGTGACTGCCATGGACAACGATCCCGCCGCGGTACGCGTGGCGCGAGCCAACGCGGTCATCAATGGCGTGGCCGACCGGATGGAATGTATTCAGGCCGATGTGGCACGCGTCACTTTGGCTGAATTAAAAGCCGATCAAGCCTATGATCTTGTCCTGGCCAATCTGCTGGCAGATATCCTCATCCAATGGGCGGACCGGATTATCGCCGCCGTGAGCCGGATTCCCGGCAGTGGTCTTGTGCTTTCAGGTATCATGGAAGAGCAATACGAGGCGGTTCGATCCGCATACATGGCCCGGGGTTTTGTGGAGCAGGAATCCATTATTCTGGAGAGATGGAAAACCGGATGCTTCCGCCGGAATTAAACGGGAAGTATTCGCTCTTTACTCGCCATGGGTGTAAGTCAAGAAAGTTGAGTGAGGCATAAGAAAGTATAAAAACAGGCAATCACGGGATGATGTATGGTATCAGAACGGATCCATAAAGCGCTTCCTTGAGACAGGCAAGACCGGATGACATAACCACCGGGGTGGATATCGCGCCCGCCTGCAAAGCTACCTGCCCGCAGTGGCTTCGCCACAGGCGATACAGGCGGGTGTGTAGCATTGCGGGCAGGCCGGGTCTGCAGGCGCGATGGCGTCCGCGACACGCATTTCGGTTCCCGCCCCGGGGTTCGAAAAGGGCCGGCAAGTTTGCCGTAGATGTCGGCGCACGGCACGAAGCGCTAGATAGGTATCCGCGCGAGCGCCACAAGCCGACAGATGCGGCAAAATCACCGGCCCGTTTCGAAAGAAATGCGTGGCGCATCTGCGCTGCCAACAATACCTTGCCCACTGATCACCAACAAATTTGTCTTACACCCACCCGCCATTGCCATTCCAAGAAACACTGGACAAACCCACCGGATCGTAATTATAGTGTCAAACAAGGGAATCGGATGGGACTTCGGCCTGCCTTGGCCCCAGACATGCGAACACTCAACCATATATTATCAATTCTGTTTTTGGCCATCTTCATTTGTCTTAACGCCGGCGGCGTGGAGACAAGGGAGACCTTGCTCAAGAAAGTCAAGGACGCCATCCAGAAGGCGGAGACGGAGGGGATCCCGTCCAAGGACGATAAAACCAAACTGCCGTATGACGATGCCCACATGAACGCCATCCTACTCGCGATCGGGGATTATTTCACGAAGCCGGCGTCACAGGCGCTCAACGCGAAACTTCAGTTCAAGCCTAACTACAGCGACACCGGTGACCAAACGAAGATCATCCACCGCCCCGTCAGGCAGAGCCAGCGTCACCATCGCCTCGGCGAATACGAGACGGTGGTGGTGGAGGTCAAGAAAACCAACGTCCAGGAGACCGTGCGGGGTTACGTAATCAGTGGCGGGGACGTTGAGAGCCTGCGGGGGATCAGGCTGGTCTGTTCAGCCCTGGGCCAGGCGCTCAAGGACCCTCCTCTGGATACGCAGAACGCCCGCCGTTACAGCCCCGCGCTCAAAAGCCTGCACACGCTCATGAACCGGTTGCCGCAGTTTGCCGAAAGATATCTTGAAATTGAAGGCGTCTGGCCGCAAAAATACAATCTCCGTGTCGCCGAAGTCGAGACCATGCGCGAAGAACTTTTGCAAATCCACAAGGAATGGCTCGCTGACATTGTTGCCGTCAAAAAGGCGGCCAAACAGGATTAGGCCCCCTGAATGGCCCAACCTCTCCTGATTGACGCTAGGGCAGGCATAACTGAGTAGTCACTAAGGCAAGGGCTCTAAGAGTCTGTTTACAAAGTCATTATCGCCTGTGAATGTCATCCCGAGCGAAGTCGAGGGATCTAAAAAAGGCCCAAATCTGTGATTTGGAGATTTTTCGCTCCGCTCTGAATGACCGGAGAAGCGGTTTTTCAACATCCTCTCTAGCGCTTGACCTTTGTCTCCCGAAACACCCACTGGCGGTAGGCGGGCAGGACCTGCGCCACACTCAGTGCCATAATTTCCGGCACTTCATATGGATGGTGGCGTCGGATGAATGCCATCAGCGCCCTGGCATGCGCGCGCTGGGTTTTGGCCGTTACCAGCCATTCGGCAGCCTGTTCCACCTTGTTATGCCAGCGGTACGTGCTGTGAATGGGCATAATCTGAACACAGGCCGCCAGGCGCGCCTTCACCATCAGGCCGGCCAGGCTCCGTGCCTCTCGATGCGAGGCGACGGTTGTCTGGACAATGGCTATTGTGGTAACAGACATGGCCGTTTTTCCATTATAACTCAGAAACACGGCTGCGTCATCCATGCTGAAATCAGCGGCGTCGCAGGCGCTCCGCCCTCCACTATCGCTAAAATTGTCATTTATGGAGGGGCGAACTACTGCGAGACCATTCTTGACGCAGCCCTGAACTCAGGAGCCAGGACTCAGCGTTCTGTCTTCTGACGACTGAGCAGGTTCGATATGATGGGCAAAAACATGTCCGGTGACAAGCCCATAATGGCATAATGGCAACGCGCTTGACACCGGGTGTAGGACAAAAAAGTTGAGTGAGGCATAAGAAAGGATAAAAACAGGCAATCACGTGATGATGTATGGTATCCGAACGGATCCATAAGGCGCTTCCTTGAGACAGGCAAAGCCCGATGACATGACCACCGAGGGGGGGGATCGCGCCCGCCTGCAACGCTGTAGCACTGCGGGCAGGCCGGGTCTGCGGGCGCGATGGCGTCCGCGACACGCATTTCGGTTCCCGCCCCGGGGTTCGAAAAGGGCCGGCAAGTTTGCCGTAGATGTCGGCGCACGGCACGAAGCGCTGGATAGGTATCCGCGCGAGCGCCACAAACCGACAGATGCGGCAAAATCACCGGTCCGTTTCGAAAGAAATGCGTGGCGCATCTGCGCTGCCAACAATACCTTGCCCACTGATCACCAGCAAATTTGTCTTACACCCCTTGACACCGGGGAATCAAACCGACATCATGCCGCCGTGAACACCGTATATACCACCACGATTACCCATGAAGCCCGGCGGCGCGGCATCGGCATTGAAGTCATTGACGCGGAAACACCGATTTTTGTCCTCAAACATGGCGACCGTAAAATCAGGTGCTACAATTCCCTGACTGACCGCGTCGGCGCGGTCAGCTTTCACATGGCCCAGGACAAGCGCCTGGCCCACGTGTTCCTGGAGCGCTATGGCTTTCCCATGCCCAGGCAGATAAAATATTCGCGCCTCGACACCGCCATGGCCTTCCTGGAAAAATACAAATCGCTCGTCGTGAAGCCCTGCCGGGAATGGGGTGGGCGCGGGGTTTCGGTGGCGGTCACCACGATGGCGGACCTGAAGCGCGCCATCGATCGGGCGCTTACCTTCAGCGCCGATGTGGTCATCGAGGCCTTCGTGGAGGGCGTGGACCACCGGCTGATTTTTGTGGACGGCCGCTTTGTGGCGGCCATACGGCGCGACCCTGCTTTCGTTATCGGCAACGGCGTCAGCACGATCCGTTCCCTGATCCTGCAGAAAAATGCGCTGGCCTGCCATGCCGATGCCAGCAACAGGATCCCGCTGGATGTCGAAACACGGCGCAACCTGGCGGCGTTCGGCCTGGATTACGCCAGTGTGCCGCGCAAGGGCAAGACCATCCAGGTGCGCCTGACATCGAATTATCATACGGGAGGAGCCGTCACTGAAATCACGGAATCCGTGAGCGCCGATCTCGTCCGTGAAGCGCAAAAAATCGTGCGCCTGTTCGATATCCCTGTTCTGGGCGTAGATTTCATCGTCAACGCCCAAACCGGCCGGCACTGGGTGATTGAGACAAGTCCGGACCTGGCGATCTCGCCGCCGGAGGGCAACAAGGTGGCCCGCCATTTCCTCGACTATCTGTTTCCGGAAGCCAAGCCCGGCGCTATTTCGGCGCGCCCGGTCCGGGCCAAAGCCAAGCGTCGGCGCAAGCCTGCCAGGCGTTTCGCACGGACGCGCAGGGGCAAGGGCAAACGCCGGCAGCCGGCAAAGAAGAAAATCATGGATTCCCGATCTAGTCGGGAATGACAAGCATACGCATTCATTCTGTCATTCCCGTGAAAACGGGAATCCAGGATATGTGTTACACTGAAATTCCTATACACCAAACCATAAAAGGTTAATATGCACTTTAAAGTGATCGGTTGCAACGTGCTCCGGCGCGAGATTTTTGCCTGCGCAGCCCGCTCGCCACACCTGGTGGACGTGGTTATGTTGCCGCAGGGACTGCATGACCAGCCCGACATATTGCGGCAGTCTCTCCAGCGCGAAATTGACGCCCCGATGGTGACGCATTCACGGGCACGCGGATTGAGCGACTTGGTGGCGGCGGATTGCCCGTATGACGCCATCTTGCTGGGATATGCGCTGTGCAGCAACGGCGCCGCGGGCCTGGTGGCGCGGCAATGCCCGGTGATTATTCCGCGTGCACACGATTGCATCAGCCTGCTCCTGGGCGCGCGACAGCGCTACCAGGAGTATTTCGACAAGCATCCCGGCACCTACTGGTACAGCGGGGGCTGGATCGAAACGTGCCTGATGCCCGGCAAGGCACGCTATGCCCAGACATTGGCGCATTACACCAAACAATATGGCGACGACAATGCCCTCTACCTGATGGAAGTCCAGGAAGAATGGTACCGGAAATACCATCGCGCCGCCTATATTGACTGGGGCTTCCCCAATCAGGAACGGGACAAAGCTTTTACACGGAGCTGTGCCGCAGAATTAAAATGGGAATATGATGAACTGCAGGGGGATCCCGGCTTGCTCCAGCGCCTGGTGGATGGCAATTGGCCGGCAGACGATTTCCTGGTGCTCCAGCCGGGCGAACAGTCGATAGCTGATCCGGCCGGGCCGCTTATTTTGAAGAAAGATAAAACGTAACGAGCCGGCATAAACCGGCATTCCATTCGAAAGGCCTTATGTAGAGCCGGCTTTACGTCGGCTGTTTGGGGAGTAACAAACCATGATTCCAGACCTTCAGTCCAGTGTGATCTGCGATGATGTCCGCCAGGAAATAAACGGAAAATTCATGCTGATCGGGTTGTTCGATGTCATCACGGCCCAGCAATTCCCGTTGATGTTCCCGCGTATCTGCGTGGTGACGCGCTGGTGCGGGGGCGAGGGCGCCTTCCAGCAGGTAACCCGTTTGCTGAAGCCGGATCAGACCACCGTGCTGGTGAAGGGGCAGACCATCCCCGTTCGTCTGCAAAACGCGGAAGCGACCGCTACCAATGTGGAAGTATTTATCAATACGGGGTTCGAACAGCCGGGCGCTTATTGGGTGGAGATACTGCTGGATAACGATTTAATATTGCGTTATCCTCTGCGCGTCGCGCAGATAAATCCGGCCAAGCCCGCCGGCAGCACGTAAGACGGACGTCCGTTGCCAAATGCCAGACGCCGGACCAGAGAAGAAGGATATATGCGTACCAAAGTCGCTCTCTCCGCCTGTCCCGATTATAGTCCCGCCAATATTCAAGCGGCTATCGCAAAGCTGCTGGGCGATCTGGGCGGGATAGCCACTTGGGTGCGGCCCGGGCAGACGGTGCTGCTGAAGCCGAATTTGCTAAGTGCGCGCACGCCAGACCGGGCCGTTACGACGCATCCGGAAGTGGTTCGGGCCATGATCCGTGCGGTTAAAGCCGCGGGCGCCAGCCCCATCGTAGCCGACAGTGCCTGTAACGCGATCCAGATTGAACGCGTCTGGGACAAGACGGGCTTCAAGGCCATGTGCGGCGAGGAATCGGTTCCGCTCGTCAACCTGGAAAAGTCAAGTTCGGTACAGTTTAATTGGGCAGGTGTTGTCTATAGCGTGGCCAAACCGGTACTGGATGCGGCGTTAGTCATCAATATGCCCAAGCTTAAAACGCACATGCTGACCGTGCTGACCAATGCCGTTAAAAATATGTATGGCACCCTGCCGGGATTTCAAAAGACCATTTTGCACAAGCAATATCCCACCCCAAACCAATTCTGCGCCTTCCTGGCCGCGCTTTACGCGCGCGTCAAACCGGGGTTGACGATCAGCGATGCCGTCATAGCCATGGCAGGTAACGGGCCAACCTCCGGAGATCTTACGCACCTGGGGTTCCTCGCAGGATCGCCCGACGGTGTGGCCCTGGATGCCGCCCTGTGTCATATATTGAAAATTCCGCTCAATAAAGTTCCGTATCTCGGCTCGCTTCAGCGGGCGGGAGTTGGCACCGCCGACTGGAGTCAGATCGAGATGGTCGGGAATGTGCCCCTGCCGCTCCAGCGGCCTCCGTTCCATATTCCTGTTACCGCCAGCCTGCTGAACCAGATACCAATCTGGCTGCTCAAGCTGGTGGCGCCCTATGTGTGGATCCGGCCGGCATTCACGGCGCGTTGTGTAAAGTGCGGCTTGTGCGTCAAAGCGTGCCCCGTCAAAGCCTTGCGCTTGAATGAAGGACCCATGCCGGTCTTGACGCCAACCGCCTGTATCGGCTGTTGCTGTTGTCATGAGGTGTGCCCCGAACGGGCCGTGGAGATGACACAGAGCTTTCTATTGAATCTTCGCAAACGGGGGAAATTGCCGTCGTGAAGCACCGCCCCAAACATGTCATGGAGTACCTGGCGGTGCGTGCCGTGGCCGGCCTGATTCAACACCTGCCGTACCGCGTGGCGCTGGGACTGGGGTGGGGGATGGCCTGGTTCATTTTTTATATTTTGCGCTATCGCGTATCGGCGGCCAAGGACCGTATCCGGGAAGTCTTTGGAACGCAGTATTCAAAGCGGGAGGTGAACCGCATGGCCTGGCGCTCGTGGCGCGATTTTTGCTTTACGGGAATGGAAATGATCCGGATTCCCGTCAGCTCGCCGGAGTGGATCCGTTCGGTGGTGGATGTCGGCGATTCGGACCGCAAAATCATTGCGCACATACAAACCGGGAAGGGCGCCATTATTGCCGCGCCGCACATGGGCTCGTGGGAAATGGCCACGCTGACCAGCCTGGCGTGCGGTGTCCGCTTGTTCACCGTAACCGGGAACCAGAAAAATCAACTGGTGGAAGAATATATCCATCGCATGCGTATGGGCACGGGTTTTGAAACGCTTCAGCGCAGCGCGTCCGTGCTGAAGGGCGTTGTCCGCAAGATCCGCGAGGGCAAGGTCCTGGCCATGTTGCCGGATGTGCGTTCGCGCACGCCGGGCGTGGCCATTCAATTCCTGGGCAAGACGGCCAATATTGCCGGCGGCATGGGACTGATTTCGAAAATGACCGGCGTGCCGGTGTTCCCGTGTGTGATCACAAGGCAGGGCTGGATGCGACATCACTATCGGATCATGGACCCGGTCTGGCCGGATGCCAATCTCGAAAAAAACGAGGATTGGCGGCGAATTACCCAGGCCGTGTTCGATGTCTTTGAACGCGCCATCCGGGAACATCCGGAACAGTGGTTCTGGTTCAATAAACGCTGGATCCTGGATCCGTTGGAACCGGCAGAGGCCGGAGGACAGACGACGGACGACAGTGTCCCGTCCTGAAGCCGCCTTGGCGAAGCCGGGACAACGGCACCGGCTTCGATCGGGGAACGATGCCGGAACAAAGACGATGGGAGAAAACTGATATGCCGAATAAAACCAAGTCAATTCGCCGAACGCTGGCCGATTTGATTCGGCAGGTCTGGGAGGAAAATCTTCGCCTGAAAGCATCCGGGTTGGTCACCATGACCTGGGGCAACGTAAGCGGGATTGACCGCCGGCGCGGTATTGTGGTGATTAAGCCCAGCGGCCTGGACTATACAGCGTTGCGGCCATCCGACATGGTATTAACGGATCTGACGGGCCGCCGGCTGGCGTCGACACTCATGCCGTCCACGGACCTGCCGACCCATCTGGTGCTGTACCGTGAATTTTCTGAAATCGGTGGCGTGGCCCATACCCATTCTACCTATGCCACGGCTTTTGCCCAGGCTGGACGGAGCCTGCCATGCCTGGGCACCACGCATGCCGATTATTGTTACGGGGCCGTGCCTGTCACCGAGGTCATGCGTCCCGCCGCCATCCGGGAACAATACGAGGCCAATACCGGCCGGATGATTGTGCGCAAAATCAGGCAACTGCGGCTCCAGCCGATGGCTTGCCCGTTCATTTTTGTCGCCAACCATGCGCCCTTTGCGTGGGGTGCGACGCCTTCGGCGGCTGTGGAAAATGCCATCGTGCTGGAAGCTGTCAGCAAGATGGCGCTTTTGACCTTTCTGCTTGACTCGCCTCGGCGAAGCCTGGGCGGCCGGCGCACGGGCATTTCCCAGGCGCTGCTGGACAAGCATTATTTAAGAAAGCACGGGCAGTCCGCATATTACGGTCAGACTAAATCAGGAGTTTCCATCAATGGCAACTTACACGCTCGGCATTGATTATGGCACAAATTCAGTGCGGGCGCTCGTGGTCAATACGGCCAACGGCCGGGAAGTCGGCACGGCCGTCGTAAATTATCCCAGCGGCACGGACGGCGTTTTGCTTCATCCCAATGACCACACCCTGGCGCGGCAGTCGCCGGCGGATTACCTGGTTTGCCTTGAGCGCGTCGTCAAAGCGGCCTTGCGCCAGGCTCGATGGCAGACCGGCATGCGCGGGGATAAAGTAATCGGGATCGGCGTGGATACTACCGGGTCAACCCCGATCCCGGTCGATGCGCAAAATCGACCGATGTGTCTGAACCCAAAATATAAAAAGAATCTGAACGCCTATGCCTGGCTTTGGAAGGATCATACGGCCTTCGAAGAAGCGGCACGGATCACGGCGCAGGCAAAAAAAACACGGCCCCAATTCCTCGCCCAGTGCGGTGGAGTGTATTCCTCGGAATGGTATTGGTCCAAATTATGGCATTGCCTGAATGTGGACCGGGGGCTGTTTGCGGCCACGCATGCCTGGATTGAACTGGAGGATTACATTCCGGCCGTGTTGTGCGGCGTCAAACGGCCCGAGGATGTAGTGTGCGGGGTGTGCGCCGCCGGGCACAAGGCCATGTTCAATCGCAAGTGGGGCGGGATGCCGGACGCGGAATTCCTGGCATCTCTCGATCCGCGCCTGGCGCAACTCCGTAAGCGCATGCCTTCGGAAGCGTTTGCGATTGATCATCCGGCAGGGCGTTTGACCAAAGCCTGGGCGGCTACCTGGGGTTTGCCCGAGGGTTTGCCCGTGGCCGTGGGCGCCTTTGATGCCCATCTGGGCGCCGTGGGCGCAGGCGTCAAAACCGGCACACTGGTGAAGATCATCGGCACCTCCACCTGCGATATTTTGGTGGCTAAGAACACGATGCCGGTGCCGGATATCCCCGGCGTCTGCGGGATGGTGGATGGTTCGGTGTTGCCTGGTTATATCGGCATCGAAGCGGGTCAGTCCGCCGTGGGTGATATTTTCCGATGGTTTGTCACTAGTGTGTGCCGGGGGAACGATGCCTTGCAGGTCAAACTTACCGCCGAAGCTGGCCGGCTGAAACCCGGCGCCAGTGGGCTATTGGCGCTCGATTGGAACAACGGGAACCGGACCATTCTCGTGGACCCGCAATTGACCGGACTCATGGTCGGCATGACATTGCACACGACCCGCGCGGAAATGTACCGCGCCCTGTTGGAGGCCACGGCCTTTGGCGCGTTGACCATCGTCAACCGGATTGTGGAATACGGCGTCCCCATCGAACGCGTGGTCTGCTGTGGCGGGATTGCCGAAAAAAACGCGCTCTTCATGCAGATTTATGCCGACGTGCTTAACCGGCCCATATTTATTTCGCGCTCAGCCCAGACCTGTGCATTGGGCGCGGCGATTGCCGGCGCTCTGGCGGGGAGCGCGTATCCGGCAATCGAGCCGGCGATCAAGGCCATGACGGGGGTTAAGCCAACCGTTTATCGCCCAATCCCGGCGCATGTGGCGATCTATCGCGAGCTCTATGGCCAGTATAAACTTCTACACGATGCGTTTGGCGCTGTCGTGGACCAAACGGCCCCAGTGGACCAAACGCCCCGGGTGGGTCACTCGACCTTGGCTGGTCTCATGAAAAATCTGCTGGCGCTGAAACAAAAACGCGCTCAGCAATGATCAAAATTAAGAAGGCCGCTCCGATGAGCGGCCTTCCTTGTTTCAATCTACAGCCTTCAGCTTTTCAGCCTGCAGCCGTTTAACTTCGTTTACTTCGCTTCCGGAGCAGCAACCGGGGCCGCGGGGGCTTCGGCGGGCGCAGCAGCGGCGGCCGGGGCCGCAGGAGCAGCCGCTTCTTCAGCGCTGGTCACTACCTTGATGGACACAGTTTTCTTGCCGTCCTTGCTCGTCTTGGTCTTGCCTTTGCCTGCCACCTTGACGTCCTTGCCGACCAATTTCGCAAGATCCACGGCCGGAGCTTCTTCGCCTTTGACCGCCTTAGGCGCCATTACTTTAACCACCGTGCCATCGGCCTCGGTAACGGTGAAATCGCTGCCTTGCTTGGCCAGTTTGCCCGTGGCGGTGACGTCCACCAATTCAACTCTTTTAACCGATTTTTCAGTCGTCGCTTTATCCTCGTTCGCCAGAACCGTCAACGAACCAATCAGACAAACAGCCAGCAAACCAACAACAATTCTCTTCATGTGTGTTCTTCCTTACTAGTGTTAATCAGGAACGTTATAACATCTTCGACATTAAAAAACCACGTGTTTGCAGGATGATTTCACCTCCTGTTCTCGATACGGTTTGATACTGAGTATCAGCCGTTCTTGCCGAAACAACCGCGGGGATGGCTATGTGAGAAATGGGGTAATAATTAATCTATGCCAGATAAAAAGCAAGCGCTATTTTTACCGGAACAAGCCCCCGCCAGGGCTGTGTTATCCATGCTGAAACCAGCGGCGTCGCAGGCGCTTCGCCCTCCAGCATCATGGAAGAAGAATTTATGGAGGGTCGAACTCCTGTGAGACCGGGATTCGCCGTCCCGGCGTTACAGAGCTCCGCCCTCCAAATCACGGAATAATCGGCATTTATGGAGTGACAGCCTGTCCGCCATAAGCTCCTGGCGACGGAGGGAGCTCCCGCGAGACCATTCTTGCGCATAGCCCTAAGGCCCCTTGCATCCCTGCCTTTATTGTCATTCAAAACCTCGGATGGCGCGCATATCGAAATCGGCCAGGGCAATTTTCGGCAGCGTGAACCGCATGGTTTTCAGCGGGTCAACTACCTGGCACACCCGCAAATCCCCAACCAGACTCATAAGCCGCGCAGCGTTGTTGGCTTGTATGCCGACCACGCCGGTCAGAAACCGAATAGCCTTTGCCAGTACGCGGCGCTCGCAAGTGTCGAGGGACTTGGCCGACGCGATGAAATGAAGATCCGAGGCTGTTTCGACACAGGGCGTCGGCAACCGGCGACGGACAATATGCGGCGTTAGCGTGATCTCGCCTGCAACCTCCGCCGCGCAGATACATACTTCACCATCGCCCATGAGGGCGTGAATATCGCCCAGCATGAGCAGCGCGCCGGGCGTCTGCACCGGCAGATACACAGTGCACCCGCGCGTGATAACATTACAGTCCATGTTCCCCCCGTGTTCGCCAGGCGTCCCGTTGAGCATGGCCTTGCGCCGCGGGGCCGTGCCAATGACACCAATCATGGGACGGATCGGGATTTGCACCTTTTTATTAATCACCAGGGCCTGGTTGCGAATCGGCAATATGGTTGTTTCCACCCCTTCAATAAATGCGCCCAGCGCGCCGCTGTTGTGTTCCACGCACATGACGGCATAGTCGCGGGTGGCAATGTCCTCAATCCGCACGCCCAGCACCTGCCCCGTATAGATCCCGGCAATGGCCAGCGGGCCGGTCGCCGGATTGACCGTATTCCACATATCACTAGTAAACCGGTCACGGGGTGTTTTCAGCCGGCCGCTGTAGCAGTCCTCGGTTTCCACAACAACCGTTTCGCCCGGCTGCACTGCGGCCACCGGCGCATTCCGGCAGGACATGGAGTAAGCCGCTTTATCTTTTGTGATTCGTTGCATGCTTCCCCTGTTCAATGATGGTTAATGAAACAAGAATGATTGACCGTATTCAAGTGACTGTTAAATAACTGCTTCGACAGTCATTCAGAGCGAAGCGAAGAATCTCCAAATCGAAGATTTGGGCCATATTTAAGATCCCTCGACTACGCTCGGGATGACCCTCACTGACGACAACGACTTGTTCAACAGCTTCTTCAAGAATGAACCAGTTTCGTAAATTCCGTTTCGTTCATCACCTTGACGCCCAGAACCCGCGCCTTGTCGAGCTTTGAGCCCGGCTCCGCACCGGCGACCACACGAAATGTTTTTTTCGAGACACTGGAACTGACTTCGCCGCCCAGGGCGCGAATAGCCTGTTCGGCCTGATCGCGGGAAAAATGCTCCAGGGCGCCGGTCAGCACAAACACCTTGCCGGCCAGAAGCCCGCCTTTTGGCGCGGCGCCTACGGCGCGCGTCATAGTAACACCGGCATCCTGAAGCCGCCGGATCAACACGCAGTTCCGTGAAGTGTGGAAATAATCATAAATGTTTTTAGCTGCCACCGGCCCCATGTCCCGGATCTGCTGGAGCTCATCCGGCGTAGCCTGCATGAGCGGCTCGATTCCGGCGTAATGCTGTTCCAGGGTCTGCGCCATTTTGGCGCCGACCTGCCGGATGCCGAGCGCGAACAATACGCGCCAGAAATCGCGCTGTTTGCTGGCTTCGATGCCGTCGAGCAGGTTTTGCGCTGATTTAGCGGCCATCCGTTCCAGGGTTTCCACGTTCTCGCGGTGCAACCGATATAAGTCGGCAGGATCGCTGACCAGGTTGGCATCCACCAACTGGTCCACCAGCGCTTCGCCCAAGCCCTCGATATCCATGGCGCCGCGCGCCGCAAAATGCCGCAGCCAGCGCTTTAATTGCGCCGGGCATTGGAGGTTCTCGCAACGAAAAGCCACTTCGCCTTCCTGCTGGGTGACCGGCTCGCCGCAGATAGGACATTTATCCGGCATGTGGAATATGCGCTCATGGCCGTTGCGCGCGCTCGTATTGACCCCCACGACGGCCGGAATCACTTCGCCCGCTTTTTCAATGTAGACGTGATCGCCTATGCGGATGTCCTTGCGATTGACCTCGTCGGCGTTATGGAGCGTGGCGCGGTTGATGGTCGAGCCTGCCAGGGCCACGGGCTCCAGTTCCGCCACGGGCGTAAGTACTCCTGTGCGGCCCACCTGCAGCGTAATGGCGTTTAGCCGCGTTTCTGCGCGCTCGCTTTCATATTTGAAGGCCACGGCCCAGCGCGGGCTCTTGGCGGTTGCGCCTAATTTTTCGTAAAATGCACGTTCGTTGACCTTGATGACGCCTCCATCCATTTCGAAAGGGAAGGACTGCCGGGTGTTTTTAAGTTCTTCCAGTGCCGCGAGCACTTCATCCATCGAGCGGCATGTCCAGAACTTGCCGGGAATCTTAAAGCCAAACGCCTTTAAGGCCGCGAGCAACCGGGCATGCGTATCGAAAAAAATGCCGTCCAACTCACCCGTGGCATAAATAATCACGTCCAGCGGGCGCCGCGCCACCAGGCGCGAATCCAGCAGTTTCAAGGAACCGGCAGCCGCATTGCGCGGATTGGCGAACGGCTCTTCGCCCGCCTCCTCGCGGGCACGATTGATCGCCATGAACCCGTCACGGGGCATGTATACTTCGCCGCGGACTTCCAGCACGGCGGGCGGCTTGCCTTCGCCGCGTAAGGCCATCGGAATCGAGCGGATGGTTCGCAGATTGGCGGTGATGTTGTCACCGACGGCGCCGTCGCCACGGGTGCTGCCTGTTACCAGGCGGCCATGCTCATAACGCAGGGCAATGGCCACTCCGTCGATTTTGGGTTCGACGATATAGGTGAACGCCTGGCCCGGCAACAGGCGCACCAGGCGCTCGTGAAAATTAAGCAGTTCCGCCCGGCTATACGTGTTATCCAGGCTCATCATGGGAAGGCGGTGGCGGACTTGCTCAAACGCCGCCAGGGGCGCGCCGCCCACACGCCGGGTAGGGGAGTCGGGGGTCAGGAACTCGGGATGCGCGGTTTCCAGGGCATCGAGTTCATGGTAGAGCCGGTCATAATCGCGATCGGAAATCTCCGGCTGGTTGGCAACATAATACAGGTAATTATGGCGCTCAAGCGTCGCGCGGAGCTTGCGGATGCGTTGCTGGGCTTCAATCGGTTTCATCGCAGGTATATTATTGCAGTAGAGTTCCATTGGCCAGATTTTATTTGCATGCACCGTTGGATGTCGCCCGCGCGCGGTCATCTGGAGGGCTGTGACCAGGCTGCCCGGTATCCTTAAATAATTTCACGTATTACTTGACAGGCTCTATCCATAAATTAATCTATTATCAGTAAGTATTTAGAATAGATGTATTAGGCATGGAAGCTTATGGCGCATAGTAATGTGGTCCAATCCCTGGTGCGCGGCCTGGATATTCTGGCGCTCATTGCCCGTTCCGAGACCGGCATTCGCGTCTATGAGGCGGCGGCAAGCCTGGGTGTGAAGGCGCCTACGGCGCACAACCTGTTGCGCTCGCTGCTTTCGCGCGGCTTTGTGGCAAGGCGGGCGCCGGCCTACATCCTTGGGCCGGCCCTGTTCGAGATGCTGAGCCAATGGCAGCGCCGGGAGTGCCTGCGCCAAGCCGAGAAAATCATCATGGCCTTTTCCCGCCAATGGCCGTCGGCCACCTTGACCTATACGGAACCGGCCGGTAGTGAGCTGATGGTGCGTTTGCGGTTGAGCCCGGAGCGTCCCGGTCATCTGGAGCGGCCGCTTGACAGGAAGATGAGCTGGTTTGCCAGCGTATCCGGCCTGGTCGCGCAGGCCTATGCCGATGAACCGCAACGGCAAGCCGTCGGCATTCATTACCCGTTTGACGAATATGGGGCTTCACAATGGAAGTCGGCTGCGCGTCTGAATCAGGAATTGGCCGCCATCCGTTGCCAAGGCTACGGCGTTTACCCGTTTCATCCGGAAAAAGGTGTGCGTGTGGCCCTGCCGGTTATCGCGCGGGATAAAATTTTCTATGGGTGTTATGGAGTGCGCATGGATTGTGCCGCTTCGCGTCAGCGCGCGCTCGTTCGGGAAATTGTTGCGGGCTTGAAAAAATGGGCCCGCAATGGTCCCGAAACGCCCCGTGGTTCAACAAAGGAGTCTCTATCATGTTAACGGCAAAAGCAGTAAAAAAAATGGCAAAAGCCATGGGCGCTGACAAAGTCAGCATTGGTAACATCGAACGCTGGGAAGGCGCGCCGCTCCAAATGGATCCGCGCCAGATCATGCCGGAGGCCCGCTCGGTGATCGCCATGGCGTTCCGGGTCATGCGCGGCAGTCTGCGCGGCATTGAGGAGGGCACGTTTTTCAGCAACTATTCCGCCATGGGGTATGGCGGCTTGACATATCTCTATATTCCGTTGACCGTCATCAATCTCAGTAAATTCATCGAAGATCATGGATACGAGGCGATCCCCATTGGGCACCAGAGTGACTGGCGTGCCATCGACAACGAAGGCAATCTGCGTTCCAAGAAAAGCCGTCCCGTGGCACCCGGCCGACCCGCGCCGGATGTGATGGTCCATTTACGGATTGCCGGTTACCTGTGCGGCCTGGGTGAAATCGGCTACAGCAAGGTCTTCCTGACTCCCGAATTCGGCCCGCGCCAGCGCATCGGCATTGTGCTCACCGAAGCGGCCCTGGAGCCGGATCCGATTTACGCGGGACCCTCTCTTTGCAACCGCTGTATGGCATGCGTCAAACACTGTCCGGGGCAGGCCATTAGCGCCGATCAGACAGTGAAAGTGACGTTGGCCGGCCAGCCCGCCGAATGGGGCCAACTCGACTGTAATGCGTGTCACATCGCTTTTTGCGGCGGCCAGGCGGTGGAGGGCACGCTTGACCCCGAGCACACGTACACGGACCCGCTGTATAAAAAAAACATTGCCCCGTCGCCCTGGACTCCTTTTTATCGCAAACCGAGGAATCTATACAACACCGGCCAGGCGATTTGCGGCGGGCAGGGCTGCGTGCGCGCCTGCATGATCAGTCTTGAAAATCGCGGTGTGTTGACCAATAAATTCCACGAAAAATTCCGCCGCCGCAAACCCTGGAGCGTGGATTGGGCGATGGAATCAAAGACGGCCGCTCCGCGAAAATCCACCGGCGGCGTGGAGCCGGACTAGGCAAACACCCGCCCTACCAATCTGACAATGGTCACAGTCAGAGCCGCACAGTCCCGATCGCGAAGCGCATCGGGACGGCCAATGGGACGCATGGTTACCCGGTCCGTTACAATAATTACATTTTAGCTTTGTATATTTTCCGTATTGGGTAGACTAATCGATAGTGATGGGATTTGTTTTGTATGAAATCAACAATTGTTCTAACCGTTGCCGTCACCCTGCTGATCGGGTGCGGTGCGCCGTTACGCAAGGGAGAGATAGCCATGAGTAATAAAACGCCGCACGTTGTGCGGCATGCTTTGGGGGGCGGCCGCTGGTTCCCGGACGATAAGGCGACCCTGGGCAAGATGGTCAATGAATACATCGCCGCCGCCCAGGTGAACCCAGTCAAAGGCCGCATCATTGGCGCCATTTCGCCCCATGCGGGATATGTCTATTCCGGACCGATTGCCGGCTATGTGTTCCGCGCCATTCAAGAACAGGCCGCCAAGGGGAATGCTCCGGATACGGTGGTCATCCTGGGCTTCAGTCATCGCGGCGGATTCCGGGGTGTGGCGCTCATGGATGGCGATGCCATCCGCTCCCCGCTGGGGGAGATGGCGCTCGACAAGGACGCGGCGGCGCTGTTGGCCAGCAACCGGCCTTCGATTTACCTGGATTATGCGCCGCACAACGGCGAGCATTCGGCCGAAAATCAAATTCCGTTTGTGCAGTCGGTCCTGCCCAATGCGCGCCTGGTGGTGGCGTTGATCGGCGATCACGAGCCGAAAACGCTGAACGAGATGGCCGGCGGCCTGGTGGAACTGGCCAAAGCCAAAAAAATCCTGGTGATCGCCAGCTCCGATATGCTCCACGACCCGGATTATAATTTGGTAACCCGCACCGACCAGGTCAGCCTGAAAAATGTGGCGGCCATGAAGACCCAGGAATTGATGGCGCACTGGAGTTACGAAAACCAGATCTTTTGCGGCATGTCGGCCATCGCCGTCATGATGCAGTTCGCGGAGAAACAGGGTTGCCGCGAGGGCATCGTGTTGCGCTATCGCAACAGCGGCGACGATCACCCCGAAAGTCGCGGGAACTGGGTCGTGGGCTACGGCGCCGTGGTGTTTCCCCTGCCGGCAGCATCCGCCGCCAGGTAATTATTGGCTTTCGCCGATCAACTTGGCCACCGCTCCGGCTAATTGCCGGTATCCCCTGGCATTGGGGTGGACATAGTCGCTCTTCAACGACGCCTTCGACAGGATCTCAGGAATCACCTCCGTATTGCACGGAATACGACATTGGCGGGCGATATCCCGGTAAAGGGCCGGCGCTTTAAGGCGCAGGCCCGGCCGGGGAACGCCCAGCATAATAACGTCGGTGCCGTTATTTCGGATGACATCGACCATGGCCTTAAGGTTCCGGGCCAGTTCGAGTTCGCTCCTCTTTTGCAGTATGTCGTTGCCTCCGTGGCACAGAATGACGAGGTTGGGCGCGAGGGTCTGCAGGGTGCCGGGGAGTCGTTTCAGGCCATCGGACGAGATCTCGCCGGATACGCCGGCGTTCACAACCTTGTATCCCGTGATGGCGGCAAGCACCGAGGGATAACTTTCCGATGTGGATACGCCTTCCCCCGAAGTGAGGCTGTCGCCATAGGCCACGATCACAGCGTCCCGGGATAATTTTCTGATCACCGGATCCACGCCGCCGCACCCGCACAGGCCCGCCACCAGGAGACCGGCGAGTATGGAACTCAATGCCGTTTTCATGGTTTAAGCTTCCCCCCTTTACTCCGGCGGCACAAGGCAATTTTTCCCGCGGCCGATCAGATCCGAACGGCCGGCGGCGCGGAGGGCCTCACGGGCTTTGCGGTGGAATTCCGGTTTGTGACACAGGAGCAGGGCGCGCTGCAGGGCCTTTTCGCGGTCGGTGCGCGCCACGTAAACGGGCTGGAGCGTTTCGGGATCGAGCGCGGTGTAATACATGGCGGCGGCCATGGTCATCGGCGCAGGATAAAAATCCTGCACCTGTTCCGGATGAATACGCGCCTGATGCAGAACCTCCGCCAACTCCACCATATCGGTTAACGTACATCCGGGATGGCCGCTGATGAAATATTCCACCACGTCATGGACCTGGCCGGCGGCGCGGCACAGTTCACGAAAGCGCCGGATGAACCGCAGGTAAACGGATGCCTGAGGCTTGCGCATGGAGCGCAAAACGCGCCCGGCAATGTGCTCGGGGGCAATCTTGAGTCGCCCGCCGATATGGTGCGCAATCAATTCCTTAAGCCAGGTTTCGTCTTTATCCGCCAGGGCCAGGTCATACCGGATGCCGCTGGATACAAACACGTGTTTGACGCCCGGGACATGGCGGGCCGCCTGGAGCAGTTTAGTAAAAGCGGCCTGGTCGACTTGCAGATTCGGGCACAAAGCGGGATATACGCAACTCCGGCGGCAACAGTTGGCGCGACCTCGACGGCACCCGGTGGCGTACATGTTGGCGGTAGGCCCTCCCAGGTCGCTAATAACACCGTGGAAATCAGGGGCGCGGGTCATACGCTCGATTTCACTCAAAACATTTTCCTGACTGCGCGAGCTGATGATTGTCCCCTGGTGCGCGCCGATGGCGCAAAACGCACAGCCGCCATAGCATCCGCGGTGGATGGTGATGGAATCCTTGATCATGTCATAGGCCGGGATCCGGTCCTGGCCATAACTCGGGTGTGGCCGACGCGTGAAGGGCAGGGCATAGATTATGTCCATTTCGCCGGTGGTCAACGACGGCGCCGGCGGATGCACCACGAGCCAGCGGTCACCGTAGGCCTGCGCCAGTGAATGGCCGGATTGAGGATCGGTTTCGGCTTCGATGAGGTTGGCCATCTCCATAAACGCATTCCGGCCGGCGCCGCTGGGGTCGGCCACTGCCTCATAAGCAGGCAATATTTTAAATGCGGACGGGTTGGTTAACGTGGAACGTATTTCTGCCGTGCCCTTGATGTTTTGCCAGGCCAGGCCTTTTTGCGCGCGCAGGACCAGCTCGGTCAGCGCTTGTTCCGCCATGCCACAAACAATTAAATCCGCTTTGGCATCGAAGAGTAAAGAGCGCCGGACCCGGTCGGTCCAATAATCATAATAGGCGAACCGGCGCAGGGACGCTTCCACTCCGCCCAGCACAACGGGCACACCCTTGAAAGCGTGGCGGGCGCACGCGGTGTAGACGATCGAGGCGTTGCGGGGTCGACGCCCCGCACGCCCGCCGGGCGAGTAGGGATCGTCCCGGCGCAGTTTGCGCATGACGGTCAGGTTGGCCAGTTCGCTGTCGAGGTTCCCGGCCGTGACTCCCCAGAACAGGCGCGGTTTACCAAGTATGCGGAAGGTTTCGATGCGTTGCGGGTCCGGCTGGGCAATAATCCCAACCCGGCAACCCAAGTATTCCAGCCAGCGGCCTACGAGCGCCACGCCGAAAGAAGGATGATCCACATAGGCATCTCCCGTGATGAGCACGATATCGCACGCATCCCAGCCGCGCTGGTCCATTTCCTTGCGGCTCATGGGCAGTGGTAAATCCATGGCTAAGCGTGAAACGGTCAACGGTTGATGGCTGCTGTGTATGGGAGTGATGAAGTATGGGTGTATGGGAGTTTTTTCTGACGCCCACACTCCGTTACTCCACTACTCCCGAACTGTCTGGCGTCCGTCATCTGGCATCAGGCGTCTGGCGTCTGGCGTCCACAGGCATCGTATGCCTACGGCGCGCTGAAAATTCCGGCGCTTCCTTGATACATTCGGCCAGAATTTGCATGGCTTGGACGTAATGGCGCTTGCTTTCGCGCTTATGCTGCAGGTCAAGAGCCGACGGCGCCGGTCCTACCTCCGTCCAGCCGGGTGCCGTCAGGTTATCGGGTGGGATTGCCATCTGGTCCCAGTTGTAGAACAGCCGGCCCCAATCGCTTTGCGTGGCTTTTTGGAGCAAGGCCCGGTGGGAGGGGTACCAGAAAAAGTCGTGATACAGCACGCTGGCAATATACGCCCAGGGTGCCAGCACGGTCCTCAACGACCATTCCAGGGGCTTTTTCAACGGTCCCCAATAAATTTTGTGTTGCATGCGGCTGGCAAAGGTCATCTTCTGGAATGGGCCCGCGAAATGCCAGTTTTCGTTGGCCGCCTCGGTATCACCTACAATCTGGATGTCGCGCGGATCGCCGCATCCCAGCCCCTGCTCGTGGGCCAAGCGGATGAATTTGACATCGCGCAAGGGATCGAAGCCCATCAGCTTGGCCGCCACCGCGTCAATGGCCACCTGGTCGGCCGAGGCCAGGATGACGTTCTTGGTATAGGGAATCATGCAACGCGGGCCGGGACCGTCGCCGGCAAAAGTGCCGTCCATGACGGCAAAAACGCCGCTGTGGATTTTTTTCTGGATCCTCAGCAAGTCCACCAGGGTCTCATGAATCACCGGGTGGGTCCAGTGGCGCCGCTCGTTAAGCAGCCCGCCAAACGCGTTTTTCATGGCGCCCGTGGTCGTGGTGAACACGTGGGTTTTTATCGTCGGCAAATGAATGATGTTCTCGCCGATGAAACGCTTCGGGATCAAAAACCCGTTCGGATAAACCTGGTTCAGGCACAGAAACTTATCCGCCAGGTCGCCTACGGCGTCGCGGATATGAATCCATTCAACGTCGGGCTCATACAGGTGCACATTCTGGAGACCGTGGGCCTGGATGACGTTCGACTGCTTGTTTTCCCGCTCGCCCAGGCGGGAATCAATGACTACCGTACGATTATGGCAGGCATGAATTTTAGCGGAATCATAGCCGTCCTGCTTCAAGGCGCGAATGACTCCGTCCAGTTGCCAGGGCGTCGTGGAACAAGCCGGGAAGAAAAAATGCCAGCTTATGTTGATCTTGAGCGCCGTTTCGCGGTCCTTCGGCAAAACAGCTTGGTAGCCGACCAAGTTCAGCAGGCGGTGATAATCCCGCAGGACAGTGGCCGGCGTCGTCCGTAAAATGGCAACCGTGGCTTTCTGTGTATTCATTGGTTGAATCATATCAGGAATCTGGCAGCAACTTCAACTCCCGAATAGCCATGCCGATAATAAAGCGTCTGAAACAAATCCGTGGAAGACCCAATCAGGTTTCCTTGGCGGAAAGATTTCTTCGCAGCATCCAATGGACGCCAATAAAAACGAGCACGGCGCCGGCCACAAACCAGCCGTTCAGTTTTTCTTTTAAACAGAGCAGCGACCCGCCCATCGCCAGAATGCATGAAACATAACCCATGGAACCGAGCCGGCCGGCGTCCAGATATTTCAGTGACACCAGCCACAATATATTTGCCAGTCCGGATACGATGATGCCCGCATATAACGCATAAAGCCAGAATCGCCAATTGGTGAAATACTGCCAGGGCCATGGGAAGAACAGCGAGCAGACAAACAGAACAGCCGTGCCGAGCAACATGGAGGCTGTGCCGGAGACCAGTCCTCCTGATTTGTCGGCCATTTTTTGACCAAGTACGGTAAAAATTGCCCAGCAGAAAGCCGAGCCGCAGGCCAGCGCATCGCCCATCCAGCTGGCGCCGGACATAAAAATATCGCCTTGGCTCCGGCTGACGATAGCGGTCAAAATCCCGGCAAAACCGGTAATCATTCCGATCCATTTCCCCTTGCTCATCGGCTCGCGCATAAAAACGCAAGCCAGCACCACGGTGAGGATAGGGGATGTGTTCGCAAACAGGCTGCTGCGCGACGCGGTCGTATATTTCAACGACGCCATCAGTAAGAGTCCCTCGCCGACAATTCCGCTCAGCGCCAGACCCATCATCGGCCAGAACCGGCTCGTCAGGGCGGTGCGCAAGGCTTTCCCCTGTCCGGTGCAGGCGACCGCCAGCACAAAAAAGGGCACGGCTATCACAAAACGGATGAAAGTAAACACGACCGGATCGACATCATATTGACCGAAAACCAGCCGTCCGACTATATAAAAACTGGCGAAAACCAGCGAAGCTGCCAAACCGTAGAAAAAGCCGAACCATTCTTTTCCTTGAAACATGGCTTAAACCCGGGTTGAAGCAGTTGAAACAGCAGATTAAGATTCCCTTTTTTTATTGTCGGCAACTCTATCGAAGCAGCGGGAGCGAGACAAGATGTTTTTAAACGTGAAAACCGACGCAGCTTTGTGCTAGAGTCCAACAAATCAAGGCCATAAAATATTTTTTTGCGGCAGGCGGCGCCGCAGGCCATGCCGGTAACGTTACCGCACTGCGGACAGATGCCGAAGAACTTCATTTTGGTCAGGCAGCATGTTACAGAACACGTTTTTACATATATGCGGCATCGGGCTGGTTCGCGAGCGGCGCCTCTGGAATGCCGGCATCCGGACTTGGGCCGATTGCCTGGCGGCCGAAGCGGATTTACCCGGGCTGGTTTCCGGCGCGGCACGCGTGCGGGAGCAGGTAGAGCAATCCCTTCAGGCGTATCGCGAGGCGGCCTGGACTTTTTTTGAAAAGCGCCTGCCGTCCGACCATAAATGGCGGGCTTTCGGCGATTTCCGGGACCGAACCCTTTACCTGGATATTGAAACCACGGGCCTGACCTGTGACGATTCCATCACGATCATTGGTATGTACAACGGCCGTGAAACCAAAACCTTTGTTCTTGACCGTAATCTGCGGGAGGCCATCGAAGAAATCGACCGCTATCCCATCATGGTAACGTACAACGGCGCTTGTTTCGATATCCCGATGATCCAGCGCCAATTTGCGACAGCTTGCCGGAATCATATCCATATTGATCTGCGGTATCCGTTGCGCCGGCTGGGATATTCCGGCGGCTTGAAGGGTGTTGAGCGGGCGATGGGCATTCAACGCAGTGAGGCCACGCGTGGCCTTGACGGCCGGGATGCCGTGCGATTGTGGCAGACCTACTTGAGCGGCAGCCAGGAAGCTTTGGATCTGCTGGTGGCCTACAACGCGGAAGACGTCCGCAACCTGAAACCATTGATGGAATTTGTCTATCAAACTTGCTATTCTGATCTGGATCTCACAACGCGAAAAGCCTGTGGCTAAACAATCAGGGATATATGAAAATGACCGCAAAAATTATTGACGGCAAACAGGTGGCCACCGCGATTCGGACAGAATTGAAGGCTGAAGTCCAGAAACTGAAGACCCGGGGTGTTACGCCCGGCCTGGGCGTCATCCTGGTCGGAGACGATCCGGCATCCAAGTCCTACGTCACAGCCAAGGAGCGGGCGTGCGAAGAAATCGGGTTGTTTTCCGACGATAATCGCCTGCCGGCGACAACCGCGCAGGCCGATTTGCTGGCGCGGGTCCGCAAGATGAACGCCGACCCGAAGATCCACGGCATCCTGGTGCAGCTCCCTCTGCCCAAGCATCTGAACGAGAGCGAGGTGCTGTTGGCCATTAACCCGGACAAAGACGTGGACGGATTTCATCCTATCAACGTCGGCCGAATGGTGCTGGGACAGAAGGCTTACCTGCCCTGTACGCCCCACGGCGTCGTGCAACTGTTGCTGCGCAACGGCATCAAGCTGAAGGGCGCGCATGTGGTCGTGGTCGGCCGGAGCAACATTGTCGGCAAGCCGCTGGCCAACATGCTGGTCCAGAAAAACGACCAGGCTAACGCCACGGTAACGATTTGCCACACCGGCACGAAGGATATCGGCTATTTCACGCGCCAGGCGGATATCGTGGTGGCCGCCGCCGGGCATCCCAGCACGATCACGGTCGACATGATCAAGTCCGGGGCGGTGGTGATTGACGTGGGGGTCAATCGCGTGGAGGACGCCTCCAAGAAGGCCGGCTACCGCCTGGTGGGCGACGTGGATTTCGAGGCCGTCAAGGAAAAGGCCGGCATGATTACGCCGGTTCCCGGTGGCGTGGGGCCCATGACCATTACCATGCTGTTGTTTAACACCGTGGAATCGGCCTGGCGCACGTTAAAGTGAAATTTATTTTCACCAAGACTCTAAGGCACAAAGAAGATCAACTCATCCTATGCCACGTTTCCCCAGACTTCCTTGAGCAAAGGGAACTGCGTCTTGTAGCCCAGGAGCGCAAGATACAGGCCGCAGTCCGGGTAATGCGTGCGCAATTGATGAAGGTTCTCCATCGGATCATAGGGCGTATTCTCCGGGATGATGTAACCAACGCACTCGGAGAGAAGATGAATTTTCCTGGACATCCATGCATCAATAATGACGGGCAGGCCGAAGGGCTTGAGCGCATACACGCGCTCGTCTTTACCGATCACCGGCTGAGTGCACACAAACTTTGCACCGGCATTCACCTTGCGGCGCATCTTCGCCAGTTCATGGTCCTGCGGTTCGTAAGGATTAAAAGCCACACCGCAAGTGAAGGTCCCTGGATGGCGCCGGTGAATGTAGCGCAGCAACTCGACCGAGGTGACGACATTGCCATTCTCGCCAATTGACTCGGGCTTGAGTCTGGGCAGCCGCTCGCTGCCATCGCCAGAGACAACGAGCAGATATTTTACGCCCATCTTGGCCGCCGTATCCAGAATTTGATCCATCGCCTCTTTGGTGTGAAAGGTATTAAGGTGGATCATGAGTTGCTCGGGTTTTACGGGTAGAGCCAATTCCGGAATGATGTCCGTGGCTTGGAAGCTGAGATGGCCCATGGGATTATCCGTAATGCACGCCACATAGCCAACCCCGACCACGGCGGTATACTTTTCCGCGAACTTTTCCAGATCTTCGTCGAGTTTCGGGGTGTTTTGTTTCGGGGTAAGGATTTCGATATGAAAGATTTTATTGTCAATATGATGCTGCATAGTGCTCGGCCTCCTGCTGAATCCATTGACGGATGTATATTATAAACGCCTTTTCAGAATCAAATTAGGCCCCGCAAGGCGGGGCGACTTTTATGCTGTTCGGATTGTCATCCTGAACGCAGTGAAGAGCCTGCCCTGAGCGAAGTCGAAGGGATCTCTCGCGGCGAGATCCCTCGCTACGCTCGGAATGACAACAAAGACGGATTGTCCGCCATAGGCGGATCCGCCTCCGGCGGAAAATTCCTATGCATTTAATCAGGCCTTTGACAACTTTGTCGTCCCGGGTCGCTTCGCGCTCGGGACGCCCCGTGCCGATCTGGTTCTTTAGAACCGCAAGCTTGAAATTCATCGATATCCGGTTGTTAATTTGCCGACTATCAGTCAATTGATATTGCACAATCTTGCAATTATATGGCATATTCCTGCATAAATGAATAACGATTATTCAAAGAAAATCGGCGCAATACTTAACGAAATTGCATCCGTGACCCAGCAGGGCGCAGTCTATTGTGGCCTGAACGAGCAAGGTCTATTGCGTAACAAGGCTGTCTGTGACTTTTGCCGGCAATGTCTGGAAAATCCATCGGCTTGTTCATTCTGTCGGCATGCCTGCTGTAACGCGGCACTAAACGCGCTATCGTCCGGCGAGCCGTTTTACTCGGAATGCTGGGCGGGGTTGCTTTTTGTAACGGTGGTGGCGGCCCCGCAAAATATCATCCAGGGTGGAATCTCGTTGGGCGGATTCTATTCCCCTGAATCGGATATCCGCGAAACAGCCGGCGAACGCCTGAACATGTTGCCCGGTCGGGAGGCGCAAACACTTCGCAGAACTTTGGATTCGCTGCGGCCGATCACGTCGCGCGCACTGCGTGGCCTGGGCCAATACGTTATGGATGCCACCTTTTCGGCGGGTGTAAATTCCGCTGCTTTCTTTGCCCGACAGAACGCCCGTTACCTGCAACAGCGCGAGATTGCCGAGGAAGCGGAGGTTTTGCGCAACGCCACTCAAACGCCGTCGGATCTCATGGCGGATACATGCCGGATGGCTTTGTATTTGAACCGGCAGGACCGGGAGCGCACGCACCGGTTAGTTTCACATTTTCTGGCAAAACTGCTCATGGCCAGCAATTGGGATCTGACCAAGCTCAAGGCGCACTTGCGCATACTGCTGGCCGTGATAACCAGCCAGGATGTACTGCGCAATATGCCGTGGGAGACCGCCGTTAACCGTGAACTACGTTCCATGCATCGCCTGGAAAAGGCTGACACCATCGAAGCCGCTTGTTGTGAAGTGGCGGATATGATCCAGCAGCATCTGACCGCCGACGAGTATACCGAGAAAGCGGGCTCGCTTCCTGATCGCGCACTGACCTGGATCCAGCGCCATTACTCCGGAAAAGCAATCCTGGCCTCCGCCGCCCGCGCCACCGGCGCCAGTGTTTCCACCCTGGCACATACGTTGCGCAAGGAAACCGGCAAAACTTTCCACCAGCTACTTTATGAAAAGCGCATCGCCGAAGCCCGCCGCCTGCTGTCCACCACGACAATGAAACTCAGTGACATTGCCCTGTGCTGTGGATTCACGGATCAAAGCCACTTGACCCGCGCCTTCAAGGGTGCCGTCAACCTTACCCCCGGCAAGTTCCGTTATCTGCTCAATCATTAATGCCGGTGGGCAAGCCGCCGTCTGTCGCTTGTCCTCCGCTCTTCCATTCGACGTTGGGCGGTAGATGTTGGACGTTGCGACGTTTGCTTCTTCCTTTTCCCGTCGTCCGCCTTTAATCCTTCAGGCTGGCGGCTTCCTTGATCAGGTTCATGCCAATGACTTCGCGCTGGATCTGGTTGGTGCCTTCGTAGATCTGGGTGATCTTGGCATCGCGCATCATCTTCTCGACGGGATATTCCTTCATGTAGCCATAGCCGCCCAGAACCTGGACGGCGTCGGTCGTGACGCGCATGGCGGTGTCGGAGGCAAACAGCTTGCACATGGCGGAAATCTTGCTGACATTCTTGGCGCCGCTGTCAATGTAGCGGGCGGCGGCATAGACCAGCGCGCGGGCGGCCTCGACCTGCGTGGCCATGTCGGCCAGCATGAACTGCACGCCCTGGAAGGAGCAAATCGGCTTGCCGAACTGGCGGCGCTCGCGGCTGTATTTTACGGCTTCGTCCAGCGCGCCGGCGGCAATGCCCAAGGCTTGGGCGGCCACGCCCGGACGGGATGTGTCAAAGGTCTTCATGGCCACGATAAAACCCAAGCCTTCCTTGCCGAGAATATTGGCTTTCGGCACGCGGCAATCCTGAAAGACCAGTTCGCGCGTGGCGGAGGCACGAATGCCCATTTTGTTTTCTTTTTTGCCGAAGGTAAAACCTGGCGTCCCTTTCTCCACGATAAACGCGGTGGCCCCGCGCGATCCCTTGGTTTTATCGGTCTTGGTGACGACCGAGTAAATGTCGGCTTCGCCGCCGTTGGTAATCCATTGCTTGGTGCCGTTGATGATATAGTCGTCGCCGTTCTTGGTGGCCGTCGTGGCGATGGCGCCGGCGTCACTGCCGGCGTTGGCTTCGGTCAGGCCGAAGGCCGCCAGGGACTTGCCGGAGGAAATGCGCGGCAGGTATTTTTGCTTCTGCTCGTCGTTACCGTATAGAATAATGGGGAAGGTGCCCAGCGCCGTGGCGGCCAGGCTGAGGGCAATGCCGCTGCAAACCTTAGACAATTCCTCGACGGCAATGCACAGGTCCATGACCCCGCCGCCCATACCGCCGTATTTTTCCTCAATGTAGAGGCCGCACAAATCCGCCTTGGCAAATATCGGAAGGACTTCATGCGGGAACTCGTTGGCTTCATCGTAGTGCTCGCGGATCGGCTTCATTTTTTCACGGGCCAACTGGCGGCACAAGTCCTGGATCATTACCTGCTGTTCAGTCAGACCATAGTTCATGAACTTTTCTCCTGTGGTTTACTGGTATGCAATAGAAGGGGTCATTATAAACAAAGCATGGTTAATGGTCAATGGCTAATGAAGAATGGTTTATGGCGAATGGTCAATGGGGGAAGGATTGATGGATCTGGGGTGCAAAGCTGGGTATGGTGGGGCATGATGCGCCATCGCGCCCCAGGCGGGCGCGATATCCATCCAGATGTTCATGACATATCATTTAGCTTGGATGAACTCCGCCGTAGTCCCGATCACACCGCTTCGGCGGGTATAGGGGCGAAGAAGGATGCCACCGTGTGTCGAATTCGGATGTCCGCGGCCTGCCCGCCATAGCTTTTAG
This sequence comes from Kiritimatiellia bacterium, assembly GCA_028718125.1. Lineage (GTDB taxonomy): Bacteria > Verrucomicrobiota > Kiritimatiellia > JAAZAB01 > JAAZAB01 > VSJD01. The sequence continues at coordinate 29,545 of JAQUMN010000038.1, forward strand.
CGACGGCGGGAGCGGACTTCGAAAAGACAAGGCAAGTCCAGCCCAGATATTCCGGCGTCGTACGAAGCGCTATCTTTACGGGTGCGCGAGTGCGGCAACGGAATAGATGGGCTGGAATCGCCACAGTCTTTTTCGAACCGAATTCGATCACACTGCCGTGGAGATACATCCAACAACTCACGTTAGGCGAATGGCCACCAGGCGCTGTTTAAGGCGGGTGCGGCGTTCGACGGTGCAATTGTTATGAATGGCAATCGATACCGCCTTTTTCGAGCCCACCAGGCACACCAGCTTGCGCCCGCGCGTCAGCGCAGTGTAAAGCAGGTTGCGCTGCAACAGCTTGTAATGCTGGGTCGTCATCAGGATTACCACAGCCGGGTGCTCGCTGCCTTGCGCCTTGTGGATGGAGCTGGCATAGGCCAGACTGAGTTCATCCAGTTCGTAGCGCTGGTAGGTCACCCGCCGGCCGTCGAAATCCACCTCGACTTCCTGGTCCTCGGCGGCAATCGTCCGAATCTGCCCGATATCCCCGTTATAGACGTCCTTGTCGTAATCATTCCGCATCTGCATGACGCGGTCGCCGGCGCGGTAGATGCGCCCATAGCGCGTGACCGACTCGCCCTTGGGATTCAGCACTTCCTGCAGGATGGCGTTCATATTCTCGGCGCCCAGCTGGAATCGGCGCATGGGGGTCAGGAGCTGGATGTCCGTGCGCGGGTTCAGGCCAAACCGCTGCGGAATGCGTTTGGTGATCAGTTCGATGGCAGCACGGATGACCTTGTCGGGATCGTTTTCATCGACAAAATAAAAATCGGAACCTTCGCTGGCCGGCGGCACTTCAAAAAATTGCCCGGTGTTGACCCGGTGGGCATTATGCACGATCCAGCTCCGTGCACTTTGCCGAAAAATGACGTCCAGCTTGACCGCGGGCAGGACCCCGGACGCAATCATGTCCCACAACACATTGCCCGGTCCCACACTTGGCAACTGGTCGGCATCACCCACCAGGACCAACCGGGCCGCGGGCGGAAGGGCCAGCAGGAAGGCCAGCATCAGGCCGACATCGATCATCGAGACTTCGTCCAGGATGAAGACATCGCCTGGCAGCGGGTGCGCCTGGTTGTGATCGAAGCTGCCGGTGGACGGCATGAATTTCAACAACCGGTGAAGCGTCATGGCCGGATGCCGGGTGGCTTCCTCCATGCGCTTGGCAGCGCGCCCGGTCGGCGCCGCGAGGCACACATTCAAGCGCTTGGCCGCAAACATGTCCACCAGGGCGCGGATAATCGTGGTTTTGCCGACCCCGGGACCGCCGGTAATGATGCTCACTTTTTCCATCAGCGCCAATGTCAGGGCCCGGACCTGGCCCGGCGCAAACGTGATACCCATTCTCCCGGCGGCCCACGCAACGGCCTTGGCCGTCTCCACCGGCATCCAGCGCGGCGGGGTTTTCAGCAGGCGCGCGATCTGTGCGGCAATGCCAGTTTCGGTATAATACAGCGAGGCCAGGTATATGGCGGTATCTTCCTCGATCAATGTCCGCTTGCCGAGCTCGAGCGCCAAGGCTTCTTCCATCACGGCGGTGGGAATGGTCAGCAGTTGTTCCGCCGTGGCCAGCAACTCTGTGCGCGGACAGTAACAATGACCTTCATCCGCCAGGGTATGCAACGTATAAATGATGCCGGCCTGCGCCCGCACCACTGATTGCGGCGGGATGCCGATATCCATGGCAATTTTATCGGCGGACTTGAAGCCAATGCCCCAGATATCCGCGGCCAGGCGGTAGGGATTGGCGCGGACCAGGGCAATGGCGTCATCCCCATACACACGGTAAATCCGCATGGCCTTGGAAGTGCTCACGTTGTGACCGTGCAGGAAAATCATGATGTCACGCACGGCCTTCTGCTCATTCCAGGCAGCCCTGATCTGATCCCGCCTCTTTTTGCCGATGCCTTCGACTGATTCCATGCGCGCCGATTCGCGCTCGATAATCCGCAACGTATTCTCGCCGAATTTCTTAACCAGCCGTCCGGCCAAAACCGGACCAATGCCCAGGATAAGGCCGCTGGCCAGGTATTTCTCAATGCCTGCGGCGGACTGGGGCTCGACGCATACCATCTTTTGGGCGTTAAACTGGAGCCCATGCGTTTTATGACGGGTCCAACGCCCTTCGGCCTGCAGGCTTTCACCGGCCCAGATGGCCGCGCATGTGCCGACAACCACGAGACCTTCCTTGTGGCCGGAGCTTTTCACAACGCAAACGGTATACCCGGATTCTTCCGAACGATATATGATGTGGTCAACGACGCCCGTTATGGTTTTTTCCGGGTCGTCAGCGGATGGGGCAGGGGTGACCATGGGAATTTAAGGCGAGGGAATCGGCATTCGGAGCGCGCCGGCGTTGGAAGTGGTTACGGTCAAGCTGTTGACCGTTACCTCTTCGATTGCCGGTTGTGCTTTGGTTTCTTTTGCCGGGCGCTCTTCGGGTGGCGCCGCATTCATGACTTTACGTTGCACTTCTTTCATGCGTTCGTGTAAAATTTGCAGTTCGTTATCACGATTTTGCAGCAGGTTTTTTGTCAGCGCGTTCTGAGACTTGAGCATATCGGCCAACAACTGCTTTTTAGCTTCCATGTCGGACAGGATCCGGTGGATATCCGCCTGTGCCTGGACGGTATTGGTATCGGCGCGCAGGGCAGGCGCAGGCGGTGCCGGTTTTTCAAATGCGACAAGCGCCGAAGACGGTTCCGGGGCAACACGCTGGAGCAAGACTTGCAACGATCGCTCCGCCGTTTGCCGCTCAGCGCGCAATTGATCCAGCAGGCTGAGAGCAAACCAGAGACCGCCGCCGACGGCCACGGCCAGGAGCACTAGGACAAGCATCGAAATGCGGATATATTCATTGCGCAGGCGCCGGCGTTCATTTTCCAGCATCTGCTCAAGCAACTGTTTCAGTATTTCGATCGTGGGCGAAGATACAGGCACGGCCGGAAGTTGTTCCCCCGCTTTCAGGTGCACCACATCGTTTTCGGCATCGTTAGTCATATTCGTTCTTGCTCTTTTGCGCGGACCGTTTATAGTAAATGAAATTTCCCGACAAAACCATATTGCACGGGTGGCGGAATGGCAGACGCGTTAGTTTAAGGGGCTAATGTCAGTAATGACGTGCGGGTTCAACTCCCGCCCCGTGCACCAAATTCTTTTGTCTGTTTCCTCAGCGCAAATGTAAACCTCGCATGTAATACTGCCGTTCGGCGCATGGACTGTCAACCACTTTATGACCATGAAAGTAATGCCATTTACGTAAGGGCATGAATGCGGTTGCGCCTATAGCGAGGGGATGGCCGCCGCAGACGAGATTCCTCGCTACTCTCGGAATGACCGTTGCTGTGTGTCATGTCGAGCGAAGTCGAGACATCTCTGTTTGGGTGGTACTACTTTGACGGCCATCATGTAACTGAGGGATTACCCATGAAACTCCTAATCGCCAGCCGTAATCCTCACAAGCTCGCGGAAATTCGCGCGATCTTCAACTTGCCCGGCATGGAAATCGTCGGCGCCCATGAAATCGGGGGGCTGCCGGAAGTCTTAGAGGATGGCCGGACCTTCCAGGCCAATGCGGTCAAGAAGGCGGTTTCACTGGCCATGCTGACGAAACTCTGGACGCTGGCGGACGATTCCGGCTTGGAAGTCGACGCACTGAACGGCGAGCCGGGTGTCTATTCCGCGCGTTTTGCCGGCGAACCGGCAAATCACACCGCCAACAATGTCAAGCTGTTAAGCCTACTGGAACAACAGGAGAACCGTGCGGCGCGATTTATATGTGTCGTGGCGCTTTCAAGTCCCGGTGGACGCGCCCAGATTGTCGAAGGCATATGCCCGGGCCGTATTATTCGCGAAACCTGCGGCGAACAGGGGTTTGGTTACGATCCGATCTTTGTGCCCGATCGTCACGAGCAGACATTTGCCCAGATGGATGCCGCACTCAAAAATCAAATTTCCCACCGCGCCCGCGCCTTGAAACTAGCCCTGCAGACATGGGGCGAATTGCTGGGCCAAGCAAGCGCCGATTGGCCGGCACGCCGGCCGAAGCTGCGCGATACACGCGAAGCGTAAAGCGTGGACACCAACCGGAAGTTCAGCCGATAAGGCGCCCACTTGTGGACACGCTCAGATCGCGGCAAGCGCGCTTATCCTGCTTTTTGCCGGATTGCGAGTCATTGCCGACCTCCGCCGCGACATCCTCTTTTTCCTTCGGCGGGTTCGGAAACAGATCGGGATAGAGTCGCTGAGAGCAATCCGGACAAATGGCGTGCGTGAATATCGCTTCGAAATGATCATGGATGTAGTCTTCCACCTGATGCCAACAGCCTTGATTGTCACGCATTTTTTTACAGGCGGCGCAGATCGGCAATGGCCCGCACAACCGGTTAACAAGAGCAAGCGTTGCGCGTAATTCGGCCAGCAGTTTGTCTTTTTTCAGCAAAACGCGTTTCCGCTCTATAGCATAATGGATGGAGCGGCACAGCAGGCGGCAGTCGAATTGTCCCTTGATCAAATAATCCTGGATGCCATTATCAATAATGTTATTGGCCAACGCGCCGTCGTCCAGTCCCGTGAGGACAATAATCGGAATGGATGAGACCATCTGATCGGCTTGAGCAACAGTGTCCCACGCCGCGCTGTCCGGGAGATTCAGATCCAGCAAGACGACGTCAAATCTGCCCAAGGCCATTATTTTCTTTCCCTCGCCCAGGCATTTGGCATGGATCATATCCATGGGGCCGTTCGAGGCTTCCTTGACCATATCCAGAATCATCCGTGCATCGTCGGGATTGTCTTCGATCAGCAGCGCTTTAATCAATGAGGATGACATGGCAGTTCTCCTTTTTCTTGCGGCGGACACCGCGCAATGGTGACCCGAAAAGCTTCATTCTCCTGAACGACTTCAGCGAATTTCTATTCGTCAATCGGATTTCTTTGTCAAAATAATTGATTGTTTCTTATCGGAAGCGTTTATCGGGAATCGGCCGGTTTCATACTCGTGAAGTCGGGCCTCAAGGGATAAGCGGATTAATTCAGAGGACGTCATGCCGTTCAGGCGGGCCAGTCGTCCTACCTTGGCCTTCAAGTCACAGGGAAGCCAAATGATTTTTAGACACTTCATTTCCATAAATGCTCTACACTGTAGCGCACTTTGTGTTTCTGTCAATAGTTTTTTTTAGATTTTTTTCTTTCCTTGACAGGGAGGGTGCGCTATCTTGACCACATTATCAGACACGCAAAGAGTCAGAAGCCAGAGCCACCGCAGGGCGCCTTGGTGGCAAATAATTTGGAACCCCGTATGCGAAAAGAAGCGTCATTGCCTGTCAGATTGGATACGGAGATCAGCCGACGATTGGACCTGGCGGCTGAAAGGTTGGGTCTGACCAAGTCCGCCCTGATCCGGATGCTGGTCAAATCGTTCGTGGATCAATTAGAGGCCAACGGCGGCAAGATCGCTTTCCCCATGCGCTGGCAGGATCAAAAGCAGGATATCCCTGCTCCCTCGCTGCGTTACGTCGCCGAGGTTAAGGCGCGCTATGGCCGTAAAATCGGCAAGCGGTTGAATTAGGTTAAATGAGAAGGCTGATCTCCCTAGCTGCGAGCTGTGATATAATCACGCTCAAAGTAAAACGGCCTTGATGGGCCATAACGCATAAGGAGACCAGCCATGAAAAAAGGTATCACGA
>JAQUMN010000039.1 GCA_028718125.1 Kiritimatiellia bacterium
CGTTTATGTTGGGGCCTGGTGGTGCGGCGCGGCGCCGCAAGCGGTGCCGGCGGATTATGACGGCGACCGATTTGCCGACCTGATGGACTATGCGGAATCCACCGGTATGTGGTTCGGCGGGCTCTCGACGGCCGGGTACCAGCTGATGTCGGGCGGGTGTGGCGGGCCCGGCTTTACGGCGGTGCCGGCGGATTATGACGGCGACGGCCGGGTGGATTTTGGGATTTACGAGTATGTCACAGGCTGGTGGTATGTGCTGGAGTCTAACCGGTCAACGGGGCCGATCGGCCAAGGCTATCGCGAGGCCGGCCGCCAGTTCGGCGCGCCTAACGGCATGCCGGTGGCGGCCGACTATGACGGCGACGGCCTGGCAGACCCGGCCGTGTATCATACCGACGGCCTATGGCAGATTTACCTCTCATCCCAGGGCTACGCGCTTCTCTCCGGCGGTTATGGCGGACCGGAGTATGCGCCGGTGACGGAATAAAAGCCAAGGTGCAGGGGACAATCCGATGCTCACAATATACGCAGGACACGCGTGTCAGAAACTTCGGCCTCGAGCGTCTTGCGGATGCCGGCCAGTTTGCCAGAACGACCGTCTTTGAAAAGGATGGCAACCGGTTTGGCCTGCCCGGCTGACACAAGCTTGGTATCATGTTGTATTCAATCAGTGGCCCGTAAAGACTGTGCCGCGGTGCAGGAGCTCGTAGGCGCCGATGTCCACCGTGCCTTCGATGATCCGCCTGCGGCCGTCCAAATTCATGGCGGTGTTCATCCAGCCCTGGTTGATTCCCCTGTTAATGCAGGGCGAAATTGGCGACAGGTGATAATCTTTTCCAGCAAGATCCGCGACTATCGGATCGTTTGCAATATTGCCCTCTCCATACAATGCCGCCGGGAATATACAGCAGTAATAAGATGTCGCATTGGGCGATATATTGCTGATCGTGGCGCCGGTCTGGTTGAAATAAGCAATGCAATTAGTAAGGTAGCCCAGCAAGCCGCCAACGCCGCCGGAGGCATAATTACTGACGATCGTGCAGCTAACCGGGGCCTTGTTGGCGGCTGTCGTCTTATTGAACCCTCCCCCGCCGCTGATGCCGCAACTATTATTGGCGATCAGGCTATTAACGATAAATTTCACATTCATCACTCCGCCGCCGCGGCTGGCCTTATTCCTGACGATCAGGCAGTTCGACACCACGCAACTGCCTTTGGCGCAGAAGACACCGCCACCGTACCCGGAAACGGAGGTGTTGCTATCCGCATATCCTGTGGTAACCTGAGCCGTGCTGTATATACTGTCGAAAAAACGCATGGTGGCGATCAAAAGGATTGAACCGACCTGACGGATCGCTAATGCTGACGCCTTTGATGGCTATTGTTAAACACTCATCAATAAACTAAACCATCCGACCGCGAGTAATTCTACAACGCTGCAAGAAAAACACATTGGCGCGTCAGGTTAACTTAAACATTGGCCGGGAATGGTCGATAAAATCCGGCGTGTTCTTCAGCCAACAGAAAACGATATGCGTGTCATGGTTAATCGCGTTCTGATAATTATCGCTGTTAGCATCTCTATCTCGGTCACTGCCGTTGCTGGTCCACCTTTTCGAACCGATGATCCCGAGCCTGTGGAATATAGGCATTGGGAGGCGTATGTTGCTTCACAGGGTAACTTCGACCGGAATGAGACATCTTTTACTGCACCCCATATTGAACTCAATTACGGGGTCGTCTCCAATGTTCAAATCCATCTAATTACTCCGTTCGAGTATGTAAAGCCAGAGGGGGTGTCAGCTCACTATGGTTTTGCTGACATGGAATTGGGCGTCAAGTTCAGATTCATCCAGGAGACCGACTCATGCCCGCAGGTTGGAACATTTCCGATTGTCTTGTTTCCAACCGGCGACAAAAACAAAGGATTGGGAAGTGGAGAGGTCCAGGTCTTTATTCCCCTTTGGGTTCAGAAGCGCTGGGAGGCATTGCAAACGTATGGCGGCGGTGGCTACCGGATTAATCCCGGGACGGACAACAAGAATTACTGGTTCTTCGGCTGGGAAGTGCAGCGTGACATAACAAAACACCTCACCGTGGGTTTTGAAGTGTTTCACCAAACCCCCGACGAAAATGATGGTGCAAGCAGCACTGGATTTAATGCTGGCGCCATCATAAATTTCAGCAAACTACATCATTTGCTGCTTTCCGCCGGTCGCGACTTTTCAGGTCCCAACACGGCCTCGTTTTATGCAGCCTATCAATTTACTGTTGGACCATAGTTCCAATATGCCGCTTCCTTGTATCCGGAGCCATTTGTCTCCTTTGGGCGCCCCGGCCGAGGCTTCATTCCATCAATGCAGGTCGTCATGTTAATGCTTTTACTCCCTTGAGAACATCCTCGAACCGTCTGGCGAAGTAGTCGGGGGTCACATTCTCATGGGACTTGGCTCCCTGGTTGGAGTCGACTAAGATGGTCTTGAGGCCGAGCTGGCTTGCCCCGAAAATATCCCGGTACATGTCGTTGCCCACGCAGATCACTTCGGCCGGCCTGAGCTTCATGATGGCGAGGGCCTTGCCGAAAAGCCTCGTATCGGGTTTCCTGAATCCATACTGCGCGGAGATGATAATAGGATCGAAATAGTCCTCCAGCCCTACAGCCTTGATCTCGGGCAGGGCGTAACAAGGCTGCGCGTCGGAAACAAGAGCCATGCGGTAGGTGGTGCGCAGCTCATTCAGCACCCTCTCCACGTCAGGGTAGAGCTGGAGACGTTTCCGGGAAATTGCCCGGTAGATCTGGGCGAGGCTTGTGGCCAGGTTTCGGCGCGCGAGGTGCGCTTTTATGCCTTCATGCCTGAGGAAGCTGTTCCAGATGGCCTCCACGTCTATTTCCGGGTATCGCTCGCCTCCTTCTTCTTTCTGATGTTTCATAATCTCGTAATAACGGTCCCGCACCTCCCACCGGTGCGGGTATACCCCGTGATAAGTCAGATAATTGGCGATAGCACGGTAGATCTCTTCCAGAGACTCGTCGGTCTCGATGTCTATCAGCGTTCCATAAAGATCGAACAGGATGCCTTTTGTTGCCATGATCCATCTACCTCAGTGTTTTTTTGGCTTCATCTAGTAATTGCCGCCGGTAATTTCCATTGATCCAGGAGTTACGGGCGATGCGCATAAGCGTGAGCCCCATATGAAACGGAACGCGACGGGTCATGGACGCGAAGACGCTGTCCCGGTCGGGAAAATGGCAGGCATACTCCCAGAGGAAGTGGCCGATAAAGGGCTCCGCCGGCATATGATTGCACGTGTGCTGCATGAAGAAATGCTTAATTTCGCCGGCCACCCGACCTACGTCGAAGACCCGGTCAGCGAGCTTCATCCGCTCCAGGTCAATGGCGATTACCCAGAGGCCGTCACCGAAGAGGATATTAGTAGGAGTAACGTCGCCGTGGACGAGCACCTGATTGTCCTCCCACATGCATCCCTTTTCCCGCCACCGGTCCTTGAGCCAGTAGAACTCCTTAGCCTCATCCCATCCGATATGTCCCCAGTTTTTCAACTGGTCCATAATCCGGTCGAAGTAAGAACAGTCCCTGTTGAAGTCCACACGGTCTGCGCAGGCCGTCCTGTTGTGCATTGTCGCGAGAAAATAGGCCAGAGCAGTCAGTTTCTGAAAGAGGGGCTCCCGCGCTCCTTCCCGAATCGCCTTAACGATGAAATCGGCAAGCAACGTACCATAACAGAATTCCTCGATCAACACACAGTCGAGGTTGCCATTGCAGCCGAGGGGACGGGCGACATAATGAGGATAGCCGGTAAAACCAGTGCTTCGCAAACGATTAAGATTGTTAAATTCCCGTTCCATGCGCAGAAAGGCCGTCTCCAGCGAGCGTTTTGCGATGCCACCGAAAAACTTTCCAATAAGGCGGGTCCGGCTCAGTCGATCTTCGTAGAGATAAACGTGGTTGGATGCGGGAATGCTGTGCACAAGGAAGTCAGGGGCGAGGCCATTGACGCCAAGCTGCGAAAGAATGTCGTAGCGGAGATATCCGTAGAGCGGGTCGCTTTGAGAAAGATGGCCGAGATACTTCATAAAGACTTAACTCTTGAATGCTTATTCTTGATCAACGGCGCCCGCGATAATCAACTGCGCACGAACACAGATCCCGACCTCGCAGAGTCGGGACGGATATAAAAAAGAGGATTTCTCGCTGTCATCCATGTCAATCTGTGGTGTTTACCGTAGGCGGACCCGCCTGAGGCGGACAATATATTCAGGTTTCATCATTAAACCAATAATATCTTATCAAAATGGCGCTTAATTTCCAACACTTTTTGCTGCGCCTTTTTGCCGCGCCGGTATATTTTTTGCCTGAGCAACAGGCCTCTCACCAGGCCTGCCTATCTGGCCGTCAAGCCCTTGCAGCGCATCCCTTCACACCCCCGTCGAGCGATCCTGTCGTGTTGATCAGCGTTTGGGGTGTAGAGTTGTCATCGCTTAATACACCTTTCCGTTCGTGGCGGTCCCGACAGGGCAGTATTTCTGCCGGGTGTCGGGGGCGCCAACCTTCGTCAATCCGGCTTTTCTTCTCAGGAATTTCGCCGGCGTTTCTAAGAGATCCCCTGATTGTGGCCATCTCCGTCAAGTTCTAACATAGCACCATATAAAAAGCATGGCCGTGTTTTGGCGACTACACGGTAAACAAAACGGTGCCGGACAACTCATAAACAAGGAGGATAAGCGCCAAAACAAGCATCAGGCAATTTATCATTCAGGGCCCGGCCGGCCTTCGCGAGCGAAAGCTCTGCCGCGGTGCGCAGCGCTCAGTCGCGTGCGGCAGGATTACAACCCATGGCAAGGGGTAAGTTAATCGCGCATTTTACACGTAATGGAACCGGAACGGAAATACAACACAGGAAACAAACAAAATGAAAAACATATTCATGTTCAGCATAGTTCTGGCGATAGCGCTTGTGGCGGCAGGATGTTGCTCGATATGCAAACAACATAGAAGCGGCGTAGGGCAATGTCCAGCCTGTGGCATGGCGGCCGAGAAGAATTGTCCGCAATGCGGCATGTCGAAGGGGCAATGCAAATGTCCGACAACAGCCGCTTCCATGGCAGAAATAAACACACTCGGGTTGAAGTCCTTGATCGATTCGGGTGTCAAGCTCACGTTGGTTGATGCCAGGGTAGGCAAATACGACGACGGTCGCCGGATCCCGAATGCGATCAACCTGGGCCCGGAAGCGAAGGACAGCGAAGTCCAGAGTGCGTTAACATCGAAAGATGCCTTGATTGTGTCATACTGTGCCAACCTGAAATGTCCTGCCAGCAGACTGCTTGCCGCCAGGCTCGCAGCGCTGGGGTACAAGCATGTCCTGGAATATCCCCAAGGCATCGAAGGCTGGGTCAGCGAGGGCAATCCGGTCACCCAAGCCGCAAAATAGAAAGGCAGAACGCCCGCGGGAACAAGGAGGACAGCCATGAAAGAGGCGCGGATAACTTCGATCGGCTGTTGCACAATTGTCGGCGAAATATTTGGTGACCGCATTTGTGTCAAAACGCACACCGGCAATGTGCACTGGGTTAAAAAAGACGCGCCGGTTTATCAAAGAGGCAGTTTTTTCGACGCGCTGTTCAACGATACGGCGTTTGCGGGTTCCAATGCCACATGTCAAAATATTCGATATGATTTATTAAGCTGCCGCTGACGGCGGCTGCGAGCAAGGATCGTCGGACCTATGGTCTGTGTCTTGCCATCCTCCATGAGGAGATCGAACACGAGTCCTGGTTTTCGGAATTCCTGGGCGAGGGCCCTTCCGGCCATTTTCTGCGCCGCGGAGAAACCTCGACGTTTGTTTCGAAGTTTCTGAGATAACGCCGGCCTTTGCTCCCGGCCAGCCTGTCGCGCGCGAGTCACTGAAATACGGAAACACCATGGAAATGAAAGACGAAAACCGTGATTACAAAAATTCAAATTGTATTTTACAGCATGTATGGCCACATTTATCAACTTGCTGAGGCCGAAGCCTCCGGAGCAAGAGAAGTTCAAGGGTGCGCGGTCGAGCTCTATCAGACGCCTGAACTGGTTCCGGATAATATCCTGGAAAAGAGCGGCGCCAAATCGGCCAGAAGCAAATTCGCGCATATTCCGGCGGCTGAACCGGATCGTTTTGCCGAAGCGGACGCCATTATCTTCGGAACGCCGACGCGATTCGGAAACATGTGCGCCCAGATGCGCAACCTGCTCGATCAGACTGGTTCGTTATGGATAAAAGGCGCTCTGGTGGGAAAGATTGGAAGCGTTTTCACCAGCACCGCTACCCAGCACGGCGGCCAGGAGACCACAATCACGAGTTTCCATTCAACGTTGCTGCACCACGGCATGATCATTGTCGGCGTTCCGTATGCCGAACAACGCCTGCTCAATATGAATGAGATCACGGGGGGGAGTCCCTATGGCGCGTCGACGTTAGCCGGCGCGGATGGATTGCGCCAACCGAGCGCCAATGAACTGGCCATCGCAAAATACCAGGGCAAACACGTGGCAACGATCGCCCGCAAATTATTGGGAAAGTGAAATTATCCCGTAGCATAATCGGGGCTTCAGCCCTTGTTGTTGGAGAAAACCAGTTAAGAAACGGAGGAATAAGATGAGCGCTAATATTGCCCGTACCTGTTTAAGGATGTTGACGCTGTTACCGCTAGTGAGCCTGGCCATTTCAGGATGGGCGGTGGAACCATCCGCTATGCCGGGGACTTCGGGCGCCACGGCTGCGTTTCAACTGCCGCCACTGCCTTATGCCCAGGACGCACTGGAACCATACGTGTCCGCCCGGACTATGAGTTTCCATTACGGCAAGCATCATCAGGCCTATGTCGATACCCTGAACAAACTGATCGCCGGCACACCCTGGGCCGGACAGCCGCTGGAAAAGGTGGTCGCGGAAAGCGCAGACGCGGCAGATAAGGCGGCCGTTTTCAATAATGCGGCCCAAGCCTGGAACCATGCGTTTTTCTGGCAAAGTATGAAACCAGGCGGCGGGGAAAAGCTGGCGGGACGCCTGCTGGAACTGGTTGAGAAGTCCTTCGGCGGTTTTGAAGCATTCAAGGATGCCTTCACCACCGCGGCTGTCGCACAGTTCGGCAGCGGCTGGGTATGGCTGGTCCAGGATGGCGACCGGCTGAAGGTCGTCAAGACATTGAACGCGGACACGCCCATGGCACATGGGCAAAACGCGCTCCTGACGTGCGATGTGTGGGAACATGCTTACTATCTTGATTACCAGAACCGCCGTAAGGACTTCGTGCAAGCCTTTCTGGATCATCTGGTAAACTGGGAATTTGCGGCATCACGGTTGAAGTAATCTGAAGTCATTGTTCAAAAAACAAAGCACGTCTGTATTTCGATCATGACGTGAAGTTAAAAAAGAGAAGGAGGAAATATAATGAGCAATGAAAAGCTTCAAAGTGCATCTAAACAGGTTCTGGCGCCGCTGCCCTATGCCGAAAATGCGTTGGATCCCGTGATCTCCGCAAGAACCATCGGGTTCCACTACGGCAAGCATCACAAGGGATACGTCGATAACCTGAACAACCTGGCGGCTGGAACGGAATACGCGGGCATGACTCTGGAAAAAATCATTGCCGCGACAGCCGGCAAAGTTGACAAGGCCGCGATCTTCAATAATGCGGCGCAAGCCTGGAACCATACGTTCTTCTGGCGCAGTCTGAGGCCCAAGGGCGGAGGGGAACCGCCTGCCGTGTTGAAGAAAAAGATCGAGGCCGCCTTCGGAACCCTGGATGCCTGCAAGAAGGAGCTGGCGACGGCGGCAACGACCCAGTTCGGGAGCGGCTGGGCATGGCTGGCGCTGGATGATGACAAGCTCAAAGTGGTCAAGACCGGTAATGCGGATTCACCTCTGACCAAGGGCATGAAACCAGTATTGACCATCGACGTGTGGGAACATGCCTACTACCTGGACTATCAGAACCGCCGCGCGGACTATATTACCGCCGTTATCGACAAACTGATTAATTGGGATTTCGCGACAAAGAATCTTGGCTGATGGGCGCCTGAACGGTCGCAAGCTTTGCCCGGCAACAAGCCTAACAAGGCGCTACATCAATTCTGGACCGTTGCGCAACCCGCAGCGGATGAGCTTTGTTGTTTCGGGGCAAACTCTTTTATCATGCAGGCAGATACCCAGGTTGCTGCTTACGTCGATGCCAAGCAGGCAATCTATCTTAAACAACGGAGGGAATCCTACCATGAGTACGATCATCACCAAAGACGGCACGGAAATTTACTACAAGGACTGGGGTACAGGTAAGCCTGTGGTGTTCAGCCACGGTTGGCCGCTCAACGCCGAGCTGTTGGCATTCCTTAAAACCTGAGGTCAACACCAACACAAGCAACAAGGATAACCATGAATCCCGAACCGAAAAAAAAATCAATGAAAGCAACCAAAATCCTCAAGCACGAACATCAAGCCATTCTGCTTGTTATCGGCGCAGCGGAAAAAGAGGTCGACTACATTGAGAAGACGGGACAGATTCACGCTAAGACCGTCCGCGAGATGGCGGATTTCTTTAAGAGCTTCGTGGACCGTTGCCACCATGCCAAGGAAGAGAAGCATCTATTTGTCATGATGCACGAACGCGGCATGTCATTGGAAACCGGCCTGCTGGCCGTCCTGCTGCGTGAACACGAACAAGGGCGCACCTATAGCCGCGCCATTGCTGCAGCGGTTGCGGGCAGGGGCGCCCCTGGCGCCGCCGCGATCCTGAAGGCCAGGGAGAACCTGGACGCCTACGCGCGGTTGCTTCGTGCGCACATTGACAAAGAGGATAACGACCTCTATGCCATGGCCGACCGCATTCTGAACACACACGACCAGAAGTCCCTCTGCGATGCGTTTGACAAGGTCGAAGCAGAGCAAATTGGCGAAGGAGTGCACGAGAGGTATCACGCTTGGATCGAGAAATTGGTCGGAGAATGAAGATATCCCTTGGCCGATTCTCAAAGGTGTCCAGTTAGTCTCTTATCCAAAAATTAACGCTAACGTCATGCAATTGCTGTTCGCCATCGACGAACCATTTTTTCCTAGCGTAGTCTGTGGAAAAACGTAGACGCTTTCCCGTAAAGTTACACGTTTTTGCGTGTATAAATTTATGCATAAGAATTTTCCGCCGGAGGCGGATCCGCCTATGGCGGACAATCCGTCTTTGTTGTCATTCCGAGCGTAGTGGGGAATCTCGCCGCGAGAGATCCCTTCGACTTCGCTCAGGGCAGGCTCTTCACTGCGTTCAGGATGACAATCCGAACAGAATAAAAGTCGCCCCGCCTTGCGGGGCCTAATTTGAATTATGAGTTTGAAATGCTTGTTGCGAAGATAGTTAAACGTTGCCTTGCCGCCCCGTCTAACGAAGGCAATTGAGCGGCATGCAACCGTGCGGCGAATTTGGGTGTCCGTGGCCTGCGCGCCACATCCATAAACCGGCAATTTAAGCGCTGTGCGAAAGGTTTTGTATGGCAGACCTGAGAACAATTTACATGGGCATCCCTTTGCGGAACCCCCTCATCGTGGGAGCGTCGCCACTGACCGCAAACCTTGAATCCATCAAACGGATCGAAGAGATGGGAGCAGGGGCGTTGGTGACGTACTCGCTTTTTGAAGAGCAGATTCAATTGGAAAGATTCGAGTTTGACGAATCGTTGCACCGTGAGGATTGCCGGAACGCGGAAATGATCACGGTTTTTCCTAAGATGGAACATGGCGGACCACAAGAGCACCTGATGTGGGTAAGAATGGCAAAAAAGTCCGCGCGTATCCCCGTGATTGCAAGCCTCAATGCCGTGAATAAGGAAACGTGGTTTGAATATGCCAAACTTCTCGAGGAGACCGGCGTGGATGGTCTGGAATGCAACTTATTTGCCTCGCCCAAGAACGTGCAACAAGAAAACATTACCGCCGAGAGTGAACAGATCGAGTTGATCAAAAAACTGAGGCAAGCAGTAACCATCCCGGTGAGCGTGAAACTGAGTTTCTTCTATACCAACCCCCTGAGCCTCGTTCGGCGCATGGACGAGGCTGGCGCGGCCGCTTTCGTTTTGTTCAACCGGCTCTTTGATCCGGATATTGACGTTAATCAGGAGAAAAATGTCTCTCTCTTAAGTCTGAGTCACGAAACCGACTACCGGTTGCCGTTGCGTTACACGGGCCTTCTGGAGGGAACCATCAAAGCTGACATTTGCTCCAGCACGGGTGTTTTCACTGGAGAAGATATTGCCAGGATGATCCTGGCGGGCGCCACCGCGGTCCAGACCGTCAGCGCGCTGCTTCGCTACGGAAGCGCCCATATTCAGACCATGCTGAAGCAATTTGAAGAATGGATGGATCGGCGAGGCTACAGCACGCTTGCATCATTTCGAGGAAAACTCAGCCAGCGATACAGCAGCGAGCCCTGGGCATATACGCGGGCTCAGTATGTGAAACTGTTGATGGACCCCCGGGGAATCATGGACAAACCTTTAAGCAGAAAAGATTAGTCTCTTATGAACGAGCAAGCAATTTAACGCTCAACTTTACCGCGGGCAGCCGGTTTGTCTAAACAAGGAGTTTGTGATGTCGGACACTCTATTCACACCGTGGAAACTGGGGAAGACGGAAATAAAGAACCGGGTCGTGATGGCGCCCATGACGCGGAGTCGATGCCCGGGCAACTCGCCCGGTGATATCGTGGCCACGTACTATTCACAGCGCGCGGAAGCCGGCTTGATCGTTACCGAGGGAACGTCCCCTTCGCCCAACGGACTGGGTTATGCGCGCATTCCCGGGCTGTTCTCGCCCCGGCACGTTCAAGACTGGCGCAAAGTCACGGAGGCGGTTCATAAAGCCGGTGGCCGGATCTTTGTGCAGCTCATGCACACGGGCCGGGTTTCGCACCCGCTCAACATGCCCTCAGGCAGCCGCATCCTGGCGCCTTCCCCGATAGGTCTCTCCGGCAAGATGTGGACCGATGCCCAGGGCGAGCAGTCCTATCCCGCGCCTGAGGAGATGACCGGGGCCGATATCCAGACGACCATCTCCGAGTATATTCGATCCTCAGTGTTGGCAATCGACGCCGGCTTCGACGGAGTGGAACTCCACGGGGCCAACGGCTACCTGATCAACCAGTTCCTCAACACGGCTTCCAATCAGCGCAAGGATGGCTGGGGCGGCAGTATCGAGAACCGTATCCGCTTTGCGGTCGAGATCGGGCGGCAGGCGGCGGCAAAGATCGGCGGGGAACGGCTTGGGATGCGACTCTCCCCCTACGGCGTGTTTAACGATATGGCGACCGACCCCACAATGGAGGACACGTTCGAGCAGCTGGCCGTCGCGCTCGACAAGATCGGCCTCATCTACATCCATCTGGTGGATCACAGCTCAATGGGCGCGCCGGAAGTGAAGCCCAGTATCAAGCGCAAGATCCGCGCGGCATTTCACGGCACGCTGATCCTGTCGGGCGGATACGACCGAGCCCGGGCCGAGGCGGACCTGGTCGCGAAGCATGGGGATCTGATCGCCTTTGGCCGGCCGTTCATCTCAAATCCCAGGCTCACCACCAAACTCAAGAATGAATCCGTCCTGCTCCCGGCCGATCAAGCCACATTCTACAGTCCCGGCGAGAAGGGCTATATTGACTACCCGGCGTGAAGCCAATCAGGGGTCATTGATTCACCGCACATCAGCTTCAGCGTGCGTCTAAGGACAATCATAGCGCTGCTCTGCGACCGAGGCAGTGTCATAACCACGGAACCGGGGCCGCCATAGTAAGCGTTTTGACCGCCCGGGCAGATCGAATATTTCAGACTGGGAGCAGCGGCAAACATCCCTGAATGCCTATAACACGGGCGGAAACGTTAGCACTTAGCGTTAGCACTGGAGATTTGAGAAGAGACTTAAAGCAGCGTTTTTATCAATGATAGCAGGGATTAAACACACACTGGCGGAGAGGGGGGGATTCGAACCCCCGGTACCAGTTTACCCGGTACGACGGTTTAGCAAACCGTTGCTATCGGCCACTCAGCCACCTCTCCGTTTCATTGCGATATGTCTTTGTGGCAAGCCACTTCTGTCTTCGTCCCAATGCGCGGAGCGCCATCGGGACTACGCCGGACAGGCGCCCACCGATCCTCAAGTAAGTGCAGAATGTAGAATGTAAGATGCAGAAACTCAACCACTAAAATTATCAAATCACAATTATTTGCGGCAGTGAGGACGATTCCCTCCGGAAAGGGTGCTAATTGCGTGCATTTAAGCTAAATGATCGTATTGAACCTCTCGCTTCCATGTTATATCTGTTCGTGCGGCCGTCACAACAGATGATAGGCACTATTCAGGAACGTTGGATTTAATCTCCAAATCATGTGACATCGTTACCCGAACAAATGACGAAGGTCGTAAAAGTCTCGTGACGCGATCCTCATATCAGGGAAATGACAGTTCGAACGCGGAGTTGAGCAAGATGCACTAAGCGGACTAACTATCCGGGGTAAACATGCCCGGAGATAGCAGGGCTCTCAGTCTGCAGGCCGCTGGGCCACACGCGATGGCCTGCCCGCAGTGCTACAGCGTAGCAGGCGGGGCCGGACCGGTGTGGCTGGCCCCATTCGGAACGGAGTCTGTATCCGTTCCTCCATTTCCTTCTGCCGGGCCGCGAGGGCAGGGTCGCAGTCCCGAAGAGAAGCTTCCATAAAATCGGCGTATTCATCCATGGAAAGCCGGGGCGGTAGAGGGTTGGAGATTGAGGGTGAACCGGTCATGACGTGCGCAACCCCTCCACTTGGATTCGGATGAGATCATAGACCTTGGACGTTCCGAACCGGCTGCATAGCGGCTGGATATAGGACTCCAAGTCCAGATTATGAAGCACGCTCAAGTAGGCAATGTCAGGCAGATCCTTGCCCATACGACGAGGAACGTCCTGCGATAGAGCGAAGATCTTCATCCCGATCAGGTCTCGGAGCGCCGCAACCTTGATTTCGAATCCCTGCACGGTAGCCAGAATGGCGTTAGCGAGGAGTTCGCGCATCGTATCCCGGTCTACGCGCAGGAAGTCGACGCGCAGCGGTGAACCCGGGGCGCTGAAGAAAGCAACGTTGTCCTGGATCGCGATGTTCGTGAACCCCGCTTGCGTCATTATCCGTCTCACGGTGTCAAGCTGTTCCGCGAAGATCATGAAGTCCACGTCCAAGGTGTTGCGCGTATAGCCGTGATAATTCACGGCGAAACCGCCAATGAGAATGCAGTCGACGCCCTCAGCCGGCAACTGCCTTGATGCGACATCCAGGATTGTTTTCAGATTCGTCATGCGCCATCGCTAATGCGGGGGTACTTCACTTTTTGTCAACTGCGTTACGGAATACCGGCATCGATCCGCCAATATGCCCCCTGTGGAATTGATGTTTCAACCTTTCCGTTTATAGCAAAATCAGCCGCTGACTGCAAGGAAACGGTGAGCGCGACAGGAAACGGTGAGGGCGTGTCATGTTCCCCGCCCTAACCCTAAAGAAACTTCCCGCGGCAAGCTGCGGGGCATCTATAATTCATCCTCCGAAGACATGCCAATCCTCCTTCGTCAACCTTGGCTTCGCCAGAGTAAACAGGCTAAATCACGAAAATTCACGGTAAATTAAAGCATGGCTGAAATTCATCCGATTTGCTATAAGACTTTAAGTCATACTTTTTGAATAACTTCGGTAATGCGCGAGGTGACGCCATGGTTGAGAAAAATGATCGGCCTTATACCGTATCCCGTTATCTGCTCCATCGCCTGCAGGAGGTGGGTATTCATCATCTCTTCGGGGTGCCCGGCGATTATAACCTGGATTTTCTCGACCAGGTGATTGCCAGTCCGATCCAGTGGGTTGGCACCTGCAATGAATTGAATGCCGGCTACGCCGCCGACGGCTATGCCCGCTTGAATGGCGCCGGCGCCGCCGTGGTAACGTACTGCGTCGGCGGATTCAGCATCTTGAACGCGGTTGCCGGGGCTTATGCCGAACGGGTCCCCCTCATCGTCATCAGCGGCGCCCCGCCTGCCCGGCGTAGAGAGGCAGGAGCGCTCGTTCATCACCTGGTCGCCGACTACTACCGGCAGCTGGATATATTCAAAAAGTTAACGATTGATGCCGCGATTCTTACCAATCCGGAGACCGCCCCCGATGAGATCGACCGGGTCATCCGCAGCGGGATTCTCAACAAACTGCCAGTTTATCTCGAGCTTCCCGCGGACATGGCCTATGCCCCCTGCCGCCAGCCGGCTCCGCTTGCCCATGCCGGCACGCTGCGCACAGATGAGGAGAGCCTGAAGCGCTGTCTCCAGGAGGCAGTAGAGTTGATCAACAGGGCCACCACGCCCATCGTCTTGGCGGGCGTTGAGTCGCTGCGCTTTGGTCTGGGAAGCAGTCTTCTACAATTGGTGGAAAGCCTTGAACTTCCCTTCGCCACCATGCTCAGCAGCAAATCCGTGCTCCCGGAACTTCATCCCCAGTTCATTGGCATCTACCAGGGGGGGTGGAGTCGTGAAAAAGTCAGCCGGCAGGTTGAATCCTCCGACTGTCTGTTGTCGCTGGGGGTCTGGATGACAGATTTAGATACCGGCATGTTCAGTGGTCATCTGGATCATCGCCGCATGATCGTTGCCGGTAACAGCCAGGTAAATATTGGCGACCACTGTTACGATAACGTGCAATTGGGCGATTTCATCCGCGGACTGATGACCGGGGTCCGGCCCCGTTCGTACCTGGCCTCGCATCCGGTTGGAGTATTCCATGCCAAGGCGCCGTTCATCCCCGAGGAGTCGAAAAAGCTGACTGCCGTTCGCCTGTACGAACGGCTGAACACGTTTCTCGATGACCGGATGATCCTGCTTGCCGAAGCGGGAGATGCCTTTTGCGCGGCCCCTGAGTTCGATATTGAAGAAGCCGAGAATTTCATTGTCCAGGTCTTTTACGCGTCCATCGGTTACTGCACCCCGGCGGCGCTGGGGGTGGCGCTCGCCCGGCCGGGCAAACGCCCGGTGGTGCTGACAGGAGACGGCGCCTTCCAGATGACCGCCCAGGAAATATCCACTCTGATCCGGCAGAAATGTCCCGCCGTCATCCTGCTGATCAATAATGACGGATACCTGATTGAACGGGTGCTGCACGAGGATGGGCCGTACAATGACCTGCAGATGTGGAACTATGCGGACCTGCCTTCGGCGTTAGGCGGTGGCGCTCATGCCGTCGGCATTCGGGTGACCACGGAGGGAGAGTTGGAACGTGCCCTGACGTCCGCGGCCACCCAGCAGGACAAGTTCTTTTTGATAGAACTCTGTCTACTCGACCGCGACTGTTCCGTTGGATTGAAACGGCTGGGCGATACATTCAGGAAAAAGTGATAAATCGAAAAGACCTTTTTGGCTTGATAACACCCGCTATTGACGTAATCTTGCCCTGTTAACTTGATGCTAAGGAATTTTCCGCCAGAGGCGGATCCGCCTCCGGTGGACAAAGTTTGGACTGGATTCCCGCTTCTCACCTGGGCGTAGCGCTTCGGCGGAGCCTGGTCGCGGGAATGACCCCGCTTCGCTCGGAGGCTGCGCGGGGCAGGCAGAGTGGATAGACGTTGTTTGTCATTCCCGACCAGACTCGCCTCGGCGAAACGCTCCGGCGGAGCCCGGGTCGGGAATCCAGTGTTTTTGTCGTCGCCTTTGGCGACCTAACTTAACCGGGAACAACCTATGAACCCACGATATGCCTGGCTCATGATGGCGGCCCTCGCCGGCCTGTGCAGTTGCGGTAAAAAAGCGGCCCCACCGGCGCCTCCGCCTGTCCCGGTCGCGACAGTCCAGGCTGTCGCCAAGACCATGCCTTTGGCTGTGGAAGCCATGGGATCGGTCGAGGCCTATAACTCCCTGGCGATTATCCCGCAGGTGTCGGGACAGGTTCTGAAGCTTCATTTCCGGGATGGGGACGAAGTCCAGAAAGATTCACTGCTGGTGACCATCGATCCGGCCCCTTTCACGGAGGCGCTGCGCGAGGCGGAGGCGCGGCTGGCCAGCGACGAGGCCACACTGGTTTTCAAGATCAGCGAGGCTGAGCGGAAAAGCCGGCTGATGGCGAACGACGGCGTCTCGCGGTCGGAATTCGAAAAGGCCCGCGCGGACGCTGATGCCCAGAAGAAAATTGTGCAGGCCGATCGTGCGGTTGTCGAGCAAGAGCGCCTGAACGTCGGATATTGTTCTATTCGCAGCCCGATTCCGGGCCGTGCCGGGGAATATGTGATCAATCAGGGCGCCGTGGTCGAGGCCAACAAGACAACTTTGCTGGTGGTCAACCAGATCAAACCGGTTTACGTGACGTTTGCGATCCCCGAAAAATTTCTGCCTGGCATCCGGGCTGCCCAGGAAAAGGCCACCTTAACCGTGGAAGCGCGCGCGCCGGGCATCGCTGTCCAACCCCGGCAGGGCCGGCTGACTTTTATCGATAATACCGTGGATCCGGCCACCGGCATGATTCGGTTGAAGGGAACCTTTGACAACACCGACGCCTTTCTCTGGCCGGGTCTGTATGTCCAGGTTTCGCTCATGCTCGGGGAAGAGCCGGGGGCCATTGTGATTCCGGCCAGTGCGGTTACAAAGGGGCCAAAAGGCGACTTGGTGTTTGTGGTCAAGGCCGGCGACACCGCGGAGTTGCGCACCGTGCAGGTGCGCCGCATGACCGGGGATGACGTCATTCTGGATGGCGGCGTGGCGCAAGGAGAAATCGTGGTTACCGACGGACTGAACAAGCTGAAAGACGGAGCGGCAATTGTTATCGCCAATACACCGGCTTCTGTCGCAACGAACGCGGCATCCGGGGCCCATTAAGATACCATGAACCTTTCGGAACGATGGATCCGGCGCCCGGTCATGACCATCCTGGTCATGTTCGGTCTTTTTTTCTTTGGGCTTCTCAGCTACCGCAATCTGTCGATCAATAACCTCCCCGACGTCGATTTTCCGACCATCAGCGTCACCGCGTTCCTTCCGGGGGCAAGCCCGGAGACCATGGCCGCGACGGTGGCGACCCCGCTTGAGAAGCAGTTTTCGTCGATCGCCGGCGTCGACTCCATGAACTCCTCGAGCGCGCTGGGGGCCACGACCATTAACATCCAATTTTCCCTGGATCGTCAGATCGATGCCGCGGCTGTCGATGTAAACTCGGCGATTACGGCCGCCATGGGGGTCCTCCCCCAAAACATGCCCAATCCGCCCACGTTCAAGAAGGTGAATCCGTCCGACATGCCCATCATGCTCATCGCCCTGACCTCCGATTCCCTGCCGATATCGGCGTTGAACGACGTGGGGGAAACGATCCTGATACCGAACCTGGCGACCATCAACGGCATCGCCGAGATCGACATCCTGCCGCTCCAGAAATACGCCGTGCGGGTTCAGGTCAACCCCTATTCCCTGGCCAATAAAAAGATCGGCATAAACGAAGTCTCCGACACCATTGCGGCCGGGAATGTCAATCTGCCGGGAGGCACGATTGACAATGAGGTGATCGCTTATACCATCGACTCCAACGGCCAGCTGCTCAACGCCAAGTCTTTTGAATCGTTGGTGGTGACGTACCAGAACGGCTATCCGCTGCGGATTCGGGACATCGGCCGGGCCGTGGATAGCATCGAGAACGACCGCAGCAAGGCGTGGTTTCTCGACGGCGGGGTGACCAGGGGAACGATCGTTCTGCGGGTGCGCAAGCAGCCGGGCGCCAATACGGTGGACCTGGCCACCGCCATCAAAGCCCGTCTTCCAAACTTGAAAGCAATGCTGCCCGGGGCGATGACCGTCCATCTGTTCTACGACCAATCGGAGTTCATCAGCGAATCGATCACGGACGTGCAGATCACAACGGTCCTGACGATCTTCCTGGTCATCGTTGTCATTTTCCTTTTCCTGCGCTCGATGAAGACTACGATCATCCCCAGCCTGGTGATTCCCCTGTCGCTGATCGCCACCTTCTCGGTGATGCGCCTCCTTGGATTCACCCTGAATACGCTGTCCCTGATGGCCATCACCCTCTCGATCGGCTTTGTGGTCGATGACGCCATTGTGGTTCTGGAAAACATTATCCGCCGGGTCGAATCCGGTGAAAGCGCCCTGGAAGCGTCGATCAAAGGGTCCCGTGAGATCGGCTTCACCGTGCTTTCAATGACCATCTCGCTGGCGGTGGTGTTCATTCCGATCATGTTCATGGGCGGACTGCTGGGCCGGTTGTTCCGGGAGTTCGCCGTTTGCATTACCGCGGCGATCCTGTTTTCGGGGATGATCTCCCTGACGTTGACCCCCATGCTGTGCAGCCGTTTCCTGGTTCACTTCTCCAACAGCAACCCGGGGCGGTTCTACGTCGTGTCCGAACGCGTGTTCAACGCCTGGCAGGCGGCTTACGGCCGCAGCCTGGGCTGGGTGCTGCGCCACCGGCTTATGGCCCTGGTAGCGACCCTGCTCATCATCCTGGCCATGGTGCATCTCTTCATTACGATCCCGAAAGGATTCATTCCCGCCCAGGACCAGAATTTTTTCCGTATTTTTACACTCTTGCATGACCGGTCATCGTTTGCCGACCTGGCGCGGCACCAGGAGGCCCTGAACGAGGAGTTGTTAAAAAATCCCGATTGCCGGGACTCGCAGGTGGCCTCCATCGCCGGGTTTTCAGGTGACAATAACGGCTTGATATTTGTGAGCCTGAAACCGCGCGCCGACCGGAAAAAATCGGTCGATGACATCATTCACGACCTCCGTCCGAAACTCAACCGGATTCCGGGGCTGATTGTGTCCCTGGTCAATCCTCCGTTGATTGCCATTGGTTCGCGGCTGGCAAGCGCCCAATGGCAGTTTACGTTGCAGAGCAGCGACCTGGACAGCCTTTATCGGTATGGGGCGATCATGGAGGAGAAGATTCGCACCATCCCGGCCCTGGTGGACGTCAAATCCGACCTGCAGCCCCGCAAGCCGAAACTCGAGATCACGGTGGACCGTGACAAGGCCTCCTCCCTGGGATTGACTTTGAAACAGATCCAGGAAGCGTTTTACTCCGCCTATGGTACGCGCCAGGTCTCTACCATCTATACCGCCTCCACGTTCTATTATGTGATCCTGGAGTTGATGCCCGAATTCCGCCAGAATCCTTCGTCATTAGAAATGCTTTATATCAAGTCCGATCGCGGCCAACTGGTCCCCCTGACTACCGTCGCCACGATTCGCGAAACGGTGTCCCCCCTGACCATCAATCACTCGGGGCAAGTTCCCTCGGCCACGATTTCGTTCAACCTCAAGCCGGGCTATGCGATTGGTACGGCCATCGATGAGATCAACCGGTTCGGCCACGCCACCCTGCCAGCCTCCGTGCACACCGCCTTCCAGGGATCGGCGCAGGCCTTCCAGTCATCGTTAGCCAGCATGGGGTTCCTGCTGGTGGTGACGATCCTGGTGATTTACATGGTCCTGGGAATTCTCTACGAAAGTTTCATCCATCCCCTGACCATCCTCTCCTCGCTGCCCCTGGCCGGGTTCGGCGCCCTGGCGGCCCTGGCCATTTTTCACATGGAACTCGACATGTATGCCTATGTCGGCATCATCATGCTGGTCGGGATTGTCAAAAAGAACGGCATCATGATGGTTGATTTTGCCCTGGAGGCCGAGAAGACCCAGGGGCTCGATTCGGTGGCATCCATTCACCATGCTTCATTGATCCGGTTCCGCCCGATCATGATGACCACCATGGCCGCCCTGTTCGGCTGTCTTCCGATTGCCCTGGGATTGGGAGCGGGCGGCGAAGCCCGGCAACCCCTCGGGATTGCCGTGGTGGGCGGGCTCTTCTTTTCCCAGATATTAACCCTCTACGTCACCCCGGTCTTTTATGTGTACCTGGACCAGCTCAACCGGTGGTTCCAGCGCAGCCCCAAACAAACAACAGGCAGAGCATGAATACAAGCCTCTTCAACAACGCGTTTCCGTTCTTCAGGCTGTTCCAAAAACAGGCCGGCATCCTGGGTGACGCCGTCAAAAAACTGGATGGCCTTTTCCACGATTTTCAGAACGTCCCCGATCAATGCAAGCACATCGATGCCCTGGTAGCGGCGGGTGACACGACCTGCCGCGAGGTCGAGCGCGAGCTCTCCCTGACGTTTATCGAATCCCTTGACCGCGAGGATATCCGCGATCTGAACCGCGCCTTCGAACAGACATTCCAGGCGATTCTCGCCGTGTCCAGGCGTATCGGTCTCTACGGATTCCACAGCATTGAGAAAGGGGCGGGCGAACTGGCTTTTTGTCTGACCGAGATGGCCGTCGAAATCGGGCTCATGCTCGAAATCGTGGTGCGGAAGGGGAACGGCGCCGCCAACCGCGAACGGATACGAAAGCTCAAGGAAGAAGCCGGCATGTTTCTCCTGGTCGGGCTTGGAGAGGTTTACGAATCGGCAGGCGACAGCGTCGACCATCTGCTCGAAACCATAAAATGGAGCCAGATTTACGACCGTCTCGAAGACACCGTATCCTGCCTGGAGCACACCGCCAACGTGATCGAAAGGATGATCCTGAAAAAGGTGTGATCCGCCGGGAAGAAATTATCCGCCGCCCAGAACCTTGTAGAGCGTTACCAGGTTGGTGAGCCGGGCGAGGCGGATGGCGATCAGTCCCTGTTGCGCGCCATAGAGCGAGCGTTGCGAGTCCAAAACGGTCAGATAAGCGTCATTCCCGTTGCGATAGCGCAAATCGGAGAGCCGATAGCTCGCGGCCGTGGCGCCCACAAGCGATTCCTGCGCTTCCATCTGGTTCAACAGGGCTCCCCGTTGGGCGAGGGCGTCGGCCACCTCCCTGAAGGCCGTCTGAATGGCCTTTTCATATTGCGCCACGTATATATCGCGATCGGCCTTGGCCGCATCCAGCCCGGCGATGTTTTTTCCGGTATCGAAGATCGGTAATGTAATTTGGGGTGTAAAGCTCCATCCTTGTGACGAGCCGCTTTTGAAGAGCCCGGACAACTGATCATCCATAGTGCCGTAAAAGCTGGTCAGAACAACGGAAGGGAAAAAAGCCGCCCGCGCCGCGCCAATGTTGGCGTTGGCAGCCTTGAGCTGGTTTTCGGCCTGCAGAATATCCGGACGACGCTGCAGGACCGTGGACGGCACTCCGGCGCTGATTTCCTTGAGCATGGCCATCGTTCCCAGTTCGCGGGGCAGGAGTTCTTCCGGGATCGTCGTTCCGGCAAGCAGGGTAAGCGCGTTCTCATCCAGTGCTGTCAGACCGGCATACTTGGCGATATCCACGCGTGCCGAATCCACGCGGGTCTGCGCCTGGCGCAGGTCCAGCTCGGATGCATCGCCGTCTTCAAAACGCTGTTGGATCAGTTCGTAGGTTGTCTCCTGGCTTTCCAGGGTCCCTTGGACCAGAGTCAACAGTTCGCGATCGGCGGCCAGGTTCAGGTAAGCGCCGGCAATCTCGGACACCAGGGATATCTGCAGGCTGCGCTGCGCCTGCTCGGTGGCAAGGTACTGCTCCAGCGCGCGTTCCTTGAGACTGCGGATTCGCCCGAAAAAGTCCAGCTCATAGGAACTGAATCCGACCTTCAACGTGTAATATTGAACTTTCACCGATTGGTCAACGTTCGCGATCGTGGCATATACGAGTTGCTTGGTGCCGTAAGCCACGACGTCCACCGTCGGCAGGAGTTCGGAGCGCTGAATACTATAGGCAGCCCTTGTTTTTTCAACGGTCGCCGCCGCCACGCGCAAATCGCGGTTGTTGGCCAGCGCCAGCGCAATCACTTTTTGAAGCCGTTCATTGGTGAAATATTTACGCCAGGGTATGTCGGCGGCGGCCGGGCCGTTTGTGTTGGCGGTCACGACCTGGTAGGCAGAGCCGGTTGGCCAGGCAGCCGGCACCGGCGCTTGCGGCCGGACGTATCTTGGGGCCAAGGTGCAACCGCCCAGGCCGGCGCCAATGCCAACCAGTAAAATAAACATATAATTATTCATTTTACTTGTCTCCGCATTCCGACCAAGAGTGACAGACAGCCAACTTTCTCTGCGCAAATGTAGAATGCAGAACGCAGAAACTCAATCACTAAATCACGTTAATTTACGCAAATCAAAGCATGCGGCGCTAAAAAATATTCAGGAAGCCATTGCTCTTTGTTTGGAAGTGCGCTCCGAACAAGGCATGCCTTACTGCTGCCTATCGCCACCCGTGGTGGGGGGGGCTCAGGCAGAGCGTTGCCATTGGGAACCTGTTAAAAGTTCTATAAAAAAATGAGAGTTGTTGGGTGGAGATCGAATGGCAGAGGAAGGATGTGTTGTCGGCGCTGTAGGTTGGACATGCTGTAGAAGGTTTAGGAGCTTTGGAAGGTGATGGGGATGGGATCAGGGCAGAGCGGTGGTGCAGAGGGATGTAGGTTCCTATACAGCCCGAGGTGCTAAGCGGCGAGAGGCAACTCAGTGGCCATGAGCAGGATTTTAGTCCTGATCTAATCCTCAAGTAAAGCAATCTGGCAACGCGAGTAAAGCCCCTGTATTTCATACACCAGGAACCGGCGGCAGCATCACGGTGTGGCCGGGAGGGTGGTTCCAACTTGGTGGCATCACTAATGGGAATCCGTACAGGGCGTGGTTTTTAAAGGTCGAAAAAAAATAGATACCAACCAAGTGCGGAGGCTGCTGATCGCAAGTTCGCCGATCCTCAGCGCCGACATGAGGTCGGGATGCGTGGCGCATCATGCCTGCAATCCAAGGGAGGGCGGACATTCTGCCCGCCGCGGACAGCGATACGCTGTCCCTCCCAAGCGTCCTCAGCCCTGGTGGAGGGGCTTGGCGTAGAAGGGATAGGCAGCCGCCGGCCAGTTGGGATCGATATATTTCCAGCGTTTATACATCCAAAGCCACTGTTCAGGATGCGCACGGATTTCCTGCTCGAACAGCATGGCAATAGTCTGGGTAATGGTATGGATAATATTTGGCCGCACCTGTGCCAACTCCGCATTCTTCAAGGACGGCAGGCTATAAATGAGATAGGATCCGTTGGCGTTAGCCCGGCAGAATACCGGGAGCACCGGTGCGTCAGTGCGTTCGGACAGCACGGCCGCTGCCGTGGACATGGGAATGGAAAGCCCGAAAAAATTGACAAAGAGCCCGCCTTCATCCGGCTTGGTGTTCTGGTCGAGCAGGAGGGCCACATACTTTTTCTGTCGCAAGGCGCGCAGAAGACCCCTGATGGCGCCTTGCCGGGTGACGATTTCCACCCCGGGGATGGAGCGCCCTATCCCAATGATGGCGTCCACCGCCGGATTTGCCAGCGGCGTAGCCACCGCCACGTGCGCAAAGCCATACACACTGAGCGCTTTAGACAGGAGTTCCCAGTTGCCGAAGTGCGCGGTTACGCCGATCATGGGTTTGGTATATATGTGCTTCCAAAGATCGGGATCGAGGGTGACATAGCGGCGAACCCGTTGCTCCATGTGCCGTGAAAACCAGAAGAGGTCGAGCATTACCAGGGCCGTCGTATAGAAAACCTGCCGCGCAATGCGCCGCTTGGCCTGGGGCGAAAGACTGTCGCCAAAGGCGATGTCAAGGTTCGAGAGCGTGATGCGCCGCTGCTGGGGCGCGAGGAGATAAGCCACGGCGCCGGCGGAGCGCGCACAAGCCAACACCGCCCAGCGGGGCAAGGCGGGCAGGACCACCAGTCCTACGCGCGTCAGCAGAGTCTCAATAAAAAAAAGGACTTTTTTTGACGATTGCATGCCGGGAGACAATCACAGATACTGAACATGGTGAGCCGGGCGGGATTCGAACCCGCGACCCCAGCATTAAAAGTGCCGTGCTCTACCACCTGAGCTACCGGCCCCCATGAACTTAGCGAACGGTAGAAACTATGCTAACACGCCTGTTTTGTCAAAGAAATTCAGGGGGAAATTCAGGATCGCAGGTATGCCTCAGTTACTGGGGGGGCAGGCATGGCCTAACAGGATAGGGGCTCGCGCATCAGGTGTAACTGCCGTTCGGTAGAACGGCAATCCGCGGTTCTGTCGTTCACCCGCTTATGGAGGGAGCCGCATCTACACTCCCAGTAACTGAGGCCTTACGACGGCAGAAAAAAATCCGCCGGCCCACCGGGATAACAGTACCCGTAAAATGTGCTTGCATCGCGGGCTGCGCAAGCCCATAGTGCCACGTTTTTCAGATTTGGAAGGAGTAACCGCAGGCAAACGCAGATAGATGTAAATACAAGGGCATGGTTCAACGGTATACGGAACCGTTAACCATGCCATAATTCGTTTTATCCTGGTGGCATCCAGGCAAGGAGTGTTCCCTGTGAGTCGCCGCATAGCATTAACGCATATTCGCAACGTCGGGATCATGGCGCATATTGACGCCGGCAAGACGACGATCAGTGAACGGCTGTTGTTTTATTCCGGCAAGACCCATAAGGTGGG
The DNA here is from genome assembly GCA_028718125.1 of Kiritimatiellia bacterium. Classification (GTDB taxonomy): domain Bacteria; phylum Verrucomicrobiota; class Kiritimatiellia; order JAAZAB01; family JAAZAB01; genus VSJD01. Next base: position 24,516 of record JAQUMN010000039.1, read on the forward strand.
CGAGGTCCATGACGGCGGCGCCACCATGGATTGGATGGTCCAGGAACGCGAGCGCGGCATTACCATCACCTCTGCCGCCACGACGCTCCCCTGGAAGGGACACGAGATCACCCTGATTGATACCCCCGGGCACGTGGACTTTACCGCCGAAGTAGAGCGCAGCCTGCGTGTGCTGGATGGCGCCGTGGCGCTTTTCTGTGCCGTGGGCGGCGTTCAGCCACAATCGGAAAAGGTCTGGAAACAAAGCGAGAAATACGGTGTGCCCAAGATAGCCTTCATCAACAAGATGGACCGTACCGGGGCCAACTTTTTCGCCGTCGTCAAAAAAATTCAGGATGTCCTGGGCGCGAACGCCGTGCCGGTCGTGGTGCCCATGGGCAAGGAAGAACAGTTTAAGGGGATCATTGACCTGATGACGATGAAGGCTGTGACCTACCCCAATGACGATCAAGGCCAGACCTGCCTGGTAACGGAGATTCCTGCGGAACTGCGCCCCAAGGCCAAAAAATGGCGCGCCAACCTGGTGGAAAAATGCGCAGAACAGGATGACGTCCTTCTGGAAAAATTTTTGAACACCAGCGAGCTGACCGAAAAAGAAATGCTCGGTATTATCCGCAAGGCCACGATCGCCCGCAAGGTAATTCCGGTTTACTGCGGCGCGGCTTTCAAGAACAAGGGTGTCCAGAACCTGCTGGACGGTATTGTGAATTTTCTGCCATCCCCGGCGGACCTGACGCCGGTTGTCAGCGCCGGCACCGCGGATGACGAGACGCTCAGCCAACGTCAGCCATCCGATGACGAGCCGCTGTCGGCCATTGCCTTCAAGATCATGTCCGATAAGCATATGGGCAAGCTGACGTATCTGCGTATTTATTCCGGCCGGCTCAAGACAGGGGATGCCGTGTATAACAGCACCCAGCAGACCGATGCGCGGATTGGCCGGCTGATACGTATGCATGCCAACCACCAGGAAGGCATTGAGGAAGCCGGCACCGGCGACATTGTGGCCGTTGTGGGCCTGGCTAATGCCCATACGGGCGATACGCTGTGCAGCAAGGAACAGCCAATTTTATTGGAGGCAATCGAATTTCCGACGCCGGTCATGTCCATCAGTGTAAAGCCGGAAAGCCGGATGGATGGCGAAAAAGCCCTGGCCGCCCTGCATCGGTTGGCCGATGAAGATCCGACTTTTTTCGTCAAGCTGGACCCGGAAACCAAGGAAACCATTATTTCAGGAATGGGTGAATTGCATCTGGAAATCCTGGTGGACCGGCTCCTGCGCGAATTCGACGTCAAAGTCGCCGTGGGGCGTCCGGAAGTCGCCTTCCGCGAGACAACCACCGTGTCGGTCGAGGGCCAATACAAGCATGTCAAACAATCCGGCGGACGCGGCCAATATGCGCATGTCTGGTTAAGGATTGAGCCGATGGAAACCGGTTCGGGTTTTGAGTTTGTAAGCGAAGTCAAGGGCGGCCGTATCCCGACGGAATATATTCCATCCGTGGAAAAAGGGATCATCCGGTCAATGGATAAAGGGCCCTTCGCCGGCTACCCGATAGTGGATGTGCGGGTGGTTGTTTTCGACGGGTCATACCATGAAGTGGATTCGAGCGACATGGCGTTTCAGGAGGCGGGCCGCGCCTGCTTCCGCGAGCTGTTTCTCAAGGCGCATCCGGAGATTACGGAACCGATCATGTCGCTGGAAGTGACGACCCCTGAGGATTTTGTGGGTGGCGTTACCGGCACAATCTGTCAACGGCGGGGCCGGATCGAGGCCATGGAAACTCAGGATAATTATCGGATTATCCGCGCAATGGCGCCCCTGAGCGAGATGTTCGGCTATTCCAATGTTATTCGCACCATCAGCCAGGGCCGTGCGGCCTATGTTATGCACTTCGAGCGGTACGAGGCGGTCCCTTATTCCCTGGCCGAGGAACTTGTCAAGAAACGCCGCGAGCAGGGTAAAGTGCGCTGAACCAGGCTACGGATTGACGACGCGTGGAGCGTCAAACATCGAAGTGCCAGCTTGTTTCTTTCATTCGACGTTTGGCGTTGGATGTTGGGCGTTCGGCGTTTGCTTTGATTGCGGCTTCAGGTCTGTTCCATCCACTGTACGTCCATCCATTGACGCACGGAATTGATCAAACGGATTGCATGAGCCCGACGCAGATCGTCGCGGCACAACACCCGTTCCTGCAGAACGCCGGTCTCCAGCAGCTGCCGGCGAAATGTTCCGGCCAGCAAGCCGCAAGCCACCGGCGGCGTCCAAAGTTTGCCGTCGAGCTCCAATACCACGTTGGCCATGGTGCTTTCCGTAATCTCGCCCCGCTGGTTCCACAGGATGACGTCCTCACAATCCGGCCGGGACAGCAGCGCCTGCCGGTAAACCTCACGATACGTGGTTTTATGATAAAGCCACACTTGCTTTTCATTCACCGGCGTGGCTGCCAACCCGACCCGAAACGGCGCACGAGGCTTCAAGGGTGCATCTTCTATGCGACATGAGCCGTCGCGGTGGAGAAGTAACCGGATTTTCAGGATGGGCGCTTTTTCCCGGCCGGCCGTCTTGGCGGGTACGGGCAAGGGGCGTTGGTTCAAGGCTGTTTCAATGGCCGTCCGGCTGAACGGAAAATCGAAATAGGCGGCACTTTCCGCCAGCCGGTCCAAATGCTCGCGCAACAGGAAATAACGGCCGTCCCATCGCAGCGATTCCAGGAGATCGAAAACCGGCAGGTGCTGCGTCAAGACTTCGGCTTTGGCCAGGCACTCCGCATATTCATCCTCCGCCGAGGAGCCGTGGGTGATTCCCCCGCCTACATGATAGTGCGCGATGCCTGCATCCGTATCCACGGCCACGGTGCGAATCGCCACATTAAATTCCGCCTGCCCGCCGGGCGCCCACCAGCCGATCGTGCCGCAGTAAATACCCCGCGAATTGGGCTCGAGTGCGCGAATGATTTCCGTGGCATGGATTTTGGGCGCGCCCGTCACGGAACCGGACGGGAACAGGGCCGCCAGAATGTCCGGAATGGATGCCTCGGATTGCGAGACTACTGTTGACGTCATTTGCCAGACAGTCGGATAACGTTCCAGTTCCCACAGGCGCGTAACGTTCACCGATCCGGTCCGGCTGACCCGGCTCATATCATTCCGGAGCACATCCACAATCATGACATTTTCAGCCCGCTCCTTTGGGCTGGCGGCGAGCGATTGGGCGGCTTGACGATCTTCCGACGGCCAGCGCCCGCGCCGGATGGTACCCTTCATGGGGCGCGTGGTAAGTGTGGAGGCATCCTTTTTAAAGAACAATTCGGGCGAGGCGGAGAGCAGGTGAAAACGGCCGGCCTGAATAAACGCGCAATGATCCGCCTGCTGGGAAGCGCATAGCTGCCGAAACCAGCTCAGGGTGTCGCCATGAAAATCCGCCTGCAGCGGAAATGTGTAATTGATCTGATAGGTATCGCCGGCAACGATCAGGTCGCGAATCCGGCCAATCTGCCGGCGATAGGTTTCGACGCTCACCAACGCTTTCCATGGACCGACCCGGAAAGAAGCCTGGTCGTCAATCGACGGCGGCCGGGTTTGTGACGGGGCGTGATAAAGGCCAAACCAGGCTAGCGGCAGATCGCCCGGCGGATGGGCGCAGAGTGCCGGATCAAACGCAGGCGCCGTCTCATAGGCCAGGAACCCGGCCGCATAAAAGCCCCGGGACACTTTTTCGGCCACCTGCTGCAGACAGGGCTTGACCTCGGCAAGCCGGTTGGCCGTGAAGATGATCACAGGATCCGCAAAGGCCAATTCACCGCTCCGCGAGACAAACACAATATCGCCTATCGCGGACATGGTTAGATACCGCCTGGTATGACGTTGTAAGCCGGGGTACGATGCCCATGGCCCTTGAACGAATAAAAAGTCAGGATAAAAGGAACAAGCAGGTATAAAGCCGGGCCCCATCGCGGCTGGATCCCAGACACAATCAGGGCGGCCAACGACACTAATGGCACAACCAGATTGCGGCGCGCGTAAAACACGATAATGTGGCGATTCAGGTCGTTCGCCACCAATCGATGGCCCGCCGTGGCGTAAAGCCAGTGCAGGTAAAAAACCAAACCGGCGATCAGCAGATTTATTTCCAGCAGCCATGCCGCCACGCGCGTGTTGCTGTAATCGCCCGCCACGCATGTGGAAAACGGGATGAGCACAATGAACATCAGACCGATGATGTTGATAAACAACAGCGTGGAATTCGTCCGCTGAATGAAGTGAAACTGATAATGGTGTTCTATCCAGAACGCGCCCAGGATAATGAATCCTTCAACATAATGCAGCAAATCCGGACAGAGATTCAGGAGCGCCTCAATCAAACCGGCTTCGGAGATTCTCTTGTTGGGCGAGAGCAGGATATCAAAACTGATGATCAGAATGGTCATTGCGACCGCGAAGATCCCGTCGCTTAGCGCTTCAATGCGGCTGGTCTTCAGGCTCACGTTGAGATGTTCATTGGCCATGGACAACAACCCTCCGTGCAGTTAATGAATATCCGCAGCGAATCTTGCAAAAAACATACTTATGGTCAACCCCATTTCATGCCAGGGCATCGCTCGTCACACCTCTTTTGACACCTCTTTGACACCTCTTTTGCAATTGACACCGCTATGGGCATATGATATTTAAGATTTCATGCAATGCAAATCCATGGGTTTGTGGCTTGGTTGTATGGCGATTCTGGCGCCGTTGGTCTTTTTGCAGACCGGCTGTGAAGTGAGTTCCGCCGGACGCGAGATTGAAATCCACCCTGATTCGGCGACCATAAAATACGGCCAGTCGTTGACGTTCAGCGCCCTCAACGGATATGTTTACACTTGGACGTTGTCAGATAACACCATTGGGACACTAAACACCCGCCAAGGCCAGCAGGTGACTTACACCAGCCTGACGGATCCGGCCTCCCCGGTTGTCCAGATCCTGACGGCTTCTTCCACGTTTTCCGATAACGAAGGCTCCGGTACCGGCTCCAACGCTCCGGTGGTGCATACGGCTGAGGCTTACATTACGCACATTAACTCCTCAAATAGCCCCCCGTTGTGATGCGATTGAGGATCAGCGCGTCAGCCGGTGTAATCACCGGATTTACATTTTCTCGGATTGCAGGTAGTCTCATGACCCTCTATTGGTTTCGCATTGGCATGGCGATAGTCATCGCGGGTGTAACTGGATGGACGGGTACTCTGGCGGCCACCAATGCTCCGACTCATTTTCCCGTTCTCACGCTCTCCACCAATGACCGTCTGTTAGTGATGGCCCCTCACCCGGATGACGAGTCGCTTGCCTGCGGCGGAATCATCCAGACGGCCGTGGAGCGGCAAATACCCGTGCGCGTAGTGTTCTTTACCTACGGCGATAACAACCAATGGTCCTTTGTTCTCTATCGTAAATACCCCGTCCTTGAGCCCAAGGCGGTCCAAGCTATGGGCTTGATGCGCCACGACGAGGCTCTACAGGCCGCGCGCCTGTTGGGCCTCGAGGAAAATCAACTCACGTTTCTGGGGTATCCCGACTTCGGCACCCTTAATATCTGGAATGCCTGTTGGGGCTCGCATCCGCCGTATACAAGCATGCTGACCAAGACCAAGGTGGTGCCCTATAAAAACGCCTTCCGCCCGGGAGCGGAATACACCGGCGAGAATGTCATGCAGGATCTGACGGCGATTCTGCGGGGCTTTAAACCGACCAAAATCTTCATCGCCCATCCGGCCGATCATAATCCCGACCATCGCGCACTGTACTTGTTCATGCGCGTGGCGTTGTGGAATCTGGAATCCGAGATGCGCCCGGAATTATTGCCTTATCTGACGCACTTTCAACGCTGGCCTCAGCCACAAGGCTTGCATGCTGCACAACCCTTGGAGCCGCCGGATATCATGCGTCAAGCGGCCGCCTGGACTTTGTTCCCGCTCAGCAGTAACCAGATCAGCGTCAAGCTTGCCGCGCTCAAAGCGCACGGATCCCAGTTCCGCTACTCCGGCAAGTATTTGTCGTCATTCGTGCGGCAAAACGAATTGTTTGGCGATTTGCCCGTAATCAATCTGCAAGCGCTGCACGATCTCAGTCAGGATGCTGTCGGGGCTGTAGATGCTACGCCCGACTTGCCCGACGAGTTGACCGCCGAAGAAAGCGCAGCCTACACGGGCGTCGAATGGAAATTTGCCCAACGAGAGGGCGATGCCATCACGCTGGCCATAAGCGTTTCGCGTCCCCTTTCGAAAACGGTGGAAGCCGAGGTCAACATCTTCGGCTATCGGCCCGACCACCCTTTCCATGAAATGCCGAAACTGCGTATTCGCCTGGGCGAGCTGCCATACAAGGTTATGGACGGTTTGCGGCGCCTGGAAGACAGCACAGTTGCGGTGACCTATCTGAAGAAATCCATAAGCCTGCGCGTGCCCCTGGCCGCCCTGGGCAAGCCGGACCGCATTCTGATCTCGGCTAGAACCTCCCGGGCGGAAGTGCCCTTTGACTGGGTCGCCTGGCGGATATTGGTGGTATCGAATCAGGTAGCCGTTCACGGCTTGAAATTGGAAACTGGAAATTAGAAATGGGAGAATCCGGATTTTCGTCATGGAGGTCGGAACCGCGACTACAGTATGAATCGTTCAGAATGTAGCCGCCACTCAGTTGGGGCGTCTGTATAGAGGCTGTTGAAAAAGTCATTGTCGCCGGTGAATGTTATCCCGAGCGAAATCGAGGGATCTCAAAAACGGCCCAAATCTTCGATTTGGAGATTCTTTCCGCCGGAGGCGGACACATTTCTGGAGGGCGCTCCGCTCTGAATGACCGGAGAAGCAGTTTTTCAACGCCTTCTATAGAATAGGACCCATGAAAATATATTTTTGCCCGGCGCTGATGGATGCCCTGGTTTTTCTTGTCATGTTCGCGGTCATGTATCGTGCCGGCGAACAGGGGATGAGCATCACGCAATGCGCCTGGTTGGCCTGCCTATTTCAACTGACCTACATGCTCACCAGCCTGGCGGCCGGGTTCCTGCTGTCCCGCCGCAATACCCGGTTTGTCATGTTGGCCGGCATCGTGCTCTGCACGCTCAGCGGCGTCACCTGCTTGATGGCCGAAGAATATCTGCTGATTTTGACGGCCTTTGGCGGCCTTGGGGTTTTCATGGCCTGTTTCTTTAACGCCTTCCAGGCTTTCATGCGTATGGAATCGGCTCCCGGTGATCTGAAACGCTCCATCGGTCTCTATACCCTGGCCTGGAGCTCGGGTAGTGCGGCCGGTATTTTGTCATCCGGCTTTTTCTATCAGCTCGGTTTTGTCATGTTGTCCGCCCTGATCGTCCTGGTCGGCGTTGTGATGCTGGTCGTAGTGCTTACGCATAAGCCCCGTCCGGCGGACGCGCCCTCCGCCGATGAACACGTGGAAAGCGGATCGGGAAAAGCGCCGCCGGTGGATCCCATTTACGTCTGGATCGGCTGGCTGATGATTTTCATGGCTATGTTCGTCCAGCGTCCTGTTCATAGTTTTTTCCCTGCCATCAGTGCCAAGGCCGGGGTCAGCGCCTTCGTGACGGGCCTGCCGCTTTGCCTGCAAATGTTAGTGCAGGCTGCGGTCGGGTTGACCATGATCCGCTGGCGCCATCTGCTCTATCGGCGGACACCCCTGTGGATGACTCACGGGGGGGCGGCGGTGTTGCTCCTGGTTATGTGGCGCTGGCCGACTTTTCCGGTTTGTTTTGTCGGCATCAGCCTGCTCGGCGCTTACGCCGGATTTATCTATTTCTGCAGCGTTTATTATGCGTCCAATTCCGGCCGGAGGTCGCTCAATATAGGTGTCAACGAATTCCTGGTCGGCCTGGGGTCTTTCGCGGGGCTGTTTATCACCGAATGGTTCATGAAGCGGACGGGCAACGACGCCAACATGTATCTGGTGATTGCCGTGGCCCTGCTGGTTTCCCTGGCGGCCCAGCTGGCGATTGCCAGCCGGTTCCGCAGGGCCGACCCGATTCGCGCGTAATAACGCGCGACGGATTTTGCCATCCATATGTTGTTCTGGGCCGCGTTATCCGCATCGACCATTCTCCATCAACCATAAACCATTCCCGATCCGCGCGTTTTTGCGCGGATCGGAGGCCGGTATTTTCAGGTTGACATGATCACAGGCTTGGCTATGATGCTCGCGTTTTGAGGGTTGAAAGGGAAAGCGCACGCAGGCGATTGCGTTAACAGGAGATGCGATGAAAGCTTACGCGGTCATTCAAACGGGCGGTAAACAATACCGCGTGGAAGCTGGTGAAATCCTGTCCGTCGAGCGGCTGGAGGTCAAGGAGGGGGATAAAGTGGATACCTTTCCGGTGCTGGCTGTATCGGATGGAGCCGCTCTGACGGTGGGCAAACCGCATGTGGATGGCGCCAAGGTGACGGCTATTGCGCTTCGTAACAAGCGGGGTGTCAAGGTCGTGTCCTTCAAGAAAAAACGGCGCAAAAGTTACGAGCGCAAAAAGGGGCACCGGCAGGAACTGACGGTCCTTAAAATCGAAAGCGTGGCATAGCGGCCGCTGTAGGATTATGGCAATATGTAGTCGCGGCACCCCGCCTGCATCGCTATGCGAAGCATCGCGGGCAGGTCTGTTGCCGCGTTTTTAAATTCCTTAACCTTGCAATCCGCAATCGAAAATCGTAAATCATAAATTTTTTTTGGGGGTTTCACATGGCGACCAATAAAAGTTCGGGTAGTGCAAAAAACGGCCGCGACAGTCACGGCAAGCGGTTGGGCATTAAGATATTTGACGGCCAGGTTGTGACAGCCGGCAGCATCATTATCCGCCAGCGCGGGACCCGGATGCATCCCGGGGTGAACGTAAAACGCGGCCGGGATGACACGCTCTTTGCCTTGAAATCAGGCGTTGTTAAGTTCGAAAAGGAAGGCAAGCGCGTTCGTGTGGACGAACTTGCGGCTGCGATGTGAAAGGCTTCAAATTTGTTGAAACGGCCGGAGCTGATATTCTCGCCGGCCGTGGCGGCGATGGATGCGCCAGCTTCCGACGCGAGAAATACATTCCTTTTGGTGGTCCCGACGGCGGCGATGGCGGCCGTGGCGGACACGTCATCCTCCAGGCAGATCCCAATGTTGATTCGCTCATTGCCGTCTATTACCAGCCGCGCCAGCACGCCGAAGATGGCGGTAAAGGCATGGGCAAAAAACAGCATGGCCGCAACGGGAAAGACCTTATTTTAAAAGTGCCGTGCGGCACCGTCGCGCAGGATGAAACCACCGGTGAAATTTTGGGCGACCTGGTAACGCCCGGCGAACAGCTCATGGTGGCGCGCGGCGGCAAGGGCGGCCTGGGCAACTGCCACTGGAAAACCAGCACCTATCAGGCGCCGATTGAACATACAAAGGGCGAACCGGGCGAACAGCGGCGCCTGCGGCTGGACCTTAAAATCGTTGCGGACATCGGCTTGATCGGGTTTCCGAATGCCGGCAAGTCCACCCTGCTTACGGCCATCAGCCACGCCCACCCGAAAATCGCCGCCTATCCCTTTACCACCCTCCAGCCGGTGATCGGCACAATCCAGTACGACACGTTTGATAGACTTAAACTTGTGGACATTCCCGGCCTGATCTGCGGCGCCCATGCCGGCGCCGGCCTGGGACACACCTTTCTCCGGCATGTGGAACGCACGCGCGGCTTGGTTTACGTGATTGACATGGCCGGGGCGGATGGACGGCATCCAGCGGACGATTATCTTATCCTGCGCGACGAGTTGAACCGATATAACCCGGCGCTGCTTCAGCGGCCGGCACTGATCGTGGCCAATAAAATGGATTTGGACCAGGCGCTGGAGAATCTGCCGGAATTTATCGTGCGGACGGGGCAGAAGCCCCGGCTCGTTTCCGGCCTTGCCCGCCAGGGGACGGAAGAACTAAAGAACGCGCTCTATGATTTGGTCGTCGCCCGCGATAGTCTGCCTCCGCCCTCCCCTAAAACCGCCTCGGCAGAATGAGGTTAAATGAGAAGGCTGATCTCCCTAGCTGCGAGCTGTGATATAATCACGCTCAAAGTAAAACGGCCTTGATGGGCCATAACGCATAAGGAGACCAGCCATGAAAAAAGGTATCACGATCGGGAT
>JAQUMN010000040.1 GCA_028718125.1 Kiritimatiellia bacterium
ACCCAACCATGCACCGGGTTATAATAAATGACCCATTATAGAGTGCGAATGGAAGCATGACATGCCTCAGGATCGAAAACCAGCGACCGCCACGTCAGTCGCTTCTTGACAAGCCTTCTCATGGAAGACGGCTACGCCACAACTTTTCCAGATTCCCGATTGGATCGGGAATGACAATTATGCGTCGCTATTCTGTCATTCCCGCGCAAGCGAGAATCCAATCCAGACTTTAAAATTCCTTTGAGTTGAATCAGACCACCGCGCTCTGCGCGAGTGCCTCCTGCACCTTACGCACGAGCTGCTCCAGCACGGGCACGGGTGTAATTAACGGCGGCATCAGATATACGACCGATCCCAGTGGCCGAATCAGGACCCCCTGATTTAATAGCCAGGCCGCCATTCGCCGGGCCCGCTCCGAACCCGACTGCCCATTGCATTCGGCCAACTCGACGACCGCCAGGAGCCCCAAGCCGCGGACATCCCGCACGCCATTCAGGCCGCGAATCGGCGCCATGGCGGTCTGAAGCCGCTCGGCCGCTTTGCGGGCGCGTTCCACAATCCGGTCTTCCTCGTAAATCAGCAGGGCTTCGAGCGCCACTGCCGCCGCAACGGGATTGCCCGCGAATGTGTGCCCGTGATAGAAGGTGTGGTCCGCTTTGCTGTCGGCAAAAGTTTCATAGAGCGCCTCCCGAACGATCGTCGCGCTCATGGGCAGGTAGCCGCCCGTCAAGCCCTTGCCCAGGCATACGATATCGGGATCAATGCCGGCATGTTCAAAGGCAAACATCCGGCCGGTGCGGCCGAACCCCATGGCGATTTCATCGGCAATCAACAGGACGTCATGCTCCCGGCATAGCGCCGCCATTTTCTCCAGACAGGCCGGGGCATAAATACGCATGCCGGCGGCGCCCTGGCACATTGGTTCGACAATCACAGCCGCAATTTCTGCCGCGTGTTTATTAAGAATATCCGCCATGGACGAAACGCATTCTTGTGCACAGGTATTCGGCCGCAGATCTTGCGCGCAAGTACCGCAACAGGGCGCCGCGGCGCGATACACGGGAAACAGCAAGGGCTGGAACGGCGCATGGAATTCCGGCACATAGCCGACCGAGACAGCACCCAGCGTATCGCCATGATAGGCGTTCTCCAGCGATACAAACCGGCATCGCTCCGGCCGGCCCAGATTGTGCCAATATTGGACGGCGATCTTAAGTGCCGCCTCAACGGCACTGGCGCCATCGCCCGAAAAGAACACACGCCGGCGGCGACTTGGGAACAATTCCACCAGGCGCGCGGCCAACTCAATGGCGCCGGGATGCGAGAGGTTGCCCAGGATGCTGTGTTGCAGGCGCCGGGCCTGATCGATCATCGCTTTACCCAGGCGGGGATGACTGTGTCCCAGATTACAGGCCCACCAGGATGAAATCGCATCTAGGTAGCGGCGGCCGTCGCTGTCAAAAAGATATATGCCCTCACCGCGCACGATAATCGGGAACGCGGTGTCCCGGATGGCCGAATGCCGGGAATAGGGATGCCAAAGGTACTGGCGATCTATTGAACGATACTGGTCAGTGTTCATGACAATTGGCAACTATTCAGATTGTTTTTAACTGCGAAACACACGAAATGGATGAAGAGTGGTAAACCCTGGTCGCCTTCGGCGCCGCCGTTGGCGGGTAAACTTTGGACAACAAAAAGTTATTGTTTCCTCCAGTTTCGCGCTTTTCCCTCCAGAGGCGGGCAGGCGCGTATTTCGTAGTTGTCTCTTCATTGAGTGGCAAAGTATTCATGGCGACTGTATCCATTTCAGCCAGTCCGCCACAGGCGGAAGCCAGGCAGTGACCGCGCGACGAAATTGACCGGCCGACCGCGTCGCCAGATCCGGAACAAACGGGAACCGTCCGAGCACGCGCACATTTCCCAACCGCGCAATGGTTTTGATATTGTCCCTCTCGATATAGCCTGAGCGGCCAGGCGCTGTCGCATTGAAGACCACGCCCAGCACGCGGATCTGTGCCCACCGCAAAACATGGAGGGTAAGCAACGTGTGGTTAATGGCGCCCAGACCCAAGCGGGCCACCACGACCACGGGCAAGTCCAGCACACCCATCAAATCCAGCATCGTCTGCCGTCCCTGAATCGGCACACACACACCCCCGGCGCCTTCCACGACAACCATCGCATGGCGCGCCTGCAACGAGTTAAAACAGGCTTTTATACGGCGAAATTCAATATGGCGTCCAGCCCCGGCTGCGGCCAGATGCGGAGAACATGCCCTGGCAAAACAGCAAGGCGCCATGCAGGCATATTCCCCATCGCCAGGTTGAAGATCGGCCATCGCCAGGCAGAAATCCAGATCGGACGAGCACCACCGGCCGCCTGCCTGCCTGGCGCCGGTTTGGATCGGTTTCATCGGCACGGCATCCATGCCGCGAATGCGCAACATGGACAGCAACGCGGCGCTGACAACGGTCTTGCCAACCCCCGTATCCGTGCCGGTAACAAAAACGCCTTGAGACTTCATTTACTCCCTGCAAATAAAAACACTGTATTACAGGAGCGTCTTCCGTGCACGACAATATTTCTTACGCGGCTTGTAAAACACCCGTCAACCCAGTAAGGTATGTTCCGTTATGGCGGGTTGATGACATTAAGACAAGGGGACTACACGGCACCATAAGAGATGCATTATGTTTAGCCGTTTGTCATTCCGAGCGTAGCGAGGAAACTCAAGGTCTGTTCAGAAAGATCGAGACCCTTCGCTACGCTCAGGATGACAGAACGCCACGATACTCATGTATTACAGAAAGGACAAGCCCATGCCGGACAAAGACATGCTGACCGAGATTTTCCGAATGCAGGCCGAACTGAACCAACGCATCGGCGTGAACACTTTGCACATGCCGGAGGCCAAAAAACCGGAATGGGTCCTGAACTACTGCCGGGCCATGACCCAGGAAGTTGCGGAGTTGACCGATAGTGTGCCGTGGAAATGGTGGGCCAAGTACCAGCAGTTTGACAAGCAGAACGCGCGCGTGGAAGTGGCTGACCTGTTTCATTTCCTGGTTTCGCTGGCCCAGGTCCTAGATATGTCGGCGGGAGACATTTTTGAAGCCTACCGTAAAAAAAACGCAGTCAACTTTCAACGTCAGGATTCGGGCTATATCGCCAAGGACGCGAACGACAGCAAGCATATCTGAGGACAATATTCCAAATTCCAAAATCTAAATTCCAGTGAAATAACATCAATTCGGGAAAATGAAAACAAACTGAACGAATATTTTGCCCCGTTTGGAATTTTTATATTCCCTGGATTTTGAAATTTGGAATTTTTTCGATCTCAGGTATAGCGCAGTATTTCTTCGGCCGTGGTATAACCGTCCAGGACATTGCGGACACCGTCATCCCGCAGGAGGCGCATGCCAAGCTCGACGGCTTTCGAACGGATGACCAGGGTGGGTCTGCGCTCATTGATCAACGGGCGAATCGGCTCCGTTATCGTCATGTATTCCACCAGAGCCTTACGGCCGCGATAGCCGGTCTCGTGACATTCGGGGCAGCCTTTGCCGTAGTAAAACGGATGCCCCGAAACGGCTGCTTCGGTCAGATTGAGACGGTCCAAAATGGCCTTATCGGGTTGTACGGGCGTCTTGCATTTTTTGCAGATGGTACGAACGAGGCGCTGGGCGAGCACAGACTCCAGCGTGGACGAAATCAGGTAAGGCTCAACGTTCATATCAATTAAGCGGGTCACCGCGCCGGCGGCATCATTGGTATGCAATGTGCTGAGCACCAAGTGGCCGGTCAGCGACGCCTGAATGGCAATCTGGGCCGTTTCCAGGTCGCGGATTTCACCCACCATTATGATGTCGGGATCCTGCCGGAGGAAGGCGCGCAAACATTTCTGGAACGTCACCCCGATAGCCTCATTGGCCTGCACCTGGATGATGCCATCGATATCGTATTCCACGGGATCCTCCACCGTCAGCAGCTTCATATCTATGGTATTTATGCGCCGCAGGGCGGAATAGAGCGTCGTCGTTTTACCGGAGCCCGTCGGGCCGGTGACGATGATGATGCCGTTGGGCTTCTGGATATCCTGGCTGAAGGTATCGTAGACTTCGGTGGGCATGCCCAGGTTTTCCAGTTCCAGGGATACGGTGGACCGGTCGAGAATACGCAACACCACGCTTTCGCCGAATTCGGTCGGCAGGGTGGACACGCGGAAATCAATCTGGCGCCCGAGCATGTTCATTGACAGGCGGCCATCCTGGGGAAGGCGCCTTTCGGCGATATTCAGGCTGGACATGACCTTAATGCGCGAGATTACCGGGAGCGCCAGACGCCGGGGGGGCGGCGACATTTCATATAGCGCTCCGTCCACGCGGTAGCGAATTTTGAACTCCTGCTCGAACGGCTCAAAATGCACGTCCGAGGCCTTCGACTGGACCGCCTCGTAGAGCACCAGGTTGACGAAGCGCACAACGGGGGTGGCGTTTGCGGCCTGTTCGAGGCCGTTTTCATCATCCTTGCCCTCGGTCAGTTCGACAACCCCGCCGGCATCCATGTCCGCTTCAAGTTTATTGAGCATATCGTTCATGGAATCGCTGTCTTCGCCGTAAAACTTATTAACCTGGGCTTTCACATCCTCCTCGCGAGCCAGCACAAAGGTGATGTCGCGGGTCAGCACGAACCGGATTTCATCCACCATCGCCGGCTCCAGCAGCTGGGACGTTGCCAGCACAATGCCGTTGGCATCCAGACTGATCGGCACCACGCTATACATGCGCGCCACACTGGCAGGGATGGCCTTGGTCACTTCCTCGGGAATCTCGCGTCCTGCCAGATTGATGACCGAAGTGCCCAAGTGGCTTGCGATCATGACCAGCAGGTCGTCCTCCTTGACAATGCCCAGGTCTATGATCACCTTGCGCACGACATTCCCGGTCCTTCTCCGTTCCTCCAGGATCTCTTCGACTTGGGAAGGTCTGATCAGTTTGCTGTCGCTGAGGAGCTGCAGCAGAGAGTCCATGTGCGTTGTTTCGGCCATAACATAATCCTTACTTGCGCTTGGCGGAACCAGCCGTCCTCAGTTTATCAACGACGGAATCAGGATCCTGAGCCTTGGTAATCAAGTTTTCGTAGCTGATAATTCCCTTCTCATAGAGAAACATCAGGTGGGCATCCAGGGTAATCATCCCCCACTTGGCGCCGGTTTGAATGTCCGAGGTGATCCGGAAGCTCTTGTTGTCCCGGATCAGGTTCTGGATGGAAGGCGTTGTGATCATGATCTCAAAGGCCGCAACACGCCCGGGACGGTCCTGCCGCACGATGAGCAATTGCGAGACTACCGCAATAATGCTGGAGGCCAGTTGCGTGCGGATTTGCTCCTGCTGGTTCGTCGGAAACGCGTCCACGATGCGGTCCACCGTGCGCGCGGCGCCGGTCGTGTGCAGGGTGGCCAGCACAAGATGGCCGGTTTCCGCGGCAGTAATGGCCGCCTCCATGGTTTCCAGGTCACGCATTTCACCCACGAGAATGACATCCGGGTCCTGGCGGAGCGCCCGGCGCAGGGCTTCCTTGAAATTGGGCACATCCACGCCGATCTCGCGTTGGGTAATGATCGAACGCTTGTGTTCGTGGTAATATTCGACCGGATCCTCGATGGTGATAATATGGCAGTCCCGTTCGATATTGATCAGGTTGATCATGCTGGCCAGGGTCGTGGTCTTGCCGCTTCCCGTCGGACCGGTCACCAGGATCAGGCCTCGCGGACGATACAACATGTCCTTGATCTGCGCCGGGAGCCCGATCTCGTCCAGGGTGACCAGCTTGTTGGGAATCTGCCGGAGCACCAGGCCGACATGACCTTTCTGCTTGAAGGCGCTTACACGGAAGCGCGCCTTGTCGCCGAAGCTGAACCCGAAATCGCATCCGCCGATTTCGCGGATTTTTTGCTGGTAACTCTCGGAGGTGATGCTTTTCATCAGCCGCTCGGTGTCCTCCGGCGTCAGCGGACCGCAATCCAGGGATTGCAATCCGCCATTGATGCGCAACATGGGTGGCAGGCCGACCGTCAGGTGCAGGTCGGAGGCGCTTTCGCCCACCACGGACTCCAGCAGTTCGTTCATGCCTATTTTACCGGGTAACATGGTCATGATAAATTAGTCCCCCATTGTTGAGCCAAACACTTCTTCCAGGGTGGTGATGCCGGACACCACCTTGCGCAGGCCATCCTCCCGCAGGGTTCGCATGCCCAACTCCCGTGCGCGGACACGCATTTGTTCCAACGGAATCCTGCCATAGATCATTTCGCGCACTTCATCGTTGATCACGAATATTTCATAAAGTCCCTTGCGCCCGCGATAGCCCGTTTGCCCGCAGTTGGAACATCCCTTGCCCTTGAGCAGTTTGACGTCCTTGAACTGGCTGGCGGCACTGCCCAGCATGCTGAGTTCCCGTTCCGTGGGCGCGTAGGGCTCGGCGCACTTTTCACAGATCACGCGCACCAGGCGCTGGGCAATCGTCGACCGGATGGAAGACGCCAGCAGAAACGGCTTAACCCCGATATCCATTAGCCGCGGTATGGCGCTGGGTGCATCGTTCGTGTGCAGAGTGCTGAACACAAGATGGCCGGTCAGCGAGGCTTCGACGGCAATTTCCGCCGTCTCGAAGTCGCGAATTTCGCCCACCATGATGATGTTGGGCGCCTGGCGCAGAATGGAGCGCAGGACCGCCGGAAAGGTGAGACCTATTTCTTCACGCACATTCACCTGGTTGATGCCGGAAATTCGGTATTCGACCGGTTCCTCCACCGTGATGATCTTGCGGTCGGGCCGGTTCAGGTGATTGAGGCAGGCATATAATGTCGTGGTTTTGCCCGACCCGGTTGGGCCGGTCAACAGGAGAATGCCGTCGGGCAGGCCGATCATCCGCTCAAAGATCTGCTGATCGTCGGCAAACAGACCGAGTTTCGGCAGGCCTAGCAGGAGGCTCTGCTTGTTGAGAATACGCATGACGATGCTCTCGCCATGGGAAGACGGCACAGTGGATACGCGCAGGTCCAGGTCTTCGCCGGCCACGTTGATCTGGATGCGGCCATCCTGGGGCACCCGTTTTTCGGAGAGCTTCATGCGCGCCATGAGCTTGATGCGGCTGAGGATCACGGCCTGCAGACGCTTGGGAGGGGATTCCATTTCGCGCAGGACGCCGTCAATGCGGTAGCGAATACGGAAGCGCGTTTCCAGCGGCTCGACGTGAATATCGGACGCCCGAAGGCGCTGGGCCTCCATAATGATCAGGCTGACCAGCTTGATGATCGGCGCATCCACGTCCGTGGCCACCGTTTCGTCCGCCGTTTCGTCCACGCGCACCTTGGCATCCGCTGACGCACCACGATTATGCTCGAGGATTTCCTCAACGGTTCTTTCGGCGCGGCCGTAATACTTGTCCAATGCCTCACTGATTTCCTCGTCCGCGGCCACGACGCCTTCCACATTGCGCTTAAGCAGATAACGCAGGCTGTCCAAAGTCTCGATATTCAGGGGATCACTCAGGGCCACGCTGAGCGCATTTTCGCTCTCAAAAACGGGCACCACCTTATACCGGCGGGCAATGGCTACCGGCACCTGCTGAATTACTTCCTGGGGGATTTCGTGGTCGGCCAGCACGATGACATCCATGCCCAACTGCATGGCAACGGTCTTCAGCACCTCCATTTTTGAGATGACGCCCTGTTCGATCAGCACATCCAAAAGGCTCCGGTGCTGGACGCCGGCCGCGGATTTAGCCGTCTCAACCTGCTCGGGCTTGATCAACCCGACATCCTTGAGGATTTCTATGATATAATCGTCATTGGCAGTCATGGAATTACGCAATCTAATCAAAGGAAAAACTATTGTTTTGCCGGAATAAGGATTCAAAAACCATCCCGATCTCTTTGAGAGCCGGGAAGAATAAGCGCAAGTCATTGACAACAATCATGTTGTTAAACATATATATTCTGAGTCCTGATTTCTGTATTGCCAGCATCATACACCTAATTGTTTTTTCAGCAAGCCCTGTACAACCTGCGGATTGGCTTTGCCTTTACTCAAGCGCATGACCTGGCCCATCAGGAACTTGAACGATGCTTCCTTGCCGCCCTTGTAATCGGCCACTGACTTGGGATTGTCGTCAATGGCCTGCCGCACCAAGGCTTCCAACGTGCCGGTGTCGCTCACCTGCGCAAGGCCCAACTGGCCGACCAGCTGGGCGGGGTCTCCGCCCTGTTCAAACAGGATCGCAAATATAGCCTTGGCGCCGGCGCCATTAATCGCCTGGGACTCGACCAGTTTGATCAAGCCGGCCAGCGCCTGGGGCGTGATTTTGACCTGCCGAATCTCGAGCTCCTTCGTAGTCATGAGGTGCATCATTTCCGTCATGATCCAGTTGGAAACGGTTTTGGGATTGGCCGCGCCGCGCGCCGCCTCCTCGAAGAAATCCGCCACATACTTATCCGCGGAGAGCACCTTGGCATCATAGGGCGGCAGAGCGTATTCGCGCTCCAGCCGGTCGCAACGCTGGTGGGGCAATTCCGGCAACATGCCTTCCCACGCCTTGATCTGTTCGTCCGAAAGCACCACGGGCATCAGGTCAGGATCGGGAAAATAACGATAGTCGTGGGCATCCTCCTTGGTGCGCATGGTCTCGGTCACGCACCGTTCGGAGTCGAAACGCCGTGTTTCCTGCACGATGACCTCTCCGGCGTTGAGCGCGGTAACCTGCCGCTGGAGCTCATACGCAAGGGCCTGGTAAACGCCCTTGAAGGTGTTCATGTTCTTGATCTCGGTCTTCGTGCCGAGCGTGGCCTGCCCTTCCGGCCGCACACTGCAATTGACGTCGCAACGCAGATTGCCCTCTTCCAGGTTGCACGGACTGATCAAGCCATAAACCAGGATCTGCTTGAGCGCCAACAGAAAGGCAAAGGCTTCTTCCGGCGAATGCATGTCCGGCTCGGTCACAATTTCCATCAGCGGATGACCGGCCCGGTTGAAATCCACCCGGCTCTGGTCGCGAACGTGCATATTCTTGGCAACGTCCTCCTCCAGGTGAATGCGGGTCAGGCGGACCGTCCTGGCTTGCCCCCGGCATTCAATCCCAACCGCACCGCCAAGGCACAGGGGCTGGTCGAACTGCGTAATCTGATAATTTTTGGGCATGTCCGGGTAGAAATAGTTTTTACGGTCAAACTTGCTCCGCGGATTGATGCGTGAGCCCACCATGAGCCCCGTCATGACCGTCAGGCGAATGGCTTCCTGGTTGATGACCGGCAGGGCGCCGGGATACCCCAGGCAAACCGGGCAGACCTGTGTATTGGGCGCCGCGCCAAAGTCGGTCCGGCAGGCGCAGAACATCTTGGTCCGCGTCTGCAATTGGACATGCACCTCCAAGCCGATGGTGGTCAGGTAATTCATCACATTGAATTTTCGATTTTCGATTGCAGATTGTCGATTTCTGACCCGCCTGCGTCCTTTCGATCAGGGCCGGCTTCTGGCGTCTGGCATCCGCCGTCTGTCTTTAGGCTTCCGTCGTCCGTCCTCTGTCGTCCGTCATCTGTCATCTGTCCCCTGGCTTCCGCCGCCGCCAATCGGTGGTCTGTTCATAGGCATAGCCCACCCGCAAGATCGTTTCCTCGCCGAAAGCCGGGCCCACAACCTGAAGCCCTACCGGCAAACCGTCACTCGTAAAGCCGCAAGGCACTGATAACGCGCAGGTGCCGGCCAGGTTCACCGACGCCGTAAAAATGTCGTTCAAGTACATCTGAAGCGGGTCAGCAGTCTTGGCGCCAAGAAGAAAGGCGGCGGTAGGCGCGACCGGCGTCAGGAGCGCATCACAGGTCTGCAAGGCCTGCTCGAAATCGGCGCGGATCAGCGCGCGCACTTTCTGGGCGCGGATGTAATAGGCATCGTAATACCCGCTGCTGAGCACGTATGTGCCCAGGATGATGCGGCGCTTGACTTCCGTCCCGAACCCGGCGGCGCGGGTGCGCATGTACATGGCAATGGGATCCTTGGCGTCCTTGACCCGGAACCCATAACGTACGCCGTCGAACCGCGCCAGGTTGGCCGAGGCTTCCGCGCAGGCAATAATATAATAGGTAGCCACGGCGTAAGGCGTCATAGGCAGGCTGACATCCACGATAGTCGCCCCCAGCTGCTCACAGTGGTGAATGGCCTGCTGGACAATCTGTTCCACTTCCCGATCCATGCCGGCAACAAAATACTCCTTCGGAAGTCCCAACTTCATCCCCGCCATGCCCTTCCGCAAAGCCGCCGCATAGTCCGGCACCGGAGAGGGGATCGACGTAGAATCCATTTCGTCATGGCCGGCCATGGCCTGGAGCAAGAGGGCAGCATCGCGGATATCCTTGGTCAGAGGCCCGATCTGGTCCAGCGACGAAGCGAACGCCGTGAGCCCGTAGCGCGACACGCGGCCGTAGGTTGGCTTGAGCCCGACACAGCCGCAAAAGGACGCCGGCAGGCGCACCGACCCGCCCGTATCGCTGCCCAGCGCGGCCAGAGATTCGTCGGCGGCGACAACGGCCGCGGCCCCCCCGCTCGAACCGCCGGGCACACGCGCTAAGTCCCAGGGATTATGCGTGATCTTAAACGCCGAATTTTCAGTTGTGGACCCCATGGCAAACTCGTCCATGTTGGCGCGGCCCACGAACAGGGCGCCCTCGGCACGCAACCGGGCAATGGCCGTGGCATCGTATGGCGAACGATATCCTTCCAGAATGCGGGAAGCACAACGACACGGCTGGCCCTGAACATTGAGCAGGTCCTTGACCGCAATCGGCACGCCCAGGAGTTTGCCTTGCCGCCCCTCCTTCCGGCGCGCATCGGCGGCCTCGGCCTGACTTAGCGCATCGGCTTCATCCACTTCCAGGTAACCCTGAATCTGCGAATCGCGCGCGCGAATCGCGGCCAGGAGCGTTTCGACCAGTTCCCGGGAACTGACGTCGCCCCGATCAAGGCGCGCTTTTGCCTCATGCACGGTCAATTCATTCCACGCCGGCATAGCGTTCATTCCTTAAATGATCTTCGGAACCAGAAATTGTTCGTTATCATGCGCGGGGGCGTTGGCCAGGACAACCTGGCGATCCAGGCCGCTGCGCTCCGCATCCTTCCGTAACACATTCATAATTTGCACGGCATGGGCCATGGGCTCGACTGCGGAGACATCCACCTGTTTAAGTTCGTTGACATAGTCCACGATCTGCGTCAATTGCTTCTGAAAGGTTTGCAGCTCGTCAGCGGTCAATTGAATGCGCGCCAGGTTGGCGACATAGGCAACGTCTATTTTTCCCGCGTCATGCGCCGGCGTTAAATTCATACCATCTCCTTCCATGCAAGCATATCAGGAACAGTCGCGGGCCCCTTGCACATCACCACAGCCGCTTGATCAGCCGTAGAGTTTTCTCCACCAGCATCTGGCCGCCCTGCGGGCCGACCGAACAATCCAGCGCCGACGCGCCGTAGCCGCCGCCCGCTATGCTTCGCTCTGTCGGCAGGTAGCCGTCCAAGTATCTATCGGCAAACACACATTCATCCGCCTTATCCGGCCCATAGGGGGTGGCCAACTGGATGACCATAGTCTGGGTGGCCGG
The DNA here is from genome assembly GCA_028718125.1 of Kiritimatiellia bacterium. GTDB lineage: Bacteria > Verrucomicrobiota > Kiritimatiellia > JAAZAB01 > JAAZAB01 > VSJD01. The sequence continues at coordinate 11,654 of JAQUMN010000040.1, forward strand.
ACTCCGCTCCTTGATGCGCAGTCCATAATCGAGAAACAACTCGAAGGGATTCGTGGCAAACGCCATGTCGCCTATCCGCCCTGCATGGACCTCCACCAGGCCATATTTCCGTTTGTCATGATAGCGATCAATGACTGATTTCTGGTATTGAATATAGCTGAACCGCGTGGATGCCTGCTTGTCCGTCGTCGGCCGGCCGTCCAGCGAGTGATCCGCCAGCAATTTCCTGTGTGCCCGGACCGCGCTTTGATATTCCGCCCTGGTGATGACGTTGCGCGGCAGACGCAGCGTGGCGCGGACATGCCGGAACGGCACGTCGGTACGGATGTCCTTGAGGACATCGGCAAAGGCCGCTTCAACCGCCTGACCAAGCTGCTTGCCGATTTGACTCCGACGATCCTGGCGGAAGTCGGGCACAACGGCTGGCTCCCGCCGCTTTCGCATCAGCCGCTCGGCCCGCTGGTGCAACAGCGGAGCCGGCGACTGGTCGCCGGCCGCGCCGCAGAGCGGGAGGATAAAGATGTGCTTGCCCAGCCGCTTGCGAATTTCCGCGCGGGCATCGTGCCAGAAGTCCGCGGAGACATAGTAAGCCGTCTCGCAGACCTGTGACGGGCAAGCAAGGTTGACAACCACGCCCGTCAATGTCCGGCGCTTATCCCAGGTAAAAAGCAAATCCACGGCGCTGTCTTCGCCGCCTTCCGCCCCGGCAAAATCCGGGCGGTTCACTTTTCCATACATCAAGGACGTGCCGTCAAGATAAGCAATGCGGCGGTTATGCCCCACGACGGCGCGTCCCAACCCCCAGCCCACGCCGGCCAGCCGGCGGCTGCGCCACGCTTCCGCCACGGCTTCCGCTGCTCGGCCACAAAAAAAATCGCCATACGCCGCGGGTGTCATCACTTCAGGGCCCAGGCGCGGATACCAGGCATCCGCCAATGCCGGTGCGGAATGCGTATGGGTGGAGCAAAACACAACCTGGCGCGGATCCAATTCCGGCAGGATTGCCCGCAACTTGCGGCTCACCCTGCGCGTAATTATGCCCGGCACCCCTACGCAATCGCAGGATACTATGACCATTCGTTCCCTGCTGTGCGGGGCTTCGACGGCCATAGCCGTCACGGTGACAGGATCGTTCACTTTTTGCGAAACGCGGACGTGGAACAACCCGTTCAGGTTCACCGCCCTGTCCGGGGTAACATCCCGCGAGCCCCAGCCAATCTTGACTTGTCCTTGTGGCATTGAATACCTTTCGATTTGTCGAAGGCGTTATACGAATACGGATAATGCGCGCAAAGTTTCTGATCAAAGTTCCTTCTCGAACAACGACCACATGATACACGGATGACCGCCAATGAAAAGCGAAAATGCTCCCCACATCAACACGACTGTGTCATCTATGCCGAAACCAGCGGCGTCGCAGGCGCTCCGCCCTCCAATATCGTGGGAAAAGCGGCATTCATGGAGGGGCGAGGTCCCGCGAGATCGTTCTTGATGCAGCCGTGACCTCGCCTGAATGGCCGCCATAACGCGCTGAAGAATTATGATGGCCTGATCGCGCGCCATTCGATATATTTCCCTGGCGCTTAACCAAGGAGCATACGGCCATGAAGACCATCACCGTCCCCGAGGACATGCAGAAAACGGCGCTCGATCTGCGACGAGCGGGCAAACGCATCGGCCTTGTGCCGACAATGGGATTTCTCCACGAGGGACATTTGTCATTGGTCAAACTGGCGCGCCAACAGGCCGACGTGGTAGTCTTGAGCATCTTTGTGAACCCGACGCAGTTCGGGCCAAACGAGGATTTCAGCAGGTATCCCCGAAATTTCGAGCGCGATGCCGCATTGTGCCAAGCCGCCGGCGTCGATATTATTTTCAACCCCGCGCCGGAAGCCATGTATCCGGCAGGCTATTCCGTCTATGTGGAAGAAAACGTCCTTGCCAAGGGGCTTTGCGGCGCATCGCGCCCCGGCCATTTCCGCGGCGTACTGACGGTGGTAGCCAAACTGTTCAACCTGGTGTTGCCGGACGTGGCCGTATTCGGTCAAAAGGACGCCCAGCAGGCGCGGCTGATCCAGCAGATGGCGCACAACCTTAATTTTCCCATTGCAATCCTTCTGGCGCCCATTATCCGTGAGAGCAATGGCCTGGCCATGAGTTCGCGCAACGCGTATCTCGCACCGGCCGAACGCCGGGAGGCCCTCTGCCTCCAGCAGGCGCTAAAGACGGCCCGGCGGCTTTACCGGGCCGGTGAACGCGACGCCCGCCGGATCATCGCCGCCATGCAGGCCGGCATCGAGCAGATTCCCTCGGCACGCGTGGATTACATCGCCATTGTGGATCACGACACGCTCCAGCCGGTGGCACAGCTCGATACGCCGGTCCTCGTGGCCCTGGCCGTATCCATCGGCAAGACCCGTCTGATTGACAATCTGGCATTACCGGAAGATGGGTTGAGCCATCTGCCGGCAATGAAGTAAAAAAAAGGAAGACACCCATGCGCAAAGCATCCAAACTCCCGGGACCAGACGATCACCGGCTGGCCGTATGCGTCAACACCATCACATTTCGCAACCCGTTCATCGTCGCTTCCGGACCGACCGTGAAATGGAAGGAACAACTGGTCCTGGCTGAGGAATCCGGTTGGGCTGGGGCAAGCCTCAAACTGGCCTTCGATCGGAGCCTTATATCAGCCTCCCGCCCCGGTATCGCTACTTCAAGAAGGAAGCCTATCACGCTTTTACCGCCGAAAAGCGGCTGACCTTCAAAGACTGCCTGCGCCTCCTGGAAGAAGGCCGGCAGGCGACCCGGCGCCTGGTGTTGTTTGCCAATATCACTTATATCGGCGACAAACCCGCCTGACCGGCTGGATCGAAATGGCCAAGCAGGCGGAAGCCTCCGGCGCCCATGCCATTGAACTGAATATGTGCTGTCACAACATGTCGTTCAACGTCGCCATGACGGAATCGGCGCGGACGGAACAGATCGGCGCCAGCATGGGACAGAACGCAACCGCCGTCAGCATGATTGTGGAAGCCGTCAAACAGGCGGTCAACATACCCGTGTTTGTGAAAATCACACCGGAAGGCGGCCGGATCGCCGATGTGGCCAAGGCTTGTTACGACAAAGGCGCCGACTGCGTGTGCTCGGTCGCCAACCGGCTGGCCATTGCCGACTTCGATATTGAGCAGATCGACCAGGGCCCCTATCGCCTGCAGGATGAACCGACCTTGGCCTGTTTTTCCGGACCCTGGATCAAACCCCTGGCCCTGCGCGACGTGTTCGAAATCCGGCGCAAGGCGGGGCCCCACCCTTTTATCCAGGGCACCGGCGGCATCGCCAGCTACCAGGATGCCGTGCAAATGATCATGTGCGGGGCCGACTTGATCGGCGTCTGCACGGAAACGATGCTCAAGGGTTTTGAATTCCTGCCACGCTGGCTCAAGGGGTTGGGCGACTTCATGGATCGGCACGGATACCGGAATTATCGCGACTTCCGCGACCTGGCCGTCGGCAAAATTACATCGGCCGATAAACTCACTTTACATGGCGGCTACGCGGAAGTGGACCTTGAGAAATGCAAAGAATGCGGGCTATGCGCCGCCATCGGCCACTGCAACGCCATTATAATCGTGGACAAGCAATGCCGCATTGACCGTAAAAAAATGCCTGGCCTGCTCCACGTGCGTGGATGTATGTCCCGCCGGCGCCCTCCGCATGGTGGCGACCGGCATGTTGGAGAAAAAATCATGAAGCGATTGATTAAAAAAGGCGACCCCCAGCGGGCCGGCGAAATCGTCCTCGGCCAGGATGCCTACCTGGACGCGCTCTATGGCTGCTTTCGCCTGCACAACCCGAAGGGCGATGGCTTTGCTCCGCAGCGCGAGGTCGAACTGCTGGCACGCAGCGGGAAAAAAGTCGGCGTGACGGTTCCCTCCGCCATGAAAGTCGATCTGCCCGCAGATCGGAAAGTGGTCAACACGGATATGTTCCGCCTGGAAGAAATCGGCCGGCACGGCGATTCGATGCATCTTTTGACTATGCGCGCGGGCTGAAACCAGACGGCGGCGGACATTCGGCGGATGATCGCGTTGGACAAGCACGGCTCGTTTGTGGCCAAGGTCATAGGCCCCGGATTCGAGATTCCCGTGGCGACCTCGTCGGTGTTGCCGCTCGGCCGGAACAACACCTGGATCGGCATGATCCTGGTGCACCCCGAAGTGCGCCGGCAGGGCATTGCCAATGCCATGATGCAGGCTTGCGTGCGCTACGCGCTGGAACAAGGCAAAGTGATTAACGGGCTCGATGCCACGCCCATGGGCAACACGGTGTATGGCGCCGTGGGCTATGTCGATTCCTATCGCATCTGGCGCTCTGTTTACCAACTGGCCGAATTTGCGGGCAAACCGTATGACCGCCAACGCACAAACCCCATGACGGAGGCCGACCTGCCGGAAGTCATCCGTTACGACGCCTCGGCGTTCCTGAAGCGCGAGAACATCCTGCGCAAGCTGTTTGAAGACGGCACCGGGGGCTGTTTCGTTTACCGCAACGACGCGGGCACCGTTCAGGGCTACTGTTATTCACGTCCCGGCCGCCTCCGCCCGTTTGTGGGTCCCTTCATTGCGGACAACGAAGAGATTGCCCGCCACCTGTTCACGGCAGTTTCCCTGAAATTACTCGAAGACCCCGCCAACGAAACGGCGTTTCTGGATACGCCCGAGGACAAATTCGCGGACAAGGGCGTGTATGTGGAGCGCGCGTTCGACCAGGAAAAAAACCCTCCGGCCACCGCCTGAGCGCCACGTTGAAACCCGTACGCGATTTCACGCGCATGTACCAGCTCGTGCATTACACCGAAGCGGATGTGCTGGTCAACCGTTTCATGCAGGCCGAAGGCCTGCGCCAAGAGTCGCCGCGCGTGGCCGATTTTTCCGCAACCATCAACCTGGCCGTCAATAACTACACGGAAACGCGGGCGTTCATGACGCTCGAACGGGAATCCCTTCAGCAGAAATACTGGGGCATTACCGGTCCGGAGAAGGGCTGAAGCATTCGTTCCTGGTCCCTCGTTTAAGACGTGCCGGGATTTTCCCGTCCTGTTGCGCCGTTCGAACACCCCCTGTTTTACCGTTTACAACCCGCGATAATACCTGGACTCCGCAAAGCTGGCTCGAACAGGATTATTATTAGCTTGCGGGGCGCATTGTCGCCCCTGGCGATCGGATGGTTTTGGGTCAGCGGCGTGAACACCAGCCCTGCATACACAAAATAGTCCGGCTTCACATCGTACAGCAGCTTGGGCGCCAAGGCGGGGGACATTGCCATGACCAGATCCATCGCCATCAGCTGGCCATCGCGCAATGCTCCTCATGCCGGCTGACTGCACAAGGGCAGTTTCAGGATGAATGTAGTGATTCCATTCCGGGAACTGTCCAACACAAGCTCCCCTTTATGGGCCAGCACAATTTCCCTGGCCAGACTTAATCCGAGGCCAATACCATCTATCTCCCTGTCCCGCGATTTACTGATCCTGTAGAAGCGGTCAAACACTTTGTCCGCGTCAGCTTGGGGAATTTCTTCGCCGCTGTTCGAGATCGTGAACTTGACCATGTTTCCTTCCTTCTGCAGGACACACCGAATCCAGCCTTGCTTACGGTTGTACTTGATGGCATTGGTGATGAGATTATGCAGGACTTGGTTCATTAAATCGGCATCAGCCATGACATGCAGTCGGGGAACGATCTCCTTTTCCAGGATTAGGCCCGGCGCCATGATCCCCATATCTTCCGAAATGGATTCCAGCGCAGAACTGAGGTTGAACGGGGCAAGGGCAAGCCGCATCCGTCCTGAATCCGCCTGGGCAAGCAGGAGTAGTTTCTGGGTAATTGCAACAAGCCGCTGGACCTCTTCCAGTAATTCGCCATTTCTCTGCTGGGCTTCAGAACCTGGCGATGCCTCATTGAGCGCCCTTTCGAGTTGACCTTGCAGGATGGTCAACGGCGTCTTCAATTCGTGGCCGGCATCGGCGCTGAAACGAACGGCCTGTTGAAAGTTTTTCTCGAGCCTGTCCAACATCCCGTTGATCACATCAATCAATCCGGCGAATTCTTTGTCGGCATCGGTCTTCGGTATGCGCCGATCCAAGCCTTTGGCCGTTATATTCTCGGCCGTGCCGGCGATAATTTTTACAGGACCTAACGACTGATAGGCAATTAGCCATCCTCCGCACAGCAGGAACAGCAATGCGAGCGGCATGGCAATAAAAAAAGCGGACCGGAAGCGATGCACTTCGGCATCGAAAATGGCCAGGTTCATGGCAATGAAAATATTCACTTCTTCATTGCCGATGCCAACAATACGCCATCGGCCGCGATTGCCTTCGGCCGTGGCAAATACAGGCCCTCGTATATGCCAAGGCAGCGGAGGCCCGTGCCTCGGCGCATAGCCGTCAAAGGGCGCGCGCAGACGCATCGGAAAGGCCCCGTCATACGCGATCATCGTATTCGTCGCGAGCGCGAGTGCTGGAAGCTTGCCGGCCAACACGTCAGCCGGCCAACACAATGAGCTATATATCGGCTCACCGCGATGAGATGCCACTTTGATCGCGAACTGTTTTTTTGCGTCTTCACCATAAAGGTTTTGCAGCAATTCTTCAAAATAGTCCCACCCGCCCTTTTGGAAAGGCCGCCGCGCCTGGAGATCCGCCAGCACCCTGAGTTCACGGTCAATGCGCTCATACCCAACCCGGTTGATCACAGACAGAAAGAAAAGGCCAAAAAACAGAAGCACACTGCCGGATATAAGCAGGTTGAGCAAACCGATTTTAAATTTGAACGAACTCACCTTCATTCGGATTTCTTCTTGCAGAAACGATACCCGACGCCGCGAACAGTCTCGATGAGCGTATCTTCCACACTGTCCGACAGTTTTTTGCGCACGCGTTGAACGTAGACATCCACAAGGTTGGTCTGAGGATCGAAATCATATCCCCACACATGTTCAAGGATCTGGGTGCGTGTAAAGACCCGGCCGGGAGAACGCATGAGATACTCCAGCAGATTGAATTCGCGCGGAGTCAGTTCGATCTTGCGATCGCCACGTTTTATATCCCGCGTAATGAGATTCACCGATACATCATCGGATTGAAGGATCCCGCGCTGCTCTCCGGCGCCTCGCCGAACGACCGCACGGATGCGGGCAATGAGTTCTTCCACATAAAACGGTTTTGTGATGTAGTCATCAGCGCCAAGATTGAGACCTTCCACACGCTCGTTCATTTCCGTCCGCGCCGTCAACAGAATCACCGGCATAGTGATTTTTTGTTCCCGCACATTCCGCAGGATGCTCAGGCCGTCCCGACCCGGCAACATAATGTCGAGCACCATCACGTCGTACGCCTGGGTGCGAGCCATCGTGTACGCCTCATCACCGTTATGGCTCACAGCCACGATAAACCCCTGTTCCTCGAGCCCCTTGCGGATAAAACCGGCGATCTTCTTTTCATCCTCAACCAAAAGAATATTCATAATATTTTTTACCACGGACGACGCTCAAAGCCAACAATACATTCATTACAATATTGTAATCCGGCCGCATGGGAAAACGTAATGTGAATATCATTTAATACGCACAACAAAAAAAAGGGAAGTGCGGCAACAATTAATTTCTGATGGCTTTGACGAACATAATATCTTTCGTGCTATCTCTAAACGGTATGGTTGAAATTTTTTGGGAAGTAACAAACGAACAACACCACCCATCTTGCGACGTTACGGAAGCGCGAAGCGCATTGCGAGGAGGCGGGGCCGTTCATCCATGACCGCCACGGCCTGCAAATTATTGCAGATTGCATCATATTGTTGAAATCGAATATCCGGCGAAACACGCGGGAGCAGAATCAGGGCGTGATGAGGACAAAAGGCGGGGGAGTATTCGATATGAGTGACTTGAAGTGTGGGGACGCATAACATGGATAGTGAACTTGAAATCCAAGACAGCGAAATCAAAAGGCAGCCCATCGTTCAATTCCTCATCGATATTCCCGATCCTGAGCATAGGTTTGCGAGGATAAAGATCGAGGTTGAGTATATCAACGGCATTGATTGGCGTCCGGGGCATGATGTTTCTTATTGGAAAAAGGGCTTCTGGCGTCGAAAAACCATCTCGCGCTTAAGCCTGCAGCAGCGACTAATAGTCCAGCCTAAGCGGCAAACATGACCGGCAATGTACCCGCCGCATCGTCTTTTTCCGCGAACATCGCGCCCCCATCCACGTCGGCCGCTCCAACGATTGCCGAATCGGCGTCGGCATCAGCGGAAGTTCCCAAATCCGGAACACCGGATTCGGTCTCCTCGAACAAGGAAAAGCCGCAAACGGAAACCGGCAAATGAGCTTGTCGGCATAGCTCCGACTCGAAACAGGAGGGTCCCATGCCCGCAAATGGAAAATGCGTGATAATGCTTTGCCTGTTTGTCGGTTGGAATGTCCATTTATCCGATGGGCAAACGTTTTCGTCGGACACATTGCATGAACCAGCCCCGTCTGCATCTGCGGACAAAGCGGATGCCTCCATCCATGCACAATCCGCAATTCACAATCTGCAATTGCCCGTTTCTGCGGGCGATACTTTTGTCAATTTCAACTTCGATCAGGTGGATATTCGATTCCTGGTCAAGCTGGTCGGCGACCTCACCGGCAAGCGCTTTGTGATTGACAAGGAGATTGACGGCAAGGTCACGGTGGTCACCCCGCCGCAAATTCCACTCAGCGAAGTGTATCCCCTTTTCATTTCAATCCTGGAGGCCGCGGGCTGTGCCGTTGTGGAGCGCGAAGGCATTAGCCGGATCGTGACGCGCGACAAGCGCGTAACGCCCATTGCGCCGGTCATGGGCGAAAACGAGCAGACGCCCGCCGACGGCGTAATCACCAAAGTGATTCACATCGACAACCTCCGCGCCGCGGACGTGCGCCGTCTGCTCGAACCCATGGTGGACCAGGGCAAGAGCGGGGCCATGGGCGTCCTGGAGACAACTAACCACCTGATCATCACGGATATCGCCGCCAGTATCCGCCGCATCGAACAGATCATTGCGCAGATTGACAAGCCCGGCATGGCGCGCACGACGGAGCTTTATGTCCTGCGGTTTGCCGACGCCGCGGGCATTGCCACCGAACTGAACCAGGCCATGACCAGTGCCGACAGCAAACAGGAGACACAGGGCGAACAATTACGCCAGCGCCTGCCAAAAACCGCAGAGGGGGGAACAACGGTCGCGGCGCTACCCAGCGATGCTGTAGTCGTGGCGGCGCCCCACTCCAACAGCCTGATCCTGGTCGGCACCCCTGGACAGATTGCCGAGTTGAAACGGATCATTGCTACCATGGACTCTGAGCCGCGGAGCGGCTATGGGCACCTGCAGGCCATCTTTCTTAAATATCTATCCTCCGACGAAGCCGCCAAGACCCTGACAGCCCTCATTTCCAAACGCGCGGAAAAGCCTCAAAACCAGAAAATATCCATCGAATCCAACTTGGACAACAATGCCCTGCTGGTGGACGCTGCGCCAGAGGATTTCAAGATGGTCAAAGAGCTGATCGAACAGATAGACCTGCCCCCGCAACGGGTCCTCGTAGAAGTCATGATCGCCGAATTGACCTTGAGTGACGGAAGCAGCTTGGGAGCTGAGTTACTGGTCGGCGGCAATGTTTCGCAAGGCTCCACGGTCGCCGTAGGGGGGATGCACACGTCCGAGGGCGACGATACGCTGATGTCGCAGATCACCAGTGGCACGGTGCCCGACGGCTTGACCTTTGGCGTAGCCCAAGGCAGTTATACGGATTCCGATGGGAATGTGGTGCCATACTTTCCGGCGCTGATCAATATCATCGCCATCCAGAAGAAGGGCAAATTCAAGATTCTTTCCAACATTCCGCTCTGGAGCCAGAACAACCAGCCGGCCACCGTCACGATCGGCAAGAATATTCCCATGCTGAAATCCACTGTCTCGTCCGGAGCCGGCACGGCCAAAGATTATATTGACAACATTGATCGCGTGGATGTCGGCATCAAGCTGGCCGTCACCCCGCACATCAATCCCAATCGCGAAGTCTTGATGAAACTGAATCCCCGTATCGAGGCCATCCTGGTGGAATCTACGGGCGGCAAGGCGTTCACGCCCACGATTGCCAAGCGGGAAGTCACCACGACCCTGACCGTGCCGGATGGCGACACGATCGTGATCAGCGGACTCATGCGCGAAGACACGGTCACGAGTGATCGCAAAATTCCCTACCTCGGCTCAATCCCCCTCCTGGGCTGGCTGTTCCATACCAAGTCGGAAGCCGTGGAGCGAACCAACCTGCTGATCTTTGTGACGCCGCATGTCGCAACCAAGGCCGCCAGCGCGCGCGCCTTGACCGACATGATCAAGTCGAAAACCGCGTTCCAAGCGGAGACAAACATGGTGCTCAAGCCCCTGGAAGAGGACGAGCCGAAGGGAAAGAAGTAAGCGGGGAGCGAGATGACGGCAGACAGACGACAGATGACAGACAACGGAGGACGAATGCGGCGATTAGGCCCATCGGGTGTTCATTACGGTTTTGTAATCCGGCCGCATGGAAAAACGTAATGCAAATATTATTTAATATACGCACAACGAAAGAAAGGAGGTGCGGCAAAATTAATTCTGATGGCTTTGCCGGCCATAACATCGCTCGCGTCGTGTCTGAACGGTATCTCGATGATTAAGTAAAACATCCGATTAAAGGAAGCCACCAATGAAAAGAAGTATTATTGCCCTGTCGGCTGCGGTCATTCTGTTGAGTTCCGTATTTTGCGCCATGGCTCAAAATGAGGATATGCCGCCTTCCCCGCCTCCGTGTGGCGGAGAAAGGCCCGCACTCACCGATATGACCGTGACCGGAAAGGTAACGAAAGCAGAAATGCAAATGCCGGACGGCAATACGGTTTCCCGTTATATTCTGACCGACAGCACGGGCAACACGGTCATGTTGCCTGGAAAACATATGGGGCCAGGCGGCGAACAGATCGCCTCGGTTAATCTGCAAGACTACCTGAATAAAGACGTGACGATTGTCGGCAAAGGATTCCAGATAGAGCGAGACGGCAACAAAATGATCCACATAGTTGTCATCACGAAAATTGACGTCGTGACAACGACGACATCCGTTCAATAACTTGGGCATCAACCAAGTCGTATCGCCCTAAACGCATGATTGAGCGGTGTGCGGAACGCCGCTCAATCATGTATCAACAAGTCGGCAATATGGAGGCACACCACCGGGTGAGGAAAAAATGCAAATTAACGGTCAATCTAATAATCTCAATAACATGAACGTCAAACATCATCAACTGCATACCATGCGGCAGGTATGGATCATAGGTATCCTTCCCGTGTTGATCGCCGGATGCGAACTAAACGGAACATCGAATTCAGATTTGGTGATCACCCCGGCTTCGGTCACGCTTGATACCAGCTCCGTGAGCGTCACCGAGTTCGCCGCCAGCGGCGGGGCCAGCAATTATACCTGGTCACTGAGCGACGATTCCCTTGGCACGCTCTACACGGCAGATGCCACGGCTTTGTATCAAAACACGACGAACATCGGGACCAACACACTCACGCTCACCGACGATGACGGTAGCGCCGTATACGCAACAATAAAACAGAGATAACAACTAACTGCAATACTCTCATCTGAGGAATCGTTCATCATGAATAAATGGTTGCTTTTCCCCTTCGTATTCATTTTTACTGTTGGCATCGCCTATTACGGCTCGGCTCAATTATTCGAACAGATAGGACAAGAATTAAGCAACGCCGGAACCATCGCTACCAGCAATATCGCTAAAGACATTAAAAAATCATTGGGTTTGCCAACAGGCACCAATACGCCGACGAATTCTGTGTCATCGTTTGCCATCCCCGATTCTAACGCATCCACACATTCGTCTTCCGCTATACCTGCCGGAAGCAAGACAAGTCCATAATAGCAATAACCACCGACCCCTCGACGCAGATGCCGATTAGGGTGAGCACCTGGAATGGGCGGAACGATCCGAACATGGAAAGGCAGTCATAACGCGAAAAGAAGCAAAGGAAAAGCGATCGCACGAAACAACCTCCTGTTTGACGCCGATACTGAGGAAGTTAACGGCCATGAATCTGCTGCCAAGCGTCTCCGCAAGAGGGCGGGCCATATCAGTGCCTTCCCTGGGGGGCCAAAAATTTTTTCAAATAGGTTGTAATACGAACGTTCGTATGATACGATTGTTCTATAAACAAATGAGGAAAGGAGTCAACACATGATAAACATCCATGTCGGCCGCAACTCGCAAGCCGGGACCAAGACACATCTTCTGGATGTAGCCGAGCGGCTGTTCGCTGATTGCGGCCTGGCAACCGTCTCGATCCGCGATATTACCGAAGCGGCCAAAACCAGCCTGGGGGCCATCAATTACCATTTCGGTACCAAGTGGGGGCTGATTGCGGCCGTTTTCGATCGACGCCTGACGCCCGTCACCCGGGCGCGGCTGGCGGCGCTCGACGCGGTCGAGAAATCCGCGGGCAAACGCAGACCATCAGTGGAAGACATTCTGCGGGCGTTCATTGTTCCGGCGTTCAGCAAGGAAGGCGAGGATCGGAACACAACGTTCCGGAAGCTGATGGGCCGCTGCATGGCGGAGCCGAGTCCGGAAATAGAAAAGATATTTCATGGCCAATTTCAAACGCTGGCGCGACGGTTTGATTCGGCCTTGCTCCGGGCGCGGCCGGACCTTGATCGGGAGGAGGTCTTCTGGCGCATGAGCAGCGTTATCGCCGTGTTGCATCACGCCTTACTGATGGTGGAAAAGGCGCAGCCCCTGCCGCCGAAGATCACCATCGACGAGGGCTGTGTCATGGAACGACTGGTGATCTATGGCGCCGCGATCATGTGCGCGCCGCTGCCCGGAAAACCATCAAACCGGTAAATGGCGATGAAACCATCTCAACACATAATGATGGGCGTCATGCTGACACTCGCAACGAGCCTGTTGTTGACGGGGGGGTGCCTCAGCGTGGGGCCGGATTATACCCAACCGAATCCGTCCATTCCGACAAATTGGAGCGCAACGATGAGCGCCGGGGTGACCGCCGCCCCGGCGTCGCCGGAAACGTTGAGTCGCTGGTGGGCGCAGCTGAATGACCCGGTCTTATCGGCTCTGATGGAGAGAGCGCGCGCGGGCAATCTCGATCTACGCCAAGCCCAGGCCCGGCTGCGTGCGGCGCGCGCGCAAAGGGGTGTATCCCAGGCGGCGCTGTTTCCGACTGTGGAGGCCACCGCCGGCGCCTCCCGCACCCACGGCAGTGAAGCAGCCGGTAGCGACGACACCGTCAATCTGTTTGCCAGTGGCTTTGACGCCAGTTGGGAGGTGGATGTTTTCGGCAAGAATCGCCGCGCGTTGGAATCCGCTGATGCGACCATGCAAGCCTCCCAGGAAGCGGTCAGCGACGCACTGGTCAGTCTGTTTTCCGAAGTGGCGCTGAATTACGTGGAGGTTCGTTCGTCGCAAGTCCTGATATCCCTCACGGAAACCAACCTGACCTTGCGCGCCGAAACCTGCGACATTACCCGGTGGCGGAATGAAGCCGGACTTACTACCCAACTGGACGTGGACCAGGCCAAGCTCAGTCTGGAGCAAGCCCGTGCTGAACTGTCCACCTTACGGACTTCTTTGGAAAAGGCTAAGCACCGGCTGGCCGTTCTCGTGGGCCAGCCGCCGGGCCAACTGAAGGAATTGCTCGCCGAGCCTAAGGTTGTTCCGGCGCCACCCCTCGACATTGCCGTGGGGGTTCCTGCGGATTTGTTGCGCCGCCGGCCCGACATCCGCCGCGCGGAACGCCAATTGGCCGCCCAGACCGCGCAAATTGGCGTGGCCCAGGCCTCGCGCTATCCGGATTTCTCGCTGCTGGGCAGCATTGGGCTCGAATCGCTCTCGCTCGGGACCCTTTATAACGCCGGCGCCCGGGCGGCCCAGGCGGCCGCCAATGCAGCGTGGACACTTTTCGACGGCGGCGCCCTTCGCCAAACTGTCGAGGTTCAGACGGCCTTGCAGGAAGAAGCCTTTGGGTTTTATGAGGCCACTGTCCTGACGGCGTTGGAAGATGTTGAAAACGCGCTGGTTGCCTATGCCAACGAACAAGAGCGCCGACATGCGCTTCAGGCCGCCGTGCAAGCCGGACAAAGCGCGTTTAGCCTGGCGCGGAATCAATACTCGTCCGGGCTTGTCAACTTCCAGACGGTTCTGGATACGCAACGAACGCTGTTGTCGGTGCAAGACCTGCTGGCCGCCAGCGACGCGACAGTCACCTCCGATTTGATTCGTCTCTACAAAGCCCTCGGGGGCGGCTGGACATCGCACTCGTTGACGACCGCCGCGGTTCAAACGAATCATTCAGGAGGTATGCCATGACCCAGTCGAATATGCAATCGGAAGAGGATGTTGGTAAGACGCTTGGTTTGAGCAATTCCGGCCCGCGCCATCCGCGCCTGAAATACGGGGCGATGGCGGGTCTGGCGGCGGCCGTGGCGATCGCCGGCGCGCTATGGTTTACCGGGCGTAAGACCGACGCGCCGCGCTACATAACCCAGCCGGTGCGCCGCGGCAACCTGGTGGTGACGGTAAGCGCCACAGGCACACTGGCTCCGATCAAGGAGGTCGATGTCGGTATCGAGGTATCCGGCACAATCAAGACCGTTGAGGCGGATTACAACGACGAAGTCAAGGTGGGCCAGGTGCTGGCCCGACTCGACAGTTCCCGGTTGGAAGCGCAAGCGCTGCAATCCGAATCGGCACTCGCCTCCGCGCGGGCGAAGGTTCTTCAAACGCAGGCCACCGTTCAGGAAGCGGAAACCAAGTGGAAGCAGTTAAACCGGGTTCACGAACTGAGCGGGGGCAAAATGCCCGCGCAAAGCGACCTGGATGCGGCCAAGGCAACCCTCGCCCGGGCTCAGGCCGATGAAGTCAGTGCCAAGGCGTTGGTGGCTCAAGCGCAGGCAACCCTGAATGTCAATCAAACGGACGTGTCCAAGTCGGTTATTCACTCCCCCATTAATGGGGTTGTTTTGACGCGCGCCGTGGAGCCAGGGCAAACCGTGGCGGCATCCTTAGCATCGCCCGTGCTTTTCACTCTGGCCGAAGATTTGAAGCAGATGGAATTACTGGTGGACATCGACGAGGCCGACGTAGGCCAGGTGCAGAAGGGGCAGGAAGCCACCTTTACCGTCGATGCCTATCCAGACCGCGAGTTTCCGGCTCGCATCACCCTGGTTCGGTTCGGTTCGAAAACCGTCGAGGGGGTGGTCACCTACAAGGCCGAGCTTCGGGTGGACAATAGCAGTCTGGCATTGCGGCCAGGGATGACCGCGACCGCCGTCATCACCGTCAATAAGATCGAGAACGCGCTTCTCATTCCCAACGCGGCCCTGCGATTCGTCCCCCCCCAGACGACTCAGACCAGCACATCCGGCGGCGGAAGTCTGGTGAGCGCACTCATGCCGCATCCGCCAAGTTCGGAGCCAAAATCGCGCGATGACGCAAACGGCAAGAGCAAGGAACAGCGGGTGTGGATACTCCACTCCGGCCAGTTGGCGGCCATAACCATTTCCAAGGGGGCAAGCGACGGATTACTAACGGAAGTGACCGGCGGCAAACTCGATCCGGGAATGGAAGTGGTGACGGACACAGAAACGGTCAAACAATGAACACCCCCGCAAATAACAGCGCGGCGCGTTCGCCGCTCATCGAACTGTGTGGCGTGACCAAGGTCTACGGCGTCGGCATCGCCGCCATGGAAGCGCTGCGCGGAGTGGACCTGCGGATCTATGCGGGCGACTTTGTCGCCGTGATGGGTCCCAGCGGTTCCGGCAAGAGCACATGCATGAACATCCTTGGCTGCCTGGATACGCCCACCACCGGCGTCTATCGCTTCCAGGGCATTGAGGTCGGCCGGTTGACGCGCAACCAACGCGCACTTTTGCGGCGGCACTATCTGGGGTTCGTGTTTCAGGGGTTCAATCTCCTCAACCGGACATCGGCGTTGGAGAACGTGGAATTACCGCTGATTTACCGCCACGCGCATACGACCGAGCGGCATGTGACCGCGCGGCTGGCCTTGGAACAAGTCGGATTGACGGGCTGGGAACACCATACCCCCGGCGAGCTTTCCGGCGGACAGCAACAACGGGTCGCCATCGCCCGCGCGATCGTCACCCGACCGGTGGTGCTGCTGGCCGATGAGCCGACGGGCAACCTGGATTCCAAGCGCAGCGCCGAAATCATGGACTTGCTGACTTCGTTCAACCGCGATCATGGGATCACGATCATCATGGTGACCCATGAGCCTGACATGGCTGTCTACGCCAAACGAACCGTCCACTTTTTAGATGGTCTGGTTGCCACCGATCACACACATTAGGAGAATCACCGATGTTGGGAAATGCCTTACTGCTGGCCCTGCGCGAACTCCGCCGCAATGTAATGCGCTCCTTTCTGACGATGCTGGGCATCATCATCGGCGTGGCAGCCGTCATCATTCTCGTCACCCTCGGGGGCGGAGCCACTCGGCAGGTCACCGATCAAATTGCGAGTCTGGGAAGCAACCTGCTCATGATCAACCCCGGCAAGCATATGGGACCGGGTCAATCGTCGGGGGCGGCACCGTTCAAACTGGCCGATGCCGAAGTCCTGGCGCGCGATATCCCGTCGCTCGTGGCGGTCGCGCCGGCCGCCAGCCGTTCCATGATGGCCATTCTGGCCAACGAAAACTGGACCACGGCGGTCACCGGGAGCACCGAACAATACTTCACGCTGAACAATCGCAAGATCAAGGAGGGGCGGGCCTTTACGGCCAATGAAACGCGGGTCGGCGTGGCGGTGTGTGTCATCGGTGAGACTGTGCGCGCCAAACTGTTCGGTCGTCAAAACCCGATTGGCAGTCATATCCGCCTGAACAAGCTTTCCTGCGAAGTAATCGGCCTGCTCGAAGCCAAGGGCCAATCCACAATGGGCACCGATCAGGACGACCTTGTGGTGATCCCGTTGCGGACGTTCCAGCGGCGCATTGCCGGCAACGAGGAGGTCAGCATTATCCAGGTCTCGGTCCGGGACGGGGTGTCCACCGACCGGGTCAAAAAGGATCTCGTACGTCTGATGCGCGTCCGCCGCCATCTCGCAGCCAGCGAGGAGGACAACTTCGATGTGATGGATTTGAAGGAAATTGCCGCGATGCTCTCCGGTACGACACAGGTTCTGACCTCGCTGCTTGGCGCCGTGGCGGGGGTCAGCCTTCTCGTCGGCGGGATCGGCATCATGAACATCATGCTGGTCTCGGTCACCGAACGCACCCGCGAGATTGGGACGCGCCTGGCGATCGGCGCCATGGAGCGCGAGGTATTGCTTCAGTTCCTCGTTGAAGCGGTCGTGGTGTCTTCGTGTGGCGGTCTGATCGGCATTATTCTCGCGCTGGCCTCCTCGGTTGCGCTGGCGAAAATCCTGAATGTGCCGTTTATTCTAAACATGCCGATCATCTTCATTGCTGTCTTATTCTCGGCTGCCATCGGTGTGGTTTTCGGTTTCGTTCCCGCTCGCAAGGCCGCGCGCCTGGATCCCATCGAGGCGCTACGCCATGAGTAGTCCGGTCCATCCTCACGTAAGCGCGAAAAAGTATCTCAAGGCACTGGTTTAATGCCACCGATGCGTTCTTTCAACGGGCAATTGTGGCCCTGATAATTTTCGGGTGTCATTTTGAAAAAAAGTCTTGCTGAACGTTAACCTATTCCGGGACAGCCCCTATATGGAGAAGGATCCGCTGGTCTTGGAATTGAAGGCGGAGGTTGTGACCGTCCCGCCGCGCATGGAACTGGCATTTGTGATGGTGTATCGCGATCGGGAGCTTGTTGTCTGTCAAGACAAGGAGAATGGTTTCGGATTTATCTTTGCACCATGGGCTCTTTAGGACAGCCGGACGTATTGACCTCTTTGCCATTCTCCCTCAGGACGGCAGGACGGTCAGGTGAAAATAATAATTTGCTATTGTGAAGAATACACTCATCTTCAACGATAGCGCGGATATTGAAAGCGAAACAACGACTAACACCCGTATGTGCATTACACCGAAGCGGATGCGCTGGTCAACCGTTTCATGCAGGCCGAAGGCCTGCGCCAAGAGTCGCCGCGCGTGGCCGATTTTTCCGCAACCATCAACCTGGCCGTCAATAACTACACGGAAACGCGGGCGTTCATGACGCTCGAACGGGAATCCCTTCAGCAGAAATACTGGGGCATTACCGGTCCGGAGAAGGGCTGAAGCATTCGTTCCTGGTTTCGAGTTTAAGACGTGCCGAAAGAGTTCTCGCCCCCCTCAGCCTCCCTTTTTTTTCGTTTACATCCGCGATCATAGCAATAAAATAGACTAGCGGTAGGAGGCGGTTAGTTTCTTACCCAGAAACCACTATAAAAAACAAGAAAATGTTTCCGCCCGAAGCGGACCCGCCGAGGCGGGAAAACAAGAGAGGATTCACCACAGAGACACGGAGGCGCCGAGAGTGATCCGTCGCCTTGGTTTCCTTCCATATCCACACAGAGTGTTGCGTGCATTTTGCGCAGGGCGCAACGCCCTTCGCAAAATGCACGCAACGATTGGTCGGAAGAGAACACGTGAGGAGAAGTCTCTCCGTGCCTCTGTGGTGAGGTTTGTTTTGCCTGGGTTGCGGGCATAGCCCTGCGCATTGGTCTAACGAACCCATGGGAGGCAAGCACCATGGAACGGTGGGATTTAATTCGCGACTTGGTATTGCGAACCGGTATCACTGTCATGCTGCTGACCGGATGGCATGCCAGGGGAGCTTCTGTGCCCGCAACGCTCACTGCCGCTCACAGCACCGACAGTCAACGCGCGATCCTGGAATTTAACGAGGAAAACGATTACTTCGCCGGGGCCGACCGGCATTACACCCAAGGATTTCGCATTGCTTATCTCAGCGCGGACAATTGTCTGCCTGGCCCAAGCCGGGGATGGATCAAGCTCTTTCCTTCCTTCGGCTTCCGGCTTGACATCTGCCGCACGGGTCTGGAATTAGGCCAGAGCCTGTATACCCCAAAAGACATATCTGCAGAGGAACCTATCCCCAACGACCATCCTTATGCCGGCTGGCTTTATGGCGGCATTGTGCTCCAGCGCCGGGGCGTTACCCGCAGCCTGCATATCCCGGTTTTGGAAACCATGCGCATCCAAGTCGGCATCGTGGGTTCCGGCGCAATGGCCGAACAGGTTCAGGATATAGTCCATATCGTGGCGCGGGTTTCCGAGCCGCAAGGCTGGCACAACCAGCTTCATACCGAACCGGGCCTCGCCGCAAAATACCAGCGCGCCTGGCGGTGGAGCCCACGAGGACCTCGCAAATGGAACGCGGATTTCATTCCCCATGCCGGGGCAAGCCTTGGCAACGTGGACACCTCTTTGCGGGCCGGGGCCACCGTCCGCGTTGGCCGGTATTTGCCGGATGACTTCGGCGTCCAGACGATCGATTCACTGGGCTTCACGGAAGGAGGACAATCAAGTTTCGCGGACACTCACACATGGGGATTCTACGGCTTTATAGGCACGGAGGGAAAGGCCGTCGCCTGGACCACCTTCCTCGACGGCAACCTGTTCGAATCCAATCCAAGCGTGGATAAGAAGCCACTGGTCGCGGAATTCAAATCCGGACTTGTCCTGGTCTTTTCACGCACCGAACTGGCCGTTGTTTATGTAGTCCGTAGCGAAGAATTTTACGGCCAGGAATCTGGCGACGCCTTCGGCTCGGTGTTTTTGAAATTGAAGTTCTGATATTCTGCTCAAACTCTCCGCCCTATAATTCATTCCGGCTTTTGAGTTCGATCGTCACCGGGCCGTCGTTCATGATTTCCACGGCCATCATCGCCTGGAACCGGCCGGTAACCACGCGCTCTGCGCCGAGGATGCGGCGCAAGCCTGCCACATAGGCTTCATATAGTGCATTAGCCTGCTCGGCAGGCGCCGCCAGAATAAAGCTGGGGCGGTTGCCTTTGCGGGTATCGGCATGCAGGGTAAATTGGGAAATCACGAGGATCGACCCGCCGACGTCGCTGATCGACAGGTTCATGCGGAGTTGATCATCCGGAAAAATACGCAGCGCCGCCGTTTTCCCGGCCAGATAATCAGCGTCGGCGGCTGAGTCACCCTGTTTAACGCCCAAAAAAACCACATAGCCGCGGCCAATGGCCCCTATCGTCCGGCCCTCCACGCTGACACTCCCGCGCTGCACGCGTTGGATCAAAGCTTTCATAAAAACATTTACACTCCCGGTTGTAGGCGCCATAAGACACGCGACGCACAAAAATCTGCTTGATTGACGGAAATAAAACTATATACACTTTAATCGGTTTGTACCCGATGAAACGGATGTATGCATACGAATATACCCCGGGACGGCAGGCGGTGAAAGTAAAAATCAATGACCATATGATCGGCGTGCGGAGCGCTTTAACAACGAAAGGACTCGAGCAATGAAAAGCAACGTCAATTCCAATCTCAGCGCCTTGTTTTCCCTGGAAGGCAAAACTGCGGTCATTACCGGCGCAGGCGGCATACTGTTCGGCGCCGTCGCGCGGGGCTTGGGACAGCTGGGCGTAAAGGTGGCCTCGCTCGACCTGCGCCTGAATGAAGCCCAGAAGACCGCCGACGAAATCAATGCGGCGGGCGGCAATGCCATGGCGGCCGAAATTGACGTGCTCAAGTCGGAAAGCGTTACCAAGGCCAAGGACGCCGTACTCGCCAAATTCAACCGGGTGGACATTCTGATCAACGGCGCCGGCGGCAATCATCCCAAGGCTACCACCAAACCGGAGGAAAAGTTTTTCTTTTCCGATCTTTCGTTGGAAGGCATCCGTTTTACCTTCGACTTGAACATCATGGGCACGGTCATTCCTTCCATGATTTTCGGCCGGGTTATGATCCAGCAGGGCGAAGGTGTGATCATTAACACATCCTCCATGAATGCGGATATCCCCTTAAGCCGGATCGTGGCCTATTCAGCTGCCAAAGCGGGCATCAGCAACTTTACCAAGTGGCTGGCCGCCGACATGGCACTCAACCATTCGCCGAAAATCCGGGTCAACGAAATCCGGCCGGGCTTCTTCCCCACCCTGCAAAACGCCGACCTGATCAACAAGACTCCCGGCACATTAACCGCTTCGCGCGGCACCGATATTCTGGGCAAAACGCCCATGAAACGCTTCGGCAAGCCGGAGGAATTGGTCGGCGCCATCGTTTACCTGTGTTCGCCTGCTGCCTCATTTACCACCGGCAGCAGCATTGCAATTGACGGCGGATTCGGTTCCTTCTCCGGCGTGTAACCTCCACCAGATTGTAGAACCCATGAATAGAGCGGTCATCGGCGCGAAGGCTCCGGCCGCGTCCACCGCCGAGAAAGGTAATTTTCATGACCACCCCGCGTGAAAATTTATTGCGCTGCCTGCGCCGCCAGGGTTACGAATGGCCCCCCCTGGATACCTGTAATTTCTGCCCCAGCCAGGTTGAAGCCTTTCAACGGCGCTTTGGACACAAGGATTATCCGGCCTGGTTCAAGGTGCCGTATCGCGGCGTTGGCATCGGCATGGAAAAACGTTTCCAGGACGCCCGAAAATTATACCTGCGGGAAACACCTCCGGCAGACACAATCTTTGATTCCTGGGGCCTGGGTCACTCCCACCAGAAAGACTGTTTGCATATGACCCGCATGCATCACCCCCTGGCCGGGGATGCAACCCTGGCCGAAGTGCGCGCTTATCCCCTGCCTGCAATCGCCCCGAATGCGTCCGCGCAGTTGGCCCAGGCAGTTGCCAACTTGCATGCCGCAGGACTGGCCGCACGGGGCGAAATGCCATGCACTCTCTGGGAAATCGCCTGGTATATCCGCTCCATGGAAGACCTGATGGCCGACATGATGACCGACGACGAACGCGCGACCGTGCATTTCGACAAACTCATGGAAAATGCCGTTGCTCGCATACGCGCCTATGCCCAGGCCGGCACCGACATTATCCAGTTGGGCGACGACATCGGCATGCAAAGCACAATCATGATGAGCACGGATCTCTGGCGAAAATGGCTCAAGCCGCGCCTGGCACACATCATCGCCGCGGCACGGGGAATCAAGCCTGACATCCTGATCTTTTATCATTCCTGCGGCTATATCCTGCCATTCCTGGACGAATTAATTGAAGTCGGCGTTGACATTCTCAATCCCGTCCAACCGGAATGCATGGAGTTCAGCGAAGTCCATCGTCGCACCGCCAACCGGTTGTCCTACTGGGGCACGATCGGCACGCAAACGACGCTTCCCTTCGGCACGCCCCGGGAAGTCAAGGAAACGGTCTGGTCGCGCCTGCGAACCTGCGGGAAGTCAGGCGGGATTATGATTGGTCCAACTCACATGGTAGAGCCGGAAGTGCCTTGGGAAAACCTGGTGGCCATGGCAGAAGCCGTCGCAGAATTTCAATTAGGTTAAATGAGAAGGCTGATCTCCCTAGCTGCGAGCTGTGATATAATCACGCTCAAAGTAAAACGGCCTTGATGGGCCATAACGCATAAGGAGACCAGCCATGAAAAAAGGTATCACGATCG
>JAQUMN010000041.1 GCA_028718125.1 Kiritimatiellia bacterium
TCGTCATAAGACGATTGGAAGGTTCTCGGCAAACTTGGAGTATCTAATCCATGCCAATACGAACGTTTGGCGCACACAGGCGAACGTTTGGCGCACAAAATACGAACGTTTGAAAATCACACGACAAGACTTGACATTCCGGTTGCCTTTTGACAAATTGCGCCGTTACCATCTTTATCAGGTGGGTTCCGGGTGAACTGTTTGCCCTTGAAAATCACTGTCCTGTCAGGCGGGTAAAGGCGGAGCACTATGGGCGGGATTTTCGGGGGTGAGAAGCGTGACGACGGCGGCCATCGGGCATTGCAAGATGCGAACCCCCGCTCACGGCGCGGAGAATTTATCACTTGGCCGCGGCGCCCATCAAAGATTGCGGCCCGGAGCCATTTTATCGGAATCTTTTAAAGAAACGAACCAATGAATGTTTTGTTAATACAGCCGTTTGGCAATGAGAGTAATAACAATTACCCTCCTATGGGCCTTTTGTATATTTCTGCTTATTTAAGAAAATATTCGCAACATATTCCGAAAATAATCGATTTGAGAGCAGATAGATCCAGGATTGAAGACCATCTTGACGAAATTATTCAATTTAACCCTGGTGTGATCGGCCTTACAGGTATGTCGATAGAATGGAGTGCAATTAAATATATTACGACTTACTTGAAAGCCAGGGTTAACGATAATGTTGTCTTCATCGCCGGCGGCCCGCATTCTACGATATTCAGCAAAATGGTGCTGCAGCATACTCCCGTTAAGTATGTTGTCCGGGGTGAAGGGGAAGTCAGCTTTGTCGAGCTGTTGAAATGTATTCAAGAAAAACAAAGCGCTGCCGATGTTAAGGGGATAAGTTATTTATCGGATAATGATACGGTAAGACATAACGACAACAGAGATTCAATCGCCGATATTAATGATATTCCATTTCCCGCTTACGATTTAATCGACGTTGAAAAGTATTTTTTAAATCCGCACTTTCACGGCAACCTGAATACATCCAAAAGAGTATTACCCTTAATATCATCGCGAGGCTGCCCGTTCCGGTGCAAGTTCTGCCACCATTCTTTCGGGCATAAATTCAGGGCGCGTTCAGCTGATAACTTCATAGCAGAAATAGATTTCCTGGTAAAAAAATATTCAATCAGGGAAATTCAAATTGAAGATGACGCCTTCAACATGGATATCGACAGGGCAAAATTAATTTTTAAACGAATAATATCCGGGAAATATGATATTAAAATAGCTTTTGCCAATGGCATCAGGGGAGATCGCATTGACGATGAAATGGTCGATTTATTCAAGAAGGCCGGGGTTTATAGAATTCATTTTGGAATAGAAACGAGCGTTGCAAGAGTGCGCAAGCTGGTTGATAAAGAATACGACATGAACAAGGTTAATGCCGCGATTAATGCGATAAATAAAGCAGGAATCAGCACCCACGGTTTCTTTATTATCGGCTTCCCGACCGAGAGCGAGGAAGAAATAAGAATGGACATTGATTATGCTGTCAAGTCGAAGCTTGCAACGGCGAATTTCTCAATACTGAAGATATTTCCCGGCACCCCGTTCGGCGATGAATATCCTGATCAACATGTCCCGTATTCCGATGATTTTTCGTTTAGTTATGATTCAACACGTACTAATTTAAGCTTGGTCTCAAATGATCGATTGAAAAAACTGCAAAGACATGCGGCGATCAAATTTTATTTTTATCCTAAAAGAATCGCGCGTATTATCAGAACGTCTCCCAGCGTGGTTGGCATATTTACCAAAAACTTTGCCATGGTTTTGGGGCTGATACTTCACGGCAAGACGAAATATTGAAATATTACCAATGTATGGTAATTTCGCGGTTGTGCGCAAAGGCCGTAAAACTGCAGAAGCCCGCTGTTATGGCAGAAGAAATAAAATATTCACTTGAGCAGATACAGAATTATTGGGCGGAACAAGCCGGTAAGCACGGTCAATCGGCGTCGGCATCGTGGTCCGATCATCGCGTAATAGAGCTGGAAATTCGTGAAATTCTTAAATACATAAACGATCATGACGTCGTCATCGATATCGGGTGCGCCAACGGGTATACGGCAATACAGCTTGCCAGCCAGAAAGAAATAGAGATTCGAGGCGTTGATTATATTCCCGAAATGATCGAGCAGGCGCAACTTCGACTTGCCAGGATAAAGAACAGACTGGCAGGAGCGGCGTCATTTAAATGCGGCAATATCGTAAATTTGGATGAAAGTTCCGATACGTACGATAAAGTAATTATCATACGCGTGCTCATAAATCTGCATAATTGGGATAATCAGCTCAAAGGTTTGCATGAGGCAATTCGCGTGCTTAAGCCTGGCGGTTTGCTGCTGCTTTCAGAGGCGACGTTACAAGGCTGGCAAAATATTAACAAATTGCGGAATGAGTGGGCCCTTCCCGACATTCCAGTCCCCGCTTTTAATTGTTATATAGACAGAGACAAGCTGGTCGGCGCAGTTTCCAAGCAGCTTAAATTAATTGAAATTGCAAATTTCGCCAGCACGTATTATGTCGGGACCAGGCTGCTCAAGCCGCTATTGGCTCAAGCCCTTGGCAAGAACATAGATATAGCGGACCCCGATGTTGAATGGAACCGTTTGTTTGCGCAATTGCCTGCATATGGCAATTATGGCATTCAGGAATTATTTGTGTTTAGAAAGATATAGTATAACCTTGCCCTGCAAAAGTTGCCATATCCTGCGCGCAATGCTCTTTTATGCCGGGATTCGCGTGAAAAGCACCTTCCGTAAAACGCTTGTTGTAGCGCCCTTCTTGCTGGCGGCCGCAATTTTGCTCGCCGGCCTGCTGAGTTATGCCCCGAATCCGCCGGATGAGGGCGACAACATGCTGGGGGCCTTATGTGTGGCCCGGGGCGGCGATATTTACAAGGCTTATTTCTCGCAGCATCCTCCCTTTCCGTATTATTTCACATCGCTGTTTGCGCTCATCGGGGTCGACAGCGTCATCGGGTTCCGGATCGCATTCAGCGGGGCCCTGTTGATCTTCTGGCTGGTTCTTTACTGGGCTTATGCCGGCATTGTTAAAAAACAGGTTTTACTGTTCTTTATAGCAGCCTATCCGTTGCTCGCGCCGTTCTGCCTGGGGCATCTGATTATGGCCGAAGCTTTCACGGCCCAGGCCATGGTTGTTCTGTTGATCGAATACTTGCGCTATCTGCAGGTTCGAACCTTGTCACTTAGCCGCATGATTGTCATTTCGCTCTGCGTGTTTGTGGCCGTGATGTCATGTATTGTCAGCATTTATGCGGTTTTCTTCATCCTGCTTGGATTCGGGATGGGGGAACTGCGGGGCCTTTCGCGCGCCGCGTTCAAAGGCCGTTTCCGGCAGTGGGGGCTTTTCCTGCTGGTGCTAGCCATCCCATTCGGCCTGCTTCTGGCCTGGTATGCGGCCACCGGCAACCTGCGCAACTTTTACGAAATGGCCTATCTCTTGAACCGCACGGTGTATAGTCGTTTTATTGGCGGGCTGGGCGCAAGCGCAGGGGCGCCGTTTCTATCCATGCCGCCGGCCTGGCTGTTGCATATATGGACAGTGATGACGGACGGTGTGGCCCGTGGCGTTATGACGCTCAGCCTGTTGCTGGCCGTCACGAACAGCGTATTTCTTATCGGCATGCTGTTCCGTCGCCAGTTTCTGGCGGCCCTGATCATTTTTCTGTTCCTGGCGGCTGCGGGCATCCGGGGCTACGGTGGATCGGGCTATACCGGCTTTCATTCGATGCCGTATTACGTCGTATCGCTTCTGGTTTTCGGCGTGGTGCTGTCCTGGTTGGAGCGTCCGAAACTATGGGCATGGGTTGGAAGTCTGGGCATGCTGGCGATATTCCTGGCCCTGACCATACCGACTTATGCCGGTGCTGCACAATTCAGGATTGCCCCGCTTCGGCGATGCTCGCTTTTCCCGACGCCCTATGATCGTTATATTCAAACCTATGCCGGGGAATCGAAGATGATTTGGTTCGCCGGTTTAAACGGGTACCTTTTTATTGACAATCACGTGATTCCAGCCAGCCGGGTATACGGCATGCCGCCTTGGGTTGCCGGACAGTACGCCGATATGATTGTAGCGGACTTAATCCGGAACCGTCCCAACCTGATCCTTTTTGATCCTGAATGGCAGATCTGGGGATACCGGATGAGCGATTACGGCGGGAAAATAATCAACTTCATTCAAGCCCGCTATCAGCCTCTGGATAAATCGGATCCCGTGAAGCGGGCGATCTATCTGTTGAAATAAATCCCCGCTATCCGCCGTGAATGGTCCGTGCAAACCGGCATGGATGCATGAAAACAGCGGCGCGGACAACCGCAAACTGATGCGGCCATCACTTTGTCAGAATCACTTCCATGTTGGATGTCGTGCCGGAAAACAGCTGCTGCGCCATGTCGATCAAGGAGCCGAACATCATGGCGATCGGGCTGTAGAGCGTGAAACGGTTATACACAAAGGCCGGGAAGCCGTTAGCTTTTAAAAAGTTGTGAATTGATAGAACCCATGAATAAGGCGAGTGGCGGAATTTAATGGCGGTCACCTTGAATCCGCATTCCCGCGCCGCCCGTGAGAAAGAAATCGGATCAAAAAGCGTCCAGTGCCTGGGGATGTGATATTCAAACCAATAACTGTTTTTAAAAAACCTGGCGCTTAAACAATCAGTGTTCGGTGTTAAAACAATAAGCTTGCCCCCTGGGCGAAGCAGGCGAAAAGCTTTAGCCAGCATATCCATGGGATTGGCAACATGTTCGATGATGTTCCTCATAAAAATCACGTTAAAACTGCCGGCGGGGAGATTTATTTCTTCAAAACGGCCTTCGGCAGCCTTGAATCCCGCCGTTTCCAAATGAGCCAATACGGCCGGGTTAATGTCATTTCCCCAGAGCTGGAGCTTCCTGGAGCCCATGCGCCGTAAGGCTTCCAGAAAACACGGATCCCCGCATCCAATATCCAGGACCGCACCTTCTTCCGGAAGCAGCGGCATAAAAGAGCGCATCCGCCGCCTTTCCAAAATCCAGTTCCGGATCATAAAAGTCAGGTTTCTGTTCTTATGAAAAGAATAGGATTGATAGGTTGCCGGATAGATCCGGGATAATTCGGAAGCGGCCGGGCGGTTCTGCAAGTATAAAACGGCGCATTGCTTGCATTTGACAAACGTGAAGGTGTCGGTGCAGGTGCCGTATTCATAATCCATGCCCCGGGTGACCAGTTCGGCTTCGCGGCTGTGACATTTCGGGCAGGCGACAATGGTTTCGATCTGGAGCGACGCAACGGCCATGGCTGTGCTCGGTGTCATGTTGATTCGCCTTAGGAAATATAATGCATTGGAATGATGAGGGCTGAATGCGGCCGTTATGATAAGGAACTCATTGCGCGGGTGCTGAAAAGGGCAATTAGAAATTAATCCGTTCCCGCTCGACCACCAAGGGTCGTTTTTGGACATAGGTATGGATTGAGCCGACATATTCGCCGACGATTCCCAGGAAAAATAATTGCACGGATGAAAAGAAAAAAATGCCTACCACCAGGGGAGCCTGCCCAACCGAAAAATTTTGCCAGAAGATCAGTTTGTAGACCAGGTAAAACAAAGCCACAAACAGGCTGATTACGGCCGAGCAGAACCCCAGGATTACGGCCAGTCGCAGGGGTACCTTGGAATAACTGGTCATGCCCAGCAGGGCCATGTCCAGCAGCGTATACCAATTGTTATTGGTGGCGCCTCGTTTCCGGATCGGCTGGATATATTCAATCTTGGCGCTTTCAAACCCGATTTCGGCAATCAGGCCGCGGAAATAGGGGTAAGGCTCGTTAATATTGCGGATAATTTCGATGACCTGGCGGTCGTAAAGCCCGAAGCCCGTGAACTGTTCGATCAGATCCACGTGCGACAAGCGGCTCAGCAGTCGGTAATAGGTCTTGCGCAGGGCAAAGATCAAGCGTGATTCCTCGCTCTGCTGCTTTACCCCGACCACGATTTTATAGCCCTCTTTCCACTTCCGGATGAAATCCTTGATCAACTCCGGCGGATCCTGTAAATCGGCCACCAGGCTGATGACCGCTTCGCCGCGCGCCTGCAGATAGGCGTGGAATGGTGAACGGATATGGCCGAAGTTGCGGGAGTTGACGATGATTTTTACCCGCTTGTCTTGGAGGGCAATCTCTTTCAGAATGGCTACGGTCCGGTCCTGCGAGGCATTGTCAATGAAGATGTGCTCGTAGTCATAAGCCGGTAACGATTCGAAAACGTGTACGACGGCCTCATATACTTCGCGGACATTGTCCGCTTCATTGTAACAGGGGGTGATAATGCTGATTGTTTTCATAGGTTGTCCTGTTTTGTCCGAGCATGAATAAGCATGGTTTCTTGTTGCTACGGCTGCTCGCGCCAGGCTTATGAGCGCTATTCCGCCCCTGACGATTATGGAGCTTCATTAAGTGGAGGAATAATCATTTCCCGCTTTAACTCCTCGCGCTCAAGGAATGGATACATGTCTTCAAGTGGGCGGGAAACCAGGGTGCCATCCGGCCTGGAATGCGAGGACACCGATGGCATGATTTCCTGATCCCGATCGCACATGGCTTCACAAATAACAGACCCGGGATAAGCCAGCACCTCCTGAATGCGATCCTCGGTCTCCAGGTTGTCGGTGATCCTGACATAATGGATGCCATAGGCATGGGCAATCCGTTCCAAGTCGGGAAAAGATACGCCGGACGTCTTGTCCGTGCCGATCAAACGCCCATTGAAAAATTTCTTCTGAGTAGTGCGGATGGAGAGATAACCATCGTTGTTCCACACGAACAATTTGATCGGCAGGTTGTAATGAACGACTGTCTGGAGTTCCTGGATGTTCATCTGGAGAGAGCCGTCACCGGTGATCCCGATTACCTCGCCCCGGCTTCTGGCCACGCTGGCTCCGATCGCGGCCGGCAATGTGTAGCCCATGTCAGCCTGGGCGCCCGATGTGATATAGCGCTGGCGCTCCTTGAGCTGAAGCGCCTGGGAACATACGTAAAAAGATGAGCCGGCATCGGAGACCACCACCGCGTCCGGCGGCAACTGCCGCGAAAGGCGGTCGATGAAATAGTAGAGATTAACCGGGCCCTTCCGGCCATAGCCGGGCAGGCAGATCGGCCATTTGGCTTTCCATGCCCCGCATTTCCCGATCCATGCCTGGGTATCAGGTTTCACCGGCGACCGGCTGAGCGCTTCCAAAAATAAGGCGGCATCTGATTTAATCAGCAAATCAATCCGGACCGTTTTTTTGGCGTGCTCTACCTGATCGATATCAACTACGATAATTTTGGCTGCCCGTGCAAAAGTATGATATTCATGTCCCGTAGAACTGACGCTCAGCCTCGAACCAATTGCGAGTACCAGGTCCGCATTCTGAACCGCAAAGTTTCCGGCGCGATCACCTTTGTTGCCGATGCGACCGATAAACAAGGGATGGGCGGAAGGAAGGCAGTCAATTCCCAGGCGTGAAGCCACAAATGGAACCTGGAAGGTCTCAATAAATGCCTGGAATTGCGCGATGGCCTTCGAGAGACGAATACCCTGTCCGGCAATGACCACCGGCCGCCGGGCGGCCTCCAACAAGGCAACCACCTGCGCTATTTCATCGGCCGCCGGCGCTGTTTTATCCCCGGCCATTTCCTTAGCGGGAGAAAAACGTTTTAACATGCCCGGCTCAATTTCCGCCCCTTGCACATCCATGGGGATATCCAGCCAGACCGGCCCCGGCCGGCCGGATTTGGCTAAATAGACCGCCTTATCCAGGTAATAGCCGATCTCGCGGGGATCGTTCACCATGGCGGCATATTTAGTCAGAGACCCTACAATCGATACGATATCCGCTTCTTGGACGCCGAATTGCCGCAGAGGAAGGCCGCTGTTGCGAATTGTTTCTTTGCGTTTGCACTGCCCCGATATAAACATGCAAGGCGTGCTGTCCTGCCAGGCTCCCAGCAGTCCGGTGATTGCATTCGTGCCGCCGCAGCCTGTCGTCAGGCAGGCCACACCTAAGTTTTCATTAAGCCGGGCATATGACACGGCTGCCATTGCGGCCGCTTGTTCATGATGATTGCAGACGGCTTTCAGATGCGGATGGCAGATGATCCCGTCCGACAAAAACATCATGCCCCCGCCGGAAACCATGAAAACGTCACGAATTCCCAGCTTGTAAATATAGTCGGCAACAAAATCAGCGACCCTAAACATGAGACCTCTTCTTTTGCAGGCATTGTTCCATGCGTTCCACGCCCTTGATGATATTGGCGGGACTATTCGCGTAACACATGCGGACGTATCCCCGTCCGTTGGTCCCGAAATTCGATCCCGGAAGCAGGGCGACACCTGCCTCCTCCAGCATTACGTTGGCAAAGGTTTCATCATCCATGCCTGTTCCCTGGATATTAGGAAACACATAAAATGCTCCTTCGGGTTTCAAGCAGGTCACGCCGGGCAGATTGTTAATCCGCTGAACCAAAAGATCCCTTCGTTCCCGGTATTCTTGAATCATATTCCAGACATGATCCTGCGGTCCCAACATCGCTTCAATCCCCGCGCGTTGAATAAACGGGGGCACGCATGACGAAGTAGTCTGAAGCAGCAATCCCATCTTATCAATCACATCGGCCGGGCCGATGACGCACCCCAGCCGCCATCCGGTCATTGCAAAGGCCTTGCTGAATCCATTGGTAATAATGGTCCGTTGCCTGCATTTGTCGCGCATGGATGGGGAGTAAAACGCTGCGGGCTGCTTGTAAATCATGCGGGAATACACCTCGTCGCTCAGAAGATATATGTCGTTTTCTTCTGCGATATCATAAACCTCATCCAACTCCTGCCGGGTCATGACAGATCCCGTTGGATTGTGCGGCGAATTAATTATAATCAGGCGTGTTCTGGCGGTAATGCGGGATCGAATATCCCGGGGATTCATCCGGAACTCGTTTTCTTCTTTCAAAGGAACGAAAACCGGGTTTACGCCGCAAAAATGAAGCACCGACAGATACGTTGGAAAATACGGCGAAGGAATCAGCACGTCTTCGCCGGCTTCCGCAAGGCATCGAACCGCGTAATAAATAACAATGTTAGCTCCGGGCGTAATGAGCACCTGGTCCAGGTCCGGGGCAAATCCCCGCGATGTCTCCGTGACTTGCCGAACCGCTGCGCGCATATCGCCAAGCCCCATGGAGCTGATATAATGGGTTTCAGACTTGCGCAGGGACGCGCAAGCGGCCTCGACAATATGCGGCGGGGTGCTGAAATCAGGATCGCCGATTTCGAAATGCACGATGGAAATCCCGCGCCGCTCCATTTCCTGGGCCCGCGCGAGGAGCTTGAACATCGGCTGGCCTTCAATATGATGCGCTGCCTGGGAGAGCTTTTTCATGGTCACATATTATTGAACCTGTTTTGGAGCGCGGATGCCAAACTTGATGCCGGGGAATGTTAACCTCCGGCCAGATGGAATCGGATCGGGTAACGGCAAACAGGACGCCACCGCATACATAAAACCTTATCAGGGCGGTATTGACAGGACAAGCAGAATTAATGCTTTCCCGCAGAAGAACCTCCGAAGCAGCCGCTGTGAGCGCAATGATTAAACGCTGGAGCGGGCGGAAGAAAACACGGCACGAGGTGATGGGAAGCCGGAAAAGATAACCCCGCTTTCATTGGATTGGCGGCGCTGACTGGGCAAGCAGCAAGCGCGCCGTTGGTATCAATGCCAGGTAACACAGCCCCGCCATTGACATTGTCACGTTGATGCCGAAAGCCATGCTCACCATTACCGCTGCAACCGAGGCCAACACGCCGGTTGCGCCGTTGATGCCCCAGAACCACGGTGTCGGTTCGGCGTCAACTTTCGCGACTAGAGACATGCCGGTAGGAAAGGCGAAGCCCATGAGAAATCCGACCGGCATTATCACTGCCAGCGAGATCAGGATGCGCACCGGCAAAGGCTGCGCCGTTGTCACCTCAAACAGGTGGGTCAGGCCCCACTGGGCAAGCAGCAGATACGCGCCGACGATCGTTCCCCACAAAGCAATCCGGCCGCCGCTGTTGAGCGGAAAGCCGCCCGAAGCGAGGCTGCCCAGCCCGCTCGACAGAATCAGGCTGAACAGGCAGACGCCCATTGCATAGATCGGGTGGCCAAGGAACACGCCGAAAAACTGCAATAATGAGATTTCGGCGAACATGAAGCCCCCGCCGATCAACGAAAAATAGATCGTTCCGATGGTGATCAGGCGGCGCGGCGCGGATTTTATCGCTATGTGAAGCGGTAGCACGATCGTGCAGCCTACAGCGACGAATGCGATGGCGAGAATCAGAACCAGCGCAATCGAAGCGCGAAGATTCCCATAGACCACGCCGCCGCTCAATTCGTTGCGAAATATCATTTTGACGAAGTGCGGGATATCTCCGAAGCGCAGCTGATTGAAGAAAAACGGCCTGTTGTCCGTGGGCACACTGAGGTCAAGAAATGTCTTGCGGGCAACATGGTTGAGGCTCGCTATATCCTTGGCGGCAACTATCTGTTGAAGCACATCCGACTCGGGTTCCATATCCGGCGCGATCAGTACCTTGAAGCCGAGGCGCTCGGTGTCGCCGCGAAGAAGTTTCAGCTTGACCGGGGTGAACGGACTCTTCGACAGCACCAGCGTGGCAATCGCGTTGGCGCGGGCAACGAACACGTGCTGACGGGGATCTGCGACCCCCCGATCGATCATCACCGCCATGGCCAACGCAACCATGCGGCCAGACTCGTTGATATCACCGGGGCTGTACCATCGGCTGACGGTAAACACGCCGTTGTTGTTGAGCCGATTGATGAAGGCGCGCCATCCTTCCAGCGTATAAAGTCCGTTTTCGCTGAGAGAAAAAGCGCCGGCGCCGGTTGCCGCCCAGGTGTCAATCATACTCATCTGGATCAGGTCAAAGGATTCTTCGGTGGCAGCGAACCAGCTGCGTGCATCATCGACGTGCAGCTTTAACCCGGGCATTGCCTTCAGGTTCGAGTAAGGCGCGTAAAATGGATGTTTGGCATGTAAATCAATGAAGATGCGGTTGACCTCGACGCCGGTGACGTCCTTGACGCCAAACAGATAAGCGGCCAACAGGTCACGGCCGCCACCGACTCCGATCACTGCGGACTTGGTGATGCCCGGCAGATGATAGGCCAGGTTAACAAGGTCATATCTCAAGAAATCGATCGACCCCGTCGTTCCATCGAAGTGGTACATGTGGGTGCCGGCCTCGCCGTCAATCGTCAGTCCGGCCTGCTGTACGACCAAGTTCTTGTCGCGTAACGGCGAAGGTCCCCACATCCACGGCGCGGAGGCGGATGGCGAATATGCAACGATGCGCGAATACGAATTCCACTTTTCAAAGCGCGGGCGGAGGCTATCCTCCAAGCGGTCCTTGACCATCACCGGCTTGAAGCCAAACGGAATCGACATGTTGAGCGGAACCGAGATGGCCAGAAGGAGTGCGATCGGCAGGGGGCGGCGCCACCATCCGCGCCGCGCTAACGTGACTTGCTCGGGTGCGGTGGCTCCGCGAGCAAAGGCATAGGCCGCCATGCCCGCCAAAAGTCCGGCAAACAATGTCGCGGAAGGTCCGTCGAACACGTTCAGAACTCCGACCACGGCCGCGCAGCCTGTTGCCGCACCAAGCAGATCAACGCCGTAAACGATGCTGACCGGGAATGGACTGCGGGTCAACGCCATGCTTACGGTAATGCCGGCAAAAATGTATGGCACCATCATTGCGGTCATCAGCAAACACCAGGCGAAGACCGACGTTACCGCCGGCCTCAGCGTAATGATCAGGCAGAACTGCACCATCACGGATGCCGGCATTGCCAGCGCGGTGAGCAGCGAAGTGTCCGCCAGCAGCGTGGACAGCGTCCCCGGCGTCAGTTTTGCGCGCATGAGATAAACCCAGACTGCGCCGGCGGTCATGCCGAGCATTGCGACGCTGATTGCGAAGAACGCCAGGTAATACCAGGCAATGACCGAAAGGATGCGCGTCTGGACAACCTGGAACAGCAGGATGGCGGTCGTTATCAGGAATATGCCGAGGAGGAAAGGATTGCGTCGCGGCATGTCTGCAGTTGGCACGGCCTGCTTTTTCATGAGAGACCTATCGATTTAAATATTGCCCCGCTTGTTGGCGCGCGGGGCCCGTTTTTATTCTGGATAAGTGCGGGAGGACCGTTCATCCGCCGCATTAGGACGCTGATCGCAATAAAAATGATCAGCTCCGCGCACCGCGCAAAAGTAGACCAGTTTACACGCGAGGCGTATCCTACCCAAAAATCGAGGTAGTTGTCCATGTTCCATACCGCTCCGATTCCGGCTTGATCAGTTCCCCCGGGCAGGGGCATCCACATCCGGTTGAAAATGAATGCCGCTATCAGCATTGTACCGATCTCCGCTCCGGATGCCATACGGCACAGCAACCCTATGAGCAGAGCCTGCACAACGAACAAATATGTCGCGAATCTCGGCAGGTCACTGCCGCCGTACAGGCTGAGCAGGATAACGAGCAATGCGTAGATCAGCACAAATCGCTTAATCTCGCCCGGAAGCTGCGCGCGAATTAATCGGAAGCGCTGGGTATCAAGAAGCATCAACGTGGGAAGGAAGTAGGCAATAACACTATAAGCCAGATTCAGATCTCTTTTGAAATCGAACGGAATCCTGAAAACAGCCCGAAGGCTGGATGCATCTTGAATGCTGCCGGTGACAGGAATCAGGAGGCGTGGCAAGGCAACGGCAACCAGCAGGCATAATATGACTGGTAACACATAGCGTCGCCATGTCTGCCATTGCCCGCCCGCGGCAAGCGCCGCCATGAAAGCAATCAGCGGCAGAACCGCAAATTCGCGGAATTGCACACCGATGGCTGATGTTATCAGCAGCCGGTAAAAACGGGAGGTCAGTCCGAAGTAGAATCCCAGGATAACAAAGGCGTATGCCATGTGATCCGGCCGGTATACGTCGAACAGCAGGAATTTCACGTTGCACAGCGAAAAAGCCGTTACCAGAAGGGCAACGAATGCGCTTTTCCGGGATTTTGCGAAGTGTTGAACAAAGAAAAAAACGCCCATAAGTTGAAGTAGCGCTCCAAAATAAGCGATGACCTTGAAACTCATTGCTGTTGGAATACCAAGGAACGCGGTCAGCCCGGCTGCAATTAACGGGGTGGGATAGCGATAGGCGAACGGACTTAACAGGGGCTGTGACTTAAAGCCTTGTTCTGCAAGTGCTATGTAATGGCGGAAGTCCCATGAATACTTTGCGATGTCGAGTGTGTTTGTAGCGGCGTCTATTAGCAATACAATCACAACTGAAACCAGCGCGGAAAGGAAGATATCTCGAAATTTCATTTATTCATCCAACGCGGCGGGTCTGGCTGGGCGCCGCTATTCAGCCTTGCCGTAAACTTGCATGCTAAAGTTAAGCGTTGCCACGATCAAGCGGAAGTTTGCGATAGAAATCAATTGTTCGCCGCAATGTGTCCTCAAGCGTTACCGTTTCTTTGAGACCCAGTTCCCGCCAGGCCCGGCCTGTATTCGGAACGTAGCGAGCCGGCGGCTGGCCGGGAATTGGCGGGCGGGCAATCCGAACGGCGATATCCGGCCCCGCTATGCCGGCGATCAGCTTTGCCAAAGACGCGATCGAAACGGCGTGTTCGGAGCCGACGTTGTAAGGGCAGGCCGATTTTCCTCTTAGCAGGATGGTCCACAGCCAGATGGCGAGATCTGCGGCATAAAGGTAGGAACGCAGCGGCGTTCCATCGCCTTTGACGACAACCGGCCCTTTCCGGAGGGCGTCGCGAATAAAATTACCTGCGGCAAAATGTGCGTCCAACGGTAGGTAGGGCCCTGCGAAAGTGAAGCCGCGTATAATCTTCACTTCCAGCCCGAATTTGCGAGCATAGATAATGCCCAGCCGTTCGGCGGCGCGCTTGCCCTCGCTATAAGCGGCATGCGGATCGAGTTGGGTGGGAGCCCCGGGGTAGTCTTCCGGGATGTTGGCGAGATCGGGCGGCTGACACCCATACACGGCGCCTGAACTTGTCAGGAGAAATTTCTTTACGCTAGCCTGGGCCGCAAAATCCAAGGTATGCCGGGTACCCTCGACAATGGTATTCAACATCGGCGATGGATCACCGGCGTTCGACTGGGTGCCGGCTTCCGTGGCGGCATGAATGAGAAAGCGGAATGGTCCTGCAGGAAACTCAAAGTCGCGCACATTGCCAACGTGAAAGGAAATGGCGGGATCTGCGGCTAAATGCGGGGCCTTGCGGCGAAAGGCGTCCGGGTGGCGCGTCAAAACAACCGCCTTGGCCCCCAACCCAAGTTGGCTGTTGGCGTATGTAAAACTTTCCAGTATCCAGCGGCCGAAGAATCCTGTGCCGCCGGTGATGAAAATGCGTTGTCCGCGTAATTCATCCCACAGACCGGGCGTCAAGTCGAGGATCGCTTCCAGGTCACAGGCCAACGGGTTCGTTTGCATAATAAATACAGACCGGCTGCCGCTAAAATCGCAATTTACTTGGCATAACGTTTGGCTTGCAGAATCCGGAATTTTGGTGTCTGTGCTATCTCGCGATAGGCATCAAAAGATAAATATCCGAACCACATGGAATTGCGTTTTTCAATGATTAAATATTCTGATGATTGGCTGTCGATCGCATTCTGGATTAACGGAAGCTGATCTTTCAGGTATGTCTCCATCGCCAATGATGCTACGGGAAATGCGGAGTAGCAATGATATTTCGTCAAAAGATAAGTGGATGAATCCGAGATAATAATGCTTCCGCTGTTGGCTTTAAGGTATGGCGCGAGCTCATTGTCGGGGTCCACCGGCGCACTTGAACGGGATGTCCGCAGGGATTGGTTGAGCTGTTGAAAATAACGTGCAGCAATTGGGATGGACCCGACGGTGTAGACAATTCCCCAGGCAATAAAAATGGCCAGCATTGCCATTTTCAAGAATATCTCGCGCCGTCCTGCAAAAAATCCCGGATTCAACTGTTGTTTAAGCAAATCCACAAACATGGAACCGGCCAGGATAATTGCCGGGTACGCCACCGCTACCAGGCATTGATAGTGACTTCGCCCTTGATAATAGGAAAAAATGCCCAAGCCGAATAAAGCGACATAACAATACCAGCATGCATTGTCCGTATTATCACGCCGCAACAGACACTTAACGCCATAAAAAAATGAGACGCTATACATCAGGAGTATTGGCTGCCAGAACTCCAGGGGCTTCATCGGCAACATAAAGTAGCCGCAGCGATAATAAATGTTTTGATAACTGAAAAACCGGCCCCAATCAGGCCAGTTCCCGGAACGAAACCAGGCAAAGAGGCTGTAAAAAATCATGGCTGCGCCCAACGTTAAAATAACGGCGCCGATATTCCGGCCCACTATCTTTGCCGTGGATTTGAAGCGCACCGCATCTTGCGTTGCTGCCGCGTGCAAAACAAGCATGCCGGCCCATGCTGCCATGATGACCAGCCCTGTATCTGGATTCCAGAGGACGCTAATTCCCGCCAACATATAGCCGACCCAGGCAGGAATCCTGCCGGCATGCCGCAAATGGCAAGATACATACCAGATAAAGAACGACCCCCAAAGGACACGCAAGGGAAGATATTGGTAATAGGCGCCAATCAAGGGAACTTTTAGTTGGTCAAACATCAACAAGGTTAAATAGATTGGATGCATGAATCCAATGGCCGCCAGAAAGAAAACCAGGGTATAAATTGAGCCATACCCGGTCCGTTCACAAAAAGCCAGATATATAAAAAAAAACGAAAGCCAGGCAAGCATGCCAAAAAACATGCTGAGGCTAAACACCGTCAGAGGGCACCACTTAAAGACAGCCGCGGCCATATAGGGATGCAGAACCCCGTAAAGCGATGTTGAATCAACCAGAATAGTTTTGCCGTGCACAACCTGATTGACCGCTGCCAAGACCGGTTCGTAGTGATGACTGACATAACCGTTATTGGCGATCATTTCGTGGGGAATAACAAGCAAATATGAGTAAAATCCGGCAATGATGCCGGCGATGGCGCCCAAAACGAACTTGTTTATATTTATATCGTACAGGATTCGACTGAGTGCCAGCAGCACCAAAGCTGCGCCGGCAGCGATAGCAAGATATATTTTGGTCAGCGGGATTTGCGTGTTTTGCGCCAACAGGTAAAGCCAGCCGGCAAACAATAGCGCCGGCAGTAAATCTTTTAACAATCGTCCCGTGGAAAAAAACTGGCGGCCAGGCCGGGTGGACATTCTCTTTGTAAACAGGCGGCGGTACATCCAATAAAGCGTAATCGGCAGGATGGTCACCCAGCATATTCCGGCTAAGTAGATGAAACGTTCCAGCGCTTCAGGTCTGATTGCCCCCTGTCTTTCGGCAAGAAATAAATTTGTGTAAACAGCTTTTTCCGGAAAATACGCGGAAATATAAAAGCCGGCGAATAATACCAGCATGGTAAAAACAATGGCAATTGTTTGAAGCCATGAGTCGACGAACTCGTTATCAACGTTAGAATTCATCTTCTGTCACCCTGTATTTTGCCTGACCCGATGGACGTCTGCCGGACAAAAGCCGCGCCCGCGGCGACTGCTCTGCCCTGCCGGATTGTTTTGGCAACAAACATCAGGACTTCAACCTTGTACAATAAATTGACGCCATGTCAACGCCGATGAACGGCCTCGCCGGATGCCGGCTTGCATAGACTGGTGACCAAGGTATAATAATTCAGTCTGGATTACCGGCTGGAGAACGCGGATTCCCGGAGGCGACTGCAGTAATCCGGGGGCTCATTGGCAGCTGTTGAAAATGGAACGAACTCGGCGTTTGGATGAGGAGCATGCTTGGAACCCAGGGTAAACATTGCTGCTGAAACACTCGTTAACAAACCCCGCAGCGAAATCTCGGCCCATCGTTTTTTTCTGTGCGTGGCCCCCGCGATGTGCCTCCTGATGGTATGGTTAACGCCGCCTTTTCAGGCCGCCGACGAGTATGCGCATTATTTTCGCATCCATCAGATTGCCGAAGGTCAATGGTACGGGGAAAAGTTCGACGATCGTGTTGGCGGCTTCATTCCCGTCAGTATTTTAAAAACTACCGAAGCATTTGATAATATGCCCCGCAATCCGCGACAGAAATTACAGTGGTCTTTGTGGCGTCAAACATGGTCGGTCCCGCTATGCCCTGAACATCGCGTCGCTCGAGACTTTGCCGGCGCGGGGTGTATGCCCTCTTATGCATATCTTCCTCAAGCCGCGGGAATGCGCATCGGAACTCTGTTTAACAGTCCGCCCATTTTGTTGTTTTATCTGGCTCGTTTGGCAAATGCATTTGCCTGGTGTCTGTTAGTCTATCTCGCCGTGCGCCTCATCCCGACGGCCTCATGGTTGTTGACTGCGTTGGCTTTGGCGCCCATGTCCATTTTTCAGGCCGGCTCATTGAGCTATGATGCATCCATCAATGGCCTTGCCTTCCTATTCCTGGCGCTCATCCTGCGGCGCGCCTTTGCGGTTGATTATTCTCTTAACTGGAAAGATCTTTTTATCTGGATGCTTATCGTCGTTGCCATTGCCGCATCAAAACTTTTTTATGCCGCGCTGGCGCTTCTTATCTTTATCGTTCTGCCGAAATTACCCGGCAAAAGATCTCATTATGTAAAAACGGCCCTGTTTCTTGCCATTGTAACTGCAATTTGCTTCGGTCTATGGACCATGGCAAAGTCGAATTATTTGACTTACGACGAGTATAATCCGGCTTTTAGGGATACACAGCCGTTCGTACCTGGATCCAGCCCGTTCTTGCAAGCCCGTTATCTGCTTAACCATCCGGGGGCGTTCCTCCGAGCAGCCGCGACGACGATGTTTACTTCCGACCAATATATAACTTGGATCGGCAAATTAGGATGGCTCGATACGCCCTTTCCAAACTGGTTTTACATTGGTTTCGGGTTGCTGGTCCTGAGCATCGTTGCAGCCGATCGTGTGCCCGGCGTGCGAATCTTAATGTTGCAGCGCATTTTTTTAGTGGCCATCGCCGCGTTGGCCGCCGTTTCGGTGCTTGTTTCGCTTTATTTGTTTTTTACTCCCGTTGGCGCCGATATTATTCAAGGTGTCCAAGGGAGGTATTTCATTTCGATCGTACCGCTGGTGTTGATCGCGTTTCATGGCAAATTAGCCCGCATCCCCTCTGCCTGGTGCTGCCGCTTTGTCCCGATCTTGTTAATCATGGTGCAAGTGATAACCATCACGATTATTTTACGGCGGTATTATTTTTGACGGGCGGGGGTCATGGCGGCAGAATCAATGCGCCAACACCCCGGTATCCAGGGGCGGTTGGCCGGGTGTACTGATCGTCTAAACGGCCAGGATGACGCAGGCGAATGACGGGAGCGTCCGAGCCTCGCTGTAAACGAGGCTCGGTTACCGTTAGTTTCACGGGGGCCGATCACGATATGGAGGAGGCAATGTGCCCGGCCACGCCTGCCGTTACGGATTCGAATTCTTCTTCAAGAAATATTGCAGGAGCTCGATCGGGAAGGGGAAGATGATGGTGGAATTCTTCTCAGCGGAAATTTCAGTCAGCGTTTGCAGGTAGCGCAACTGCACGGAGACCGGCTGGATGGCCAGGATGTCGGCGGCATCCTTTAATTTCGCGGAAGCCTGGAACTCGCCGTCGGCGTGAATGACCTTGGCGCGGCGCTCGCGTTCGGCCTCGGCCTGTTTGGCCAGGGCGCGCCTCATGTTTTCAGGCAGGTCCACGTCCTTGACCTCAACCGCGCTAACCTTGATGCCCCAGGGGTCCGTGCGCTCGTCAATGACTTGTTGCAGTTTCTGATTAATCTTCTCGCGGTTGGACAGCAGGTCGTCAAGTTCGTGCTCGCCCAGGACGGAGCGCAGGGTCGTCTGCCCTATCTGCGAGGTGGCAAAGAGATAATCTTCCACGGCGATAATGGCCTTCGACGGTTCGAAAACCTGGAAGTACATTACCGCGTTCACTTTGATCGAGACGTTGTCCTTGGTCACTACATCCTGCGGAG
The DNA here is from genome assembly GCA_028718125.1 of Kiritimatiellia bacterium. GTDB lineage: Bacteria > Verrucomicrobiota > Kiritimatiellia > JAAZAB01 > JAAZAB01 > VSJD01. The sequence goes on from JAQUMN010000041.1 coordinate 19,142, forward strand.
GCACGTCCAGAGCCACCGTGCGGAGCGTAACCTTGACCATTTTTTCGAACATGGGAATCAGCAGGATGAGCCCCGGCCCGCGCACGCCGACAAACCGGCCCAGGCGGAAGACCACCCCCCGTTCGTATTCCTTCAGGATTTTGATCGTATTAATGGCGAGAAATAAAACTACCACCAGAACTGCAATTAATCCCGGACCCATGGTGTGCCCCTCCTGTTGATTAGAAGTCAGAGGTCAGAAGTCAGAAAGATTCTGCTTTCTGTTCTCCGTTCTTGACTCCAATTTGTTTTTGACTTCGTGCCTTTATCTGTCCAGTCTGACATCTGGCTTCAGTTGTCCGTCGTCTGCCTACATCGTTTCCACCTTCAAGGTCATTTGCCTGACGGCGACTACCTTCACGCGGCGGCCGGACGGAATATCCATGTCGGCCACGGCATTCCAATGCGCGCCGGCCACAAAAACACTGCCGCTGTCCCTGGTGATCACCGTGCGGGCATCACCTTCCTGGCCTATCAGGCCCTGGGCGCCCGAGACCGGTTGCCGCACCATGGCTTTGAGCGACAACCACACTCCGAGCGCGAAAAAGGCGCCGGTGACCAGCACAACCGGAATGATAACCTGCAATGATACCCGCATGGCAGGATCCGGATTGTTGTTAAAAAGCATGAGCGATCCAATGACCATGGCCACAAGCCCTCCAACTGTTAGCGCTCCATGCGTTGCGGCCTTAATATCCACGATAAACAAGACAACTGCCAGCACAATCAGTAAAATTCCAGCGTAATTCACCGACAAGGTCTGGAATGCAAAAAAAGCCAGAATAAGTGAGATAGTGCCTACTACGCCCGGGAAAATGGCGCCGGGATTCGATAGCTCGAAATACAGGCCCATTAGGCCGAGCATTAGCAGGATATAAGCCAGATTGGGATTGGCGATGACGTGCAACAGTTCGTCGCGCCAGTTCATTTCGACCCGCGTCAACGCGGCGCCCTTGGTTTTCAGCGTCACGGTGGTTTCGTTGAGCTTGACTATCCGCCCATCCAGCAGGGTCATCAGCGCTTCCGTGCTCGGCGCAACCAGGTCAATCACCTTGTGCGCCAGTGCCTCGGTTTCCGAGAGCGATACGCTTTCCATGACGGCCGAATTGGCCCAGTCAATGTTGCGTCCCCGCTTTTCGGCGATGGAGCGGATGTAAGCCGCCGCATCATTGGATACCTTGGCCGCCATATTGGTGTCCGTCTGCATCGATTGTCCGATGGATACGGGATGGGCGGCGCCGATGGCTGTGCCGGGTGACATGGCGGCCACATGCGCGGCCATGGTAATAAAGGCGCCGGCCGAGGCCGCGCGTGAACCCGGGGGCGCCACGAAGACCACTACCGGCACTTTGGCCGACATGATGTGCTTGATGATGGCGCGCATGGAATCATCCAGGCCGCCGGGGGTGTCCAGTTCGAACAGTATGCACTCGGCCTGTTGCCGTTCCGCGCGGTCAATGGCTTCGATCATGAACTTGGCCGTAATAGGGTCGATGGCGCCATCGACTTTCGCGACCAGCACTTCCGCGCCGCCGGCGAACGCCTGCAGGCCGATGGTCAACAAAACACTGCATAAAAGCTGGCGGACAATCATGGTGTTCACCCATAAAATATATCGCAAGATAACACTACCATAAGGAAATCGGAGCGGGCTGTCAAACCATGAATACGACAGGCATGAATACGACAATCCTGAATCCGCGATCCGGCAGCTAACAGGACTACCAATTATTTTCGATCGTGCTATAATGCGCGCCATGGACTTATTGTATGCCAAATATAACCGCCACCGTCTGCCCCCGTTTCAGATAGAAACTTCGATCTGGCGGGACCGCGACCGGAAGTTCGTCCTGAAAAAAGCGCTGGTTTCGGATGCTGTTCCGCATCTCCAACGCCTGTGCGAACAAGCCGCGCCGATCCGTCACAGCCTGCACGGGGACCGCGTCAGGTTGCCGGAAGTCACTGTCGTTGACAAGCAAACCCTGCGTTTAGATTTTGTGGAAGGCCGCAGTCTGGATGCCCTGCTGGTCAGTGCCTTCCGGGAGCAGGACCAGGCGCGGTTCATGGGCATCATTGCCGACTACCTGGCGTTACTAAAAAACGCGTTTGCCACGGCCTCAGCGCCGGTATTTACGGAGTCCATGCGGCAAATCTTCGGGCTGACATCGCCGGCGGAGCTTGACGGCCTGGGCCCATTCCTGACACCGGCCATGGTGGACCTGGTATTTGAAAATATTCTCGTGGACGGTGAGAGGTATTATCTCGTTGACCATGAATGGGTGTTTGAGGGATGCCTGCCGGTTTCGTTCATCCTGTTCCGGAGCCTGTTTTACTTTTACGAGAAGAACAAGGCTTTCGATCTCGAGTCCTGGATGCCCCTGCACGCGGTGCTGGAACGCTTTGCCCTTTCGCCGGAAACCGTCCGCCGGTACCGGGAAATGGACGAAGCTTTTCAGGCGCATGTCTTCGGTCGCGAACGCTGTTATCGCTACAAGGACCGCTACGTGAAATACGCCCATTCCGTACCTTCGCTCCTGGAAACGATCGAACACCAGCGGCAAGTTGTGCATGAATATAACGCTGAGATCATACACCTGCGCCAGGTGATCGACGTGATGCAGAATAGCCGCGTCTGGAAGTTTGTGCAGAAGACCGGCGGCTTTATGGATAAACACTTTCCCCCGGGTACCCGCCGCCGCCGCGTCCTGGAAAGCTTGCGGCGCCGTCTCCAAGCCCTCGATTAAAGGTGTTCAGTGTTAGGGGCCGGGGTTCAGGATATTCATGATAACGTTTATGGCTGTTTCTTGCCTGCCATTCCCGCGTAAGCGGGAATCCGGTCTTTAATTTTCCGAATCCGGACCCCGTTTTTATGGGAATGACAATTATTCTTTTATACGTTTCTTTCATAACGAAACTTGGTATCGCCAAGAGGGCGGCTTCCCTGTAACTTCGTGTTCAATTCAGCCGGTAATGCCGGTCAATCATCGGCGACGGACCCGCGTGGCGGCTGAACAACGCCCATTTTTCGTAGCTCTCTTCCTGCTCGGCGCGGGAGGCCGATTGATGGTGAATCAGCTCGGCGAAGGGCGTGTACATGATCTTGTAGCCGGCGCGAATGATTTTCAGGCAAAGATCGGCATCGTTGAACGCGATCGGAAAGCGAACTTCATCGAAACCGCCAACGGCCTGGAACACCGATTTGCGGATCAGCATGCAGGCGGCGGTCACGCCGCTGACATCCCGCTGGACTTTGGTGTAATAACCTTCATCGCGATGGAGATTCATGGCGCAATAATATACGTCGGGCCGGAATACCATGCCGCCATGCTGAAGCTCTCCGTTCGGGTACCTGAGCCGGCAGCCTACCGCGCCAACCTGCTTGCGGTAAATATGTTCCAGCATTGCTTCCAGCCAGTCGCCCCGCTGGATCTCCACGTCGTTATTCAGAAACAACAGGAGCTCGTTAGGAATTTGAGCAACCGCCCAGTTATGTAACCGGGCGTAATTGAACGGCTCGTCAAACGTCAACAGGCGGAGCCGGCCGGCCGGGCTCGGGCGCAGGGAAGCTATGTAATCCTTGGTTTCCGTCTGGTTGGACCGGTTGTCCACCAGGTAAACGACGGTATTGGCGAATGATGTTTTTTTAAAACTTTCCAGCAGACGCCGCAAATAAACTGCTTGATCCTTGAACGGGATAATGATCGCCACCTCGTCGGGTGTATCCGGCAGGGCATACTTGACCCGATACCAGCAAAAAGCATCGTCGGTAATGGTGGCCCGGATTGCGTGGCGATCGAGATATGCTTGGATGGCCTTTTTACCGTTGCGGTAGGACTTTGGCCATTCCGGCGTGGAATGCCGGTCGAATGAACGGATGTCATTGGAAGTGGCTGCATGATGAGCACGCCAGGCGTAAAGCAGGAGCGGCAGGTGATAAAACCGGAGCCCGTGCTCCAGGGCTCTCAGCATGAGATCATGATCCTGCGCGCCGTCGTAGTCTGAATTCAACGGGCCGATCTGCCGGAGAGCCGACCGCTTCATGATGACAAAATGCAGGACGGCGTTGCACGAAAGCAGAAGATCGAGCGAGATCGGGCATTTGCGCAACTGCCCGACGATGGTGTTCTCGCTGTTGATCACGGTTTCGTCGGTGAAAAACACTTCCTCATCATGGCCGTCATTCATGGCGCGCACGAAGTAGGCGAGCGCATCAGGATGCAACAGGTCGTCATGGTCCATGAAGGCAATATAGTCGCCGCGGCCGGCATCTATGCCGGCGTTGGTGGCGCCGCTGATGCCCAGGTTGCGCGCGTTGCGTATCAGCTTCACGCGCGGATCGCCTTCGGCCTCTGAAAGTGCGGCGAGTGTGTGCGGATGGGTGGATTGGTCATCCACCAGGATCAGTTCGAAGCGGTCATAGCTCTGTGCCAAGACACTTGCCACGGCTTCCTTCAACCAGGCCGAATTATATACCGGCATAATGATCGATACGAGCGGCCGGAGCTTCAGCAAAGGCAGGTAAGCCGCCGCGTTGGAGGTTTTCTTCGGCGGGAATTTTTCCATGAGAGCGAAGCCTATTTTCGGGAAACCGCGCAGACGGGCAAATTTGCCGAACGTCAGCAGGACAGCCTGGTGAATGCCGTGTTGCCAACTGATGCGCCAGAACTGACGAGGCAATCGTAAAAAGCTGGTCAATTAACACTCCCTTCTGTCGTTCGGATAACGCCTCCGGAAGACGGGCTTCCGATGCGATAGTTGTTGGTCGAAGCATATTATTCCTCCTTGCCATTGTCAATCCGGCTTGCCGCGGTCTTTTGACATGTTATTAACAGGCGGTTATCAGCCTGTTGTTGTTAACAAAAGGGGTGTCCCCAGTCCCGGTGGTCATATGCCCCTTTTGGACTGCGGCCGGCCTGAATTTTCACCTAAAAATAATTAAAAATAATTGTTGACAATCGGTGGGTTAATGTGTCAAATAGTGTCAAACAAAGGGGGGTAAGTGGAGCAGCATGATATAGAACGACCGGAACCGGTGCTGGGGAGTGGGGGATTTGCCAGCAGTTTCCTGCATGCGCTGGACCCAAAAAAACGCCTCACCATACCCTCAATCTGGCGCGCGGAAGTGGGCGCCCCAAAAAGTCTCTATGTCCTGCCCGGGCTCAACAACGAAAAATGCCTGTATGTCTATCCTGCCCGGGAAATGGCTAAGCGCCTGGATAAATTCCGCAAGATCGGTATCGGCGATAAAAAGGCGCGGCTCTTTGCGCGCATCCTGGCCTCCAGTTCCGACTTGGTGGCGTGGGATTCCCAGGGGCGTATCCGCATCAAGGATGAATTGCTTGCGATTGCCCATATCGCGGATCAGGTGAAACTCGTGGGCGCCTGGGACCGGTTTGAATTGTGGGATCCGGAATTGTGGAAGCAGTCCACCGAGTCCATTGATGCCGCAACCATGGACGAAGCTGTGCGATATTTGGATTTCTAAAAAAATAATAACGACGGGACGGAGGCACACGCGTCCGGGCCGCCGGACCGCCGAATCGGCGGGCCGCGTAAAAAAACGGAGAAAAATCATGAGCATGACCTGCTTTTTGGAAGTGAATGGATCCCTGCGGAGCGGCCGCAATGAAAAGTGGTTTCAGTTGCCGGCAAACGGCTTGGCCGCGCGGTCGTTGCGCTTTGGCAACCATGCCTTGGTGGTGAATGCCTGTTCAGCGTTGGGCGGGGATACCATGCAAATCCTGCCCCTGGGCGATTCGCGGCGGCTTCGTCTGGAACCGCAGCGCCGGCTGGACACGGAGCCCTCGCGGGCCAGCCGGATAGCCTCGCTGATGTCAAACAGCAAATTGTTTTCGTTTCTCATGTAGCTGTGCCTTGGGTTCGATGGCTCCTTGGCAAAGGAGGTGGTCGTGTTATGAACGGAAACAAAGTCATCACGAAATGTTGCATTTGTGGTCGCGAAAAGACTGACCAAGGCTGGCAATACACGTTCCGGGCCAACGAACCGAACAGCGTGTATTCGCATGGATTTTGTTCGTCCTGTTACGATGAAGAGGTCATGAAAGCCAAAATGCGCCTCGCTATGCCGGCTATGGCCATAGTGCGTTGAGGGTGTTTGGCCGGTGTCGACAATTCGGCCGGTGCCGACAACTCGGCTGGTGCCGAAAGTTCGGCCGGTGTCTGGAGAAAGTGCTCTAATGCATACGCCGGTTATGGTGCGGGAAATCCTGACCTTGCTGGCAATTCGGCCGGATGGCAAGTACGTGGATGGAACCGTGGGGGGTGGGGGGCATGCTCGCGCGATTCTGGAACGGTTAGGCCCTCAGGGCTTTCTGTTGGCGTTGGATCGCGATACGAATGCCATCGTGACAGCGCAGAAAGCTCTGGCGGCGTGGTCGTCGCAGTGTCGGTTCGAACGGGCTAACTTTGCCGAACTGAAGTCTCTGGCAGAACGGCATGATCTTCAGGCGGTTGACGGTGTGCTTCTCGATTTGGGTATGTCGTCAATGCAGGTGGACCAGGCTGCGCGGGGCTTCAGCTTTATGCAAGACGGGCCGTTGGATATGAGAATGGACATGCACCAGCCGACGACGGCGGCTCATTTGGTGAATTCGATGAGCGAGGAAGCTTTGGCCGAGATCATTCGCTCATTGGGCGATGAGCCGGCCTCGCGCAGGATTGCGCGGGCGATTGTGCGGGAACGTCGTCAGGGTGCGATCCAGACTACGGGGCGCTTTGCGGACCTGGTTGTTCGCGTCCTGGGGGCGCGGCACGGGCGGATTCATCCGGCCACGCGCACGTTCCAAGCGTTGCGGATGGCTGTCAACCGGGAGTTGGAATCACTGACCGAGGGGCTGGAGGCGGCAATCGGCTTGCTAAAACCGGGGGGACGTCTGGCGGTCCTGAGCTATCACAGCCTGGAAGATGGCTGCGTCAAACGGATAGGTAAGGAACACATTGGCCGGTGGGTATCCCTGCCGGCCGGGGGTGAACGCTGGGAAGGGACCCGGCCGCTTATGCGGTGGATTACGCGAAAGCCGCTGACGGCCTCCCCTGAAGAAATTTTGCGGAATCCGAGATCACGGTCAGCCAAATTGCGTGTAATTGAAAGGATAGATTGAATTATGGCAAAGCGTAACCGGCGTAAAAAAACCGAGGGATTTGTAATCGCCCTGCCCTGGGTGGCGATCCTGATGGGTGTCGTCGTCCTGATGCTTTCGTATGTTTGGCTCGATGCGCGCGGTCAGGACCTTGGTCGCCGGATAAAATTTTCGGAAAAACAACGCGCGGAAATCCAGAAGCGGTATGATTATGAATTGTGGAAGTGGGAAACCCTGAAGTCGCCGTCCAGTATTGAAAAGGCGCTCGCCCATAACCGTGTTGCCATGATTTGGCCGGAAGAAGGTCGCTTAGTCCGCCTGCAGGAACCGGAACTGGCTCAAGAAAGCTTGACTTCCTACAGCCGGCAGATGGCCCAGCTTTCGCAGCCATCAAGGTCCGTTGTGAATGATTGAACGGAGATATCGGAACCGCCTGATCGGTTTGGCCATACTTATGATGCTGGCGTTGGTCGGCGTCAGCACCCGCCTGGTCTATCTGCATTTTCACCTTAGCCCCGGCGTGGATCGTGGCGCCCGGATCAACGCCATGCGTCAGTTCCGGGAATGTCTGGCGGTGAGTCGCGGGAAAATTCTGGATCGTAACGGCAACGTGCTGGCTCTGGATTTGGTAAAAAAAGAGCTGTGCGCCAGCCCCGCCGACATCGCCAGCAACCGCAATGCCCAGGCCGTGGCCGAAATCATTGGCCGTATCCTGAACGTTGAGCCGTGTGTGCTCATGGACCGGATTAACCGGCCGGAGCGTCAGTTTGTCTATGTGACCGGATACGGTCATGTGCTTGAGGACAATCAGGCTGCGGCCCTGGAGCGCGCGAAACTGCCCGGCGTATTCCTGAAAGATGCCATGGTGCGGTCGTATCCGCGCGGCACCAGCCTGTGTCATGTGCTCGGGTACGTCAACCTGGAGCCGGAGCGTAACGGTTGTGCCGGGGTCGAACAGCGCTGGGACCGCTATCTTCGGGGCGTGCCGGGGTTGCTGGTCAGTGAGCGGGATGGCCGGCGCCATGAACTGTATGACCGCCGCCTGCTGGAAATCAAGGCGCGCCCCGGCGCCAATGTCATGCTGACGATCGATCAGTATGTTCAATATATCGTCGAACGCGCGCTGGAAAACGCCATGCGCGAACAACGGGCCAAGGCAGCTTGGGCGATCGTCGAGCGCGTGCACACGGGCGAAATCCTGGCGATGGCCAATCTCCCCGCTTTTGATCCGCATGCGTTTCGGGCGACAGAGCCGGACATCATGCGCAATAACTGTATTGCCAACAATTACGAGCCGGGGTCCACTTTCAAGGTGACCGTCGTGGCAGCCGCCCTGAATGAAAAACTGGTGGCGCCCGCCCAAATATTTGACTGTGAAAACGGCACCTGGTTTTATAAGCGGCGCGCCTTGCACGATTTTCATCCCTATGGCAACCTGTCCGTGGCCGATATCATCAAGAAATCCAGTAATATTGGAGCGGCAAAAATCGCCGTGCTCCTGGGCAATCAGCGTCTATATGCCTACTTGAAGCAATTTGGCATTGGCGAATGCACTGGCATCGAATTGCCGGGCGAGGAGACCGGATTGCTGTGGCCAGTCTCAAAATGGACTTCCATTTCACCGACGCGGATCGCAATTGGCCATGAAGTGGCGGTCACCGCCCTGCAAATGTTGGGCGTGCTCTGTACCATCGCTAACGATGGGGTGCGTATGAAGCCGCATATTATACAACAGGTTACGGACGCGGATGGGCGCGTGCTGTATCAGCAGTTTCCCGTGGCCGTCAGCCAGCCCATCCGCCCGGATACCGCTCGGCTGATGAAAAGCCTGCTGGTCCGCGTTACCGAAGAAGGCGGTACGGGCGCCCGCGCCAGGGTCGAAGGCTATACCGTGGGTGGCAAGACCGGTACTGCCCAAAAGGCCATTCCGGGCGGATATTCCGATACACTGAACATGTCCTCCTTTATGGGTTTTATCCCGGCCGAGGATCCTGAGCTTGCAATTATTGTGGTCTTGGATGAACCCAGCAACAATGTGCGCACGGGTGGATACGTGGCCGGTCCAGTGTTCAAGGAAATTGCCGAACAATCCGTGCGGTACCTGGATATTGCGCCCATGGGCAACACAACCGTGGCCGATCGGCCTGGTGTGGGTGTGAACCGGGGAATTTGATTGGAATTTTTTTATCGCGTATTTATCCATTATTATAAAAGGTCATTATGAAACTCAGCACGTTGCTTACAGCAATCAAACCGCTTGCCGTCGGCGGATCAGGGGATCCGGACATCAAGGGTTTGGCGTATGACTCCCGAAAAATTAAGACGGGATTTCTGTTCTTTGCCCTGCAGGGCCAAAACCAGGATGGGAACCAGTTCATCGAGGATGCGGTGGCGCGGGGTGCTGCGGCCGTAATCTCCGAACAGGTTGCCCCGGTCAGTCACGGCCCTGCGATCATCATCCGTGTAAGCGATCCGCGGCAAGCCATGGCGGAACTGGCCGTCGCGTTCTTTAATTACCCGGCGGCCAGTCTGCAGGTAGTCGGCATCACGGGAACCAACGGCAAAACCACCACGGCCTGCATGGTGCGGGATATTTTTGCCGATGCCGGCCGCCGCACAGGCCTGATCGGCACTGTAACCTATGAAATCGGCGACCGTGTGATTCCAGCCAGCCGCACAACGCCTGAATCCGTTGACCTGCAGGATATGCTGGCCCAGATGGTGCATGTCGGTTGTCGGAGCGCCGTCATGGAGGTTTCGTCGCACGCGCTGGTCCAGAAACGCGTCTGGGGCATTGATTTTGATGTGGCCGTATTCACCAATCTGACGCACGACCATCTTGATTACCATGAAACGAAGGAAAATTATTTTCAGGCCAAGGCGCTTTTGTTCCGTAACCTGAGCCGGCATCGCAAAAAACCGGTGGCGATTATTAACCTGAATGATCCTTACGGACGGGAACTCGCTAAGGTCGGGCCGCTTGATGCGGATCTGATCACCTACGCCATCGGGCAGGAATCCGCCGTGCAAGCCGTCAATCTGCAGATTACTTCCGCCGGCAGTGTTTTTGAAGTGCGCAGTCCCTGGGGAGAAGCCCAGGTCAGGCTGAAACTCCTGGGGCGTTTCAATGTCAGTAATGCCCTGGCAGCCTTGGCTACCGCGGGGGCCACCGGCGTACCGATGGCCCACGCGGCCCAGGTGTTGTCCCAGATGATGGCCGTTCCCGGCCGGCTGGAGGAAATTTCCACTGAGGGCGGGTTCCAGGTGTTTGTGGATTATGCGCACACGGAGGATGCCTTGCAAAACGTACTGTCCGCGCTGCGCGAGGCCACGGGAGGAAAGATCATCGTGGTTTTCGGGTGCGGGGGCAATCGCGATCGCAAAAAGCGACCGCTGATGGGCGCCGTGGCCGCACGCCTGGCCGATTATGTTATGCTGACGTCCGATAATCCCCGCAAGGAAAACCCGATCGATATCATCGCCCAGATCCGCGCAGGATGCAGGCAGAACAACAACGTGGAAGTTGTCGAGGACCGGCACGAGGCCATTGTCCGTGCGCTTTCCCTGGCGGAGCCGGGCGACGTAGTTCTGATCGCCGGCAAGGGCCACGAAAACTACCAGGAGTTTGCCAACACCGTCATTCCCTTTGACGACCGGCAGGTTGTGCGGGAATGTCTGGGAATAAGCCATGCCTAATTTCGATGCTCAGGAAATGGCGCAATGGACGGGTGGGCAGTGGCAATACGGCCTGCCCGGCGACATAGCAAGAGTATCCACTGATACCCGCACGCTGGCCCCCGGAGCTTTGTTTGTGGCGTTGCGCGGGCCTTCGTTTGACGGTCATGCCTTTATCGACGAAGCCTTCGCGCGGGGCGCGGTCGGTGCCGTGATCGACGAACACGCGCAAGTTGGGCCGCATGCGAACCGCCCTCTGTTGCGTGTGCCGGATACCGAACAGGCCCTGTGGGACATGGGCTCTGGCTATCGCCGCCGGATCCATGCCGCGATTGTGGCCGTTACCGGCAGTGTCGGCAAGACTACGGTGAAAGAAATGGTGGCCGATGTCCTCGCGCGGCGCCTGCCTACCGCCCGCACGCGGGGCAACTGGAACAACAAAATAGGATTGCCGTTAAGCTTGCTGGCCATGGAACCGGGAACCCGTGTCGGCATCTTCGAACTCGGCATAAACCATCCGGGGGAACTTGCCTCCCTCTGTCGCCTGCTCCAACCCGATTGGGGACTGATAACGACCATCGGCCCGGTGCATCTGGAATTTTTTAAGTCCGTAGAAGCAATCGCCGTGGAAAAAAGTATATTGCTCAAGAGCCTGCCTGCCGGAGGCGTAACGATTCTACGCCGCGATGAGCCGTATTTTGAAATATTACGTGCTGCCGCCCCGGGCCGGATCATTACCGTGGCATTAAGCGGCGATGCGGATTATCTTGCGTCTCCTCCGGATGCGCAGGGGAAAATGGAAATCCGCGAACGTTCGACGAGTGAATTTTGCCGTCTGCACGCGCCTTTGCCGGGCGCGCACCACGCGGCTAATGCCCTGTTTGCTGCGGCTGTGGGCCGTGCGCACAACCTGGCTTGGGAGGATATCCGCGCCGCGCTGGAGCAATATCGCTCCCAACCCATGCGCTGGGAACGGCAGGTAGTGGCCGGCGTGACTGTCATTAATGATGCCTATAATGCCAATCCCGTGAGCATGGCTGCCGCCCTGCGGACCTTTACGGAACTGCCGGTTGCGGGAGGGCGCTGGCTGGTGCTGGCGGGCATGCTGGAATTGGGAACTTCGGAAGAGCAGTGGCACCGGGATTTAGGGATGTCCCTTGTGCCGGGATCATGGGATGGTATTATAACAGTCGGGCCACTGGGGGCTGTTATCGCCCGCGAAGCGGTAAATGCCGGCGTGAACGCGGAGCGTGTGTTTGCCTGTGCCGACCATGCCGCAGCGGCCGAAATCCTTGGCCGATATCTGCAGCCCGGCGATGCGGTGCTGTTGAAAGCCTCCCGCGGTCAGCGCCTGGAACAGGTCCTGGCCTTGTGGAAAAAACACGTTGCTTCGAATCGGATAAAATAGGCTTTCAGCGACTTTGCCGTTCTAACGAACTGGCCTCCACAACGGATGCTGGTGTAGTGGCGGTTCGGTAGAACCGCAAAATTGTCCACCAGAGGCGGATCCGCCTTCGGCGGAAAATTGCTATACGTATGTTTGCCAAAGGAATGCAAGATGCTTTATTACCTCCATTTGCTCTCGGACGATATTTCTTGTTTCCGCGTTTTCCAATACATCACCGTCCGAATTGTGGCTGGCGCCGGCACGGCGTTCCTTATCAGCCTGGTGATGGGGCCCTGGGTCATTCGCCGGTTGACACGCTTGTGCGCTGTTGACGTGGCACGCTATAAAGAAGACTTGCCCACGCTCGAGATTCTACACGGCGACAAGAAGAAAAGCACCCCAACCATGGGCGGGCTTCTCATCATTCTGTCTATCGTGGGCTCCTGCCTACTCTGGGCCGTTCTCACCAGCCCTATTCTCTGGCTGGCCTTGCTGACTTTGTGCGTGATGGGCGCCATCGGGTTTGCCGATGACTATATTAAAACGGTTAAACGGGATTCAAAAGGATTGCGTGCTCGGACCAAATTACTGTTACAGGCGCTCTGGGTGGTGCTCCTTACAGGGATACTGCTGTTCCTGCCGGCCACCCGCGATCATGTGCGCCAGTTGATGGTGCCCTTTTTTAAAGCTCCGCTGATTCCGGAAATGTGTTTGGCGTGCGTTTTTCTATTCGTAGCTTTGGTCGTGATCGGCGCCAGCAATGCCGTTAACCTGACCGATGGCTTGGATGGACTGGCTATCGGCTGCGCCAGTTCCGTGGCATTGGCGTACATGATCATGGCTTACGTGGCCGGGCATGCCGTGTTTGCGGCATACCTGCAGGTTCCTAACGTGCCTGAAGCTGGCGAACTGGCCGTCTTCTGCGGATGCATGCTGGGCGCCTGCCTTGGCTTCCTCTGGTTTAACTGCCATCCGGCTCTTGTTTTCATGGGTGACACCGGCAGTCTGGCTCTGGGCGGCGCGATTGGCTGTGTGGCCGTTATGATCAAGCAGGAGTTGGCTCTGGTTGTTGTCGGCGGGGTGTTCGTTCTGGAAGCCTTAAGCGTTATCCTGCAGGTGGGTTTTTTTAAATGGACGCATCGCCGTATTTTTTTGTGCTCCCCGATCCATCATCACTTCGAGTTGAAGAAAATGCCCTGGAGCGAAACGCAGGTTACGGTCCGGTTTTGGATCATTTCCATCATTTTTGCGCTCATCGGCTTGCTTCTGTTAAAAATACGCTGACGCGGGCGGGGCCCGGGCCCCCAGCAAATTCCAGGTTCCAAAATCAAAATTCCAAGGAATAGTCATCTTCCGATAGAAAACAAAATATATTCTGTTTTTCTTTTCATTATTTCACCTTTGCTTTGATTGATTTCATTTCCGTGAAATTTGGAGCTTGGAATTTCGTCAGCGTGGCTATTCATGATGTTTTTTGTTGTTTATAACAATGCGCAGCGTTCAAGGAGCTAATGCATCTTTATAAAACAGCCCTTGTCCTTGGCCTGGCTTCCAGCGGGGAAGCCGCCGCCCGGCTCCTGCTGGCTGAAGGCACGCAGGTCTCCGTCATGGATGGCGGGGATTCTGAGATTCTGCGCCGGCGCGCCATGGCCCTGCAATCCCTGGGCGCCGAGGTATGCCTGGGAGCGGGGGCGCTGCCCGGGGGGGATTACGAAATTGCCATTGTCAGCCCCGGCATTCCCGCGGCATCCAACACGGTGAAGGCCGTTATGGATCGCGGCATTCCGGTTGTTTCGGAACTTGAACTGGGCTGGAGCCGCTGCGCTTGCCGCGTGCTGGCAATCAGCGGCTCGAACGGCAAAAGCACGCTTGTTAAACTGTGCGCCGAGGCGTTGGTGCAGGCCGGTCGGCAGGCGGCCATCGCGGGTAATTACGGCCCGCCGGTCTCCGCCGTGGTCAGTGAACGCCATGCGCTGGACTGGCTGGTGCTGGAAGTCAGTTCCTTTCAGTTGGAAGCCGTGCAGGCGTTCCGCCCCGACGTTGGTGTGTTGCTTAACGTGACGCCGAATCACCTGGACCGGCATGGTGATATGCAAACTTACCGGCGGATGAAATCCCGTTTATTTGCACGCATGATGCCGACGGATACCGGCGTTACGGATCTGAACATCCTGCCGGAGATCAGGGCTCTGGCCGGTTCGCCCAATCGCTGGATCACTGCGGGTGTTTACCCGGCGGCCGATTTTTTTTATCAGTCCGGTGCAATTCATAATGCGCTTACGCGGGAAAGAATTGAGTTGCGCGGCACGGTGTTTGACAACGAGATCATGGGCTTGACCGCCGCCGCCGCCGCCGCCGCGCTCTCGGCCTGCGGTGTTGCGGGGCGGTGCCTGGCGATGGCCGCACGCGCCTTCCAGCCCCTGCCGCACCGCATGCAGGATGTCGGTGCGGTGCGCGGCATTCATTTTGTTGATGATTCCAAGGCCACGAATCTGGCTGCCCTGATGGCAGCCTTGTGCATGATCCCGCGGCCGATCCGTTTGATTGCCGGTGGGTTGCCCAAGCGCGAATCCTATGAGCCGGCCCGGAAACTGCTGGCCGAAAAGGTGGCCGGAGTTTATCTGATTGGCCAAGCCGCCGAAGCCATGGCCGCGGCTTGGCGTGGAACGGCGCCTTGCGTCATCAGCGGAACACTTGCTCGGGCTGTAGCCGAGGCGGGGCGCCAGGCCGTTCGGGATGATACAATCCTGCTGTCACCCGGCTGTGCCAGTTTTGATCAATTTCGCAATTTTGAGGAGCGCAGCGAGTGTTTTATAAGCGCGATTCGAACGCTATCGCAAGAAAAGGATGGCCGCTAAAAAAAACTGTCGTGGTGCGATCAAACGTTCGCCCTGTGCGGCAAACGTTCGCGGTGTGTGCGCCAAACGTTCGCTGACAGATATGGTCACACTTGGTAGTGTGCGGGCATGAAAAAAACTATCAACAACTGGC
>JAQUMN010000042.1 GCA_028718125.1 Kiritimatiellia bacterium
GATCGTGATACCTTTTTTCATGGCTGGTCTCCTTATGCGTTATGGCCCATCAAGGCCGTTTTACTTTGAGCGTGATTATATCACAGCTCGCAGCTAGGGAGATCAGCCTTCTCATTTAACCTAATTCCTTGAGCATGACCACGAGCGCGGCGATGCAGGGAAAAAAAGCGAACACCGTCACCGCGATTGTCAATTGAGCCGGGGACAGCGCCAGGGGAACCAGCATGCCGATCGCAAGCTCCTTGCGCAGAAAACCGCTCAACAAAGCGGGAGCGGCCTTGCCGGGCAGGCCGAACCAGGCTTGCATGAACGGCGCAGTGTAGTCGGCCAGCATGTCGGTGACGCCGATTGCATCGAGGATGCCGGCCGCCACGACTCCGAGAAAGACGAGCGGCAACGCTTCCGACAGGAACCAGCGGACCCGCATCCAGGTTTTCTTGACGACGGCCGATGGAATCGGCCAGCGATAGGGAGGAATATCGAGAAACAGCTCTGGACATTCCTCGCGCGAGGTCCGGTTGAGGATGAATCCCAAAAGAAGAAATACGACTGCCATCGTTCCAAGCACGATCAAAATATAGGGCGCGCCGTAGCGTCCCAGGATACCGAAGATCATAGCGGTATGCGCCGCGCAGGGAATCGTGATGCCCACCAGGGTGATCGCAATGAAACGCTGTTTGCGCGTCTCCAGCGTTCGCGCGGACAATATTCCCGGCACCTTGCATCCCAATCCGAGCAGAACCGGAATGATGCCGTGCCCGTGCATTCCTAATCTATGAAACACATTATCGGTAACCGTCGCCAGCCGCGGCAGATACCCCGAGTCCTCCAGCAGGGCCAGGGCCAGATAGAATGCAATGATGTAGGGTAGCACCATGCCGAACGGCACGAAAAGACCGGTGGTGAGAATGCCCATGGACTGGACATAATCCACTTTCCCGTCTATCAAGGCGCCGATCAGGAGCTTGTGCAGTAATCCTGGCCCAAGCCAACCGCTCAAGGCGTCAATCGGCACACGGTACAAATTAAACACTGGTTCAACGCCATACCGAATGAGGCCCTCGCCCATGAGCCTGACCAGCCAGAAAAGCGCGAACATTATTCCCAGTGCCGCCAGCCAACCTGTGCCGGATTTGACGGTGGCATCCGTCAGCCGATCCCAGATGTTATGATGCCGGTGGGCTACCGTCTGAACTTTGCGCACAATGTGCCCGACTTCCGTCCAGGCCTGGTCCTCGTCTTTCAGTCCGGGACGTTCGGAAATCCGCGCCTCGTCAAATCGCTGGACCAAGTCTTTGATACCTTCGGCAGTAATTGCTACCGTGGGAACAACGGGAACTTGCAAAAGGCTTTCTAACTCGCGGACATCGATATGGATGCCCAGGTGCTGGGCTTCATCCCACATATTGAGAGCCACGATGACCGGCTTGCGCTTCTCCAGGAGTTCGATCGTCAGGAGCAGGCACCGTTCGAGACTGGTGGCGTCCAGAACGTTCACGATCACGTCGGCTCGATCCAGCAGGGAGACAGCCACTTCCTCGGCCTTATTGGTGGCTTCCAGCGAATAGGTTCCCGGCGCATCGAGAATTTCCACGGTTTCTCCGTGAAGATTCATCCGCCCCTTCAGATAATCCACCGTTGTGCCGGGATAGTTTGAGGCGATCACATCCGCGCCCGTCAACCGGGAAAAGAGAACGCTCTTGCCGACATTGGGATCGCCTATGAGGACGATAGTTTTCATGGCGTCCGCGCGACAACGATTTTCTGGGCCATTCCCCGTCCGATGGTGATATGGCGCCGCTCGACTTCCACAACCATCGGGCCGGAAAAATGATGCCTGGCCACCACGTGGAGCAGTTTGCCCTCTTTCACTCCGACACTCCGCAGGCGATGTTGAAAGCCACATCCGCCCAGCAAGGCTTTGACAGTCGCTTTTTCGTCCTGTTTTAACGATGAAAGTGTTGTTTCATTCATATTCATAACGCCGGACTTCCAGAAAAAAAACGAACAATAACGCAGAAGTCCGGACTTTGCAACAAACATGCCGAAATGCACAACACCTTCCGCAACAGGGGATATTATGACGCCACCACATGAATCCGGAAGGAACGTCAGCGCTTGAACTTCCTGATTTCCTCCTCGACTTCCTTCGCCCCATCGGCATAGAACTTCGCTTCTTCAGGGGAAAGCTCTTTCAACAGTCTGAGAAACTCTCCGGCGTGCACACGCTCCTCATCGGCCACGTCTTTCAACACTTCGATGGCCAGTTTATTCCGAGTGGACTCGGCGAGTTGCATATAAAGTTGAACTGCTTCATACTCCGCCGCGATCATAAACCTTATGGCTCGGATCAACTCTTCGTCCGTCAGTTTCCTGCCATGCGCCAGTCCTGAAAATGCCGATCCAAATTCTGCCATGACGACCTCCTCTTAATTTATCTAGTTGTTCTTGATCCCTTTCGCCTAACCTCGCCCTCATGGGCGGAGTTCTGCACGGCAATCAGTACATCCTGGCAATTGCCAGAACGCAGAATTACGGTCCAGCCGCACACGGCAAATCTCCCGGCAAGCTCTTTAAAGCGATAGGTAAAACATTCGTGGATTCGTTGCTCGTGGCGATGAACCTTATTCATGATGGCAAATCCGCGACTATTGAAATCCGCCAGCACAATCTTACCGCCCGGCTTTGCGACACGCAGGATTTCATCAATAACCCGCTGGACGTTTTTCATGTGATGCAGGGCATTCACCGAGACCACGCTGTCAAAGGAATGATCCGGCCATGGCAAATGCGCGGCATCCGCAATCATGAATCGGGTGCGTCCCGGCGGCTTCTCGAACACCACGTTCAAACGCGCGCAGCGCTGTTCGGCGGGGTCAATGTCAACGGTCGTCACCCGCGGGACATGCGCCAGAAGGGCCGTCAGAAACCGCCCCTTGCCGGTGCCAATTTCCAGGATTTTACCGGACAGCGGCAGGGCGTGGGATAGGATAAACGCCGCGCTTCGATCCGCGTCGTAGCCGAAACGGCGAAAAACAGCGTTGCGCTCAGCACAGCGGGCATGGTTGTCAACTATTTCTTGCCGCGATACACGCATCTGGAACCTCCATAAACTTAGCTGTTGCCCGCGCCACGACTCTCCCGGCCTGCTGCAGTTCAGACTCCATCGTGTGTAAAGGCGGTCGGGACTTTTTTATCCATGCTCTCACGATTACTTTACAGTCCACCAAGGCCGGAAACAGAAAGCGGACGGTCAGCTCACCGGTCATGGCGGTCTTGCCGCATGCAAAAAGACAGTTGGTCATGGCGCCGTCAAGCAACGCGGAAATCACTCCCCCATGTAAGAAGCCCTCATAGCCTTGAAACAGACGGCTACAGGTGAACCGCCCCTCGACGCCACCGTTGTCGCATGCCTGAAAAGACAACTTCAGCCCTCGATTATGCTGTCCCCCGCACACAATACAGTGCGGATGAAACGCGTCTTGCAGGGCGGTCATATCCTTCTGCATCTTTTCAGTGGTCACACACATTATCTCCGGTCTTGAGTGTGCCGTCAAGATAGGCGGTTGCCACCTTCTCGATGGTCTCGCTTGGCGCACCCAGGATGACCTTGATGCCGTTTTCGGCAAACAGGCTCTGCGCACGACTGCCCATTCCACCGGCAATGATGACATTTACACCCTGCTGAAGGAGCCAGCTTGGCAGGACACCCGGCTCGTGAGGCGGGGGTGTCAGCATTCGCTGGCCCGTGATTTTCTTCGTCTTCTCGTCCACGTCAAGCAGTGCAAATTGCCCACAGTGCCCGAAATGCATGCAGAGTTTCCCATCAGCTAACGGTATCGCGATTCTCATGGTTTTCTTCTCTCCTTCGATGTTTGTTGCGGTTTGTGTTTGTTCCGTTATACCATTTTCTGAAAGCGCCAGCATGGGCGCAATAATCCGTTCGAAAGCCTTGGCTGTCTCTGTCCGGCTATAATGATACACGAACGGCTTGCCGGCATCGCAGGCCTCGCCGACCGCCGGGTCAATCGGGATACTTCCGAGAAACGGAACGCCCATTTCATTGGCCATGCGCTTGCCGCCGCCGGTCTTGAATATGTTTGTTACCTCCCCGCATTTTGGACAGACGAAGCCGCTCATGTTCTCGACGACGCCCAGCACAGGCAGACTCAAATGCCGGCAGAACGTGATGGATTGCCGCACGTCGGCGATGGCCACATCCTGCGGCGTGGTGACGATGACCGCGCCATCGGCATTTTTCACAAGTTGGCAGACCGACAAGGGTTCATCGCCAGTGCCGGGCGGCGAATCAATGATGAGATAGTCCAGTTCGCCCCAATTCACCTCCTGTAAGAACTGCTTGATGACGCCCATTTTCATCGGGCCGCGCCAGATTATGGCATCGTCGCGGTTCTGCAGGAGAAATCCGATGGACATCACTTTCAAGCCCGCCTTTTCCACTGGAAGCATGACTTCGTCCCGCACTGAAATGCGCGCGTCTTCAAGACCGAGCATTTTCGGTATGCTGGGCCCATGGATATCCACATCCAACAATCCAACCCTTTTCCCCGCCAAGGATAGAGAGATGGCAAGGTTAGCCGCGACCGTGCTCTTACCCACACCGCCCTTGCCGGACAGCACCATGATCTTGTGCCGGATCTGGTGCATGCGATCGTCCACAGCTTTCTGTTCGAAGAGGGCATTCAAGCTCTCTCCTGATCCGGTCTTTTCCGCGGCACAGGCCGATTGTTTGCCCCCTGCGCATAACGCGGTTTTCGCCTGGCATGTATTCTCATTCTGATCCATGTTCCATTCCTTTCATTTGCATTCGGATGTTTATCGTGGTCCCGACCCCGCAGGGAAAACATCGCCCCGGAAACGCCGTCCAGAGCGCGGCCACAGCCTTTGCGCCAGTGCAGTGCATGGGGTAAAATCTCTCGATGGAAAACCGCCGCAATGACGCTATGGTCCATGCAATTCGTTCGTCTGAAGCCGAATGCAGATGCATGCCGCCTAGAACTGTATGCAACGGTTGGTCTCCGGTCAAATGGCGGATGTACTCCAGCGTGTTGATCACTCCGGCATGGGCACAGCCGAGAACAACAATCGTACCGCCGGGAGTTTTCATAAAAAGGGCTTGATCGTCCAAGAATGGATCGGGCTGGCGGCCTTTCGCGTCAAGCGTGAATCCCGTTCCTCCATGTTCTTCAGGATGGACGCGGGGAATTTCCCCGGTCAGGAACAGGCTGGGAGCTATTTCAGTCGGGGTTGTGACGGTCCGGATATTTTCACTTCGGTGACGGATCGCTTCGAGGCAACATTGGGGAACACCGATGTCCTTGATAGCGGATTCCGTCCAGCGATATTTGGGTTGGAGCGCGCCAGGATGCGCACAAACTGTCACCTTGCCCCCCGCGTTGGTTAGCACGTCCGCCAATCCGCCGCAATGATCGTAGTGGCCGTGACTCAGGACAACGATGTCAACCGCATCAAGGTCAACCCCAAGTATATGCGCATTGCCCAAAATCAGATGACTCTGTCCCGTATCGAAAAGGATGCATTGAGCCCCCATATCAATCCAGAATGCCAAGCCATGTTCCGCCATAAGTATCGGGCGGGACACGCTGTCTTCGACAAGGACCATTATGGAATTTTGTGATAACATGGTTAATCTTTTATACGCGCTACGATTGTTTCACCGGCCCGGACCGTGTCGCCGCTCTTGCATAGAATTTCAACATCGCCCGCCGGCAGATACATATCCAGCCGCGAGCCGAATTTCATCATGCCGATCCGCTCACCCATGGCCACGCTCACCGCCTTGTCGTGAGGCGGCCAGTAGACCACCCGGCGGCAGACCGGACCAACGATCTGGTTCACCAAACAGCGCGTTCCCGCTCCCGTGATGAGGATTTTGTTGTGCTGATTGACGTCGGATGATTTCTCTTGGAACGTAAAGAAATGTCTGCCCGGAAAATAGCCGAGAAAAGTCGACTTTCCCGCGATGGGGGCGCGATTGACATGCACGTCGAACAGGCTCAGAAAAATGCTGATGCGCACGCAATCGGTTTTGAGGTATTTATCCTCGTACAGGCGAGTGATTGCCATTACCTGGCCATCGGCACCGGCAACAATGGCCGTTTCGTCGCCAGGCGGCGTTCGTGCAGGGTCGCGAAAAAAGAACAACAGATAGGCCATGCAAATCATTGCCGGCGTCGCGCAAAACCAGAAACCGCGACTCGCAGGGCATTTTCGCAGCCTTAAAACAAGAGCAATCAGGCCGAAAATGAGGGCTACGACAATGATGAACGGGATGACTTCCGGTCTGATCGACATACTGCCCTCGCGAATAATCTACGGCTTCATGTTACGGGCACGTTTGACCGTATTCAGATAAGCGATAATGCCCTCGGCCAGCGCCTTAGCAATACGGTCGCGATATTTCTGATCCATAAGCTTCTCGCGCTCCTTGCGATTGGAAATAAATCCGCATTCGACCAATGCCGCCGGACAGGGCGCGTTTTTGATCACCTGGAACCGGGATCGGCGGATTCCGCGATCCTCGGCCCTAGTGTATTTCAACAGGCTTTTTTGCAACATGTATCCCAGCGCCATATTGGCGCCATCATGCCGATTGCCGGGATAAACGGAACGGTCACGAGCATTAACCGTCGCGCCGGAGGTAATGGGATAGCCCGCCGGCGGCAGAATGAAGGTTTCGATTCCGGACGATTCGGAATTCGCGGCGGCATTTAAATGGATGCTGACGAACACGTCCGCGCGCACCAGCGTTGCATACCGACAGCGTTCATCGAGTTCCATGTTATTGTCCTGCTTGCGTGTCAGGCGCACATCAATATCATAATGCCGCAATAAGTCGCGGACGGCATTGGCCAACTCCAGCGTTATTTGTTTCTCCTGAATTCCACGCCGCATATTGTTCGCGCCCTTATCCTCGCCGCCATGTCCGGGATCCAGCACAATCACACGGTGGCCTTCCCCCTTCACGGCCTCGGACGGATTCAGCAACGGTGCCAGCATCTTAGCGACATCATTTTGAAGTATTGTCCATCGTCCCCAGCGGCGGGCAGGCGGTCCGCTGAGCCAGAAATCCACCCGGTTAAACGAGGCCCGACGGCTGTCGCCCTCCATTTCCAGCGTGTTGAACCGTCCCCGCAAGAGAAGCTGTCTGCCCCGGGCTTCATACGATGCGAATCCATACAGGTCGGCGACCTTGGATACGGCCACGGACGAACCTTTGACCGTGCCGCCCGCAGCGCGGCCAAGGGCAGACTCGCAAGCCAGCAGAAGGATGAGCCCCTGCATGAACATGAATTCCCTGCCGATTATTCCGAAGGCTATTCGCATACTTTCTCCCACACCGCCCGGATGTCCTCACCCGCATGGGCCCCAGAAATTTCCACCACGGCCTTGCCCTTGATTTGCGCATCCGTGACGGCGCGGTCATATTGAACCCGCCCCGCCAGGCATAGGCGTTTTCCCCGGGCTTCCCTCTCGATCCGCTCCGCCATGTCCGGATTCAAGTCCCATTTGTTCACACACACGGCGGCAGGAATGTGGAAATGCTCCGTCAACTCGATGACTCTCCGCATATCGTGCGCGCCGGAAAGAGTGGGCTCCGTGACGATCAAGACCATTGAAGCTCCCGCAAGAGAGGCGATAACCGGACATCCCACGCCCGGCGGACCGTCAATCAGGATAAGGTCCCTTTGCCTCTCCGCCGCAATCTGACGAGCCGCTTCCCGAACTTTGCTCACCAACTTGCCGGAGTTTTCGCCGCCCGGATTCAGCCGCGCGTGAACCATGGGCCCGCATCGCGTTTCGGACACGTACCACTCGCCGGCAAGACGTTCCGGATAATCGATCGCCTTGACAGGGCAAAGCGCTACGCAGACTCCGCATCCTTCACAGGCGGTCGGATCGATGGTGAACCGGGCTTCGCCGGCGCCGCCATCGGTCTTGCGCACCGCCTCGAACCGGCAGCGCGCTAGGCAAGCCCCGCAACGGATGCAGTCCTCCTGCCGAATTGTAGCTTCGTGTCCGTACCGGAACTCTTCGCGTTGACGAATGGTCGGGCTCAGCACCAGATGCAAATCCGCTGCGTCCACATCGCAATCGGCCAGCACCGCATTCTTGGCCAGCGCCGCAAAAGAGGCCACTATACTTGTCTTACCCGTTCCGCCCTTGCCACTGATGATGACGATCTCATTCATGGCCGCTTGTCCTTCATACCGGTTGAATGGACATGGTCTGCACCGCCATGCTTGACTAACAGGTTCGCGGCAAGTCGCACGCATCCAACGCAAGAAATGCGGGCGGCGTGACGGATCTCCAGACACCTGTCCGATCCTGCAGCCGCTATAAATTCATCGCGCAACCGTTGGCGAACTGGCAGATGATCGGTCAATTGGAGCGCGGCATGCAGCGCGCCACATAAGCCCTTTTCCGCTTGACCGCCACCATGCCGCCTGGCCGCAATAATGTCGTCTTCACGTATATTTTTGTGTTGTTGAAATGCGCGCAGAACACTTTGCGCACAGTTCAAACGTTCTTTTTTGTACGCTACCAGGGCGCGTTCTACCGGCATACTTCTCCCTCTATATGGTTCAATAAATTCGAGAACATCGTCCGCCACTCCGGAAGGATGTGCAGTGCCAACTGCCCCCGCGAATAAGCTTCTGCCACTCGGCGGTCGTCGGGAAGCTCCAGCAGAACCGGAACCCTCTCCACCACGCAGAACTCGCGCACTCGCCAGTCTCCGCTGTCCGCCCGGTTGACCACCACGCCGTGCCGCAGACCAAGCTGCCGGATCATCTCCACGGCCAACTTTAAGTCGTTGAGCCCAAATGGAGTCGGTTCCGTGACCAGCAAAACGTAGTCTGTGTCCCGCACCGTTGCCACGACCGGACAGGATGTGCCGGGCGGGGCGTCCAGGAGCGACACCCCATTGTCGAACGCTTTCTTTTTCACCGCGCGGATTAGCGGTGGCGACATGCCTTCGCCCACGTTCAAACGGCCCTGGGCAAAGCCGACATGGCCCGCCCGGCCGGTCTCGATAACGCCTATGGTTCGTGCCAGCTCTTTAATCGCCCCGGTCGGGCAGACCAACGCGCATCCGCCACAGCCGTGACAAAGTTCGGCAAAGACCAGCGGCTTTTTCAGCACCGTGATGGCGTGGTACTGGCAAATCTCCGCGCACTTCCGGCAACCCGTGCATTTGGCCTCATCCACGACTGGCACCGGGATGCCGACGTTTTCGGCACGGTCAATCTCCGGCTTCAGGAAGATATGACCGTTAGGCTCTTCCACATCACAATCGAGGTATTGGACGGTCTTGCCGTTCTCCGCCAGCATGACGGCAAGGTTTACGGCTATCGTCGTTTTGCCGGTCCCCCCTTTTCCGCTGGCAACGGCAATTTTCATGGCTTCAACAAGTAGTCCGCTATTGCCCGGTAAAAAGTCGTTACAGCGAGAATGGCGCAATGTCGGCCTGCCTCGGGGTTGCACTCGCCGGATCGGATGATCTCTCCGGCGCTGATCGAAAGCGCATCGGTGATGCTTCGGCCTTTCGCCCGGCGGGCAACGGCGTGCCCGCATGAGCGGGTGTTGCCACATCCCTCTGTGTAGTACCGAATGTCATCAATCCGGTCGTCGCGGATAACAAGGTGAAACTCCATCTCGTCTCCGCATAACCCTTTTACAGCAGCAGACGCAGTGGGATCGTTCATCCGCCCGAAGAATGCGTCCGCTTGAATGTCGTTCATCCGTCATACCTCCACTCGCTTCACCCTTGCATAGGCTTTACAGGCGGGACAGAATTTTCCGATTCCCCTGACCGCTTTCGCGAACCGACTGTTCGGCCACTCTCGCGCGCAAATGCAGAGTGGACACACTCGGCAGATTGATACCAGTACGTTCGTTATGACGGTATTTGCGATCTTCATTTTATGTACTTACGGCATGCTGATGGCTTCGTTTGGACATTCTTCCACACATTGTCCGCAGTCGGCGCATTTATCTTTGTCCACCTTTGCCTTGTCGTCTTCCATGCTGATGGCCTCAACCGGACAAGCCTCCACGCACAGCCCGCATCCGGTGCACTTCTCCTGATTAATTTGTACTGCCATAATCTGTTTTTCCTTTCACGTGTTCACTGTGGATTACGCCGATGGGTTGGCAAACTAAGGTGTTATCCGACATAGTAAGTTTCATGGTCTTTCTTCTGAATCTGGACAGTGCCAGTCCGCGTAAGCATCCCAAGATACTTGGCGACCTCGTTCAAATGCATGCCAAACACATCGGCAATCTGATGGGCCGTACAAGGCCGGCGTTGCACCATGGCTCGGATCGTGATCTCATTGGCGGCAATGTCCACAGACTTGTTGGCGGAAAATTCCACGATCATTTTGGCGCGCGGGCGGAACAAACCAGCCACGGCTTCCATTTGCTTGCGTGGAACCGGCACGGCGAATTTTTCCGCCGGCGGTCGCACGGCCGTGTTCAGATGAATTTCATCCGCCCTGATGGTTTTCGCAAGTTTGGCGATCTTCTCCACATCGCACCGGACGGAATTCATGCCCCACAGCAGGAACACCTCGATCCAGAGCTTGCCTTGGAACTCATCCCGAAAAGCGCGATATCCATCCACGATTTGACTAAACTTCAAATCGGGATGCGGCCGATTGACATGTTTAAACGCAAACTGATCCCAGGCGCTAAGCGAAAGCTTGACGATATTAGCCTGGCAGGCTGATTTCCGAACCGCCGGTTGCCAAAAGAGAGTGCCATTGGACAAAAGCACGGACGGAAACGGTGTCCTCTCCCGAATGAATCTCAGGACTTCGCCGAAACGCGAATGGAGCGTGGGCTCGCCCGATCCGGAAAGCGTGATATAGTCCGTCTTCCCGCCGCCTTTGACCCACCGGCTAAGTTCTGATTTCACGTCTTTGACCGGCACATATTCCTTGCGTGCGAATGTTTTGTGTGTTGTGCACCCCAACTGACAGAACACGCAATCGAGCGTACAGGTCTTGAATGGCGTGAGGTCCACGCCCAATGAACGCCCCAGCCGCCGCGAAGGCACCGGGCCGAAAAGATATTTGTATATTTGCGGCATTACTACTGTTCCCGCGTCATGGCCGCGCCGCAACCGGGGCATTTCAACTGGGTGCAGGGCACGCCCTGCTGATGTGGCACTCTCTTGCCGCAGTTGGGGCACACGCAGTTTCCACCCGCGCCCAGCCCGAAACCGCCCATACGGCCCCTTCCGCCACCACCCATTCCACGACCGGCTCCCGGCCCCGCTCCCATTGGTCCAGTTCCATCTCCTTTAGGCATAACTCAACTCCATTCTCTTGCGTTGCATTGATTTATGCGTTTCACAGCAATTTTTGGGCACCGCTATACACTTCTTCCACGGTCAGCGCAACGGCCGCGTGTCCCGGGTGTTTGGGCGGATTCCACTTCTTCATGTCTTCGTAAACGGCTCCCGACCGGTGATAGGCAAGCTTGCCTTTAACCTGGAAAGCCTTGTTGTCTTTGGTTATGAAAAGGATAGTTCCCCGGCTGCCCTGTAGGATGTTGCGCCTAGTTTTGTCAAAAAAATTATCGGCCACAACCAGCGTGTCCTGGCCGAACTTGCCGACGCACGTGGCGTAGATGGCATTCGGCCGGCCATTCTGGTCAACGGTGGCCAGGATAATGGGGCCATTACGCTGGTCCCAGGCTTTACTGACGTCTGACGGTAAATCCGGCATAGCGATTTCCTTCCGTTATTATTCGATTGAATAACAGTCAGGCCCGGCATCCGCGCGGATGCCGGGCTGGCTGTATTTTTGGGGCGCAGTTATTCCGCCGTCTTTTCCGTTTCCAGTTCCTGGAGCCGCTTCCGGATATCGCCCGGCGTGGATTCACATTACCCCGTCAAACCGACGCGACATCGTAATCTCCTCTGATCGTCTTGCAATCCTCTGTTGCAGTCTGCATGCGCAAGCTGTGATCGGTTAGCAAATAATGCAGATTTTACTTTTTAAGGACGGTGCTCAGCACGGTTTCCTTTGGCAATTTCTTCGTGCAGAAGAACCAGTCGTAACAGGTCATGTCCTTCTTGTTGTCCATTCGTTCCTTGGCCACACCGCAAGACCCGGCCGTCGGGACAATCACATCGTCGCCAGGCCGCCAGTCCGCGGGAGTCGCCACGGAAAAAGCATCCGCCGTCTGCAGGGCCAGGATCACCCGGTACAGCTCGTCGAAGTTTCGGCCTAGACTTAGCGGATAGTAAATGATCGTCCGGATGACCCCCTTGGGATCGATGACGAACACCGCCCGAACAGCCTTGGTGGAGCTTTCGCCCGGCTGGATCATGCCGTACCGCTTCGCCACCTCCATCGTGATGTCTTCGATCAGGGGGAACTTGACCTCGACGTTCTTCATGCCCTTGTATTCGATTTTCTCTTTGATGGTCCGCAGCCAGGCAATGTGGCTGTACAGACCGTCGACCGACAACCCGACGAGCTTGCAATTCGCCTTGGCAAACTGATCTTCCATGGAGGCAAAGGTCATGAATTCCGAAGTGCAAACAGGCGTGAAATCGGCCGGATGACTGAACAGAATAACCCAGCTTCCCTCGTACTGTTTAGGAAAGTCGATTTCCCCTTGGGTAGTCACGACCTTGAAAGCGGGCGCCTTCTCCCCAATGCGGGGCAGCATGACGGCCGACGGTTGGATGCTCGGTTCCATACTTCATTCTCCTCTTTTTGTACGACATTCGTTCGCAGTCAGCGGATATCGCAACCCCGCTGACTGCGTTACTGGCTTCAACTTTATTGTTACCGTTGTGTTGCCGCGCCCGACTTCTCTACCTTCACTGTTTCGATCTCCTCTATTCGCTTGCGGAGATCATCCAGCGCGGCTTCAAATTGCCTCGCCTGGCCCTTCAGCATGTCCAGTTCCTGTTCCTTTGTTGGCGCATTGGCGTAGGGAGTTGCAAACGGCGTTCCGGCCGGCACGCCGGCCCGCTGCCATCCGGTCAGACCCGTGGCGTAGAACATGTTCCGCCACCCGCGGCCTCCACCGCGTCCGCCGCCCCAGAATCCCCGTCCACGACCGAACCCCATCCCGAACCCGCGTCCGGAAATCGGATTCATGTATCCGGGCATTCCGTATCCCGCGCAGAACCCGGTCGCGCGGCCTGTCATTGGCCCCATTCCCATCGGGCCCGTTCCATCTCCTCCTGGCATAACACGCACCTCCCATTTGACTGTTTTTTACTTGTTCTTATTGATACTGGTATTGACGATGTCCATGATTTTATCGACCAAGTTCGCTCCGACCTCCTGACCGGACCCTTGACTGCGACCGGCGCCCAATCCAAGACCGCGACCACCCTGGCCGCGCCCCATCCCGCGACGTTGACCAGCCCCACAAGGGCCCTGTCCGCGTCCCGTCCCCGGCCCCTGTCCGGCCGGTCCTGTTCCATCACCTCTTGGCATCTTTCATCGCCTCCTTTCCTGTTACGCCCAATGCCCTTCAGCATTGGCCGCTGATGCTTCTTTCAACTCGCCCGCCTTGAACTTGCGCACGGCATCAGCCACGCTTGTCTGCCCACACAAATACACCTTGATCCCCGCCACACTCAGTGTGCGGAACGCTTTCGGCCCGGCGTTGCCCGTGATAACCGCTTCGGCGCCCAGCCGCGCAGCGTTTTCCGCCGCCTGAATTCCGGCGCCCTGCGCCGCGTTCAGATTCTGCGAGTTGTCATGCGCTGTTATTTCACTGGTGGTGGTATCAGCCAGAATAAAAAACTTTGCCCGTCCAAAACGCGGATCCACCGCATCGCTTGTTTGCTTGCCCTGAGCTGTCACCAGAATCTTCATAATATCTTCCTCCTTCACATCACATCGTTCTTCTTCCGCCGAAACACGCACCCATGCCGCGTCCACAGCCTTGTCCTCTGAACCTTCCCCTCCGCCCATAGCAACCCGGCATGGCCAAAGCCGGATTTGGCAACGCCCCGGCCAACCAGGCGGAAACAACTTCCGCAACAGACCCGGCCGTGAATGCGATGATCCGGATATTTTTGGCTGCCAACAGGTCGGCCATTGGCTGAGAGATGGCGCCGCAGATCAACGTGTGTGGCGCTATCGCCGCCAGTCGCTCCGCCTGGGCCTGCGGTTCCGTGCCAGGCAAGGTTTCTTCATGCCGGGCAACCACCTGGTTGTTTTGGACATCGAGAACAAGAACCTGTCGGGCCGCATCGAACACCGGCGAGATTCTTTCATTCCACGTTGTCAAGGCGACTTTCATGCTTTTCCATTCTTCTGTTTTGACGCTATAACCAATAGCACTAAACATGCCAGCAACAGATTGCAACGCGGCAATCTGTTGCAACATATTGCCGCGCTGTCTGATACAGATAACGAGGTAGATTTTGCTATAAGAAACAGAATCGCTATAGTGCGACTGAACGACCGACTCAGATGCGCATTACTGCGACTCTATGTGGATTTCCGGCGGGAGCGACCGTCATGTTCCGGCAACGTAAGACCAAGGGCCTTCACCTTCCGGAAAAACGTACTTTTGTGAAGACCCAGTGCGCGAGCGGCGGCCAGGCGATTAAATCCAGTGCGTTCGAGGGCCATGCGGATGGCCTGCGCTTCAGCGGAGTGAGCCTGCGCGGCAATAGTATTCCCCTCCGAGGGGGGGGAAGACTCTCGGCCCCCATGTTCCGGCGGCAAGTGAACGCGTTCGATGCTGCCAGAGCTGCAGAGCACAAAAGCGCGTTCCAAGATATTCTCCAACTCCCGCACATTTCCGGGGTAGTCGTGCGCCATCAGCAATGCCATGACATCCGGCGAGACGCCGGTAACGACCTTGCCCTGCAAGCGATTGAAACGCGCAATGAAATGATCAACAAGCAAAGGAATATCCTCCTTGCGCTTTCGCAGCGGCGGAAGTTCAACCTTGACGACGTTCAAGCGGTAGAAAAGGTCTTCGCGAAAAGCACCCTTGCGAATCTGTGCAGAGAGGTCGCGATGCGTGGCCGTCACGATACGCACGTTCGCAAGAAGCGTTTCGGTACCGCCCAACGGCTCATATCGCTTGTCTTGTAATACCCGTAGCAAACGAACCTGCAGCGCCGGGCTGATGTCGCCGATTTCATCCAGAAACAACGTGCCACCCTCGGCCAGCGCAAAGCGTCCCGGCTTATCATTGGCCGCTCCCGTGAACGCCCCCTTCACGTAGCCAAAGAGTTCGGATTCCAGCAGCGTATCGGGCAAAGCGCCACAGTTGACGGCCACGAAGGGTTTGGTTTTCCGGGTACTGAGACTATGAATGGCACGCGCGAGAAGTTCCTTGCCGGTGCCCGTCTCGCCCTGGATCAACACCGTGGCGTCGCTGGCCGCAACCTGTGGCAGAATGTCGAATATATGCCGCATGACGGCGCATCGGCTCACAATATCGCCCATTTGGAATCGCTCTTCCAATTCCTTGCGTAATTCTTCCACCAAGCTGAGGTCGCGAAACGTTTCCGCGCCGCCCACAACTCGGCCTTTTTTGTCCTTCAGGATCGCGGTGGAGACGCTGATTGGGATACGGCGGCCCTCGGCATCTACAATGAATGTCGAGCGATTAATAATCGGCTTGCCGGTCTTAACGGTATGCCGAAGCGCGCAATCCGCCTCGCACATACTGGCGCGAAACACCTCCGAGCAGGGTTTGCCGATGGCCTCCCGCCGCCGGATACCGGTGATAGTCTCAGCAGCGCGGTTGAACGACATGATGCGCCAGTTCGAATCCACCGTAAACACGCCGTCCGATATGCTTTCCAAAATGGCGGCCGTCTCGGCGCCCAAACATTGATCTGTAGTCTTCTTCACGGCAATTCGGTTCCCAAGTCATCACTTTCACACGTGGCACACATCATAACATGACTTTGTTTATCATTACAAGATGCCACCCGATGGTGACGCCACGATTAGGCCTCGATACAGCCCAGTTCAAATCCCAGCCCTCTGATCATCTCTAAATCCCTGGAATAGCCTTGGCCAGGGGTAGTTAAATAGCCCTCGGTAAAAATGGAATTGGCGGCAAACAAGGCCAGGGGCTGGAGCGGTCCCAGGCAGATTTCACGCCCACCCGCGGCGCGGATGTCCGTTCGTGGATTGACCAGCCGGAACATGGCCAGGGCACGCAACGCCTCCAAGGCGGTCAAGGGTGGCGTATGTTCCAGAGATGTGCCGGGGCGCGGATTAAAAAAATTGACAGGGATGGAATCAACGCCCAATTCCCGCAGGGCCAAGGCGAGATCCACCCGATCTTCAAGTGTTTCCCCCATGCCGATGATACCCCCACAGCAAATTTCCAGTCCGGCGTCCTTAGCCTTCCGAACGGTGGCCATGCGGTCATCGTAAGAATGGGTGTTGCAGACATGCGGGAAATAACGGCGCGCAGTTTCCAAATTGTGGTTGTAACGGTTCACTCCCGCCTCCGCCAGACGGCGCAACTGTTCATCCGTTGCCAGTCCCAAGGAAACACAAATGCTCAGTTTGAGTTCTTCGGCGCGTATCCGGTGCGCGGCCTCACACATCGTTTCAACCGCATCCTCAGTGGGAGCGCGGCCGCTGGTAACGACACAATACTTCACTGCGCCCATTCCTGCAGCTTGACGCGCACCGGCGACCAATTCTTCCACACTGCGCAATGGATAACGATCAATATTCGCATGGGAGGCGGACGACTGACTGCAGAAACCGCAGTTTTCAGAGCAAGCGCCACTGCGGGCGTTTTGGATGACGTGGAGGTTCACGCGCCGTCCGAATGCTTCCCGACGCAGGCGGTACGCCGCGGCTATAATTTCCAAAAGATCACCTTCATCTGCCCGCAGAACCGCCAGCGCGTCTTCCCGCGTGAGTCCAGTCTTCGTCAGGGCCTTGTCGGCCAATGCCGGCCAGTTTCGTCTTCCCGTCTCAGCATTATCCTGCATACAATCTCACCTCTTTGGAAATTAAAATACGTGCCGATGTCACTTCGTCCGACCTGATCGATTCTGACCATGACACCGCCTTGGCCCGCCGCCCAATCCTGGCCAGGAACTTGTCCACTGTTGTGAATTGCCCGGCACGACTGGGCCACCTTCGACCCGCAAAGCCTTGCCATGAACCAAAACGTCTGCCACTTTCCGCCGCGCCGTCTCCACAATCCGCGCGAAGGTCGGACGGGAAATTTTCATATGCTCCGCAGCCTCTTCCTGGTAGAGGCCGTTTAAGTCCGCGAGCCGCAGAGATTCGAGTTCATCCAGGGTGAGAACCACTTCCTTTAACATGTGGACCGGGATTCCGGCCGGTTTGAAGTAAACGGCACACGGGCTGATATCAATGTGTCTGAGGCAACAGGGTCGCGGCATGGATCCTCCTGAAATTCATGACGCGCATTATGGACATACGTTCACAACATATCAACAAAAATGTTCATCTATTTTTGGGAGAGCTGTTAAAATCTTCTTCGGCTATCTGCCAGCGCGAAAACCGCCTACTACTAACACTAACCCGCACCCTATCCCCCGGCCGGAGGCGCGCCGCCGGGGTCCAGGATGCCGGTGGCCCAGCAGGCCATCTTGCGGGCTTCCAGCGGATCGAAAGTCCCGGCGCCGGACAGTACCAGGTCGGAGATTCCCATATTGGCCATGGCCCGGCAGACGGAGCCGATGTTGCCGCCGTAGATCGGGCGGCAGAGCACAATGCGCAAGCGCTCCAGCGGATTACCTTGCGCTTGACTGTCTGGTGCTTGACTGTCTGGTTTCAGGGCAAGATAGTATATGGCATGGACGTTCAAACCCTAAAAAAAAACAAGGCGCCGCAATGGTTTATAATCAAGGCCGTGGCTGTGCCGATCCTCCTCGGAACCGCGCTGCTGATGCTCCCGCCGGCCAGCCGGTCAGGGCAATGGACGGATCCCCTCCCGGCGCTGTTCATGGCTACCAGCGCCATGTGTGTTACCGGGCATACGTTCGTCGATATCCACAGCCATTTTTCTTTGTTTGGCCAACTGGTCTTGCTGTGCTTGATTCAGTTGGGCGTGACGTGACTTCGCTTTTCTGAGCCAGGGGATATGTTAGTCTGGGTGGCAAATGAAACATTTGCGTCTGCCGGTCTATCAGTACACCGTGCGCGAAGTTGTCAGCGGCTTAACTTTCACCGGTTACGCCGATGACCTGTCAAAAACCTTTTCCGTACTCATGGCCAAACAAGTTTGCCTTCACTTGGCTCAATCCGGCGTTAATCTCAAATCGGTAGAATGGCAAACTGATAATGGCCCTGAATTCAAAGAAAGCAGTCAAGAACGTGGGGTGCCATCCCTTGTCCGCTCCTTAGGTTCCGACCACCACTACATCCCTCCCAAAGCTTACACCTGGCAAAGTGATGTTGAAACGGTCCATGCCCTCCAGGAAACAGAATTCTTTGATCGTGAGACCTATCTCTCCCCTGCGGACTTCTGGAATAAACTCACCACCTATTGGCTGTACTTCAACATCGCACGCCTCAATCGAAACAAACAGTGGATGAGTCCTCTCCATATTATTCAAAAGCGATCTGCTGATATCAGCCCTCAAATCGTTTCGTGGCAACCTCTTGACCTTGGTCGCCTCCTCAATCATTATGTGCCTCATCCCAGACCCCAGAGGGGTCACGATCTACCCGTCCATCCCTAAAATCGTTTTTTTAACATATTTGATTGATCTTGGCGGCAATCCGACTTGCGTAGTTGACCAGGAAGGCCCGGTCAATGCGGCCTTGATCGCCCTTGACCGTATTGCGGCCGGACCAGGAGGCGTCGCTTTCAAACGGGAGCCGGGAAAGCCGCGCCGCGATATACGGCCGGCCCCCGGCGACGGCTTGCAGGTTCAAGCCGATCTGCGCCGCGCGGGCGGCATGGATGATGTGCGAACGCGATAGGCGCGGGTCTGTATTGTCTGACATTCTGGCCTCCCATCTATGGCCGGAATGTCAATTATGGGAATCTTAGTTGTTTTATGATTGACGCTGGAAAAGCGGCGCTTATCATTTTATGAAAGAAATCAGACTTTCGTTCTTAAGTAAGGCTCGCTCCGTCCGGAATCACGGCATAGATATAAGCAGACGGATGGGAATCGAATGACTATTCCACTTACCGGCAAAGTGTGGCACCAGTTGCAGATCAAAGAAGTCGTCCAGTATCTCGGTGTGGACTTGGCCACCGGGCTGTCGGCGGCTGAAGTTCACCGCCGCCAGAAAGAGTTTGGGATGAACCGTGTCACCGCGCGCCGTGCCAAGCCGGCGTGGATGAAGTTTCTCCAGCAGTTTAACCAACCGCTCGTTTACATCCTGCTGCTGGCGGCCGCCGTGACGGCATTCCTGCGCGAGTGGGTGGATTCATCGGTCATCTTCGGTGTTATAATTGTCAATGCCATCATCGGTTTCCTCCAGGAATCCAAGGCCGAAAAGGCCATCGATGCGCTCGCTAAAATGGTCGCTACCGAAACCACGGTGCGTCGCGCAGGTCGCAAACAGCGCATTCACTCCGAGCAACTCGTACCGGGCGACGTGGTTTTGCTGCATTCCGGCGACCGCGTGCCTGCCGATCTGCGGCTCTTCCACCTTCGCAATCTGCATGTGGATGAATCCGCCCTCACCGGCGAGTCGCTACCCGTAGCGAAGCATCTCGACCCGCTCGCGCTGGACACGATCCTGGCCGAGCGGAAGAATCTCGCCTACGCCGGCACGCTTGTCACCGGCGGCCAGGCCGAAGGTGTGGTGTGGAGCATCGGCGATCAGACCGAGACCGGCCGCATTTCTCACCTCATCTCCAGCGTGGTTGAACTTTCCACGCCGCTGACGAAAA
This sequence comes from Kiritimatiellia bacterium, assembly GCA_028718125.1. Lineage (GTDB taxonomy): Bacteria > Verrucomicrobiota > Kiritimatiellia > JAAZAB01 > JAAZAB01 > VSJD01. The sequence continues at coordinate 19,900 of JAQUMN010000042.1, forward strand.
AGATCGCGCATTTTAGCAAGCTGGTTCTCTGGGTTATTCTCGCGCTGGCGGCGGCCACATTCGCTGTGGGCATCGCCCGCGGCGAGAATCCGGCGGAAATGTTCATGGCGGCGGTGGCCCTGGCCGTGGGCGCGATCCCCGAGGGCCTGCCCGCCGCCGTCACCATCGTGCTGGCCATCGGCGTGTCCCGGATGGCGAAGCGGCGCGCCATCATTCGCAAGCTGCCCGCAGTCGAGACACTTGGCAGCACTACCGTGATTTGCTCGGACAAGACCGGCACGCTCACCGAGAACCAGATGACTGTTCAGGAAATCTATGCGGGCGGAAAAAGCTATCTCGTCACCGGCGTGGGTTATGAATCCAAGGGCGATCTGCGTTTAGATGGGGTGATCGTAAAGGTAACGGAACATCCCGCGCTTGCCGAATGCATCCGCGCCGGCGTGTTGTGCAATGACTCCCAGCTTTTGCGCGAAGACGGCCGGCTCAAGGTACAGGGCGATCCCACCGAAGCCGCGCTGCTTGTCGCCGCCGAAAAGGGCGGGCTGATGCACGCCGATACTCATCGTGCGGCGCCGCGTGTGGACGTGATTCCGTTTGAGTCTGAGCACATGTTCCACGCCACGCTGCACGAGGCGCACAAAGGCCGCGTCATCTTCAAAGTCGGCGCGCTCGAACGCCTGCTCGAAGGGTGCGTCGATTCGCTTGACGAGCGCGGCGCGACGGTCGCACTCGACAAGGACGCCGTTCATCACGCCGCCGAAGCGATGGCCAAGCGCGGATTGCGCGTGTTGGCCCTTGCTCGCCGTCACGTTGATGCGCAGCATGCCAAATTGGAACACGCCGACGTCGCCGGTGGCCTTACCTTTCTCGGACTGCAAGGAATGATGGATCCGCCGCGACCCGAAGTAATTGCGTCCGTGCACGAGTGCCAACGCGCCGGTATCGCCGTGAAGATGATTACCGGTGACCATCTTATTACTGCCCGCGCCATTGCCGGACAGATTGGACTGAAGGGCCGCGAGGAACTTGGACAACTGGTGGCTCTCTCCGGCCGTGAATTAGAAGGGGTTTCCGACTCAGACCTGCCTGAAGTTGCCGAACGCACTGCCGTCTTCGCCCGCGTCGCCCCCGAACATAAACTCCGTCTCGTCAAGGCGCTCCAGGCCCGCGGCCATGTCGTGGCCATGACGGGCGACGGTGTGAACGACGCCCCCGCTCTCAAGCAGGCGGACATTGGCGTGGCCATGGGCATCACCGGCACGGACGTGGCGAAAGGCGCAGCGGCGATGATTCTCACCGACGATAACTTTGCGTCCATCGAGGCCGCCGTGGAGGAAGGCCGCGGGGTGTTCGATAACCTGACCAAGTTCATCGCATGGACGATGCCGACCAACATGGGCGAGGCACTGGTGGTGTTAGTTGCGATTATGTTTGGCACGGTGTTGCCAGTGCTGCCGGTGCAACTCCTGTGGGTCAACATGATGACGGCTGTCCTGCTTGGCCTGATGCTCGTGTTTGAGCCGAAGGAAAACAGCCTTATGGCTCGTCCTCCGCGCGACCCCAAGCGGCCACTGCTAACCCTGCCGTTAATGATCCGCATAGGAATGGTCTCGCTTATCATGCTGCTCGGGGCGTTCTGGTTGTTCTTTTGGGAATTGCGGGTCGAGGAGGCGACCGAAGCCGCCGCGCGCACCGCCGTCATCAACGTCATCGTGCTCGTCGAAATCGCCTTCCTCTTCAATTGTCGTTCCCTCAACAACTCCGTCTTCGTCATCGGATGGTTCACGAATTGGTGGGCCATCACCGGCTCGCTGGCGATGACGGGTGCGCAACTGCTCTTCACCTACGCGCCGGTGATGAATAAACTTTTCCACACCGCCCCCATCGGCGCCGATTCCTGGCTGCGCATTGGCGCCGTTGCTTGCGTGGCTTTTGTCGCGGTGGAAATTGAGAAGTGGATACGCTACGGCAGACGCCGAGGCGAGCATGTGGTGCCGGAGTAGCTATGTCATCGGACACTGCGGATTCAGTCGCCGGCGCTCTGCGTATGGATACCGCAATATCGGCATGCCTGTAACGATGGCCTGTCTTTTGTCAGGAGGCGCTTTACAGCGCGCCTGATCCGCTACGTTCCGCCAACCGCATACTCATCTCATTAAATCGGTAAATGCCCGGGAATCGCCAGGCCGCCGCCGCGGCCGTGGTCGAGTTTCATGACCATGTAGCGGATCGGAACGAATAGCGAAGCATTCAGTGTGTCGCGAGCTTACAACGGTGGCCGTGGTGGGACAAGCGCAAATAGAGCGGCGTAATGGATGGATGGATGGATGGATGGCGGGGAGCATTCACCAATAACCAGATTATCAACCGACAAACGTATTCCTACTGGTATGGGCGATATTCATAAAGCGGACAGGATGGAACTGTGCAGGTTCGGATTTCCTGCTCGTTAAAATCCAGACAATCATAGCAGAAAGCCTTGATCGCATTCCGCGGAGCGGCTCGGCCGGTATAAACACGCTTAAATAATTTTATCCTGCTTTTGGATATAGATGCCAAGCGTTCGGAGCGTTTGCGGTTGATGAACTCGCTTGAGATATTAACTGACGGTTTATTTGTAGCATTCATATTTGTTGGCCCTTTTTGTTAAATCCGTCGCTTGCCATTATGAACGGCCCCGGCGGATTTCTGGCGGCAATCCAGCCTTCGCGTTCGGCCTGAAGCTCACAAACTCTCCACGGCCAGCCCCGATCCGCCCGAAAATACACGGTGCGGTGGCATTGGTTCATCTCCATTTTGTTTATAAAGTGGCATGAGTGGCACAAGTGGCATTGATTTCACTATCTTTTCTAAAGTCTTGTCCCATATAGAAGTTTGCCGTTTTTGACCTTAGTTATGCCACTAACGCCACTTAATCGTCCGAAGTTGCCGTTAATCCAATTCCGCGCCATGACCGTGTCCCGCCTGTGCCCTTATGCTCCAGGCACCCATGTTTGCGTAAAACCGTCGCAAACCGATTACGCGAAAGTGTATATTTTTGACCGTTTTTCACGGCCCATTTTTCGTATGCTTGGCGCAAATCGGCTGCTGTGGTACCGGAATCTCGGTCTAACTCACAACAATCGTCGATAAAATCCTGTAGCGGATCGGTTTCGGACTGGTAGGCGGCCGTGGATTCGACTACGGCCGAACAAGTCCCTAAACCGTGTTCATTCCACAAAACTGCGCCTTTAACGGCCCAGGCAAGGAAAGCACTGGCTACCGGGTTGCCTGGTGTTGCGAGTGCGGCCAGAATTTTGGGATCACGCTCGCTTCGTGGCACTTGATTGTTGAACGGAACGCGGCGCAATCTGTTCCACGTTGCCTCGTCACCGCCGTCCGAGAGCATCGGTGCATGGTTTGTGCACAGCCATAATTTATGAGACGGGCGGAATTCAATAGAAGACTGCCTAATTTCCCGAGCCCGCAGAGTATCGCCACCAGTTAATTGTTTGATCAGCTCCGCCGCAAACCGGCGGCCTGGCTTTGTTTCACTGGCAATGGCCAGGCGCGTACCGCATAATTTTGCAATGTCGTAATTTGCCTGGCCGCCTCGGTCTGGTTCGAGTAATGCGTCAAAGCCAATCGTCATTCCATATTCACCCAAAGCCGTCAATAATGCGGTGATGAAACATGTCTTCCCGGTATCGGTCGCCTCGCTGTAAATTATGAACAAGCATTTTTCATGAATATTTCCCGTCAGCGTATAACCGGCGGCGCGCTGCAAATATGATTCGAGCTCAATATCGCCACCGGTGACGTGTTCAATAAACCTTCGAAAAGTCGGATCCGTTGCATCTGGAATGAAATCAACGGATGAAATCCGCGTTATTAAATCTTCGCTCTTGTGTGGGAGTAGTTTTCCTATGCGTAAATCAATCGTGCCGTTCTTAACGCAAAATCGCATCGGATCCGCATCAAACATTGCCAAGGGGCGCGCCAGTCCCAAACTCGGCGAAAGGCGCGCGGCAGCATCCATTCGTCTCACCTGTTCACACGACAATGAAAAACGGAAATAATCTATTCGTTGCTGTGTTCCCATTGATTCCGGCAAAACAGAACATTCTTCCTTAATTTTTCGCGCAGTTTCCGCCAACCGGCGCCGAATTTCCACAAGTCCGGGATCGCGTGCCCATCGTTTGCCATCCCAAACAAACCATAGTGCGCTTTCCGTTTGATAAGCGACTTCGGCGCCATGATAAAAAGCGAAGCGTTCTGCAAGCCCCGTATCTGTTCGGGCTAACGGGTGTCCTTCTTTTGCCAATTCCAGGGGGTTACGTTCCGTGATAAGCCTGGAAACATCATCCAACCAAAATTTTGCCGGGGTCCATTCAGGCGTTGTTTCGGTCAACGTCATAATTTCAGCGCATATGGTTTCCGGTTCTTGCGCATCATGGGCATCCAAAAAGTCAACAATGTCCTGGCCGTCAGTCAAGCCGGGTAATTGGACAATTTTGACGCTGGCAGGCGGATTTAAACTGGTCAAAATCCTGGCAACTTCATCGGCATAGGCTTCTCCCGGGGCATCGTGATCAGGCAGGACTATAACCGTGCGGCCTGATAGCTTGATCCAATCCGTTTTGCCGGCTGCCTTCGATCCCCCGGCAGATGATACAGTTGCTAGACCGATCCTTGCGGCGGCCTCCTGGCATTTCTCCCCCTCGACAACGTAAATCGGGCCATCGGGCGGTATGGCTTCGTCATGATATAATGGCCATTTCCCGACAGGTGCTTTGGGCATCCATCCGGCAGGCACAGCGTGGAATTGACGAAATGTCTTGTCTTCCTGTGTGCGGTATCTGGCAACCGCGCCGAATGGCTGACCGGATTTTGGATATAAATAAACCTGTTCTAATGTTGCGCCTTGAGGTGTGCACTGTTTGGCAGCCTGCTCAACAGACTTAAATGTCCGCGCGGATTTTAATGGCACTAGCCTTACCGATGCCGGCCTAGGCACATTGCTGGTCGGCGGCATTAAGTCGCTCATTTTTAGCTCCATTACGGCAACAATCTTCTCGGTCGGGCATCCAGCAAAACATTTTAATAGCGTCCGGCCGTCCCTGCCTTCTGAAATAGATAAGCTCGGGTTTTTGTCATCATGCGCCGGGCACTTGGCCATCCAGCCGGAGCCGTTTTTTCGAGCGTTTAATAATGTTGCAATTTCAATAGTGGTCATCGTGCGCCTCCTTCGCTGCCAATCCGGCACTGCGTCTTAACGGTGTATTTATCGAGGAAATTTTCAACATCTGTGATTTTAAAAAGCGTCGTCCTGCGCCCGATCCTGACATAAGGCACCAATCGGCGTTTTTGCCAAGACGCAAGCAATCTATTTGTCAGCGCATAGCGGCTTATGACATCTTTTCTTCGCAAATAAATTGCAGGCACATTGCTCATTTTCGCCACACAGATTAACTATCAACAAGCTGCTCAACATCCTTGGCCACGTTAAATCCCGTCGTCCGGTAGTTCCGCAACCACACAAGGATTTTTGACTTGCAAGTTTTACACTCCATTGTTCGATCTAGTTCTCGCGTATTCATGGCTACAATCTGTCATAGTACGCCGCGTCATGCAAGCGTAACTCGTTATACTGCAAAGAGATATCGTGCGCACGCGTGCGCACGGGTGCATAAAGCAAAAAGCCCCATGGTGGGACCATGGGGCTTAAAGGAGGGGCAATTTATGGGGCGAGTATCAGACTACACTAAATTTCAAATAGTGTTTGTGATATTTAGGTTTCTTCGGATCGGTCTCGTGAGTTGCCTTGAATAGTCGCGCAAAGTAGCCTCGCAGTTCAGCCTGGTTATTGAAGACGTCCTTCACACCATTTTTGGTAGGCCATTTTGCCGTCAGCTTGCCGTGCGCTTTAAGGTGGTTACATATCTTGGCTAGGTCCACACAGGGATGATCGTCAGCTCCGGGTTTCTTGGATTCGACAATGGCGGCTCGGATGATCTCGCGCGGATCGTGGTTCAACTCGATTCGCACATCCCCATCAAGAAGCTCCGTAAACTCTGAGTTGACGCGCAGACCGACCGCAGTCTGCTTCCTGTTTTGACAGGCGGGCTCATACAGTTTTACATCCGTCAGTTCTGCCGGTGTCAGTTGGTTGCTCATTACAAAATCGGATAGATAGACGAAACTACCGTCATCGAATCGCGCACGATACCGGACGCTGGCAAAGAGGCATTGCCAGTCTGGCCAGCGCATATCAAGGTCCGGCTTAAAGGTTTTCTCTCTGTGCGTAATGTTGTAGATTCTCTTTATGACGTTTTGGACATTATTTTTAATGTACTGCTTGAACCGCTCTCGCTCCTGCGCAAATTTCAGCGGATCAATATTCCGTTCCGCGGCCCATAGGTCATGCAGATAGTTGTTCCTGATATTGCCTGCGCCGTCCTTCACCATGTCGAAGGTCAGATTCAGATAGCCAGCCGTATCGCATCTACCAAACTTCTTGTGCGGCCCGTTAAAGATCGTCTCAACCGTTGCGAGTTTTACCTTCCGCCATTTCTGCAGTTCTGCCTGCGTTACTTTCCGGCGCGACTTAGCGCCGTACCGTTCAAAACGGTAATCATCAGCCGTCAGTTTGCTCACAACATTTTTCTCTTCCTCGTATGCTTCCCGCGCTCGTTTCTTAAAGTCTTCCCATCGCTTCCGCAACGGCTTTTCGTCTGCATCATCAAGATACATGCACGCGCCGTAAACACGTTCCCATGGCTCGAAGTAGTTATCCCGATTGTCAAGATTAGCTTGCGCCTTGTTGGCACGGCATGGTGGCGGGAGAAGCCTATACGGTACGATCTCGACAATCTCACGGTCGGGGACCGGGTTTGACAGGAAGCGCCCATTCGGAGGACATACAGGATTAATTGAAGCACGAAGTGGTTGCTCGGTCTCGCTCCGTGCGAAAAAGGCTCTCCGCTGGTCTCTATCCGTCCAGCCCAGGAAGTTAATGGTTCGCACTTTCTGCTTTGCTTCCTGAATTTGTATCAGTGTCATTCTTCACCTGACCTTCCCTTTAGGCATGAACATTATAAAAGAAAGTCATGGCCGGTCGTTGACTGTATATTACCACGCCTATTTCCTCCGGTAAGGAGTTATCCAATAATCTGCTATTCGTTGAATTTCTTCCAGTAAATTTACCTCAATAACACTCAGCGGAGCGGTATGGCTGGCATAAACGCATCAAGACAGGAACCCCCCTGTTCAATATGGCAGCTATCCGTTCAGCACGTTTCTGATGCTTAGACCAACTGCCTGGAGCATTTTGGCTGGCATAAAATTCTTCCTGGCATCTGCATCATTCATATGGTCACCTTTGTAAAAAATTCTGTACGGAGTGAATGGATTGTTATTGCAGGGAGGCCAGCGCGTGGCGATACCCCCCCCCTCCCCGGCATACCAGCCCACGTCAATGATTTACTTTGAATGTCATGCGCTCTGAATTTCACTTCCTGATCCTGAGCTTCCCTCTCTACTTCACGACGCATAACAGGGCGTATGTCTGCTATATGGCCTTCTTGAATTATTGTCCTACTCGTTGTCATTCATGCGGTTGCATTGTCTATCGCTAAATCGCTCCAAGTTATTAATCCTATCACTTTTTAGGCACCCTCAATCCGATCAATGTTTATAGGGTTATCGTCTTACCGGTGGGTCGTCTGCCCTATGCTACAATTTGCCCCAGGATCCACGATCTCGGCCTCTCACTGGTCTTCATGCACTACCTTTGCCGGCATGATTTTGCCTTCAATCGTCGGCGCTTGGTCTGCGACTAGGCCCAGATCGGCGCCCTTTACTTTTCTTTTCCTCTGCTCAAACCCATTCGCCACTTGTATTCAGACCGAAGACACCGTAAATCCGTCCAGCTATATCTACACTTGCGGGTTCGTTGCGTTCGCCAATCTCTTTTTTACTATGGCTACAGATTCAGGTTCGGTGGTCCCGCATCGCCAGGTCCGTGTTAGGACTGTCGCATAGGATCTTCCCGATCCGCATGTCGCCCAAGCCTTCCGCACTACGGTTGATTTGTATCAGGATTGATGGAAAATATCGCGCGCCGGAAGCCGCCGCTGTTGCGCTCGATTTACCCTGTACGCAGCACTTCTTGTCGCTGCCGCAGGGACACGGATAGTTTCGTCCGAGTTATGTCATGATGTACCCCCAGCATCATTAGCACGCGTGCTTTGCGGATGGGCAATCAGGCTCACAAGCACTTGTGTCAGGATGTCCTTCTCGCCCGGACGGCTTTCGGCGATCAACAGTGTAATGGCAACCAGGGCATTGTCGGCGATGCGCTTGGAACCATCCACCCGATAAAGCGATCCGTTCTTCTCCATGAACCACAGAAATAATGCGGCTGCAATGCGCTTGTTACCGTCAACGAAGGGATGATTCTTCACAAGGAAATAAAGCAAATGCACAGCTTTCTCTTCGATACTCGGGTACACGTCCTTTCCACCCACGCTTTGCATGACCGCGGCTAGTGTGCCGTGCAGACTGTCATCCTTTTCACGGCCGAACAGATCAGACGCGTTACATTGCGTCCGCAAGCGCATGACGGCCATCCGTGCCTCCTCGTAGGTCACCGGTTGCGCTTTGTCACGACGGAGGCGAGGTGCCACCACGCGCTGGTGGTCATAGTCGTCGAGAAGATCGAGGGCAAGACTGTAATCGCCGACCACGCGCAGGAGTGCCGTCGCCTCGTCGCCGCTCAGTTCTCGGCGTCGGACGACATCGGCGATCAGGCGCACAGCCTGGTTCAGTTCCTTCAACCGCCGGGCATTGACCGTGAAACCCTTAATGATGTGCTCGCGCAAGATGCGTGTCGCCCAGATGCGGAACTGCACCCCGCGCTGGGACTTTACCCGGTAACCTACGGAAATGACAACGTCGAGGTTGTAGAAGCGAACCGAACGACTCACCGAACGCCCGCCCTCATTTTGAACTACCGAGCATTCCTCGGTAGTTGCCGACTCTCTCAATTCACCTTCTTTGAAGACATTACGGATGTGAAGACCTATTGTGTCGGTATCCTTATCGAACAGTGCGGACATCTGCTTCTGGCTCAGCCAAATGGACTCCTTATCCAGCCGGACATCGAGCGTTATGGCACCGTCTGGCGCGCGGTACAGAACGATCTCGCCACGGTTCGGCCCGTATTCGGCCGGCGATCCCTTAACTCGCGGTGCTATGCGCTTGTGTTTCATAATGTTCCCCAGGTGATAATCATGTAACCAGGGGTTAATACAGTAACCCCGACATTTAACACCCCTGCATTTATATCGGTTTTTTTATGTTCCGCAATGGCCAGCAGGTCAATCCAGATCCGCTTTCCCACCTATGCCGTCTGAAACTTGATTATTTTCCCCACCTCGTGGGCTGGTTTTATATTCCAATACTGCTCCGCTTGTTGTGGCGTGGCCAGCGCCTTGTAATGATCGAACAGGAGCCCGGTTGTTGTATGCCCAAGCATCAGCGCAACCTTGTTTGCCGACTGGTATTTCTGCAACGCCATCGTCGCGTATGTGTGGCGGCCGGCGTTCTTAGGGTAGTCTGAGAAATGTTTTTTTTCGAACCCCGCCTTAAGCCGGACCCGATCAAGCTGAATGCGGTATCCTTGTCCCCCTGGCACAATTATTCCCGATTCACGTCGGCAAGTCATCAGCCATTCGATAAGGTTCGGTTCCATCTCGACATGCCGGGCCCGGCGGCGCTTGGCGACTTCCGGCCGGATTGTGATCAATCCGTTTTCAAAGTTAATGTCTTCCCAGCGTAGCTGTCGAAGTTCGCTTGTCCGAAGTCCGGCAAAAAACGAAAGCGCCAGCGGCGCAACCATACCAGGGACTTCGGCCTGCGCGGTGATCAACAACTTCTTGACTTGGTCAGGCGTCAGGATTCCAGGGAGCACACTGTCGCGTAACAGCTTCTTGCCGCGCCGGCTTGTGGATAGCGGCGCGAACGGATTCACCTTGGCATATTCCTTCTCGATCATCCAGTTGAACAGGCCGGACACGATGACTTTGAAATGCTGTCTGCTCAACGGCGAATAGGGTTTATGCCTCCGCTTTTTTAATCCGCGCAACCATTCATCGGCATCCGAACGGGAGATGGATGTGACGGTCTTTTTCCCGAAGGTGTCGGCAAATTTTTGCAAGCGCCCGCGCAGGTCCTGCATGCTCCGATCTCGAAGGCCGTCTTCCTTCGATTGGCTTAGGTAGCGTTCAATTGCCTCATTCACCGTCAAGGCTGGACCAGTGGGCAAATCGTTGTGTTCGAGATAGAACGCGGCGCTTTGAAGGAGCGTGGTCTTGCCAGCAAGTTTTTCGAGAGATTGCAGAACGTCGATTCTCTCCTGGTCCGAAAGATGATTAAGCGACACAGTCCGGTTTTTCAACTCAACCGCCCGCTCACCGCGGAGCCTGGCCGCATCGCTCTCCGCGTCTTTCCGGTCTTTGAATGACCGTTGGTATCTGGTTCCGTTCAAGAGCCGGCAATTGATCTGAAAGTTGGTGCCCACGCGAACAGTTCCGCTTTTGTCTTGCCACTTATATGTTCTTTCTCTTATTCTTGGCCACTGTGCTTTGCTCATGGGGTTTGTTCTCCGGTGAATATATGGTTACTCATTTGCCCATATAGTAACGCGGTGACAAGTCGGTGACAAGAGCTTTTATCAAGTATTTTCAATAAAACAAAAACAGCATATAGACCAATATTATCAGTAGTTTAGGAAGGGTGGCTGAGTGGACTATAGCACCGGTCTTGAAAACCGGCGAGCCGCAAGGCTCCGGGGGTTCGAATCCCTCCCCTTCCGCCCTTTAATACCATATCCATCGTAACTGCTATAAAGAAAGGAAATCATCATGAAGCTGCCTGATTATATTACGAAGGACGAAGTCAAACGGGTTTGCAAGGCGCTCAAAATCAGGGACTGGGCGCAGCTGAAGCAGGCAAATGTTCAATTGCATGAAGCCAGGAAACTGCTGGCGTTTGTCAATACCTCCAAAATGGCCATTGATCCCGAACAGTTCCGTCTCGGCCTTGAAGTCGAGCTGGAGCATGGCGTCAGGTTCAAGGATGCCAACGTGACCAACAACCACCCGGTTATTACCGGCATGATCGTGCTGGCGCACATGAAGGAAAGCCTCGACTATTACAAGCTCCTGGATGTTGCCGAACTCGAGGGCGACCTCATGAAAGCCATTGCCGCCGGCAACGCCAAAAAAGCCAAAGCTTACTACCTGCGGCTGGCCCAGGCCAAGATAACCCTCGCCAGGGCGGAAGTTGCCCGGATTAAATAATCGATTCAATGTTTTCTCCGGGGCAGTGTGATCGAATTCGACGCCCGTGCGCATCCGCCTTCGCTAAGAAGTTACGGCAGACAGGTCGGACTGCGTTAAGAGTTTCACCCCCCAATATCGCGAAAACATTGGCATTTATGAAGGGGCAGCTTGCCCGCCATAGTCCGACGGTGGCCGGACGGCGACGGGGGCTCCTGCGAGACCGTTCTTGGTGCAGCCCTGGTCCTTCCCCGAGGGATAGGATGTCGTAAGCGTCAAAAGAATCGGGTCAGACTTAAATGGCGCTAAGATAAGCTCGCGGTGGTCGAGGCCGCCCGCCCTCCAAGCGGAAAACGCTTGTGTTTTATGGAGGGCGGCGGGCCTCCGCCGCCGTGCTTGGCGTTAAAACGGCTTGTCTACACACACATGCGGATATTTTATGATTGCACTGTCCCCGGGGAAAAAACAGGTTGATTGAACCGTGGACTGAGGGCCGTAGACTGATGACCGTAAAGTGTGGAAACATACAGTCTACAGCCGGCAGTCTTTAAATACCAAAAAGAACTGGCTGTCTGGGTTTTGCCCTGCTACATTCCGAACAGATGAGAAAAGAATTTTCGCAACGCATCGTTGTTCAAAAACAAAGCGACCAAATGGAGTAAAAAATATGTGGTCCAACGGAAAACTGATGATGATGCAGGTTGACGGCACGAAAGCGAAGGATGCCAAGGGGATCAGGAAGTATGTCGGGGAGGTTGCGCGGCGCAAGTGCAACGTTCTTCAGGGCTGCCCGAGCGCGGCAACAATCGCGGAGCTGCACAAGGAGGGGATCAAGATCCTCTACTATATCAATGCGCATATTCTCGACCAGATCGATAAGGATATCTTTTTTCAAAAGACCGATAAGCGGCACAGCGAGTGGGCGCAGAGAATGGCCGACGGCAGTTTTGTTGAAATCTACGTGAAGCGCGGCGAGAGGGGCAAGACCTCGAATTGCATCAATGCCGAAGGCTGGCGGCGGCATATCTGCAACCGCATCATCCAAACCGCCAAAACGCTGGATGTCGACGGCATATTCCTGGATGGCCCGGCCTTTTTCCCGGGCTCGTGTTACTGCGCCAATTGCCGTAAAAAATTCAGGAAAGCATTCGGGGAAGAAATTCCCGCGGTGGCGCACCTTTCCGATCCGCTCTTCAAAAAATTTATCCAATGGCGCTATGATTGCATGAAGGAGTTCCTGAAGGACGCGAAGGCGGCGCTGGCTTCGGTCAATCCGCGGCTGCCGCTTTACATGAACGCGCGGGGCATGAAAGGTTTTACGCGCGGCTGCGCGCGCTACGTCGGCGACTTGGCGGAGCACGAGGATATTGTGGGCGCGGAGGACTTTATGTATTTCCGCGAGCGGAATGTCGAACGCCCGCTGTGGCAGCCGGGGGCTACGGCTAAATTCATGTGCGCCGCCGCGCGCCCGTATAACAAGCCGGCGGTTGTTTTTTCCAATGCCTATCCCACCCCCTGGACAAAGCGGCCGTTCCCTGCGGGGATGCTGAAACTCAATATGACCCAGGTGCTGTTCAACGGGGCGGGAATATGGCTCGATGGCGTAAAGCTGCACGCCCCGGATGTGGTGGCCGAAATCCACGGCTTCTTCGCCGGCCACAGGAAATATTTCGAGAACAGGGTGTCGGCGGCCAATGTTGCCATGCTCTGGTCAAGAAAGACCTGCGATTTCTATGCCGTTGATCCGGGCCGCGACCCGTTAGGGGACTGGAACGCCAAGGACGAAAAGTCGATTGCGGCCGAGGACTTGCTGCGCGATTACCGCTCCTGCTTCCATGGCCTCTACGAAGCGCTGCTGAGAAACTGCATTCCTTTTGACCTGGTCCTGGACAAGGACATTGAAAGCGACAGGCTGAAACAGTATAAGGTCCTGGTCCTGGCCGATGCGGCCTGCCTGAGTGCCAAACAGTGCGCGGTAATCAAGGCGTTTGTTGCCCACGGTGGCGGACTGATCGCCACCTATGAGACCTCGCTTTACAACGAGCGGGGCGTTAAGCGCAGGAATTTCGAACTGGCCGAACTGTTCCATGCGAACACCAAAGGGGTGAAGCTCGGTCTCGGCAATCAGGGTGACTATATCCATGCCGCGGAATCGTCCCATCCGATCCTGAACGACGCACGGAATCCTATGCCTTCGCCCGCGTGTATCCTCACCGTAAAAGCCGGCCCGGGCGCCTTGCGCCTGGGCAGTCTGGTCAGGCAGGGTGCGGGCGGATCCGCCGATATTCCGAAGGCTGAACGACCCCCTGTGCTCCTGGCCGCCGAGCATGGTAAAGGGCGGGTCTTTTATGTTGCCGGCGATATCGGGGCAAGGTACGTGCATATCAAGTGGCCGGAGATAAAGCAACTGGTTGGCAATGCGGTTAATTGGGTTGGCCGGACGAGTCTTCCTGTGGAGATCGACGCTCCGGGAATGGTTGAGGCCATCCTTACCCGTCAGAAAGACGGCAGCAAGCTGTTCCTGCACCTCGTCAACTATACCGGTGAGATGATCGGTCCGATGTTGAACCGGACGGTCCCGCTTCATGATATCCGGATAAGGCTCAAAAAGGTCCGCGCAGCGAAGGTCAGCCGGATAACGACGCTGCGAAAAAAACATAAGCTGACCATGGGCCGCAAGGGTGGGTGCTTGGAATTTATCCTGCCGGTTCTGGATGATTACGAGACCGTCGTGATCGAATTCAAATAAAGCGGCAGCTCTGCCCAGCATGGGCATGCGGCCAGTTTCCCGCGGCATCGCGGTGTTTTATTCCACGGCTGCTGATTAAAGAATCTGTCGTGGTGCGATCAAACGTTCGCCCTGTGCGGCAAACGTTCGCGGTGTGTGCGCCAAACGTTCGCTGACAGATATGGTCACACTTGGTAGTGTGCGGGCATGAAAAAAACTATCA
>JAQUMN010000043.1 GCA_028718125.1 Kiritimatiellia bacterium
TCGTGATACCTTTTTTCATGGCTGGTCTCCTTATGCGTTATGGCCCATCAAGGCCGTTTTACTTTGAGCGTGATTATATCACAGCTCGCAGCTAGGGAGATCAGCCTTCTCATTTAACCTAATTCAAGTTTCTGCATTCTGCATCTTACATTCTGCATTTCTTTTCAATCTTTCCATACAGCGCTTGCGCTGTGGCTTGGGCGACGCGCAGCAAAACAAGGTCGCCGGCCTTAAGTCCCGGCATCGCCTCGAAAACGGCCAGGATATTCTGGCGCGTACGCCCGGACCAGCGCGCTTCGTTCCGCAGGCTGGGACCTTCAACCAGCACTTCGCAAGCCTGGCCTGCAAAAGTCTGGTGAAACGTCTGGCTGCGCCTGCCCTGGTCCTCCAGAAGCGCGTGGTTGCGCCGCAGTTTTTCCTTGGCGCTCACGTCGTCGCTCAGCCGGGCCGCAGGGGTGCCCGGGCGGGGATTGTATTTGAAGATATAGACATTATCAAAGCCAATTTTTTCCAGGAATGCGCGGGTCATATCGAACTCCTCCGGCGTTTCTGTGGGGAAACCGACGATGACATCAGTTGTCAGCACGATGCGCGGCGCGGCAGCCTGCAGGCGCCGCACCGCTGCGCGATAATCCCCCGCCGTGTAGCCCCGGTTCATCAGTTTCAGAATCCGGTCGGAGGCGGACTGCAGGGGCAGGTGCAGATGCTCACACACGGCGGGCAGTTCGGCGAAGGCGCGGGCGAGTTCCGCGCTGCAGCCGCAAGGATGTCCCGACGTAAACCGCAGGCGGCATAAACCCTGGATATCATTCAGCGCTTCCAGGAGGCGCGGCAAGGGCTCCGTGAAGCCGCGCGGCGAACGATTCCCTGCTTCCCAGGCGGGGGTCTGGTCGCAGACTGGGGTTTGACGGCCATAGGCCATGATGCTCTGGCCCAGGAGCGTGACTTCCTTGACGCCATGTGCGACCAGTTGGCGCACTTCTTCAATAATGTCCCTGGCCGGCCGGCTCCATTCTCCTCCGCGCACTTCGGGGACCACGCAATACGCGCAATGCCGGTTACAGCCGAAGAGGATATTGACAAATGCGGATATCTCGCCGGGCAAATGCGTGTGGCCGTCATACGGATCGTCGACCGGCGCAACATCAATAAGCAGGGGTTGGCCCATCTTTGTCCTGACTTTCCGACACCGACTCTCCCAGAAGTCAGGAGGGACTTTGCCGGACAAACCGGCGCGTCCTGAAGAACTATGCGATTCGCCTAATTTGCGGGTGCGTGCGGCGGATAGGATTGCGGGTACCCGTGCCAGGACGTGCGTGCCCACGGCAAAATCAAGCCCGGGGACCTTGCGAAACAGCTCTTCCTTGAGGCGCTGAACCATGCAGCCGACGACCCCAACGATCCGATCCGGATGTTCTTCTTGCTGGGCGGCAATCAACATCCTCAGTTTGCCGATGGCCTTGTCTTCAGCCTTGGCGCGCACGCTGCAGGTGTTCACAATCACGGCGTCGGCCTGGCTTTCACGCTCCGTCAGGGTATACCCGTGACGCTGGAGCAGGGCGGCGATCATTTCGCTGTCCCGTTCGTTCATTTGGCAGCCGTAGGTCTTGATATGTACCTTGAATGACTTTTTGTCGGACATAAATATCTGCTCAGATGGTTTGGTATTCTCAACGTTGGTAACTGCGATAACAAATAAAGAGCATCAAGAATGGCCGCGCCAACAAAATTCCAAAATCCAAGTTTCAAATTCCAAGGTTCTCCATAGGCGGATCCGACAAAGGCGGAATTAAAATTTGACTATTCCTTGGAATTTGGATTTTGGAACTTGGAATTTCTTGGGTTGCGGGCCCCGCCCGCGTTGGCCCATGGCAATCAACCCTTTACCGGCTGGACGCCATTGTTCACTTTGAATGCGTGATGGCAAGGGAAATCCATGTCAGGGAAATCACGGCGTTTACCCGGTGTTTGATTTTATCCGCGTTCATGGCTATCCTATGCGCCTTGTTCAAGAATCCATATGAAAGCAAAATTGATATTGGCCTCGGCATCGGCACGGCGCAAGAAAATCCTGGTCGCGCTGGGCGTGGCGTTTGAAGTGGTAATCCCGCAGGTCGAGGAAGTCATTTACGTGCGCGACGCCCGGCGCACGGCGCGGGAAAATGCCGCCCGCAAGAGCGCCTGGTGCCGCGCGCGATATGCCGATTGCTATTCTCTGGCCGCGGATACCCTCATAGAATTCGAGGGGCGTTGCATCGGCAAGGCCCGAACCCCGGATGAGGCCATGGCCTTCCTGCGAATGTTCTCGGGCGCCACCCACAGGGTTTACACGGCCGTCGCGATGGCGAAGGCGCAGGCCGAGCCGGAGTTGATCCTGGCGGAGTCATCGGTCCGGTTCCGGGCATTGAGCGAGGAGGAAATCCGGTCTTATATTTTTCACGTGAATCCCATGGACCGGGCCGGAGCCTACGATATTGATGAACGGGGTGAAACGCTCATGGATGGGTATACCGGGTCGCGCACCAACATCATGGGACTCCCCGCAGAAGGTGTCTTAATGTGGTTGAAAAAAGAAGGCCTGCTATAGTATTTTTGATTTATGATTTTTGATTTATGATTGAAAAACAACTCGCAGCTCGAAACCAGCAAAGCAATATTTACCACAGAGATTGCAAAATCAATGGATTAAGGAAGCAGATAAACATGTGTTCGACTTTTGTGTTCTTTGCGTTCTTTGCGGTAAAATAATCTGAGTATCTCAATATGATACTGAAACCGCTCAAGATTGGTAATGTTACCGTGGATTTCCCGGTCATGCTGGCCCCCATGGCCGGCTATACCGATACGGTCATGCGGACCCTGGCCCGGCGCTATCACTGCGGCATGGTGTATACCGAAGTCACCAGCGCGGAAGGGATTGTGCGCGGGTCGAAACAGACGTTGCACATGCTTGAAACCTTGCCCGGCGAACAACCCATCGCGGGGCATATATACGGCGCAAATCCGGACATCCTTGCCCAGGCGGCGGTGTTCCTTGAGAGCACGGGACGATTTCAAACGATAGACCTGAACTGCGGGTGCCCCGTGGCCAAGATCGTGGCCAAGGGCGCCGGCGCGGCCTTGATGAAGCATCCGGAGAAAATCGCGCAGATCATCAGGGCCATTAAGCAGGCCGTGTCTTTGCCGGTCACCGTCAAAACTCGATTGGGGCTTTCACCCGACCGCATGAACATCTCGGAAATTGCCCGCGCGGTGGAGGAGAGCGGGGGGAGCGCAATAGCGATTCATGCCCGGCTTGTCACCGGGCGCCACACCGGGCAGGCTGATTGGCCGGCGCTTGCGCGGATTAAATCGGAACGCTCGATTCCCGTGATCGGGAATGGCGGCGTCATGTCGGGCGAGGACGTGCGGCGGATGTTCGCTGAAACCGGCGTGGATGGCGTGATGATTGGCAAAGCCGCAGTCGGTAATCCGTGGATCTTCCAGGAAGCCTGGTCGGTTTTGCATGGCCGACACAGCCAGCCGCCTTCCATGCAGGAACGCAGGTTGGTCATCGAGGAACATCTCCGCCTGCTGATTGCTCACAAGGAACGCGCCGGCAAATCAAGGCGCCACCCTCAGAACAGCGCCGAGCAAAGCGCCGTGCTCCATTTCAGGGCCCATCTGGTTGGCTATATCCGGGGATTAAAGAAGAGCGCCGAAGTGCGTCGGACCCTGCAGGGCATGCGCCGGGTGGCCGACGTCATGGCGGCGGTGGATGGCCTGCAGGCAGGGGAGGCGCGCTCAGGCGGATGATGTGCGCTTCGAGTTTGACTTCCCGGCGCCGGCAAGGTATAAACTAATCAGTTGGGAATGAATCGCGAGCAACCGAAGGCATACATGAATATACTTTTAATCTATCCTGAATTTCCGGATACGTTCTGGAGCTTCAAGCACGCGTTGGAGTTCGTGCGCAAGCGCGCGGCCCTGCCGCCGCTGGGCCTGCTGACCGTTGCCGCTATGTTGCCGAGGGAATGGTCGATGCGGCTCGTGGACACCAACGTGCGGGACATCACGAAAAAAGACCTGGCTTGGGCGGACTGCGCGTTCGTCAGCGCCATGCTGGTCCAGCGCGAGTCAGCGCGCCGGCTGATTGCCCGGTGCAAGGAAGCGAAATTGACGGTCGTGGCCGGCGGCCCGCTGTTTACCAACGAGCACGAGCAGTTCAAGGACGTGGACCATTTTGTGCTGAACGAGGCGGAATTGACCCTGCCGGTTTTTCTGAATGATCTGGCGCAGGGCCGGCCGCAGCGGGTTTATGCGTCTGCCGAGTTTGCGGACCTGCAGCAGACGCCCGTGCCGCGCTGGGATCTGCTCGACTTCAAGCGCTATGCCTGCATGAGCATCCAGTTCTCCCGCGGCTGTCCGTTTGCCTGCGATTTCTGCAATGTCACCGCCCTGCTTGGCCGCCAGGTGCGCATCAAGACTTCGCGCCAGATTATCGCCGAGCTCGACGGCCTGTATGCCCAGGGATGGTACAATGAAATTTTCTTTGTGGACGATAACTTCATCGGAAATAAGCAATTCCTTAAAACCGACCTGTTGCCGGCCTTGATCGCCTGGCGCCAGGGTAAACGCGGCATCTTGTTCAACACCGAGACGTCCGTCAATCTGGCACAAGACGTGCCGTTAATGGATATGATGGTCAGGGCCGGATTTAACAAGGTGTTCATCGGCATTGAAACCCCCGACGAGGCTTCCCTGGCCGAGTGCGGCAAACACCAGAACAAGAACCGCAACCTGGTGGACGACGTTAAACGCATCCAACGCGCCGGGCTTCAGGTGCAGGGCGGGTTCATCGTCGGGTTTGACAGCGATTTGCCCTCCATTTTCCAGAGGCAGATTGATTTCATCCAGAAGAGCGGCATAGTGACTGCCATGGTCGGCATGCTGCAAGCCCCCCCGGGAACGCGGCTATACGAACGCATGAAGAAAGAAGGCCGGCTGCGCGGGGAATTAACGGGGGACAACGCGGACGGCACGACGAACATCATTCCGGCCATGAGCCTGGCCGCCCTGCAGGAAGGCTACAAAGACATTCTTCAGCACATCTATGCCCCCAAGCAATATTACCAGCGCATCCGGACCTTCTTACGGGAATTCAAGCCGCCCCAGACGCGCGCCCCGTTCAGGGGTTCACACGTTCTGGCGTTTGTGCGGTCATTCTATCGGCTGGGCATTGTGGGCCAGGAGCGATTTCACTACTGGTATCTCCTGTTATGGACCCAGTTCCGTCGTCCGCGGCTCTTTACCGAGGCCATCACGCTGGCTATCTACGGCTACCATTTCCGTAAAATCTGCAAACGCGACGTGGTCTGAAGACACGTGGAGGCGCAGATTGCCCGCGTGAAACGCGTAGCAAGCGCGCAGCCCTCCGGCATTCCAAGCGAGGTTCCCTTCCCGTTGCTTTTTTTATTTGCGTTTTTTGGGTGGGGCAAGCTATGATCAATTTGAAGGTGGCGTCAGGCGCCGCCTGCCTGAATAGCTGCAAATTCTGATATGACAGGGGTTACGCGATGAGCAAGGGCCGGACATGGCTTGATCGTCTGCAAAGCGAGTTTCTCGCGGGCTGTGGCGCTCATGACAGCCGGCTTTATGAAACCGGCGGCAATAACACCGGCGACCCTGAAATACTTAATCTCACGCACCCCGACCTGGTTCGGCGCATCTATGAAGAATACGCCGATGCCGGCGCGGCGCTGATGGCGACCAACACAACGGCGGCCAACACCGTGTGCCTGCGGCGCTGCGGGCTGGAATCCAAACTGCGCGAAATTAATCTGGCCGGCGCCCGGCTGGCAATGGAAAGCGCCGGTAACCATGCCTGCGTGGCGGGCTCGGTCGGGCCCTTGGGGCTGACCATCGAGGAGGATTGGGACCTCGACACACTGGCCGGCGCCTATCGCGATCAGATTTCGGCCCTGCTGGAGGGCGGGGTCCACCTGATTCAACTGGAGTTTTTCACCAATCTTGAGGAGTTGTTATTTGCGCTGGAACTGGCCAAAAGCCTTGGGGGGCGGGACGTCCCCGTCATCGCGCAAATGACGTTCCTTGACGGCGCCCGCGTCGAAAGCGGCGAGGAGGCGGCGCAGGTTGCCCGGGCACTGGCGGCCGCCGGGGCTGATGTTATCGGCGCCAATTGCGGACGCAGCATTTCAACCACAGTCCATGCCGCGGAAGCCCTGTTGGGCGGCGCCGGCGCGACTCCGGTTTCTGCATATCTCAATGCCGGCTATCCCGAAACTTCCGAAGGCCGGCTCGTTTACATGGCCAGCCCTGCTTATATGGCCGAAGCCGCCATGAAGCTCGCGAAAGCCGGGGTGCGCCTCCTGGGCGGATGCTGTGGCGCCACGCCGGAAGTAATCCGCGCCATGGCGCTTAGCCTGGGCACAATTCGTCCCAAGCAACAGGCGGCTATTCCCAAAGCGGTTGTTTCCGCTGGCCCCGCCCGCGCCGGAGTGCAGGAAATTGACTTGACCAAGTATAAGCAGGGCGGATTTCTGGACGGCCTGCGCGATGATAGTATTCCCATTATAGCGGAAATTGATCCTCCCGGCCATCTGCAGGTCAGGAGCATACTTGACGATGCCCGCTGGGTTGCCGAGGCCGGCGCGGATGCCATCAGCCTGGCGGACAACCCCCTGGCTTCCCTCAAAATGGGCAATGTGGCGGTCGCGGCCATGCTCCAGAATGAATGCGGCGTTAAGACCATATGCCACGTCACCTGCCGTGACCGTAACGCGCTCGGCCTGCAGTCGGAGTTGATGGGCGCGCACGCGCTGGGTATCCGCGGCATCCTCGCGATTACCGGCGACCCGCTGGGGCGCTCCGTTGGTTCCGGCCGGGCGGTGTTCGAGTTCAACTCCTTCACGCTGGTTCGCCTGCTGGCCGGGCTGAATCGCGGCGCAAGCCACTCGGGAAGCGACCTGAAAGGCGAGTCCGATTTTTCCATTGGCGTTGCATTTAATTCGGCCGCGCGCAACCTGAACGGCGAGGCCCAGCGGCTTGGAAAGAAAATCGCGGAAGGCGCCCAATTCGTCATGACCCAGCCGGTGTTTGACGCGGAACAAGCCGGCCGCGTGCTCGAGCTGACGCGGGCAAACGGCATCCGCGTCTTTTTGGGTTTTTTTCCGCTTATCTCCGCTCGCACCGCCCTTTATCTGCATAACGAGGTTCCGGGCATGCGCATCCCCGAGCCGATTTTACAAAGGCTTGCGAGTCTTCCGGCCAAGGAGGACCAGGAAAAAGCCGGGCTGGAAATGACGCAAAGACTATTGGCTGGCCTTGCGGACCAGCTGGATGGTATATACCTGATCAGCCCGCACAACCGCGCCCGCGTGCTTGCGCCGCTCGTTCGCATGATTCGGGCTTGGCCGAAGAGGATGCAAAATAAAATGCCGGGATAATGTGACTGTAACGGGCAAAAGCCGACGGCAATTCATGGAGGGATGATTTATGGTGACTTTTATTGAAGACAGCGGTCAGTTGCGTTGCGCCTTTCAAGGTTCACTGGATACCGTTACATGCGACAAGATCGCGGAATCGCTCTATGCGCGTATTGACGCCTCCGGCCTTCCGATTGTGTTCGATCTGCAAGGCGTGGAATTTATTGCTTCGGCGTTTTTCCGTATCTGCCTGGTCGTGGGCAAGAAAGCGGGAAGCGACAAATTCTCGATCATCCACCTGTCGCCGATGTGCAAGCGGATGTTTAAAATCGCAGGCCTGGACCGGCTGTTTAATCTCGTTGATTAAACCCGGCGATGGTTTTATTGCCGCGGATTACACGGGCGCCTTCTTCGTCCGGAATTCACCCTAAATAGGCTTCCTTAACGCGGGGATGGTCGGCCAGCTCGCGGCCGGTGCCGTGCAGGACGATGCGGCCGGTTTCCAGCACATAGCCACGCGAGGCCGCTTTCAATGCCATCAGGGCATTCTGCTCAACCAGCAACAGGCTTGTTCCTGTCCGGTTGATATCCTTGAGGATGCGAAATATTTCATGTACCAACATCGGCGCCAGGCCCATGGATGGCTCGTCCAAAAGCAACAGCTTGGCGCGGGTCATCAGCGCCCGGGCAATGGCCAGCATTTGCTGTTCGCCGCCGGAAAGCGTCCCGCCCAGTTGGCGTTGACGTTCCGCCAGGCGGGGGAACAGGTCGAAAACATGGCGCAGATTGGCCGTGATCGCGCGCCGGTCGCGGCGATTCCAGGTGGCAAGTCTCAAGTTCTCCTTGACGGTCAATGTCCCGAAGATGCCCCGTCCTTCCGGCACTTGGGCAATTCCAAGAGCAACAATCGCCGCCGAACCCAGGCGTTGAATTGGTTGGCCTTCGAACAGCACCTCGCCGCCGAACGGCAGGATGCCCGAAATCGCCCGCAATATGGACGATTTGCCGGCGCCGTTGGCGCCGACCAGGGCTACAATCTCGCCCGCAAGGATCTTAAAACTGATCCCTTGCACAGCTTCTATATGGCCGTAGCGGACCCGCAGATCACGGACCTCCAGCAGGATGTCCGTTAATCTCGTCGATTTGTTGATTTGTGAATTCGATGTCATATATTTCCTGCAGCTCTTAAATCACTCAATCAATGAATCACTTAATCACTCAATAATGTGTGCCCTCCGCCCGTTTCCTCAGGTCTGTCGTCCGTCGTCAGTCATCTGTCCTCCGTCTTCCGCCTGCCCTAGATAGGCTTCCAGCACCTGGGGATTGTTCTGGATTTCATTCGGCCGCCCTTCGGCAATCGTGACGCCAAAATCCAGCACCAACACGCGTTCGCATATGCCGGTCACGAGCCGCATCTGGTGCTCGATGAGCAGAATCGTCAGGTTAAACTGCCCGCGTATCCAGCCGATGAATTCCATTAACTGGCCAACCTCGGAAGGATTCATGCCCGCGGCCGGTTCATCCAACAGCAGCAGGCTGGCGCCGGTCGCCAGCGCCCGCCCGATTTCCAGCCGGCGCTGGAGCCCGTAGGGCAAACTATCGGCCGTTTCGTCGGCATAGGATTCCAGATGCAGAAGCCGCAGAATTTCCATGGCTGCCCGGGTCAGGCGCCGCTCCTCCCGGCGGTACCGGCCGAGGTGAAGGAGCGCTTCGGCCAGGCTGTAGTGCGTGCGCCTATAATGCGCGATGCGTACATTGTCGAGCACGCTCAATTGCTTGAAGATCCGGATATTCTGGAAGGTGCGCGCAATGCCCAGCCCGGAAATTATCCAGGGCGTAAGCCCCGTCAATTCGCGGCCTTGGAACCGGATGGAGCCCTCTGCGGCGCGATAGACGCCGGTGATCAGGTTGAAAACGGTTGTTTTGCCCGCGCCGTTGGGCCCGATCAGGCCGACCAGTTCCCCGGAGCGCAACTCCAGGTTAAACCCGGATATGGCGCTCAACCCGCCGAAATGGTGCCCGACATTATTCGCCTGGAACCAGGGTTTCATGAAGGATGTGTCTCCGGAGGTCGTTGGGGACACTCAACCGACGGACGGAACCAGGGAAAATCGCGCAAGCCCATAATACCGCGCGGACGGAACAACATCAACAGGACCAGCAGGAGCGGCATGATAACCATGCGCCATACGCCCAGGGGGCGCAGACATTCCTGAAGCACGGTGAACATGGAGGCGCCCACGATCGATCCCCCGATCGATCCGACACCTCCCAGATAGACCATCACGAGAATATCGGTGGTCTTTGTAATGTCGAAGATGCGCGGACTGATGAACTGTAGGAGGTGGGCAAAAAGTCCGCCGGCCACGCCGGCAAAAAATGAGGCAATCATAAACGCCCGGATCTTGACCCGGCGCGTGTTGACGCCCATGAGTTCCGCCGCCACTTCGTCCTCGCGAATGGCCAGCACACCGCGCCCGGGATTGGAATAAACAAAGTTGCGGATTACCCAGACCGAGAGCACGGTCCAGGCAAAAATCCACGGCATGGTGGACAGGCCTTCAATGCCCAGCAGCCCCCGCGGACCGCCTACGGCGTTGATGTTCTCCAGCGCGGACTTGACGATCATCGCGAAGGCCAGCGTCACGATGGCCAGGTAATCGCCCCGCGTGCGGAACGCCGGGATAGCCACTACTAATCCCGTCAGCGCAGCCGCGCAGCCTCCGGCCATGATGGCCAGCGGGAATCGCCAAGCGGCCGCGCCGACGGGCAACAGCATGACCGTCAGGATGGCCGAGGCATAGGCGCCGACCGCCATGAATCCCGCGTGGCCGACGGAAAATTCGCCTAAGTAGCCGTTTATCAGGTTAAGACTGGTCGCCAGGATAATATTGATGCCCAGATACATGAGTGTAGCTTGCAGGTAGGGATTAAGCAGTTCATAGCGCGGGATGGCCCAGGACAATGCCGCTCCGGCCAGCAATAGCAACCCTATGGTCCAGTGGCGATTCATATGTCACACCTTTTGTGGACGAGGTTGTCCGAGAATTCCATAGGGCTTACAGATTAAGAGAATAAACAGCAGGGCAAAGGCAATCAAATCCCGGTACGTGGATGGCAGGAAGGCTGCCACCAAGATTTCGACGGCGCCCAAAATGAATCCGCCCAGCATGGCGCCGCGAATATTGCCGATCCCGCCCACGACAGCGGCAATGAATGCCTTCCACCCCACGATCACGCCCATGTAAGGGTCGATCACGGGATAGGCCAGCGCATACAGGAAGCCGGCTGCCCCGCCCAGTGAGGCGCCGATGGCGAAAGTCAGCGAGATGACGGCATCCACCGGAACACCCATGATGGCCGCCACGGTCCGGTCCCATGAAATGGCGCGTATAGCCAGCCCCAGCATGGTCCGGCGTACCAGCCAATCCAAAAACACCATCAGCAACACGGACAACACAATGATGAGTACCTGCAGGGACGAGAGCGTCACGCCGCCGACATGCCAGGATGCGGAAGACCACAGCGCCGGCACATGGCGCGGATATGGGCTGAAGACCAGGGTCAGGTGCTCAAGCATAAGGCCGACGCCCAGCGCCGTGATGACGGCCGATACTCGCGGCGCTTCACGCAAAGGTTTGTAGGCCAGCCGTTCAATGACCACTCCAAGGAGCGCGCATCCCAACATGGAGAATAATAAGGCCGGAATGAATGACAGCCCCAGCACCGTGGCGGCCACAAAGCACAGAAACGCGCCGACCATGAAGATGTCGCCGTGGGCGAAGTTGATCATGGTCATGATGCCGTAGACCATGGTATAGCCGAGGGCAATTAGCGCGTAGATGCTGCCCAACTGCAACGCATTTAATATTTGCTGGAACAAATAAGCCATGTAGCAGGATCTCGTTCATCTACGGATTGGCGTTGGCAAACCAGACGAATCGGCCGTTCTTGACTTGCAGGATGACCGCGCTCTTGATCGGATCGCCCGAGCCTTCCTGGAAGCGCATATTCCCGGTAACCCCTTCATAGCGGCTGATGGATGACAGGGCATTGCGCAAAGCCTCGCGTTCCGGCTTGTCAACCTGTTTCAACGCCTGAAACAGCAGGCCGAAGGCATCATACGTCAACGCCGCCACATCATCCGGCAGCGCTTTGTAACGTGCTTTGTAAGCCTGGATAAATGCTTGTGCCGCGGGCGTGGCAATATCGGCGGCATAATGATTGGCAAAATAATAACCTTCCACCGTGCCTTGAGAAAGCGTGATCAATTCAGGACTGCTCCAGGCATCGCTGCCGAGAAAGGGCACTGTTACGCCCAGGCGCTTGGCCTGGGTCACCACCAGGGGCACATCGTTGTAATAGGACGGCAGGAAGATGATGTCCGGGTTCGATTCCTTGATCTTGGTCAATTGAGCCGAAAAATCGCGATCACCCGTGGTATAGGTTTCAAATGCCGTCATGACGCCGCCCTTTTCGGTAAAGATGCGACGGAACAATTCCGACTGGCTGGTCGGCGCTTCCGAGGCCACATCGTACAGGACTGCCGCCCGTTTGAGCTTAAGCTGATTCAGTATAAACATGGCCAGCACATGCCCCTCGAACGTGTCGGTGTAGCATGCCCGGAACACATACCGCTTGGGACGCCCCGTGCGCATGTCCCGGGTCGTCTTGGGATTGGTGGACCACGGCGTGATCATGACCGTCCGGCCGCCTTCGGCAATGGCTGAAGCCGGCACCGCTCCCAGGCTGGCATTCGGACCGATGATGGCCAGCACGCGATCCTGGGCGATCAGCTTCTGGGCTGCCAGGGCCGATTGATCGGCCTTGGCGGCGTTGTCCTCAATTTCCAAATCGACCGTATAGGTGCTGCCGCCCACCTTCAGGCCGCCGGCATTGTTCACCTCATCCACCGCCATGAGCGCGGCCTGCTTGCAGGAGGCGCCTACGGCGGGCATATCCCCGGTCAGTTCCGCGACAACACCGATCTTTATCTCCGCCGCTGTTCCAACCTGTCCCGCAAAAACGACGGCTGCCAGACATGCCAAACTGCGCTTCATAATGTTTCTCCTTTATGGGATGGTTTGGCGGCGTAGCCGCCGACGCAAGTTCTTCGCAACGGGCTGAACGCACAGCGGCAACATATTATGGCTGATTGCGCAACGTGAATACCCGATCCTTATGGTTTTTGCGTTACTGTTATAGGTAGATTGAATCGTTTGTCAATGACCGTATCGATGCCGGGCGTATTTTTTACTTGCCAATGATCAGTCATGAAACTGTTACGTTAAGCAGGGAAATCGACTTGAAGGGCATAAAAACGAGCAAGGTTATTGCCGCTATTCGTGCCGCGCTTCTTGACATGGTTGCCCTCGTGATTACTGCGCAAACGGTTAGCACGGCTGTGTCATCCAGCCGAAACCAGCGGTGCCGCAGTCCCGATATACGCCTGCGGCGTGATCGGGACGCCCTCCAATATCGCGAAAGAATTGGCATTCGTGCCAGGGGCGGCCTGCCCGCCATAGTCCGTCAGTTGCCGGACGACGGCGGGAACTCCCGCGAGACCGTTCTTGACGCAGCCCTGAACGGTTAGGTTAATTGTCAATGCGGGCTGGATTTGCAATCGGGTTGGCGCTACACTCTCCCGCGGGTGATCCCTGCCGTGACGGGCAGAGGAAATATTATTTTGGACGCCGGCGATGTTGCCTGGCGGCAATATTTATGAAAATACAGCGCATATTGTTTGTATTTCTGTTGGCGGCCTGCCCGGCAATTTTGCGTGCCGACAATCCGGATGCGGTCAGGGAACGGCTGAAAAACGATCCGTTCATGATCCCGTTTTATACCGGCAAAATCCTCCCGTTCCCGGTCGAAGCAACCTATCATGACGAGTTTTTCCCGCTGGCGGACACCGGCATATTGTTGGGCAAGGATCTGGCCATCGACGATTCCCGCCTGAAACTGCTGCTGAACCGGATAAGTCAATATGGCGGTAATTTTAAGGTTGTCGACTCGCTGGATAACGATTGCACAACGATTTTTGCCGCAGGTGAAACCACGGCGGTGGAAATGCCGCAACCGCCGGCCAGATCGCAGGGGTATGCAATCAAATGCTTTAAAAAGAACGGCAAAAATATTGCGGCCTTTGCCGGACACGACCGGCTGGGGCTGACCTGGGCGGTCAACTCGCTGGTTCAAATGATCACGCTGCGGGAAGACAAAACCATCCTGCATGCCGTGGACGTTTGTGATTATCCATTCATGGTCAACCGGGGCGGCAAGGACTCCGGGATTAGCCGGCGCGTGGATGTCGTTAAAATATATCCGGTGACGACAAAGCTTGACTGGTTAAATTTCGACAGGTCGGCGCTGATCCCGGGTCCGGAAGCTCCGGGCGACCGCACTGGCTGGCGCAAGCCCGCTCCGCAGCAACTGGCCGACAGAATTGCCGCCATCGGAACAAACCTGCAAGGCCTGGGTATTAAATGGGAGGTAAGCGTATTGCCGTTTGCCGTGAAGGCCGCGGACAATGTTGACGCCCAGCTCAGTTGCAAGAGCGACGA
Organism: Kiritimatiellia bacterium; assembly: GCA_028718125.1. GTDB lineage: Bacteria > Verrucomicrobiota > Kiritimatiellia > JAAZAB01 > JAAZAB01 > VSJD01. Next base: position 13,988 of record JAQUMN010000043.1, read on the forward strand.
GGATTTCAACCTCGTATGGCAGATGTGCGAACCCGTCCTGAAAGCCGGCGGCGGAATATGCTACAATATAAACGAATTCCGGTTTCCCATTCATGCGGATGATAAAAGCGCTTTCGGCAGCGCCGGGAAGGCGGACGTTCATTTCATCAATCGCCTGCATCAAAAGATCAAAGCGTCCTACCCGGGCGCGACCATGTCAATCGTCCAGCCGTTTTACTATGGGCCGCGAACCTTTTACTATGTGCCCGGAATCCCGATCACATGGTTTGATGAATCGCCGGTAGAATATTTGAAGGCAATCGGAGAAGGCTTGCCGGGAGACATCTACGTATACTGGACAGGGACGCAGGTTAAGACCTCGCGCTTTACAAAACAAGACGTGGACAGGATGACAGCCATGGTCAAGCGGAAGCCGCTTTTTCTACAGAATTCAACGGAGTCTTGCCACATGTATGGTTATGTTTATCCGACCGACAGCATTGACTGGTGGATGCACGATGGCCGGGATACTAACGTCTACGTGGAACTTGCCGGCGCCCTATTCGCTTCCCAGGGCCTCTATGCCGACATGCTGTGGAGCGCCATGCTCTGGAATCCGAATGCCTTTAACGCCAAAGATGCGGCGTATCAGGCGACATGTAAGCTTGTTGGCCCCGAAAATTATGCTGTTGCCGGCAAGCTGGCCGAAACCCTGGCTTATTTCGACCGCTACTTTGGGGGAAAGGAGCTGAATGCAAGCTATAAGGCGGCCCGCGATATTGAGGAAATTGAAAAGCACATTTTGGAGGCCAGGAAGCTTTCCGGCGAATATGAAAACAATACGGCACATCCTTCCGCAGTGAAATACTGGGCGTCGTTGTCCGGGCAACTGGAAATTTTAGGCAATTTTTGCAGCGCCATCATGGAAAGAAAGCAATTCGACCTGTATAGGGCTGCGGCGGACCAGAAAAAACTGGCCCAAAAAGAGGCCGAACTGCGGGATAGCGATGTGTTCATTGCTGCCTGTGATTTCGGCGGCGGCGATCTGGCGTATGCGTCTTTTGCGCTTACCGACGATAAACGCCCGGCAATGATTCTTTCGGGGCGCAAAACTATTGCAACCGCAGAGTTCGTAATTCCTGAAGGCTCCGGCGCTCAGGAGTTTGAATTGCTCCTTTGCGGCAAAAACGGCAACGACATAGCGGAAAACATAGGCGGCACTGATTCCCGCCAGGACGGACGGATAGTCGGCGACGGGAAAATCGGCAAGGCGAAGCTTATGGTTTACCTCAACGGGAAAGAGATATTCGCAGGCAGCCCGCCGTTCGCATCCATGGAATGGGAACTGAAGTCTTTCCCGGTCAGCGGCGTTGCGCTGAAGGACAAGCAGAACAGTTTCCTTGCCGTCAGGATCATTGATGACGCCGAAGAAAAAGATCCCAACTTTCAGCACTCAAGCGCGCCGGTTTTCAGCATAAATTACGCAGTTGTCAGAAGTAAGGGAAAAGGGAACTGAAAGCATGGCGCTACGGAATTATTCGTCAAAACCGAGGTGACACATGGCGGTTAACAAGACGCTTTTAAGCGTGATCTGCATGCTGGCGATCGCGCCCGGCTTGAGCGCCGGGGACGCAGCAAAGGTCAGGGATCGCCTGGCGACCGACCCGTACATGATACCGTTCTACACCGGCGCGATTTTGCCGAAGCCGCAGATAGTTGCCTACAGCCAGGAGTTCTATTCGCTGGACAACGCCGGGATCCTGGCCGGGCGGGATGTGGTGCCGGATGATCCGCGGCTCAAAATTCTGCTAAACCGCATCACCCAATACGGCGGCAATTACAAGATCGTCGCGTCACTGGACAACGATTGCGATACCATCTTTGCCGTCGGCGACACCGGTGTTTCCGATGGCTTGAAAGTTCCTGAAAACGCGCAGGGATACGCCATCCGATGCTTCAAAAAGGACGGCAAAAATATTGTCGCCTTTAAAGGCCGCGACCATTTGGGAGCGCTTTGGGCGATCAACTCCCTGGTTCAAATGATTACGCTGCGGGAAGACAAAACCGTCCTGCAGGCCGTGGATGTCAGCGATTATCCTTTCATGCTCGGGCGCGGGACGATCGGCCCGGGCGTCAGTGATTATGTCGTGGGCTCCCGTATTTGTCCGGTGATGACCAAGCTGGATCGGATATATTTCAGCAAATCGCTATTGGTGCCCCGGCGCGGCCAGCCGCGGGAATGGATCGATTGGCGGACGCCGCGCCCGAAAGAGCTGATCGATAAAGTCGTGGCCATCGGTGAAAACCTGCGCGGGCTGGGCATCAAGTGGCAGGTTGGAATTATGCCGTTCGCCATCGGCGATACGATCAACGAACAGGTGCAGGTTGACAGCAAAGGCGACGAACATTTTGACATCATCTGGAAAATGTGCGAGCCCGTTATGAAAGCCGGCGGAGGTCTTACCTACGGGCCGGATGACTACCGGTTTCCCCTCAGCACGGAAGACATGATCAACTTCGGCACCGCGCGTGAGGCCGACATTTATATTATCAACCGGTTATACGCCAAGATGAAGGCAACCAATCCCGATGCGACCATGTCGATCGTCCAGCCCTTCTACCATGGGCCCAGGAGTCAAAATCCATGGTCCGATGAGTCCCCAATCGACTACCTGAAAGCCATCGGCGAACGCCTGCCGGAAGATATCGGCATAACCTGGACCGGCCCGATGGTTAAGACCTCGTATTTCACGAGGGAAGACGTGGACAAGATGACGGCTCTGATCAAGCGAAAACCATTCTTTTTTCAGAACGCCTCCGATGTTTTCCCGATGCACATGTACCGCTATATCTACCCGACGGATGTCATCAAGTGGTGGCTGAATACAGGCCGGGACGTGAACGTATACAAAGAGCTCGCCGGCGCCTCGCTCAATTCCCTGGGACTTTATTCCGACATGCTGTGGAGCGCCATGCTGTGGAATCCGGAAGCCTTCAATCCGGAGGAAGCGGCCCGCCAGGCGACCTGCATGCTTGTCGGGCTCGATAATTATGAGACCCTCCGCAGGCTGGTAGAAGCCCTGTCCTACGCGGACAAGTATTATATCACGCGTACGATCGGGAAAGTGGTCGATGCGGGAGTATTCCCTTCCTTTGAATCGGCGCGGGATATTGCCGCAATCGACAAACACATCCTTGAAGCCGAGACGCTTATGGACGAATATGAAAACAAATGCGCCTGTCCGGCCGCGGTAAAACAATGGGCGTCGTTGTCCTGGCAGCTGGACATTATCAGGAAGTTCCGCGCCGGCATCATAGAAGACAAAAGGTTCGACATTTACCGGGCCGCGGTCGACCAGGAAAAACGCGCGCGGCGCGAGGTGGAATTGCGGGAAACCGATGTTTTCCTTGCGGCCTGTGATTTCAAGGGCGGCGACTTGGGATATGCTTCGACGCTTTTAGCCGAGGATAAACGCCCGGCCATGACGCTTTCGGGGCATAAACCTGCTGCCGCCGCGGAATTTGAAATCTCCGGCAACGCCGGCGGACAGGGGCTTGAATTGATCCTGTCCGGTAAAATGTGCGGTGACCCGGCGGCAAACCTGCTCTCGGATGCTGGAGAGTCTGAAGCTCGGGAAATCGGCATTTACCTTAACGAAAAAAAAGTGTTTGAGGGCAAGGCGCCGTTCGCGTCCGATGAATGGAAATTTCATTCTTTCCCGGCACAAGGTGTTAACCTGAGGCTGGCGGAAAAGAATGTTCTTGTCGTCAAAGTGCCGAAAGGCAACGATACCCTCTCTGTCGAGCCCGTGTTCAGCATTAATTATGCCGTCATCAAGAACACGCGGGAGGAACGCCGGCCGGCCGTGTCCCCCGTAGTTGCGGCTCCGTAATTTACGATGCCGGCGACCAGGCCGGATCGCCGTTCTTCATGTTCAGCCGCGCCGTATTGCGTAGGAATAAAAAAACCTGATACAGGAGACGTTCGCATGACAACAGAAAAAAAGCTCCTTGCCGGCGCGGGCCGGGCGGATATTACCCCGGAAATGGGGATTCAAATTGCCGGCGACATCGGCCGCTACCGGCCGGTTGAGGAAATAAAGGACCGTCTCCAGACAAAGGCGCTGGTCGTCTCGGACGGCGAACAAACAGCCTGCCTTGTTTCATCGGATCTTACCTCAATTCAAAGGGATTGGGCCGACAAGTTGAGAGCGCAGATTGCCGAATATCTGGAGATCGATCCCGGCGCCGTGATCCTGCACGCAACGCAATCGCATTCCGCGCCGGCTGTGGGAAACGGATTTATGTCCGACGATTATGCCTTCACGTTCCCGGAAGGCCTGGATTGGATACGGGGCGGCGATGCCCGGTATAACGAGGTATTTGTCGCCGGCGCCATGGCGGCCGTTAAAGCGGCGCACGCCGGCATGCGCCCGGCCGCCTTGAAAGCGGTCAGAGGTTACGATACCCGCGTGGGAACCAACCGCCGCTACATTTCCCGCGGCGACAAAGGCATTTGCCAGGCCCAGCGGGATAATCCCAATATATTATGCTGGGAGGGCCCCGTCGATCCGGAAGTTGGTGTGGCGGTGTTGGAAGACGAATCGGGACGGGCGATGGCCGCGCTTTTGCATTACACGTGCCATCCCTGTCACGGCTATCCCAAGCGCTGGATTTCGGCTGACTGGCCCGGGTACTGGGCGACAAAGATGGAAGAACATTTCGGCGGCGGATGCGTGGCGCTGGTTTTGAACGGCGCGTGCGGCAATATCCTGCACGGCAATCCGTTCGATACCGATCACAAAGGCGGCATTGAAGTCAAGGGCGGCTACCTGGTCGAAACCGCCGTGCGGGTCCTTGCGCGGATCGAGACGCTCGCAGGCGCGCCGGTGGTTTGCGGACGGAAAGTACTGCCTATCCCGTTGCGGAAGACCGGCGCCGACATCATCGCGGCGGCGCGCAAACTGCTCGCGGAGCACCCCGAACCCATGTGGAAAGATGAGGCCAAAACAAGCATTGATTGGAAGTGGGTGCATGCGCACTGCATTCTTGACAATGTTGCTCAGAAAAAGGCGAACCCGTCTTACGCTTACGAGGTGCAAATATTCCGCATTGGGGATCTTGCCGTGATCGGGTGGCCCGGCGAGCCGTTTGTTGAAGCGCAGCTCGAAGTCAAGAAAAAGGCCCCCGCCAAATACGTGTTCCTGGCCCACATGTGCAACGATTCGCCCGGATACCAGCCGACCCGGAAAGCGTTTAAATACGGCGGGTACGAGGTCGAATGGACCGATTTTGATGAAAACACGCTGGATACGGTAACAAGTGAAACAAAGAGTTTGTTGAACGCCGTTTATGTCCGCACGAGCGCATGATCCGGCCTTGATGGAAGCGCTGTCAAGCCGGCTGCCGGGGTGAAACGGTTTATCTATAGGATTGCTGAATGAAAAATGACACTTCAGACACTGAGTTGCGTTTCGGTAATATATGCGTGAAAATGAATCGGCCGCCGGGAAAATTCCTGGTCGAAATCGATGGAGTTAAACTATCCGGCTGCCGGGCGGCGCTTGGATTTGACGGCGTCGAAATGCCTTTAACGTCATGGGAGGTAATCGAACAGGATAGCTGCGAAATCGTGTTTGAAACCAAACATGGACCGGGCGCCTGGCGCCTGAGCTTTAAAAAACGCCTGTTCCCGGGCAACGTTGAAGGACTGGCAATCGTGTTGTCAGGCAAAGCACGCGCTTCGGCCCGAAAAATGGAATTGCTGCCTCTGGTTGTTCCGCGGATCGAGAGCGATCACCTTGTCGTCAATGGCCGGGGGTCCGGCGGATGCAGGATTGTTTCATTTCCGGCAGGCACGGAAAAGGATTTTGAAGCCGGTTTTGCGTGCGTGGTGACGGTCAAAGGCAAGCACATGCTGTTTGCCAATCCCATGACCCAGGCGCATGCGTCGAAATTTTCCGGAAAAATCAGGCCAACCGCGATTGAGGATCTGCGCGCATCCACGGTTGTCGAGTTTGCCGAAAAAGGCGTGGCTTATGAAAGCGAACCGGTCCTTCTGTGTGCCGGCGCTGACGGACACAGGCTGATGGTTGCATGGGCCGAATCTCAGAAAAGCCCGGTGCAGTTCAAGGAACAACCGGCCGGATGGAATTCCTGGGACTATTATCGCTGGACCATCACGGAGGACGAGGTTTTTGCCAACGCGGAATTCATAAAAAGCGACCCGGTGTTGAGCCGCCATATCAAGTACATAACAATAGATGACGGATGGCAATACTGCTACGGCGAGTGGGATGCCAACCCGCTGTTCCCGAGCGGCATGGGAAAAGTCGCAAAAAAACTGCTGAAAATGGGATTTGAGCCGGGCATTTGGATGGCGCCAACCGTCATAGAGCCGCAGTGCCGCATCGCCCAATGGGACACCGACATGCTGGCCATGGGCGAATCCGGCGCGCCCTGCCTGGCATATGAATGCATGCGGCGCCTTGGTTTCGTGCTGGATCCGACGCGGGCCAGCGTCCAGAAATGGCTCTATGACTTGTATGCCCGCTATCGCAAAATGGGGTATAGTTATTTCAAGGTGGATTTCATATGGCAGACTCTGCGCGCCCGGCGCTTTTATCGGAACGATGTTCCCCGGGCAAGAATGATGGAGATGATCATGCGCCCGATACGCAAGGCGGTGGGGGATGCGCACATCCTGGGATGCTATTACCATGACGGCCCGAATATCTATGCCGACAGCATGCGGATGGCCAGTGATATTCATGCCAAATGGGAATCGGCCAAAAACAGCGCGGTGTCAATCGCAACCCGCTTCGCCATGCACAAGCGGATGTGGGTCAACGACCCTGATTTCGTGGTGTGCCGGTGCCCCGCGACTTCGGGCGATCCCGACCTCAACCGCCTGAAGCCTTCCATCGTTTATATCAAGCCTGAAGACAAGGATAGCTTTGGACCGAGCGGCAATGACCGGACCGAGGGCCTCGCCAGCATGAAGTATGAGGAAGCCAAGGTCCTGCTTGCCCTGGTGGTCATCAGCGGGGGGGCGGTGAATCTTTCCGATAAAGTTAACCTGCTCAACAAAAAAGGAGTTGACCTCCTTCGCCGGGTTGTTTCGGCCGAAAAGGGCCAGGCGGGGGTGCCCCTGGATCTGTTCCGTTCCCGGTATCCCGGCGTTTGGTTGCAGAAACGCGGCAAGGGCTGCCGCGTTCTGCTCGTGAACTGGAAGGCGGAACCGCGCGAACTTGTTTTTAACCTGCGCGCCAGTGGAATCAACAGTTCGCGTGTCAAGGATTTCTGGAGCGGCAAGCCGGTTGCCGTGAAATCGGGGAGAATAGTGGCCAATGTCCCGGCTCATGGATGCCTGTTGGCGGATATTGAATAAAACACACGCTGCTGTTAAAAGCCGGATTGTTCCGGGCAGCAGTGCGTCCAGCAGTTGGGTGAAGGGTTGATCGCGCGCGCATTCCCGGCCGATAATCGAACGCGCAGTGCGCCGGATCATATGCGCAAGCCCGGGCAGCGGTAGAGCCGGTCCGGGAATACCCGAACATCTACCTGGAAATGATCCTGCCATCCGTGCCGGCGCATGTCCTGGAATTCATCGTGGCGCAGGTGGGCGCGGAGCGGCTGTTGTTTGGCGCCGATCAGACTATGCGTGATGCGGCGCAAGCAATTCGGCTGGCTGATATATGCGAAGCTGAGCGATTGCGATAAGCGCCGTGTGCTGGGTTTGAACATGTAAAAGCTCGTCGAACGGGTGGAAACTTGAAGGGACGGGACATGAATATACCGGACGGGCAGGCATATCTGCGGCATTTTCCGCGGTGGCTGCAATGGGCCGAGCCGCATTGGCACGCCACCGATGGCGGGCGCGGCTATTTCGGCGCCGGCACGGGCGCTGTCCTGGACCACAGCGCAACGGTCGGATACCTGGCGGCCTGCGTTTCGCTCGCGATCGGGCCGGAATCATTGCGCGCGGAATGTCACCTGTCGCTCGACGAGTTGGCGCAACGCGCATCCCGCGCATTTCGCTACATCGTGGCGGCGCATGTGAGCCAAGCTGGCCGGGCGCCTGATAAATCGTCATGGGGATTGCACTGGGGCAGCCCGATCGTGCTCGAACGCATGGCCAATGCGGTCGATGGCCTCGAGCCCTGGCTCACGCCGGCGGATCGCGCCGCCTGGCGCTCCGTGTTGACGGCTGAGGCGGAATATTTATTGAACGTGCCCATCGAGCACAATCGCTTCGGCTTGCGGGCGGAAACTTTCGGCGAGCGCAATTACTGGCGCGGCAGCCTGCTGTTCCGCGCGGCCAGGCTTTATCCGGAGCATCCCCGCTCCGCGGCATGGCTGGAACGGAGCAGCATCTTCTGCCTGAATGCGCTCTCCATGCCTGAGGATGCGCAGGCCGGCACGGTAGTCGATGGTCGTCCGTTGTGCGATTGGCACCAGGGCGCGAATATGCATCCCGGCGCCCTGTTCGAGCATCACGGCGTGCTCAGCCTGGATTACAGCATTATCGCCGAATCGTTCTTTGTCATGGCCATGATAGGAACGCTCCGTCACCACTGGACGCCAACGCAGGCGCTGTTCCATCATATGGGCGATTTGTGGCGCTTTATCCGCCGCTGCATCCTGCCAGACGGACGCGTCGTGTGCTTCGGCAAACAGCGGCCGCGGTATTCCATCATGTATCATTACCTGTTGCCGTGCCTGGTTTTCTGGGCCCGTCACGGCGGCGACCCGGCTGCCTGGGAGTTGGCGCGCGCCCTGGAGCGCCTGGCGGATGCCGACTGTGTGGCCGCAGGTGACGGCAGTTTCCTCGGCGCCCGCGGCGAAGGGCTGCGGCTTCTGCACGCCGATGAGCGTCCATATTATTATTTCCGCCTGGAAGCGGATGCCATTCTGGCCCGGAGTTACGCCTGCATGCTCTTTTCCGCGCCGGAGACGCGGCTTGCGCCGGGGCCGACCTGCGGCGCCGTGGGGCAGATAGAAGAGAGCATAGCGCAGCCGCTGATCTCCAGCGAGGCCGGCCTGGTATTCCGCCGCGGCGCGCGAGCGCTGTGTGCTGTGTATTGGCATCGCTCCGAGAAAGCCGAGTCCGATCCGCCGCTGGCGTTGGTCGTGCCGGCCGGGCACGGACATCGCGTGGACTGGCTGAGCAATCTCGCCACGATCTTCAAACCGCTCCGCGAGCGGCATGTTGCGCGCGCCTGGCGCGCGGAGGCGTGCGGCGCAGGATTCATAACGGCCGGACGGATCAACGAGGGCTGGCCGCTGCTGAGCGACGACGGCGCGGGGTATGCCATCGAGCAACAGATGGTCTTTGTCATGATGCCCGACGGCCGCGCGCTGCTGCGGATCGAGATCGCGCGCGCGCTGCGGCCGGTGCTGCTGTTGGAAATCGCGGGATTGAACCTTAATCTGGCGAACGATATCTTTACCGGCAATCAGTTTGAGCTGGTCTCCGCGGCGGGCGCGCGACACGTGCCGGGTATTGGCGGCGCGGACGAAGAAATCGAAATCCCAAGCCCGTGGGTGTGCCTGCCGAACGAACTTGGTGTTGTCGCGGTGGGTGCGGTCTTGCCGTTCGTGCTGGCGACCACCTCCCGGCGCCGCCGCGCCTACGAGTCCTTGTTGGTCGAAAGGCTCTGTTGGCCGCTGCGGCGCGAGCCGCACCTATATGGGACAAACGACTTAATCCTGGATACGGCCGTATGGTTGCTCCCCAACGTGACGCCCGCCGAAACTGAGCAATTCCACGAGCGCTTGCAATGGCAGGTCCATGCCGCGGAGAGCGGCCTGCTCCTGAGGACGTTCTCCTACTTCGGGCGTGACGCGGGGTTGCTGATTAATTTGACGGATACCACGCAAACGGTTGCGGAATCCAGTTTGCGGGCATTCGCTGGTTTGACACCTGCCACGCCGGCCTGGCCGAACGGCCGCTCGACATTGGAGCCTTGGAAGAGCGTTCTCTTCCTTTCCGAAAAGGCGATGCGCAACCATTAGGGCGCCTTTTGGCTGCGTAAGACGTCCCTCCTTTCGGCTGAATTCCGATAATCTTTGCCAACCTCGGTTACAGGGGTAAATCGGGTCAGCGCGTCAAGGTGGCAATCGGCGACTTCAGGGCGGAACATCTGATTGTGGAGTGAAGCCTCCCCGCGCCATTCAAAAAGCATTGGTCCTTATCCTGCACTGCCGGGGTTGGGAATTTTCCTCCGCAAGGCCGCATGCGCCGCTTGCCGGATGCGCGGAATCAACTTGGTGCTTACGCTGACGGTCCGGATCCCAAGGTCGATCAGCTTGCCGACATAGGCGGGATCACCGGCAATTTCCCCGCATACGGAAAGCGTCCGTCCTGTCTCTTGCGCCGCGCTGGCTATGTCGGCCAGTAGGTCCCAGAAAACCCGGCGATCCGGCGAATAATCATATGAAACCCGGTCGTTATTGCGGTCCACGGCAAAAAGATATTGAATCAGGTCGTTGGTGCCCACGCTGGCAAAATCGGCGATCTTCAGCAGTTCCCGCGCCTGCAGGCAGGCGGAAGGCACCTCAAACATGACGCCGTGGACAAGGCGCCCCGGGGAAAGGTCCGTTGTCGCCTCAAGGAACATCTTCTTGAGCGCCACGAACTGCTCCGTTTCGATTATCATCGGGTAAAGCACTTGAACGGGCCCATGAGCGCTTGCTCGAACCAGCGCGCGGGCCTGCGCCGCCAGCAGGTCTTTCCTCGCCAGGAGCAGGCGTCCGCCGCGCAAGCCCAGGTAAGGATTCTCTTCCGGAGCGATGTTGAAAAACGGCGCCGATTTGTCGCCGCCGATATCCAGAAGCCTGGCCGTAACGGGTTTGCCCTTCATGGCGGCGATAACCAAAGCATAACGCGCATACTGCTCTTCCTCGCTGAGCAGGCGGCCGGCGGCGAAGAATTCGAATTCGGTCCGGTACAGGCCGATGCCTTCCGCCGACATGGCCTGGGCCTCGGCGGCTTCCGCAGCGGATGTAATATTGGCCATGACCTGGAAATCTGCGATAAAAAGCGCATCGTCCGGCGTCAATGCCGGCAAAGGTTGCGCCGCCGTTACGGATTGAAGCGTTTGTTCGGAAGGCCAAACCACCACCTCGCCGGTGTTGCCGTTGATGAGTAATTCCGTCCCGCACCCGATGGCGGAATGTAGTCCGCTAACTCCGGTGACGGCAGGAATGCCCAGCGCCTTGGCTAAAATGGCGGCATGTGAAGTTTTCCCCCCGCGTTCGGTGACAAACCCCCGGGTATGTTCGACATCCAGTTCAAGTGTCAGGGAGGGAGTCAATTCCTCGGCGACAATAATGCGGTTGCGACCTTTCTGGCAATGGGGCAGACCGGCGCATTGCAGGGAGGGCTTCATATTGCCGAGAATATCCAGCAGGCGCCGCTTGATTTCGCCGATATCCGAAGCGCGATCTTTGATATACTCGTTATCCAACTCCATCAGGCGCGACTCGTTTTCCTCCAGCACCGCGATGATCGCCGCTTCCGCATTGGCGTATTTCGCCGATACTGCATCCAGCAACTGCCGGTGCAGCGCCGCATCCTGCAGGATCATTATATGGGCCGCGAATATTTCCGCTTCCGCTTCCCCGACGCGAGAAGCGACATCCCGTTTTAACGCCGTCAGTTGATCCACGGCCAGGGCCACGGCCCGGGTAATACGGTTGCGTTCGCGCTCCAGACCGTCTCCCGTTACCCGATATATGGGCAAATTGGCGTGACGCCGCTCGTTGAACAGGCAGACTCTGGCGACCACAATGCCTTCGCTGACCGGAATGCCCTGAAGCCGCGTCTCTTTGTGAAATTTAATCAACATCGATAATCCCTTGTGCGCCGTGCTGGGTGGCCGTGCTGGTGAAGACACTGCCGACTTTGCCGACCAGCGCGCCTTTCATCCAGAGCGGACCGGTTTGATCGAGAAAATTGCGCATCTGGGCGCACATGTTCCCAAAGCGCGTCGGCGCTCCGAAAATGATGGCGTCGGCTTCGGCCAGGCGTTCTGGTTCGATAATCGGAATATGCGCGAAGGCGCGCCGCGCAGCCTTGCGCCCACTTTTTTCAAGCGCATTCTCCGGAACCAGTTCCGGCACCTGGTAGAGTTCAGTCATACACCCGGAAACGTCGCGCGCGCCGACTGCTTCCTGTTCCGCCAACTGGTAAACGTGGCCATACATGCTGTAAAACACGATGTAAATTTTTGTGGTCATCGCCTTTTCCCTTTCAAATTCACGATTATTTATGGTTGCAACCCCGCGTCTCTTTTTTGAATTATATAATGCCTCGGATGCATGGCTGGCACAATCGGGAAATCCCTGATATAGCGCCTCGAAGTTTCTTACTCCAGCCGTGTGGAGCGCAGCCCTAAGGTATTTAGAAGAGACCAATCAGACATATCCCGATAGGCCAAGTCGGGGCAATCTGAAACGATGGCGTCGTTCTAACAGGTAGCCGTCGCATTCGGACGAAGCAAGTTATGAACATCAAACGATAAACGAATTAAAGACAAAGGAAGGGGGTGGCATAAATGGCCGAGGGGAATGCGGTAACTCGGGCCGCAAAACAGAATCGGATGACCGAGTGAAAAACAACCACAAGGAGGCGCGATCATGGGAACCAAAGCGAGAGAAATCATCGGGATGGATGTCGATCAGCTCATCACCCTGTTGCGAAAAGCGTTTTCCGACGAATGGCTGGCGTATTACCAGTATTGGGTCGGCGCCCAGGTCGTGAAAGGCCCGATGAAAGACGCGGTTATTGCCGAGCTGAATCAGCATGCGGCCGATGAGTTGCGGCATGCCGGCATGGTGTCTTTGCGAATCATTGAACTTGGCGGCATGCCGGTTACCAAACCGGCTGATTGGTATAAATGGACGAACTGCGGCTATGAAGCCCCGGACGATCCCTATGTGGAAAGTATTCTGAAGCAGAATATCAAGGGCGAACAGTGTGCCATTACGACGTATTCCAACCTGCTCAAGACGACCCGGGAAGCCGATCCGGTCACCTATAACATGGTGGTTCAGATCCTTCAGGACGAAGTGTCGCACGAAGAAGACCTGCAAAATCTGGAAGAAGATATTCAGCTGATGATCGGACATAACAAGTGATCCCGGGATATGATGCGAACGCCGTATTTCCCCGAGGCGGGTAGTTATGCAATAGGGGCGCCAAGGCGGAATGGGCAATCGGCTCGCGCTTGGTATTTACCGGGATAAATAAAATACAGAAGGGAAGGTGAATATGAGGAACGCAGCGACAGGCAAAAACGAACAGAAAAAAACGCTGCCCGCTAAAAAGGCCGGGCGTGGGAAAACGCAAAAGGTCCGTTTGAAGGTCAAGGCGCGCCCCGGGTGTGTCGTCTGTATTGCCGGCACATTCAACCAATGGAATCCACTCGCAAACCGGATGACGCCGGAGGGCGATGGTTTCTACGTTGCCGATCTTGAGCTTCCGGCCGGGCGCCACGAATACAAATTCCTGATCGACGGCGTTTGGCATCTGGATCCGGCGTGTCCGCATTGTATTCCCAATGCGTTCGGTTCGCAGAACCATGTGGTTGAGGTTTGTTGAACAGGTTCGGCGCCGACGGGAGCAAGAATCGTCTGTTATGAATGTTATTACCGAGAACGATGTGTGCATTGGGTGCGGAATCTGCGCAAATAAATGCCCGGATATATTCGCGTGCGATGGAAAGTTGGCGGTAGTAAATACCGTTCCGCCGACAGTTGCCCGGTGGACGCCATTAAGATCAAGGAGTAGCCGTGTGCCTGTCAGGGCATGAACGGACAACATTAAGAAAGGAAAGACGCCATGCCTGCGTTAAGCGAAACAATCCAAAGAGCCGACTGGAAATCGGAAAAACATGTGCCGGTCATCGAATGTCCCGAGAGCGTCAAGCCGGATCAATTATTTGATGTCACGGTATCGGTGGGTCAGGTCGTTGGCCATCCCAACACTACGGAGCATCATATCCGCTGGATCATGTTGTGTTTTCATCCGGAGGGTGAAAAAGCCGTCTTCCAAGCGGGGCGTTTCGAGTTTACGGCTCATGGCGAGTCCGTAAAAGGCGCCAATCAGGGGCCGGTGTCAACGCATCACAAGGCGGCGGCGACTTTGAAACTTTTAAAATCCGGGACTTTGCAGGCGCTGGCCTATTGCAATATCCACGGTTTATGGGAATCTTCAAGGGAAATCCGGGTAAAATAACCCGGATTTCTTTTCCACGCCTGATGATGGGCGTGAATCCCGGTCGGGATCGATCGTGATGCCCAAATGGACAACCGCGCCGTTCCCCGCGCTGGAAAGTGCTGGCTTTCGGATTGTCGGCCCGGCCAGGCGGACATGGATTTGCCGCCCCGTCTCCTGATCAGGGGCGGCCATTGCTTTGTACCCGCCTCAACGAATGCCGCGATTGTGGAAATTTTCCGCGGGCCGGGCGCATGGTTATCACGGCGGCGTCATTCATTCTGAAACCGGCGTCGTCGCAGTCCCGATACCCGCCCACGGCGTGATCGGGACGCCCTCCAATATCGCGAAAGAATTGGCATTCGTGCCGGGGACAGCCTGCCCGCCATAGTCCGGCAGTTGCCGGACGAAGGAGGGAACTCCCGCGAGACCGTTCTTGACGCAACCTTGACAGGATTCCCCGCTGCAATTTAAAACATTGTCAAGCGATCCAATCAATGGATAAAATCACGGGTAATGAAAGGACTGTGACCTGCGCTGTGAATCGTCCGTCCGTAAAAGCCGGACACCCCGCTGCCGCGAAGCGCGACGCGCGCCAAAGGACTGTTTCGGCGCCCAAAAAAGCGCCCGCCGCATTGACGTCTCAAATCATCGTTCAAACTGCTGAATTGCAGAAAACCATAATGGCGCTGAAAACCGAACAGAGGCGTTTCAACGATGTCCGGGACATCCTGCCGGTTTACGTCATACTGTTGACGCCGGATTACCATGTGCCGTTTGCCAGCCGTTTTTTTCTGGAACGCTTTGGCGAGGCCCGTGGCCGGCGTTGTTCCGAATATTTGTTCGGGCGAACCGAGCCCTGCGAGGTGTGCAAAACCTGTAACGTTCTGAAAACCAATGCGCCCCATGAGTGGGAATGGAACGGACCGGACGGCACGCGCCTCATCCTCGAGATGGGCATTGATATTACTGAACGCCGGCAAACGGAAGAACGTCTCATGACCAATGAAGGCCGTCTTTCGGAAGCGCAACGCATTGCCCATATCGGCAACTGGGATTGGAATGTCGTTACCGGCGAATTGTCATGGTCGGATGAAATCTATCGCGTTTTCGGCCTGCAACCGCAGGCGAAAGCAACCGATATAAGGAGAAAAAACCATGGCGATTAAGATCATGCTGGTTGACGATCACAAGATTATTCGGGACGGGCTGCGCTCGTTAATTGAAAAGCAGCGTGACATGGAGGTTGTGGCCGAGGCGGCCGATGGCCAGAACGCCGTTAAAATCGCGCGTAAAATCCAGCCGCATATCTGCATCCTCGATATCGGGATGCCCGAGCTGAACGACATTGAAGCGACCCGGCAGATTGTCAAGCTCCCGCACAAGCCCAAGGTGATCGGGTTGTCCATGCATTCCGACCGGCGCTGTGTGGCCCAAATGCTCAAGGCGGGCGCGGCAGAATATATCCTGAAGAACAGCGCTTTTGGCGAATTGGCGCAGGCCATTGCCGCGGTGATGAAAGGTGAAGTCTACCTGAACCCGGCTGTGGCCGAGACGGTGGTTGATGACCATCGGCGCGTGGTGAAACACGACGAAAATTCGGTGTATGTCCTGCTCTCCAAGCGCGAGCGCGAAGTGCTCCGGCAGATTGCGGAAGGCCGTTCGACCAAGGACATTGCTTCCGCGCTGGATATCAGCGTGAAAACCGTCGAGACCCATCGTCGTCAAATCATGGAAAAGTTAAAGCTGCGCAGCGTGGCCGAGCTCACTAAATATGCCGTGAAAGAAGGGGTGACGGACCTGGAAATCTGACGGCTTCCTGAAGGAGTGGTAAAGGGGTTACACTTTGTAGGATAGTTGCGGTTGCCATATTATGTGTATAGCAGACACTGCCTCGGCTTATGGGTGACAAATGGAAAACGACAAAACAATATGTTGGCGGTCAAAGGACTATGTTCAAAAGGGCCTCTACCTGATCTTCGAGAATTCATCTCAATTGGCGCTGACCGCGGAAAATATTAAGAAAACGACGGATGAATACTGGAACAATCCGGATAAAATTCCTCCTTCCGTGAAAAAGGCCGTTGAATTTCAAAGATGTCCCTTTTGTCCCCTGAAAGGCAGGGATGATTTCTGCGACGCCTTGAGGCCGATTCTGCCGCTTTTGGACATTGTTGACCGATACATGTCCTATGACAAGGTGACGGCGATATACAAGGGCGATGATCGGAATCTCATCCATCTCGCCGAAACTACGATCCAGGGCGCCTTAAAATACCTCTCAATTATAAGCCTGATGCAATACTGCAAGGTCGGCCGCAAATACTGGAAATATTATGTCGGCATTATGCCCCTGACCGGGATTGAAGAATCATCCCTCCGTATGTACCTGAATATTTACTGGAGTCTGAAAGGCAATCAGGAGGAAATTCACAGGCTGATTGCCCAATTCCGCGAGCAAATCCGGATAACGGCCGAAAACCAGGTGAAACGCCTGAATATGATCTGTAAAAGCGACGGTTTTGTGAACGCTTTTATCAGCGCCCAGAATGCCGTCGAATTCCTTTCGCTTGATATTGAGCAGAGGCTCGCGCTTGCCTTCTCTAACCAAGGTTTTGGGACGTGATTGTGCAAACCGGGCTGTCTCAGTCTGACCGCTTTGCAACTCAATGGGCTCATTTACGACGGCGGTTAGGAATAGTTCGCCTGCGTCGAGGATGGACAAACCCGGGCGTATTTTCTATAACAAACAACAAATTCAGGCAAACTTTATCGTTGGCTAGAAATATAGGACCCTAAATCCAGGGCGCGAAGTGGTCACCGGGCTTCACGTCCTCATGGTGGAGTGGTGGAGTGGTCTTGTTCGCATCGTCAAATAGGAGGTCGCGTATGAACCAGATACTTATTGGCAAAGGCGAGCAACAAGTTCAATTACTCGCCAAGTATGGCAATCGCCATGGTCTGATCACGGGCGCCACCGGCACCGGCAAGACGGTTTCTCTCATGGTATTGGCAGAGGGCTTCTCGCGCACGGGCGTGCCGGTGTTCATGGCTGACGTCAAAGGCGATGTGGCCGGCTTGGCCCTTGCTGGTATCACCAACGAGAAGACCCGGCAGCGTGTTGCCCAGATCGGCATGGAGGGCTATGCTAACGAAGCGTGTCCGGTCTTGTTCTGGGACGTGTTCGGCAAGGCCGGTCATCCGGTGCGAACCACGATCAGCGAAATCGGCCCGAGCTTGCTGGGGCGTATTCTGGAGATTAACGATACCCAGGCCGGGATGCTGGAGATCGCTTTCAAGTTGGCGGACGACCAAGGACTGCTGTTGCTTGACCTCGACGACCTGCGCGCTCTGCTCGGCTTGCTTGCGGAAAAACGCGCGGAAATCTCGTCGCAATATGGTTTGGTCAGTGCACAGTCCGTGGCTGCCATCCAGCGAGCCATGCTGTCGTTTCAGCGGCAAGGCGGGCAGGCCTTTTTCGGCGAGCCCGCCCTGGAACTTAACGACTTGCTGCGTACCGACCTCAGCGGCCGCGGCGTTGTCAGCATCCTTGCCGCAGACCGGCTCATCTTAAAGCCGCGATTATACTCGAGTTTGCTCTTGTGGTTGATGTCAGAGCTATTCGAGAACCTACCCGAGGTGGGCGACCTCGACAAGCCCAGGATGGTGTTTTTCTTCGATGAGGCTCACCTGCTGTTTGACGCCGCGCCCCCGGCTTTGTGCCAAAAGGTGGAGCAGGTCGTGCGAATCATACGCTCTAAGGGCGTGGGGATCTACTTTTGCTCGCAATTCCCTGACGACATGCCGAACGAAATCCTTGGCCAGCTCGGGAACCGCATTCAGCATGCGCTGCGGGCCTACACGCCGCGTGACCAGAAGGCAGTAAACACCGCCGCGGAAACTTTCGCTCCCAATCCGAAACTTGACGTCGCCGAAGTCATATCACAGCTCAGTGTCGGCGAAGCCCTTGTTTCCGCGCTCCAGGAGAAAGGCGTGCCGATGCCGGTTGAGCGTACGCTCATTTGCCCGCCGCGCTGCCGGATAGGGGCGATCACGCCGGAAGAGCGCGCATCCGTGCGCGCACGCAGTCCGCTGGGCAGCAAGTATGACTCACCGGTAAACCGCGAGTCGGCCTACGAGATCCTCAGCCGAAGGGCCATGGGAAGAGAAGCCGGCGGCTCGGCGCCAGATCAAGCCGGGACAGCGAAGCCGCCCGAACGCGGGAGCCCCTTTGGCGATTTTCTTTGGGGCACCAAGCGCCGGCAGGGCATGGTGGAAACACTGGCCAAACAGGCGGCGCGCACCGTAGGAAGCCAGCTCGGACGGCAGATCTTGCGCGGCGTGCTTGGCGGCATATTAGGCGGATCGCGGCGCCGTATTAAAGCTTGATCATGACTCACTCTTCGTCCGTCATTCCGAGCGAAGTCGAGGAATCTCATGTCCCGCGAGGCATTTTACGTTTACATGACGACCAACAAGGGACAGACGACGCTGTATATCGGAGTCACGAACAGCCTGGTGCGTCGGGTCCATCAGCATCGATCTGGTGACGTATCCGGGTTCAC
>JAQUMN010000044.1 GCA_028718125.1 Kiritimatiellia bacterium
AACGGCCCAGCCAGACTGAGGTGATCAACGATATAGACAGCGAGCTGATGAACTTCTGGAGAATCCTCCAGTGCCATCTCCAGCCATTTCTTGATTATTTCAAGTATGCGGTCATTTCCCGCGAATTATTCGAGCTGGAGAACAGGAAAGACCCGACAACGCTGACTGATCTTCAGCGTACGGTCAGATATTATTATATTCAGCGCCTTGGCTTCGGTGGAAAGACAACCGGTCGGACATTCGGTGCTGGTGCCATGCGACCGATGAACCTGAACCTTACCACCGTCGAGGAAACGCTCCTGGAAGTCCACTGGCGCTTGGAACGCGTGACGATTGAGCACCTGACCGCCTGCAGGTGTATCGAGAAGTATGATCGTAAGGAGACGTTTTTTTATATCGATCCGCCTTATTACCACGTAACCCAGGACTATTGCCGGCCATTCGAAGATAAAGACTTTCAGTCCCTCGCCGATGCTTTGCGATTAATTAAAGGTCGTTTTATTCTATCCTTGAACGACGATGCTGATATTCGTAAGATGTTCCGCAGTTTTAGACAGGTGCGCGTTTTGACAAAATATAGTTCTGGTAACAGCCGCACGGCGGCCGACACCAGATCAAAGGAACGCTCGGAACTTCTCATTCATAACCTTGGCTGAGAGAAATGCAAGAGCCAGGCAGACGCATTGCAATCCGTTTGCCTGGCTCAAAAAAACATTATCAAACCGTTGTCTACTTGGGTTAGTCTCGGTTTTTGTTCTCAAACCTCATGTTTTATAGCGTGCTGTCGTAAGTCTTTGATTTTCGGCTTCTTTCGTCATCCTTCGCGGTCTTTCAGCATTATCAAATCACATAGCAAGGTTCAAGAGCAACGCGAGCAAACACGCATTTTAAGTGTCGCTAATGATACACAACGGGTTTTGCGCATCATTTATTTTAAAAAATGATATACAAAGCGACTTGTATTTACCGAGTGATGTGCAAGATTGGGAATAGCTCGCAATAGACTTATAATTAGTGCGTTATGAAAACCATTAAGGACATGCCGGAGCACAGCCGCCCGCGCGAAAAATTGCGAGACCAGGGCGCGGCCGCCCTGACCGACGAGGAACTTGTCGCCGCCATTCTCGGCATGGGCACGGCAGGCGTCGATGTGCGCACGATTGCCCGGCAAGTGGCGGGGTTGATTCGGGAACACAAGACCGGGTTGACGCTCGACCAGCTGCAGGCCGTTCCCGGCGTGGGGCTTGCCAAAGCCGGGCAAATCCTGTCGGCCTTCGAACTTGCCCGGCGGCACCTGTTGAAAGACACCGTCAAAATCACTGGCGCCCAGGACGTATTGCCGCAGGTGGCCGATATTGCCGGGAAACAGCAGGAACACTTTGTCTGTCTCTCGCTCAACGGCGCCAACGAGCTCATTGCCAAGCGGGTCGTCACCATCGGGCTCCTCGATCAGAGCCAGGTGCATCCGCGCGAGGTGTTCGCCGACGTGATCGTCGACCGCGCGGCCGCCGTCATCTTTGTCCACAATCATCCGTCCGGCAGTTTACAACCGAGCGAGGCCGACCGCCAAACACACGATCAGTTGACCGAAGCGGGCAAGATACTCGGCCTTCGCGTGCTGGACCACGTCATCGTGACCAAGAAAGGCTATTTCAGTTTTCAGGAAGCCGGGCTGATCAAGATTTGAATTGAAGCGTTTCCGGGAATTCCATATCGTATTTCTGGCGCAATGGCACGGAATGAAGGATAAGAAGTCAGGTTGCCGGAAAAACTTTGCGATTGCAGTCTTGCCATGGCAGGCAAACCCGATGCGCCGCCGGGCAAGGCCGGCCGCCGATACTAAACGGATATAATCATGGTCGCATCAACTGATTCCCCACAGGCCATTATCCACGCGGAAGCATTGACCAAGATATTCCGGGATTTCTGGCATCGCCCCAAGGTCCGTGCGGTCAACGCCATTGCGTTCGACGTCCAGGCCGGCGAAGTCTTCGGCCTGCTGGGGCCCAACGGCTCCGGCAAAACCACCACGTTGCGCATGATCCTCGGGCTGCTGGCCCCCACCCGGGGCACGCTTTCCGTGTTCGGCCGCTCGCCGCGGGATGTCGAATCCAAGGCGCGCATCGGGTATCTGCCGGAAGAATCCTGCCTCTACCCCTACCTCACCGCGCGCGAAACCCTGAATTTTTACGGCCGGTTGTTCAAGCTCACCCGTGCCGCGCGCCGGACTTGCATTGACCAGCTCCTCGAGATGACCGGGCTCCAGCACGCCCAGCATCGGCCCGTGAGCGAATTTTCCAAGGGCATGGCCCGCCGCGTCGGCCTGGCCCAGGCGCTGATTAACGATCCCGACCTGATCGTACTGGACGAACCGACCGCCGGGCTCGATCCCATCGGCTGCCGCCAGGTCAAGGACCTGATCCTGACCCTGGCCAAACGCGGTAAAACCGTGATCCTCTCCTCCCATCTCCTGGCCGACGTCGAACACGTCTGCGACCGCGTGGCCATCATGGGCGATGGCGTTATCCTGGTTCAGGGCCGTGTCCGCGATTTGCTCGAACAACACGATCGCTGCCGGCTGACCTTTCCTGCCCTGGCCCCCGACCGGTTGGAAGCCGTCCTGCAGGCGCTCCGCCGCGAGACCGGCGATACGCCTGCCGTGGACCATCCCACCCGGACCCTGGAACAATTTTTCATCGAGACCATCGACCAGGTCCGTCCGGAGAAAGCGGCGCCAACCGGCGCCACACCTGCAGAAGGCGTGGCCGAGTTTCTGGCGGGTGACAAGAAAGACCGAGGACCGTAGGCTGTGGACTGGAATATTGGTTTCATGTAGTGGTCGGCGGAAGAATCCACGCCCTCACAGGCGCGGCTACCCGAATTAAAATCCCTATGCGTGGACTGGAATGTTGACTCGAATCATAGCCATATCCGGATTAACCCTGCGCACGGCCATTCGCTCGCGGGTCTTTGCCCTGCTGATCGCGATGGTCGTGATCTGCATTGCCGGATTGCCGCTCGCGATCAAGGGCGACGGCACGGCGGCCGGACAGGCGCAGTTGTTCATGCACTACGCGTTCGGCCTGGCGGTATTTCTACTCTCCATTGCCGCGGCGTGGGCGGCCGCCGGCGCCGTTTCGCTGGAAGTCTCGGGCCGCCAGATGCATGTGCTGGTCACCAAGCCGGTGCATGCCGCCGAGATCTGGCTCGGCAAATGGCTGGGGTTGATGACGATCAACCTGGTCATGCTGGGCCTGGCCGGCGGCCTGATGTATGGGCTCCTGCGCTGGACCACGCGGAGCGCCGTGCTGTCGGCCGGTGACCGGGCCAGCCTGCGTGAAGAAGTCTTGACCGCTCATAGTCTTGTCACTCCCGAGCCGCCGGCCGCAAAGCCGGTCCCGCCCGGTGTGGGGCGCGCCATGTTTGTAGTCCCGCCGGCCGGAACGCAGTCCTGGAGCTTCCGCGTGCCGGAACGCGTTAATCCGGGCGATGCGATCTTCTTGCAGTTTCAGTTTGCCACGTCGCGGATCGAGCGCCAGATGCCGGTGACCGGCTCATGGCTGATCGGCGCGGATGATGCCCAACCACGCTTCAGCACACAGCGCTCCTTCACGCCGAACGTCAGCCATGCGTTGAAACTCCCGCCGGCCAGGCCGGGACAACGGCTGATGGTCACTTACAAAAATACGGAAACGGCGACGCCGGCCACCGTCCTGTTTGCCGCGGATGCCGGCGCGCGCTTATTGATCCGGGAAAGCAGTTTCGAAAGCAACTTTATCCGCGCCCTCCTGCTGGCCCTGGCGCGGCTGGCATTTTTCACCGCGCTGGGATTGACCGCCGGCGCCCTGTTTTCTTTTCCGGTCGCCGTATTTACGGCATTCGCCTTCCTGCTTATCACCGGCCTGAGCGGCTGGGCGGGCACGGAGTCGATGATGATCGAAGGGGACCTGGCGCCGGCATGGCTGGCCCACCTGTTGGATGCCGCGACCCGCGGCGTTATTCACGTGGCTCACGGGATCACGCCGCCGCTGGCGCGATTCGAGCCGTTGAATTTCCTGCCGGTAGGCGCGTTTATCCCGTGGACATTGGTGGGCGCGGCGTGGGGCATCCTGGCTTTGGCCTATGGCGGCGGGCTGGCCGTGCTGGGTATCTGGATGTTCAGCCGCCGTGAAATGGGATTGGCCGCAAATTGAACAGCCAAGATTAGCCGCAAAAACGCACACACCGCACAATAAAAAACATACAAAAACATGCTTTGTGCCGCTGGCGCCTTTTTGCGGCAATCCTATGCCTGGATTTACGTGTGATTGCGGATTTGAATTTCCATGAAAAAAGCGCCGTGTATTTTGTTGATTCTAGCGGCCCTGCTCGGCCTGTGGGGCGCCGCGCGCGTGCATGAGCGACTGTGGGATTACCGGGCGCGACATCAGTTACTGGCCTCCGCCCCGCTGGAGAACGCGCCGCCGCTGATGGCCTTCACCACCGTGGCCCTGGGCGGGTTCCGCGGGCTGATCGCCGACATGCTCTGGCTCCGGACCATCCGCCTGCAACAGGAAGGCCGGGTATTCGAAATTGCCCAGCTGGCGGACTGGATCACCAAACTGGAACCCCACTTTACCACGGTGTGGGCCTTCCAGGCCTGGAACATGGCTTACAACATCAGTGTGTTGTTTCCCGATGCCGAAAATCGCTGGCGTTGGGTCAGTAACGGAATCCGGCTCCTGCGGGATGAAGGTATCCGGTATAATCCCCGCGACCCGAACCTGTACAAGGAACTGGGCTGGCTCTACCAGCATAAGATCGGGTACATCATGGATTCGGCGCATCCATTTTATAAACGCAAGCTGGCGGAAACCATGCAGGCCGTGCTCCATGGGGCGCGACTGGAGGCCCACGCAAAAGACACGGATCTCAAATGCCTGCGCGAGGAATTGAAACTGGATCCGGCGCTCATGCGGCAACTGGATGCCGAATACGGTCCTTTCGACTGGCGGCTTCCGGAAACCCATGCGATTTTCTGGGCCTGGCGCGGCCGTCAGGCGGCGGCCGGAGCGCCGGGTGTGGCGGGCAAGCCCGATGCGGCCGGTGGCGAGCGGATGACCGCGGCCTGTTCGTGCCATCATGATGCGCCGGCATCATCGGCCTGGTCGGGCGCGCGGGCCTGCGACCAGATGATGTTTCAGGGCCTCTCGGCGGCATTCCGGCAGGGACGGCTGGATTTTGACCCGGCGACGGACTTGTACGTGACAACACCCCGGCTGGACCTGTTTCCGCAGGCGGTAAAAGCCTATGAAGAAGCCATTGCCCGTAACGATATACGCCTCTTCCGCGAGATTTATGCCAATTTTCTCGGTGAGGCGATTATCGTTTTTCACAGCTATGGCCGCGACGCCCAAGCCCGGGAAATTTACGATCAGGCGCTCCTCCGGTATCCCCCGGCCGGCCGGCCCATAAGTTACGATACTTTTATCCGTACCAATGTTGTCTGGATGCAGAAAAATGCCGAAGACCTGCCGCCGCCGGATGCCGTGGCCGTGGTGGAAGGATTCTTGTTCCAGGCCTGCCGACATAAGGCCGCCGGCGATTTGGCCGTTGTCGCGGAATATGAGCGCCGGGCGCGAGCGTTTTGGGAGACGTACATGCAGGCGCGCGCCAGCGAGGATCATCGCCAGCGCACGGCCCTGCCCGAACTGGACATATTGCGCCGGCAGGCCGAACGCCATGCGAAAGAGGAGCCCACCACGGAGGGCCACCGATAAACACGGATAAAGAAAACTCTCAGGAGGACCAGACCCGATGAACCGACATCCCAAGCGCGCCCATCAGCCGCGGACCATTAATGTGCGCCCCTATCAATTGGTGTGCCTGGTATGCCGGCTGGGTGCGCCGCCCGGCCGGCGCCGCGCCGCGCCGACCCTTGACCGCCTCCAACGCCGGATTAAGGAAGATCCCAACCGACCGCTTCAGCTGGTCTGCAACGTGGACGGCATTTACCGTTACCAGAATCCGGGCCGCCGGCTGGATTCCACCGGCGGCGCCCTGTTCAATGAGAAACGCGACCTGGACATCCTGCAGCGCATGGGAATGGCGCCCGGCGATACGCGGCCGGCGCGCGACCTGATCGAGCGCCTGCTTCAATCCATCCACACAACCAGGAATCTCTGCGGTTATGCCGATGATAATGCGACGCCATCCTGGCGAGGTTGTCCGCAGGCCTTGAGCGGATCGTTCGAACGCGGAAGCGTCGAAGCGTTTGCGCACCTGGTCCCCGTCCGGCCGTCGCGTGAAAAGGCTATGGCAAAAAAAACCACGGCGGCGGCCATGTATCGGGTTAAATGCCTGCGAATCCGGCCGCATCATCTCATGTGCATGGCCTGTTTTTTCAGCCGCCAGGCTTTCGCCCCCATTGCCGAGGATAATTTATATGAGGCGCTGGATATCATGCGGAAAAACCCGGCCATTCCCGTCACCCTCGTGCGCGGATGTTGCATGATTTGCCGGCCTTGCAGCGCGTACGATGCAGCCACGGGCTTATGCACCGGCGGACACGGCATGGGCCTGCGGGATCAGAAAAAGGATCTGGACGTGCTTAGGCGGCTGGACTTGAACTATGGCGACACGGTGCCTGCCCGGGCGCTGTTTGCAAGGCTGTTTCGCCGCGTCCGCTCCGCCCGGGAAATCTGCGGCTTTCAGGATGGCATTGTGCGCGGCGACGTCTGGACGATTTGCGGCACGGCGACGAAAGGGGCCTACGAGCGCTCCCGCGCCTCCGGCATGGGGATCGCGCGCTGATGCCGTTCTCAGGTGCTCGCGTGTTCACGTGCTCACGTGTTCGCGCGCTTCCAGCATCAGGTCATTTACCATCCGGAGCACGACGCGGCCGACGATGCCGAGGCTCTCGGCGCTCAGCTTGTCAAGGTTGTCCTGCGGGGTGTGCCAGTAATCGTTACGTCCAGGCATCGAGCCGTATTCGAAATCAATCAGGTCAACGGCAGGTATGCCGGCTTCCAGAAATGGCTGATGGTCATCCAGCAAGGCGCCGTCCATCAGGCTGAATTTATGGCGGACTTTTTCCGCCTCCGCCGCGCGGAATGCCTTGGTCACCAGGGCGGAGGTGCTGTTGCGCGGAATGGTCACCTTCAAGTCCCGGTCGCCGATCATATCGAGGATGATCACGGCATGGACCTGGTTTGCGCGCCGGTTCAAATACAGCGCCCGCGACGCATGCCGGCTGCCGTGCAGTCCGTCGCGCGCGGTATAGCTGTGCCGGCATTCCTCGCCGTCGAAAAATGCGATGCCGATATTGACGCTCAGCGGGCCGGCCGTCTGCAGAACCCGGGCCAGCTCCAATAGCAGGCCCGAACTGGAGGCCGAATCGTTGGCGCCTTCAAATCCGCCGCCCAGGTCTGATTTCGTGTCGAAGTGCGAGCCCAAAAATATCCAGGGCGCTTTGTCCGCCCGGCTACCGGCGGCGGGAATAACCCCCATGACATTCCAGAAGGTCGTTTTGCCGCCGGGGATTTCGTCCGTGAAGGCATCCAGTGAAGCCTGGACGCCCGCAGCCTGCAGGCGCCCCAGGAGATGACCGGCCGCCCGGCGCGCACCGGGGGTGCCGGCATCGCGGGGAGAAATCGCCACCAGGGCGCGCGCTTCCGCCAGGGCATGATCGGCATTCAGGCTGCCGGGCGCTACCAGTTTAAATTCCGGGCCTTTCGGCGCGGCGACAGGCCGGCAGCCCGCCAGCAGTCCCGCGGCAAGTGTGCCCAGGATAAAGCTATGAAGCAAACTGATATTGTCTGTTTTCAAAGCATCCCGGCCATCAGGGCTTTTACTTCGGTTTCCAGGTTGCGGTCTTTGGCGCGCTGCACACGGCGCTGCTGGGAGGCGAGAATTTCTTCGCGCAAGGCCGCACCCTTTAGGACGCGATCGAACAGCGCGCCCAGTTCGGCCGGCGCCAGATCCTCGTACAGCACGCCGGCCCCATCCATGGCTTCGGGTGTGCCGCCGGCGGCGCGGGCGATGACGGGGATCCCGTGATCCATGGCCTCCACCAGCGGCAGGCAATAGCCTTCATGCTCGCTGGTGGATACGAACAGATCGGCCGCCTGGTAATAAGCCAGGAGCCCGGCGGCCGAGGCAAAGCCTTCAAAACATACATTGGGCAAATCCAAATCGCCGACGAGCATGCGCAGCATGGTTAAATAGCGGGGCACACTGCGGGGGGATCCGACAATAATCAGGCGGCTGAACGGATTGATCGTCAGATTAAACCAGGCAAAAGCCAAAATCAAATCCTCGATCCGCTTGTTGGGCGCAATCCGGCCCACGAACAGGATGTTCTTTAAAGGACCGGCGAACTTCCCGAGAATCAGCGGATCCGGGGACATGTCCGGCGGTTTTGGCGAGAACAGGAGCGGAAACACCTTGACGTTGTCAATGCCCTCGGCCTTCAGCTCCGCGGCGTTGAAATGGGACACCGTCCATACCGCGTCTGAACGCCGGGCCGCCTCGCGCAGCGCGCCGCGCGCCGCGCGCAGCTGCGCGGCCACAGCATCGTCGAACCCGGCAAAATATTCAGCCGGCGTAATGTTGTGATACACCATGATTTTCTTGGCGGCCGACGCGAGAAACACCTCAACCGCCGGCGAGGCAATGCTGTAGTGGTGTAAACAGATGTCGTTTTTTCCGGCCGTGTAATCCGCCAGGGGGCGACAATCCGTTTTCAGGCTGGGCGATACCCGGGCAGGATCCGCATAGATCTCGGAGCAATGGCCTTCGCGCCGGAATATTTCCCGGAGGCGCGCCGCCTCGTTGGAAATGGCGTCGCCATCGGCATAGCCGACCAGGATCTGGTGGATGTTCATCGCAGGTTCCCGCCGCCTTGTTTTTCCAATTCGGCCACGCGCCGCTTCAAATCGACCGTTTCCTTCCGGCGCTGGGCGATCTCGAACGCCAGCGCGCTGGTCAGCTGCGTATTGATCAGGTTCTGCCGGAACGCGATGCGGTCATGCTGGTACCGCAGAAGCTTCCAGAGGAACGCCTTGAGCCTGGCCATGAACAGGCCGGCTACGCCGGGTTTGCGGGGAATGGCAAAATCAAGCGTGTCAATCGCGTCCCGGCAACCGATCAGGCCGATGAGCCGATCAAGATATTCGGCTTCGGATGGCGCCCGCGCCAGGGCCAGCGCGCTGATCTCCGGGGGAAACGGGGCCAGTTTGCGGCTGGCGGCCGTGCGCTCCATGGCTTCGGCCTGCCGGTGCAGGTCCCGGCCCAGGTCGTAGGTTCTATCCTGACCGGCAACGCTAAGTTTCATGTATCGGATCCAATCTCGCCGGGTCAGGGGACCCGGCCTACAAGAAAATTGTGTAGGCCCGTCCCGACTCTCCCGGAGGTCGGGATCACCGGGCGGCGACAGTCGCTGTTTCGGGAGTAATTATATGTTCCCAGGCGCTGTTCAACTGGAAAACGCCCTTGTCGTCGTTCGCATCCTTGACCAGGAAAGGGTGCAGATCTTCCTGGCGATGATACTGGACCTTGTGGTCCCACGAATGCACGGCCAAGGACAGGAAAAACCGGCCCTGTTTCAAGGTCAGCGGCTCGATCCGCAAGCGCACCAGGCCGTCGCCCTCGATGGCGGCAATCGGGACTTTCGCAATTTGCGTGTTGGAGCCGAAGACATAAAAACCGTTGCCGGTCTTGATACTGAAACCGAAAACAGGCGTTTCGATGCGCCGGTGCGCGTGGTAACCGATTTCCACCGCCATGGCGCCGCCAGTGTAGAACGTGGAGGTTTCCTTC
Organism: Kiritimatiellia bacterium; assembly: GCA_028718125.1. Classification (GTDB taxonomy): domain Bacteria; phylum Verrucomicrobiota; class Kiritimatiellia; order JAAZAB01; family JAAZAB01; genus VSJD01. Next base: position 9,799 of record JAQUMN010000044.1, read on the forward strand.
CCGGTTGTATCCAAAAGCCGGATGGAGCGCATCTCAACCTCGCGGGTGCCGTGCTCTTCTACGCTGAACAGGCCGAGTTTGACCATGTAGTTCTTGAGGTAGGAAAAGATCACATCCGAGGGCTTGCCTTGCATTATGAAGCGCCCCTCATGGATCAAGAGCACGTCGCTGCAGAATTCCTCGACCGTCTCCAGGGCATGCGAGACGAAAAGGATGGTCTTCCCCTTTTTCTGGAATTGGCGGATGCGGTCGAGGCACTTTCCCTGGAAAGATGTGTCGCCGACGGCCAGGACCTCGTCTATGAGCAGAATATCGGGATTCATTTCCACCGCCACGGAAAACGCCAGGCGCACATACATTCCGCTGGAATAGTGCTTCACGGGCATGTCGATGAATTCGCGCAGTTCGGCAAAGTCGACGATGTGGTCAAACCGCTTCCGGATGTCCTCGCGCGCGAGGCCCAGGATCGCCGCGTTGAGGAAAATATTCTCGCGCCCCGAAAGGTCGGGATGGAAGCCGGCGCCCAGCTCGAGCAGGGCCGATATGCGCCCCGTGGTCTGCACCACGCCTTCGGTCGGCACCATGGTCCGGGCGATCAGGCCCAGGAGCGAACTCTTGCCCGATCCATTGGGCCCGATGACGCCGACCGTCTGCCCTTGATGGATTTTGAAATTGACGTCGCGCAGGGCCCAGAATCCGTCGGCCTTTGCGCCGCTCAGCCAGCGCGGCAGGGCGCCCAGTAGCGTCGGCGCGCCGATATCCTGCTTGCGATACCACTTTCCCAGTCCCTTGGCTTCAATTACGATCATAACATGTCCGAAAAATAGCGTTGGCTGCGCTGGAACACGACGTAAGCTATCCACATAATGACCAGCGGGATAAGCATGCCCACGATGCTGGTTGCCGTCCAGGGGAAGGAAACACCAGGCACCTGCATTGCCCGATAGCCGGTAATGATGACCGTCATCGGGTTCAGCAGGTACAGCTGGATAACCCATGGATGGGAGCGCGCCACGTCTTCCACCAGCGATAAGGGATACATGACCGGGCTCATGAAAAACCAGGCGCTCATCAGCAGGTTCACGATATGCTGGGTGTCGCGAAAATACACGTTGGCGGCGGCCACGAGGAGCGCCAGCGAGAAATTAAAGAGCAACTGATACAGGCTCATGAGCGGCACCCAGAGCGTGGTTGCTTCCAGGAAAGCGCCTTTCCACGTCAGCAGGATGGCCACCAGCACCCATTGCACCACCAGGGTCAGCAGGAAATTTATCAGGCCGGTCACGCTGACCGAAAGCGGCAGGATTATGCGCGGGAAAAAGACCTTTTTGACCAGCGAGGAATTGCCGGTCACGCAGTTCAGGCCGGCATTGACGCACTGGGTCGTAAACTGCCATGCGAATACGCCGATGATAATATCCTCGTTCCGAATAACAACACCCCGCCCCCCGGCCAGCAGGCGCAGGAAGACGATGTAGATGACCGCCATGAACAGCGGCGTCAGGATGGTCCATAGGAATCCCAGGATGGAGCCCCGGTAGCGGATCTTGAGGTCCCGCGCCACCAGGTTCCAGAGCAGGTCCCAGTACCTGAAAACGTCTTTAGTCATTTGGATCATAAAGAGGAATCAATTACAATAGCAGCCGCAAAAAGGCGCAAAATTCACAAATAAAGAGTTTTAAAATCGGCTTGCCAATTAATTTACTCGATGGCCTTGCCGTAGTAAAGCCCCGTTCATGAACCACGACGGACCCTGCAGGGCTGTGTCAAGAACGGTCTCGCGGGAGCTCGATCCTCCATGAATGCCGATGTTTTCGCGATATGGGAGGGCGGAGCTCCGCGACGCCGTTGGTTTTGGCATGGATGACACAGCCGTGACGGACCCTGACAAACGTCTTCGCGCCAATGACGATCCCCCATGGCCGCTTCTTCTATGGCTTGCATTTCGGCGCGGCGGCCGCCGCTTTGATCCGGGTCTTCCAGCGACGGCCCAGCTTTTCCAGTTCGACCGCCCAGAAGACAACGGAACTCATGACGATGCACACAATCAGGTCGCTTGCCGAGAGCGACACGGTCTGGAAGAACTTCTGGAGGAACGGCGTATACACCAGCGCCACCTGCAACGCCAAGGTCAGCGCCACGGAGCCCGTAAGCGCCAGATTCGAGCGCAGTCCCATGGAAAACAGCGAACGGCGGCTAGACCGGATTGCCAGGACCTGTCCCATCTGCAATCCCGCCATAATCGTAAAGATCATGGTACGGTAATGGGCCAGGTCGGCGGCCGTGGTCAGGTCCCATTGATGCAGTTTGCTGTACCAGTAACCGATGCCCAGCGTGACAACGGCCATCAGGATGCCCACCCAGACAATGTGCAACCCCAGTCCTTCGCCAAAAATATTGTCCGTTGCCCGCCGCGGTTTCCGGCGCATGACGTCGCGCTCCGCCGGCTCCACGCCCAGCGCCAAAGCCGGCAGGCCATCGGTCACCAGGTTCATCCATAGAATCTGAATGGGCAACAGCGGCAGCGGCAGTCCCACTATCGGCGCCATCAGCATGGTCCACAGTTCGCCGGAGTTGGTGCTCAGCATATATTTGATGAATTTGCGGATATTGTCGTAAATGGTGCGCCCTTCCTCAATGGCGGCAACGATCGTGGCGAAGTTGTCGTCGCGCAACACCATATCGGAAGCTTCCTTGGCCACGTCGGTGCCGGTGATGCCCATGGCCACACCGATGTCGGCCTTGCGCAGCGCCGGCGCATCGTTGACGCCGTCACCCGTCATGGCCACAACGTGCCCGTGCTTTTGCAGGGCCTCAATGATTTTCAGCTTGTGTTCCGGCGAAACCCGCGCGTAGACGGACACCTTTTCGACATGCGCGCCCAACTCGTCAACCGAAAGTTTGTCGAGGTCCGGCCCGGTCAGAATTTCACCGTCGGAAGCGATGCCCAGTTGCCGGGCAATCTCGCGCGCAGTCAGGGGGTGGTCTCCCGTAATCATGACGGGCCGGATACCGGCGGCCTTGCAGGTCTGCACGGCGACTTTGACTTCCTGGCGCGGCGGGTCGATCATGCCGATCAACCCCAGAAAAATCAAATCCTGTTCCGCCTCCGACTCCTTGCCGGGTTTGGCGAGCAGCCGGAAGGCCACGCCCAGCACGCGCATCCCGCTCTGCGCCAGCCGGTCATTTGCGGCCAGGATGGCGCTGCGGCTTTCCGCGTTCAGGGCCTGGACGCCGTTCGGCATCCAGACTTCCCGGCAGACACCCAGCAGGCCGTCCGTTGCGCCTTTACAAAAAGCTGCGAAAGGCATGGCCGCCGCAGGCGTAATTCCCAGCGTTCCCAAAAATTCCGGAAGGCCGGAAGCGGTCAGACGGTGAATTGTCGTCATCCGCTTGCGGTCCGAATCGAAGGGCGCCTCAGCCACACGCGGGCAACTTTTCTCCAATTCGTTCTTGCGCAAGCCCATGGAGGCCGCAGCCACAACCAAAGCGCCTTCGGTAGGGTCGCCCACGGCAGTGAACGGATCCTGGGGCGCTGCCCCGGACTTCAGCACGGCATCGTTGCAGAGGGCGCTGGCGGCCAGGAGCGGCGCCAGGCCGGAGTGCGCCGGCGGAATCGGAACATGGGCGTCGGTATCCGGGCGGACCGAGCCGTTGTGTTTCTGGAGCTCGGTCAGATCGATCCGGTGTCCGGCAACGTCAACGACCGTCACGGTCATGCGGTTCTCGGTCAAGGTGCCCGTTTTATCGGAGCAAATCACGGTGACCGACCCGAGGGTTTCAACTGCCAGCAGCTTGCGAATCAAGGCCCGCCGCCGAAGCATCCGCTGCGCGCCGAGCGCCAGCGTGATCGTCACCACTGCCGGAAGTCCCTCGGGCACCGCTGCAACCGCCATGCTGATGGCGGTCAAAAACATCAGTTTGACATTTTCGATGCCTACGCCGTCGCGGATCAATCCCTCCGCAAAGATAACAATCACGATGGCCAGGGCGGCCAGCGCCAGCCCCTTGCCAAGCTGTTCGAGCCGTTTTTGCAATGGCGTTGGTTCGCGCTTCACGCCCTGAATCATCGTGGCAATACTGCCCAATTCCGTGCGCATGCCCGTTTCCACCGCCAGCGCCAGGCCGCGGCCATAGGTAACGATCGTGCCCATATAGGCCATGTTCCGGCGGTCGCCAATGGGGATTGACGCGCCGGCCAGGCTTTCCGTGTTTTTTTCCACCGGCTCGGATTCGCCGGTGAGCGTCGCTTCCTGAATGCGCAGGTTGACCGCTTCCAGCAAGCGGCAATCCGCCGGGACCAGGTTGCCGGTTTCCAGGATCACAATGTCGCCCGGCGCCAAATCACGCGAGGAAATCTCGCGCACATCGCCGCCCCGCCTGACCTTAACGGTTGGCACGGCCATGCGCTTCAGCGCGGCCATGGCTTTCTCCGCCCGGTATTCCTGGGTCAGCCCCAGCAGGGCATTGAGAATAACGATGATGCCGATGACAATGGCGTCCGCAAATTCCCCCATGAAGGCCGATACAACGGCCGCGATGATCAGGATGATCACCATAATGCTCGTGAATTGCTCGGCCAGGATTACCCACGGACTTTTGGCTCCATGCTCGACCAGCATATTTGGGCCGGTTGCGGCCAAGCGGCGCTGTGCTTCCTCGTCGCTTAATCCATGCGCAGCATCGGTCTTGAGTTGCGTCAAACATGTTTCGACTGCGAGTGTCCACCATGAATTCATATCTCATTATCTCCCTTGACTGGTTAATCAGGAACTTTATCGCATTAGGTATCCGTTTCAAGTCTTTCCGGCTGTTCTTGGATTGGCCCGGGCGGTTTTAGGCGCCAACCCGGTCGGGAGCGCCTAAGTCGCCGAAGGATTCAACCGGCATCCCGGCGCCGTTTGAACCACAATACGATAATTACCAGGGGCAAAGTTATGACCATTTCCACCAGAGCCAGGCGCAGATTCTGGAGCGACCACACTGCGGCCCAGTTCTGCTTGGCCGGCGGCGGGATAAAGGCGAACGCGGCGTGATAGATATGATCCGCAAACGGCCAGGCCAGCGTAAGCCCGATGGGCGGCGAACGATCCACGGTGAGCCAATCGACCAGCAAATGACTGCCCAGGAGCGCCAGCAGAAGCCCCAGCGACAGCCATGATGCCCGCCGCTCCCTGAGCCAGCCGTAGGTCCAGATTGCCAGGGCCAGCACGTAAATCCAAACCAGGGTGTGCGTCACGGTCTGGTGATAGTAATTTGCATTGCCCCGGAAAATGCCGAAAAAATAGTCCAGATCGGGCGCATTGGCCAGGAGAACGCAAAACAGCAGGGGACGCCACAGCGCGCGGAACTGGCCGGCCAGTCCGTCCCAACTCCGGTAACCCGACAGGAACCGGATCAGGCCGAGGGCCAGACCGATCAGACTATGGGCAACGGGAGAAGCCATGGCGGAATTTTCGATTTTCGATTTCGGATTACAGAGGTCCGTCATCTGTCGTCAGGCTATGTTCGTCGTCCGCAATTGATACAGCCGCCGCGCCACGGTCAAGGTTCCGCGCCGCGCGCCCACCGGCAGAATGGCCGCCGCCGCCGCCGACCCGGCCAGCATGTGGCCGATAGAGGCCGCGGGTTGCGAGGGATCAAACGCACTCCGGCAAATAAACCCATAGGCGCCCGCAAAACGCTCTTCGCCGGCCAATGGCAACGGATCGGAACCGGGTATCACCGCCAGGCCGCGCGCGCGCGCCAGTTGCATTAGCCGCGGCTCGGGCCACAGCATCGGACGCAAGGAGGTGTCGCCCAGGCGCAGGACTTTGGCCTGATCGCTTGCGATCAAATCATGCGCCAGCCGCCCGCGCGCAAACAGCCATTTGCCGGGCGACCAGGCCAGGACCGGAATGCCGCCGGCTTCGACTACTTTTTGAATCACGTCGCGGGCGGGCAAACCATCCGGAATCTTTGCGCGCATGGCCAGGCCGAGAATTTCCAGTCGTTCACGGGTCACAATCTGCCGGCCCGCCACCAGACATACCTGACCTACCTCGCGAAGACTAACCGTCAGGCAAATGGGGGACGGGCCGCACAGCGCCTCGAGGCCCTGGCCCGCGATGGACACATCCTGGCCTTGCAGGCGGCGGAAAAAATCGTGTTCGCGGCTTTCTGCCAGGAACGCCAGTTTGTAAATTCTGTTTCCGGCCGTTTCCGGCTCCGTAAAAGCGGAGGTGTTCGCCGGCAACGCCGGATTGGTCACGCAGGCCTGGCCGCTCAACCGGTCCAGATTTTGAATCAAATGGCGGAACACGGCTTTAATGTCATAGGCGGGATACAGGTGCAAATGGCCATCCGCCACGACAATGGTGGGCGTATTATTCATAACGAGGATGAATTACCACAACCCCCGTCAGGATCAAGCCGATATTTCCATTCCTTTTTAATCTTGCCGTCCATTCGACTACAATTTATGGTATAAATTCAATTTCGAAGGATGCCCTTTTAAGTTTAGATAAACTCAAGCGGCGCCGAAGCTCCGGATTGCACGTTATGAATTCAACATCCAGGCAGAATGTCGCGCAGGCAACGTGGCCCTGGCGCGACCTCGTTGCGGCCTCCCGAACAGCAAGCCGCCCGGGCGGGCACAAGCGCCGCGCGCTCATCCAGGCGGCCATTATGGCGGCCGTGGCGACGCTGCTGACCATTTTCTGGCATAAGATCTGGCTGGGGCTGGCAATTTATTGTCTCAGCGCGATAGTCGTTATTTCCGGATTTCTTATCCCGCCGCTATTCAGCGCGCTGGAACGCGCCGGCCAATGGTTGGGCCGGATGGTGGGGGTCGGCATTACCTGGTTGATGCTGATGCCGTTTTTCTACCTGTGCTTTACGCCGGCGCGCCTGATCCTGAAGCTTATGGGTAAAGACCCGATGCAGCGCCGCTTCGAACGCAACCGCAGTTCTTACTGGGTTGACCACAAGCCGCCGGCAACCACGCAGCCCTACACCAGGCAGTATTAATGAACATTCTGGGAATCAGCGCATATTACCATGACTCGGCGGCCGCCCTGGTGCGGGATGGCGAGATCGTTGCGGCGGCCCAGGAGGAGCGCTTCACCCGCAAGAAACATGATGCCGGCTTTCCCCTGCAGGCCATCCGATATTGCCTGGCAGAGGGCAAGGTTGCCCCGGGCCGGTTGGATGCCGTCGCGTTTTACGACAAGCCGATCGCCAAATTTGCCCGCATCCTGGAAACCTATTTCAGCGTGGCGCCCCGCGGCCTGCAATCCTTCATGATGGCCATCCCCCTGTGGCTGAAACAAAAGCTCTGGATCCCGATGGAAATCGAGGCCACGCTGGAATCCCTGGGATTTCCGCCCGGCATACCGGTGTATTTTCCCGAGCACCACGAGTCCCATGCGGCCAGCGCTTTTTTCCCATCCCCGTTCGAACAGGCCGCCATCCTGACCTTGGATGGTGTCGGCGAATGGGCCACCAGCACCATCGGCCGGGGCCGGCAGAATCGCCTGGAAATCCTGAAAGAGCTCCGCTTCCCCCACTCGTTAGGGCTGCTGTATTCGGCCTTCACCTATTTTACGGGGTTCCGGGTCAACTCGGGCGAATATAAGCTCATGGGCCTGGCTCCTTATGGCGAGCCGACCTATGTGCAGCGCATCCTGGACAACCTGCTGGACCTCAAGGAAGACGGCTCGTTCCGGCTCAATATGGACTATTTCGGCTACCTGGATGGATTGACCATGACCAACGCCAAATTCGACCGGTTGTTCGACGGGCCGCCACGGAAGGCGGAGGCGGAAATCTCCCGGCGGGAAATGGACTTAGCCCGCTCGATCCAGGGAGTGACCGAGGAAATCGTCCTGCGCATGGCGCGCACTGCGAAAGCGCTCACAAGACTGGATCATTTATGCCTGGCCGGAGGCGTGGCGCTCAACTGCGTGGCCAACGGCCGGCTTCTCCGGGAAGGGCCGTTCAAAAACATCTGGATTCAGCCGGCGTCCGGCGATGCCGGCGGCGCCCTGGGCGCGGCCCTCATGGTGTGGCATGCGGTTCAGAACCAGCCCCGCGCGGCTGACGGCATCCACGACCGCATGCAGGGCTCTTACCTTGGCCCGGTTTTCGACGAAACGGAAATCGAGGCTTTCTTGCAGGCCCGGGGTTACCCGGCCGAAAAAATAAGCGACCCCGACCAATGGGCCGACCGGATAGCCGACCTGATTGCCGCCGAACAGGTTGTCGGCCTGGTGCAGGGGCGCATGGAATTCGGACCACGCTCGCTGGGCAACCGTTCCATAATCGGCGATGCCCGTTCAACCAGGATGCAGGCAATCATGAATCTCAAGATCAAGTACCGCGAATCGTTCCGCCCATTTGCGCCGACCTGTCTGGAAGAGCGCGTCGGCGAGTATTTCGACCTGGACCGGCCTTCCCCTTACATGCTCCTGGTGGCGCCGGTGTGTGCCGGCCGGCGTCGCGGCGTGGCTGAGGCCAAAAAGCTTCCCGTGCGCGAACGCATCAACCAAGCGCGGTCCGATGTGCCCGCCATTACGCATGTGGATTACTCCGCGCGGGTTCAATCGGTGTCGCGCGCGGTAAACCCGGGCTATTATAGCATCATCCGGGCCTTTGAAAAAAAGACCGGGTATGGCATTATAATCAACACCTCGTTCAATGTCCGGGGCGAACCGATCGTCTGCACGCCGGAAGACGCCTATCGTTGTTTTATGCGGACGGAAATGGACGCGCTGGTGTTGGGGCCGTTTATCCTGGACAAGATGCGCCAGCCGCCCTGGAAGGAAAAGAAAAACTGGCGGAATGATTACGTGCTGGATTAAGCGAACAATCAAGGAGCCTGCCGATGCGATTTTTAAAATACCTGGGGCGGTTGCTGAAAGAATTTCTGGGATTTGCCTGGCATAATAAAGCCTGGTGGATTGTGCCCGTTGTGGCGGTGCTTTTGCTGATGGCCATGCTGATCGTGCTGGGGCAGACCACGGCACCCTTCATCTATACGCTGTTCTGAAAAAATCGTTATTTTATGCGAAGGCGTCCCGATCACACAAGGGCATCGGGATGCTGCGATGGTCGCAACGCTCCGCCCTCCAATATCGCGAAAATATAATTTAAAAGAGGCATTACGCATGCATATTACAAGCGGATTGTTTGATCACATGGTATTACAGCGCACGTCCCGCAATATCTGTGACGTGACCATCACCGGCACGGCAGCGGCCGACGGCCTTGTGACATCCAGGATTACGGCGCGCGCCGGCGCCGGCAAAGGCTTGGCTTCCCGGGTTATCGGACGTGCGCGCCGGGGCCAATTCTCCGCCCGGTTGCGCGGCCTGCCTTCCGGCGGCCCCTACGACGTGGAGCTTTCCGTGCGCTCGGTGAATGGGACCGCCGCCGAGACCTTGAGCATCCGCGATATCCTGGTGGGCGATGTCTGGTTACTGGGCGGGCAATCGAACATGCAGGGCTATGGCCGCAGGAACAAGGCGATTAAAGCGCACGCAATGGTCCGCGCGTTTTACATGAACGACGAATGGGATGTGGCCAGGGACCCCATTCACAACATCAACGAGGCGGTTGATCAAGTTCATAGCGGGTGGCTTGATCCGGATAAACCCCGCGCGCGCTCGCGCTTGCCCTCGCCGCGCGGCGTGGGCCCCGGCGTGACGTTCGGCCTGAGCATGCGGCAGAAGACGGGTGTGCCCCAGGGCCTGATTGCCTGTGCCCACGGCGGCACAAGCATGACCCAGTGGTATCCGGACCTGAAAAAACACGGGAGTAAAAGCCTGTATGGCGCCATGTGCCGGCGCTTTCACAAAAACGGGTCCCGGGTTGCCGGCGTAATCTGGTACCAGGGCGAATCGGATGCCAACGCGAAAGACGCGGCCTTGTTCGAAAAGCGCATGCGGCGGCTGATCGGCGCCATGCGCCGCGATTTTCATGATGCCGCCCTGCCGTTCGTCATGGTCCAGCTGGCCCGTGTGTTCGGTCACGCTCCGACCCAGTCACCCGCAGAATGGAACCTGATCCAGGACATCCAGCGACTTTTGCCCGGCCGGGTGAAGCATTGCGCCACGGTGCCGGCCATCGATCTGCCGCTGGATGACGCGATTCACGTCAGCGGCGAAGGCATGCAGCGGCTTGGCCGGCGCCTGGCCCAGGCCATGGCCGTTCTGCGAGGCGAACAAGACGCGGGAAAACCGCCCATCGCGTTAAAAACGATCCGCTTCAGCAAGGATCAGGCGCTTGGACAGTACGTTGTCCGCGTTCAGTTCGATCATGTCGTCGGACGTCTTGCGGCCCACGGCGAGCCGGCCGGCTTTGCATTGAACAATCCTTCCGGTGCCAACTTCGCTTTCCGCGTGGATTTGGATAAGAACACGGCGGTCATCCGGATACCGACCCTGGGTGTAGCGGCCGGCCTGTATTACGGATATGGGTTCGCGCCCGTATGCAATATCACGGATGCGGCCGACCGGTCCCTGCCGGTGTTTGGTCCGCAGCCAATTTCATTGAAATTCGCCTCCCGTCAACTCGCCCAGGATCTGCGCGCCCACCCGGTATTCGATTTCATGGGGGTAACGCCTTTTGCCGACCGGGCCATGGTCAGCCGGCCCTTTCCGGCCCCGCGGGACTGTTTGGATCGTCTGCCCTATCCTGTGAACCAGCGCGCTCTGAAATTCAAATCCCGGCTTTTTTTCAATACCATGTGGGACCTGCACCAGGATATCTTCAAATGCGCGCCGGAAAACCTGCTGGTGTATTTCAAATGCGCCCTGGTTTGTCCGCAGGCGATGCAAATTGGCCTCGGTATCGGCTACGATGGCCCGGTCAAGATGTGGATCAACCGGCGGGAAGTCCTGTGCGATCCCAAGGGCACCAATCCCGCCACGAACGAGAAAGCCGTGGTTAAGTTTAATGCGCCCTGCGGGCGGCATGAGCTGATGTTTGCAATGACATCCAATTTTGGCAAGGCCTGGGGAATTAAATTGCGTTGCAGCCGGCAGGATCTGACGGTTAAACAGCTGGCCCGGCCGAAATCGTATTGCATGCCGACGTTGACCGCCTGAGGGAAGTTGCATTATACTTGTCCAAAAAAATAATGTGGGAACGTATAAAAACGTTAAAGAACACAACACTATCTTCAAGTTGTTGATTAACGAGACCTCATCCTCTCCCCTGGGAGAGGGAATATTGATTTGGACACCAAAGAAGTTACATTGAAAATGAGAATTAAGTAAAAGAGCTTGAAATGAAAACAATCGAATACCGGGGAATCAGGCCCGGCGATCCGGGCGGAGTGGACGGGTTATCGAATCCGGAAAGAGGCTGGCGGCTGGAGACGGTGATTGCCGAGCCCACGGATTCGGAAAGGAGCGCGAGCGTTCATGGGCACGCCGCGCACCTGGAGGACCGGATTGCGCCGGGATATAACGATCACTGGTGGATGCTGGATGCCGCGCGATACAAGCCGTTTGGATTGACGCTGGCCCAAACATATTGCTACCTGGACGATTTTGTCGGCCGCCCCCTTTCCGATGAGAAGCTTGCCTTGCTGGACCGCAGTCTCACCCGCCTGCGCCGGCAGGGGTTGAAAGCGGTCCTCCGCTTTGCCTACGAAAAGAACGGCAAGCGCGAAAAGGGCCCTAGCCTCAAGGATATCCTGGGACACATCGAACAACTGGCCCCCGTTATCCGGGCGCATGCCGATATCATCTTCGTCATGCAGGCCGGTTTTGTGGGCGCCTGGGGCGAATGGCATAGCTCGGCGCAGGGAATCGAGAAAGATCATGGCGCGCTCGCGCGCATCATGGCCAAAATTTTAGAGGTGCTGCCTGCCGACCGCATGACCCAGCTGAGGGTGCCGAAGTATAAGCGCTGGGTGCTGGATCAGCCATCCTTCGGAGGATTCGAGAAGGTGACGGCGAAGACCGCGCACCGGGGTTCGCCGACGGCGCGGATCGGTTACAACAATGACGGCTTCCTGGCAAACCGCTCATGCGGCAGCACCTGGAATGAGTCCCCTTACTATTCCAATCCCGGCAACCCGGAATTCGATCAGATGACGGATGAAAGTCCCTACGTGGCCGTGGATGGTGAGTTGTTCTGGGCTGACCGGGACCAGACGGTGGACGGGCTCAAGGCCATTACGCGGATGCGCCTGCATCATTACTGCAGTTTCAGCCTCTGGCATAGCTATTCCGGCCGGGAAGGAAAACGCTACTCCATTGACAATTGGATGCGCGAACCGCTGACGGTCCGGCACATCCGGGAAGGCAAGCTTTCGTGTTCAGAGGGATACTTCATGGATGCCGTGGGCGCGGAGGCGGTGCGAACTGCGTTTCAATACATCACGGATAACCTGGGATACCGGATCGAGCTTCAGCGCGCAATGTTTTCCGACAAAGTCAAGGCGGGTGAGGCCTTGCGCCTGGAGGTCGAGCTGATCAACCGCGGGTTTGCGGTGATGCATAATCCGCGGCCGGTAAATTTTGTGCTGATCGATGCCGATCAGTGCGTCACGGAGATTCCCTGCCGGGAGGCAAGGCCTTGCGACTGGCAGCCGTTTGAACCGGGTGACGAGGAATACCGCCCCCTGACACACCGGGTCGCGGCGGAGGCGACGGCGCCCGTGGATCTCAAAAGCGGTTGGTACCAGCTCGGTTTGTGGATGCCCGATGCGTCGCCGCGCCTGCGGCTGGATCCGCGTTATGCGGTGCGTGTGGCCAATGCGGATGTTCCCTGGTGGTGTGACAGCGAAGGGCGTTATGGGGTCAATATTCTCGGAGTTGTGGAAATACGATGAGGTGAAAAATGCGCTTCAGCAAACGGCAGGTGGGCATTGTGATCGGCGTTCTGATGTCGGCGCTGTCCTCTATATCTATATGGGCGGCCGAGAGCGCAGTTCCTTTACAGCGTGCGCGTATCTGCCTTAACGGCGAGTGGGATTTTTACGGGAAGGCGAAGGAAGACGCGCCCCCCGCTGCAGGCTGGGAGAAAATCCGGGTTCCGGGCGACTGGTTTTATACCAATTGCGGGCAATGGTCGCCCGGGACGGTGCTGGTGCGCAAGGAATGGGTGACCGGTATGTCCGCCTGGTACCGGCTGGAATTTATGGCGCCGGCGGGCTGGAATGACGGCCGGTTTATACGGCTGGATTTTGAAGGTGTCAATCACTATGCCAAGGTCATGCTCAATGGACAATACCTTGGCGAACACTATGGCTGTTTGACGGCTTTCGGGTTCGATGTCACCAAAACGATCAAGTTCGGGCAGACCAACTCCCTGCTGGTGTTCGTGCAGAGCGGAATTTTGTCGATCCGGAAACAGGGAATTTCCGACGGCGGCACGGTGGCCGGCCGGCGCGCCGAACGTACGGCCGGCATTCACCGGGATGTTTATCTGACCTGCCGGCCGCCGGTTAGCGTGGAGAATACATTCGTGCAGACTTCGTTCCGCAAGAAAGAAATCAAGGTCAAGTTCTGGGTGCGCAACGACGATGCCAAACCCCGCACGGTGGACGTGGCGGCCCTGGTGCAAAAGGAGGGCAAGGCAGTCCTCTCGCTGGGCAAGCGGGCGCTGACCGTGCCGGCCGGCGCGACGGCGACAGTTGAGCTGAAAAAGCGGTGGAGAGATCCGGAATTGTGGGGGTTCGGGCAGTGGGGCGCGCCGGTGCTGTATTTTCTTAAGACCGACCTGAGCGAGGCGTCCACTCCGTTGGATACCGACTACACGCGCTTCGGCTTCCGCGAGTTCTGGTGCGAGAAAGGCCAGTTCTGGTTGAACGGCAAAAAGATCTTCATCGTTGGGGATACCCCGAATTTCAGCGGCGCGACGGACAACCGGCAGTTTTTGACGGTCTTTTCCCGGGCCGAGCGCGAGGCCAACATCTCGCTCCTGCGCTCCCACACTTATATTTTGCCGGACACTTCTTATGACGTGACGGACGAACTGGGCATGCTGATGCAGCCGGAGTTCTCGACCACCGGCAACTCTTTGAGCAATATTCCGGCCTATATCGTTTATGAGAAGACGGTGATCCGCGACGTGATATCTAAATTATGGAATCATCCTTCCATCGTCATGTGGAGCGACGACAACGAGGGCAGTTCCGGCAAGGCCGATCCGGGGCACACCCTCGTCCACAAGGACCTTTACGATACCATTCGTCAACTGGATCCCACGCGGCCGATCGACAGCAACGGGAACTGCTCGCTCTTCAGCGTCAAAAAACAATATAAAATCGATTTTAAACCCGATGTGTTCAATGTCCATCCTTATGGAAATCCGGCCTATCCCGAGGTCAAGCGGCAGATGAAGCAATTTAACTGGGATGGCGAGGCGCCGGTCTATGTGGGCGAATTATTCGCCGATGTATCGGTCATTCATCAATCCGCCTCAACCTTGTTGAAGAATCAGACGGCGGCCTACCTGGGGTACCGGGCGATGGGACGCTTCTTTCTCGAATCGATCATCACGTTTCACAAGAACGGGTTGGCGGGATGCGCCCCGCACACGATGGATGGCACCGGCTATTGGGGGCCGGTGACTCCGACCATTTTCGCGCTGGGCCCTGGAAAATGTGTTATCACCAATTGGCCGGAAAAAGTGTTGTGGCCGTCTTTGTCCGGCCCGGGCGCCAAGGTGGAAAATCCGGGCGGGACCAAGTTGTGGAACTGGTTCGATCCCGAGGAGCCCGCCTACACCCCGAACATTGTCCACAAGTTAGTGGCGTTCGCCTATCGCCTGGCAACGGGTGCGGATGTCGGCGCGTTGAATCCGCGCCGCGCACCGGAAGTGATCGTCACGGTCACCCGCGCCGGGGAACCGGTCCAGGGCGTATACGTGGTCCTGACGGGGCTCGAGAAGCAGGCGATGAATCCGGAAGGCGTGATGACGGATAAGGACGGCACGGCGTGGTTTGTGCTGAAGGAGCCGGGCGCTTACGAGGCGGTGTGCGCGACGAAGCAGAGTATCGGCAAGACGATGGTCAAGGCCGAGTGGGGCCGGACCAATGACCGTCCCGGGTATGAACATATCCGGCATGTGTTAATCCGTCTGTGATCGGTTCTTTCCCCTGGATGCCGGCAAAGCTTGCGTAAATTAATGAAGGATAAATTAATGAGCAAACCTGTTTTGCGCCAGGAGCATGATCTGAACGGCCTGTGGTCATTTCAGATTGACCAGGACAATGTGGGTGAGAAAAAGAAATGGTTCGCGCCGAAACATGACCGCCGGGCATGGCGCAAAGTTTCTGTGCCGGGGGCTTGGGACTTCTACACGCCGGAGCTTAAAGACTACGAAGGAGTCGCCTGGTATGCCGTGGAACTGCCTGCGTCAATGGTGAATCAGGCGCTTCATCAGCGCCTGATCTTTACCGCAGTCCACAACCATGCGCGGGTCTGGCTGAACGGCCGGTTTATCGGCGAGCACTGGGGGTGGTATATGCCCTTCGTGCTTGACTTCAGTCGCGCTGCCCGTCCGGGCCGCAAGCAGGTGCTTGTCCTGCGCGTTGACAACATGTCGAAGAAGGTGCCGGTCGATTTCCTGCCCGGCACCGCGGGCCCCGAATGGGTCCAATACGGCGGCATTCTGCAAGGCGTCAAGCTGGTTTCCACCGCCAAGGCCTATTTATCCGATTTGTATATCCATGCCGTTCCCCATGGCGCCGGCGCGCGGATTGCCTGCGTCGTCGAGGTTACCAACACCGGCGCCACCGACTTCCAGGGACGCGTCGAGGTGAAAGTTGCGGTTAAGGGGCGCGTCTTCAAGGCCGCGGCGGAGATCGTCTGCCGGCGACGTTCCAAGGTCCGGCGGCGTTTGGCGCTGGACCTTCCGCGCGTGACGCTATGGTCGCCCGATACACCCGCGCTTTATGACGCCAGGGCGGCGCTGGTCTCCGCGCGCGGCATCGAGGATACTGTTGCCGACCGCTTTGGCGTGCGCACCATCGCAGTGCAAGGAACGCAAATCCTGCTTAACGGCCGGCCGCTCGTCATTAAGGGATTCAACCGCTATGACGAATTGGGCGCATACGGCACGACGGTCCCGGAAGCGGCGATCCGGCAAGACCTGCTTCTGCTTAAGCGCTCGGGCGCCAACCTGATTCGCACCCATTATCCGCCGTCCGCCGTTAATCTCCGCCTGATGGATGAGATCGGCCTGCTTTTGCTGGAAGAAATCCCGCTGAATTGGTGGATTCCGGACACAAAGCCAGGGCAGCCTTTGACCGTCCGGGATCGCCGCATCGTCCGCCGGGCCGAGGAGACGCTGGCCCAAATGGTGCGGCGCGACCGCAACCATCCCTGCCTGGTGATTTGGAGCATGAGCAACGAGTGCGGCACAACTACAGAGCCCGGGAATGCCGCCATGCTGCGGTTGCTGCGCCGGGCGAAAAAACTGGATCCTGCGCGATTGGTCACGTTCGTTACCGACAGAGACCTGACAGCTCAATCGGCCTTCTCCGAAGCGGATATTGTCTGCACAAACACTTATTTTGGCTTGTTTACCAACCGCGCTCTGGATATCGACGAGTTTAAGGAGAAAACATATTTGCCGACGCTGGAGCATCTTGGGAAACAGGTGGCGTTCTGGCCCGCCAAGCCGCATCTGATTACCGAGTGGGGCACTCACAGCTTGCCCGGATTTCATGGGCGCCACCGTTTCACCGAGGAATACCATGCGGAATATTTGCGCACAGTCTGGCGTGCCATCCGTGAGACGCCGGGCATTGCGGGCGGAGTGATCTGGTGCTGGAGCGATTATCATCATCAGCGCGATTTTTGCCCCAAGGGCTACTCCGCCATGTTCCAGGCGCCCTACGGCCCCTACGGCGTCGTCTCGATTGCCCGTAAGCCGAAGGCGGCGTATTGGATGATCCGAAAACTCTGGAGGGCCGCTGGTCGGTGAGCCGGGCGGGAGCCATCTGCCGCAAGGTAAAGCTTTCCTGGAGCACGCCGGAGAGTTAGCGCATGGCTGGCGAAAGGCCCTGCCCGGTTACAGAATATTCAATTTTCTTTGTGCCTCAGGGCCTTTGTGGCAACAGGCTTATTTTTCCCTCAGACGTTGCAATGCCGCCATGGCTTCCTTGAGAAACCCGGGCACCACCTGATCCGGTCCATGAAAACCATTGCATGCCTCCAGCATAAGGGGGCCCATATAACCGGTCTGCGCCAGGCCGGCCATGAAATGATCCCAGTCGATGGCGCCCCGTCCCGGCAATAGATGCTCGTCTTTGTTGCCATGGTTGTCATGCAAGTGCAGGCCGGCCAGTCTTAACCCGGCGCCTCCCAGGTAGTCATCCAGGTTGCGGTCGACATGCGCGTGGCCCGCGTCGAGAACAAATCCCAGCGACCCCGGATTAAACTTCCGTATCCAGGCCAGGTGCTCCCCGGCCGTCAGGCCGGGAGCGCCATTTTCCCAGCCGAACCGGCAGGGCATGGTCAGCGCGTGATCGGCCAATTCGGCAATCGTTTCATAAAGAATGGCTTCGCCCCGCGAGCGCTCCACGCCCGCGGGCAATCCGGCATGAATGACCACGATGGCGGTGCCCAGCATGGCGGCGGCATCGGCATTGGCCTTGGTCAAGTCAATCATGCGCCGGCGCGCGCGCGCGTCGGCCACGGTCACATATTCGCGTATGGCATGAAAGGAATTGATGGCCAAGTGGTGATCGGCAGCCAGGCGCGCCAGATGCTGCAGGCGCTCCGTCACATCCCAGGAATAATGCGAGCTTCCGAAATACCCGTTAAATTCCAGGCACCGGAAGCCGGCCTGCGCCAGGGCCGGGATCTGCCGGTCGGCGTCAAAGGCCAGATGTCCTCGATCGGGAATCGCATACAAAGTGGAAAGGCCGGGCGCCAGGTGCAACTGCCGGGCGGTGGGCCGCAGCGTGACAAGATCCAGGACCTCCGGCAAACGCTGTTCGATCTCCGCAATGGTCACGCGGAAGGCCGCCGCCTGGGCCGCCGGCCCGGAGGAATCGGCATCGGCAGGATCGCTCACAGGCCAATGCATGCGGCGCGGATTGCCGGCAAGTTCCGGCGTCCGGTCGCGTGCCGGGTCGCCGATCGTCACGACCACATCCCAGGGCTGATGCGCCAGGGAATCAACGGATTTCGGGCTCTGCCCGGTTATAGCAAGGCCGCGCTCCTGCATCAGGCGCACGGCCATGGGATGCAGGTGGTCCCAGGGCGCCACGCCGGCGCTCATCACCACCGCGCTCTCGCCGGCAAGCTGACGGAAGAGCCGCTCCGCGATCTGGCTGCGTCCCGCATTGCCGGTGCAGATAAACAAGACATGCTGTGCTGTAGTTATTATTTGAACTCCTCGATTACCCGCTGCAGGGCGGCGGAGCCTTGCTGCACAAAAATGGCGTCGGCCCCCATGGAGACCAGGTTAAATCCTGCTTCAAGAGCTTTCCGGATTTCATTCGCCGTTTTCCCCGCAAAGCCTATGGCGAGTTTCCCGTGCGTGTGGCAGGCGGAAGCGATTTGCTTTGACGCCGCATATAGCGCTCCCTCGAATAATGACGCGGTCCCCAGGATGCCGAGACGTAAAGCCATGTCGTCCGGGCCGATCATTAATCCATCTACGCCCTTGACGGCGGCAATGTCCGCGCAGTTTTTAAGACCGGCGGGACTTTCGATCTGGACGATGAGCAATTGTTCCTTGTTGGCGCGTTGCGCATACTGGCGGCCATTCCGGTCGATAATCCGCCGGCCGCCCCAGGAGCGGTTTCCGAGCGGAGGAAATTTTGCCGCTTCCACCATTGCCTCGGCCTGCGCCGCGGTATCGACCTGGGCAATGATGGCGCCGGCGGGATCCATATCCAGCACAAAAGAGACCATGTCGGGCGCCGCGATTCCCGGCAGGCGCACGATGGCGGAAACGCCGACCAGATCGCAGGAGCGCACGATGTTGAACAGGTGGGTGACGTCGATGGTGCCGTGCTGCAGATCGATCCATACGAAGTCCCAGTCTTTTCCCATCATCTCCACAATGCCCGGATCGTAGAATCGGAGACTCGTTCCGAAAATGGGTTTGCCCAGCGCCATCTTTGCAGCCATTCGTTCAAGTATCATTTGATCAATCTCCTGTTGTTGTCTTTATACTGTCGCCGGAAACTTCCATCCGCAGTATTTAAGGCGTGCAATTCCCTCATTGAATTCTTTCACGATAGCCTTCACATCGGCATGGCGACGCTCAAGCTCGAGGGAGACATCGCCGGTGTAGCCGGCACGGTTGAGGGTCTTGCCAAAGGCGTCGAAATCAACACATCGCTTGCCGGGGGACCATTCAAGATCCTGTTCGCAAAAAGGCCGCTCTCGGCAACTCAAATTCCCTCCCGGTCGGAATACGCCCGGATTTCAAAAATCCGCGCCGCAGGTGCACCATGCGTGCTCGTGATTACGATGCGAACGCCCGTTGCGGGCAAGGCCGGCGAAAAGTCTTCTTTCCGCTGGCGTTGCCAATTGCCCGTAATGGACCGGACCGTGCGCCAGGTCGTTCCGTCAAAAACCTGGATGGAAAAGTCCTTTATAAGCCGCTGCGGGATGGTTTTCAAGACAGGCAACTTGGTATATATTTCCTCCTGCTGGGTAAAAATAAGCCGCTGCTCCAGGTGGGAATCAAACGTGATTTGCAACCGGCTGATGGATTGCGGTGAGGGCCAGCGAAGTTCGATCACGGCTTCGCCCTGGCTGAGGGGCAGGCTTTCCCAGCAATGGTCCTCGCTTTCGGTCGGACGGGAAATGCCGTCCAGCACTGCTTCCGCACCGTGCCCGGCCGCGCTGCCGCCGGCGGTTACTTTTGCCTTGCGTGCCAGGTCCCCCGCGTCGCTGTTGACCTGGCCGGGGATATAACAATCATCGGCCAGCAGCCGTTGCTGGATTTCCGTAATCCCTTCGGCGGCTGCCTGACGAGGCAGCCAGCCGTGCCGGGAACACACGGCGGCGGCCGTGCCGACCGCCTGGCCCATGACCGCGCATGTTGACATGACACGTGTGCTGGCAAAGGCAAGATGCGAGGCGCTGATATTCCGGCCTGCAAAAAACAGGTTCTCGATGTTGCGGCTGTAGAGACAACGCAAGGGAATTGAATAAAGGGGGACGGGAATATGGCGGCTGGGCTTTTCACTGCTGCGGAATCCTTCCACCGGATGCGTATCGATCGGCCATCCGCCGTAGGCCACGGCGTCGGGAAAAATCCGGCCTTTTTCCAGGTCGGGCTGGCAGAGGACATAATCACCCAGGAATCGGCGGCTCTCGCGCTTGCCGGGCAGGAATCCCATCCATTCGAGGGCCCAATGTTCGGCGCCGTGCTCTCCGTGGTTCTTAATATGATCCCATACGCCGAGCGCAATTTTCAGCAGCTCATCGCGTATGGCTTCATTATCCGCGATGGTGTCGAGCAGCCCGCCCCACTCGATCCACCAGTACCCTAAACGGTATTGACCATGACCGCGGTGAGCCAATGATTCGTCGGTCGGGAACGTATGTACCCAGTCAGGCTTAATGAACGGCATGGGGCGCCCCATGTCCCGGGCCATGAACATCAGCGAACTGCCCAGCGAGCATTTGTCGGCCGCGGCGCCCGCCAGGCTTTCGCCATATTCGCCGGCGGCCTCGCGGCCGCGACGGAAATCGGCGCCTGCCTGCGCCGCAATCTGACCGTCGCCGCTGCAATCTGCAAAAAAACGGCCATGGAGAACGAACTCCCGCTCGCTGGCCAATTGGCGCACGCGGACGGCTTCGATCCGGCCGGCATTCACGGGTAAGGGCTCCAGCGCCAGGCTGTTGAGATAAAGATCGAGGCCGGGTTCGCGGCGGACCCATTCATAGAGCAGCAGATCCCATACGCTGGGGCTGTTCTGGGGGTTGCGCACCAGATTTTCCAGGCGCAGTTCCTCCAATATGCCGGTTTCCCGCCGTGCTGTGCCGTCATTCTTACAGTCGGCGCCGCAGATATGCATTCGAATTTCGCTTGACGAGTTGCCGCCCAGCACGGGTCGATCCTGGACCAGGGCGGTGCGGCATCCATGGCGCGCGGCGGCGATTGCCGCGCACACGCCGGCCATCCCGCCTCCGATCACGATCAAGTCATAAGGTTTTGAATTATTAGTCATTATGTATCGTGCCTCGTTTCTTTAAAAATCATCATTCATCGGAAAAGGACAAGATACGAATAAATTCAGCTAAATGTCAATTATCATGATGGAGTTGAAAAACCTTGCGGATAGCCGATCGCTGTCCCTCTCGTCGTCGGCATAGGCCTGTATTTCCGCACGATCGCTCTCCGCGCGGGGGGCCGCCGCCGAACGCCCCATCAGCCATTCCACCAGCCGTTCGTTCAGCTTAGTTTCCATGGATGCGGCACGCCATTAGACCATCATCGTCCGCGGGTCCAGCGTACGGCGGAAGCCAGCAATTCATCCGCTTCCCGGACAGATTTGCATCCCGTCTGCATCATCAGCAAGGCCGGATCCAGGATTTTGCATAACGGCTCGACATTTTCAGCGGGAAGCTGAATATGCGCGATCTTGCCGGCCGCCTGGATTTTCCGGTAGAGATCAAGATGGGCCGGGCCACTGCTTGCCGCTGGGCGCCGTGACGGCAATACAGGGTCGGCCAATGAATTTATTATTCCAGGGCGCCGTAAAATGTTCTTGCGCTTCGGGCCAATTGGGTTTGTATTTCATAACTTCATTTTTTCCAAAGATTAGCAATCGCTCCCGAAGCTTCTTCAACCAGAATCTGCCCGCCCTCCGCCCCGATCTAGTTATCGGAGATTCCGGTCAGATTTGCGCGATCAGTTCACGCAGATATTTGGCCGCACGACGCGTGGCTTCTTCCGGATGGTAGGTGTGGCCCTCGTATTCAATATTAATATAGCCCTTGTAACCGGCCTGCTTCATGGCGGCCAGGCAGGCTTTGTGATCCACCAGGCCTTCGCCGATCAGGGCCGCCCTATACCAGCGGCCGTCCAGGCCCTCGCCACCTTGGCCGTTCGCTAGCCGGGTCCAATCTTTGAAGTGAGCGTGCGCCACGTGCGGCATGCACCGCGCAAAGGACGCGGCCGGGTCCTCGCCGCCCATGAGCACATTGCCGTTGTCGAAGGTGACCTTGAGCCCGGGCACTTCCCGGACGGCCTCCAGCATGTCGGATGAAATGACGAACGGGCTGCCGGCGCCGGGGAAATTTTCCAGCGTGAGCGTCACACCCGCCTGTCGGGCCACGACCAGGGCCTCCTGCAGGGCTCGAATAATATACCTCCGGGACAGATCGCGCGGCACATCCTTTTTGCCGGGCGTGGGAATCATGACTTTGTCCGTGCCCAGGATCACAGCCGTCTCGATCCCCTGCCTGATGGCGTCCACGCCCGCCTGCCGTAGGGCCGTGTCCGGAAAAATAAGGTCCACGAAAAACGTGTAGCAGATCGCCTTGAGTCCATGCTGGTCCAGCATGCGGCGAATCTCCTCCGGCTTGCGTTTATAAGTCGTGACCATGTCCACGCCTTCGAGCTTCAGTTCGTTGGTCAGTTCGCACATG
>JAQUMN010000045.1 GCA_028718125.1 Kiritimatiellia bacterium
CATGGGATAAATCCAAACCCGACGGCCAGATGGACAAGATATTCGACGCCGCGCGCTTGCATCGGCTGGGCTTGCGTTGCCGGACTACTCTCGATCAAGGCCTGGCGCGAACTGTAAAATGGTTTTTGCAAGCTCGCAAGGATGGCGCCGTCCGATTGTAATGCCGGCGAATACGCAAAAGCTTGGTAAAGAATACTTGTATCCGTGCTATCCGTGTAATCAGTGGTGAGTAGTTGCGCTTGTTTTTGTATTTTGGAATAGATATGTCCACTCCGGAAATCATTGTATTGGGCGGAAAAGGCTTTGTGGGGAGCGCCATTGTTGCGGCAGCCCGGGATCAAGGTCGCGCGGCGGAGTCCATTGATGTGGCCGAGTATCCGGGAAGCATCGGAATGGCGTGCCGGGTGCTGATCAATGCCAACGGTAATTCGAAGAAATATCTGGCCGATAAGGATCCCAAGCAGGAGTTCGATGCCTCTGTACGGAGCGTTTGTCATGCCTTGCACGACTTCCGGTTCGATCATTATATCCAGCTTTCGACGATCGACGTCTATGCCGACAAAGGCAATCCGGCGTTAAATTCCGAGCAGGCGCCGATAGATCCCGCGCGCCTTTCCCGTTACGGACATCATAAATGGCTGGCTGAGCAATTGGTTCGTTTCAATGCCCGTTCATGGCTGATTGTTCGGATGGGTGGTTTTGTCGGGCCAGGATTGAAAAAAAATTCGATCTATGACATCCTCAAAGGATTGCCGCTGCGCGTGCATCCGGATTCATGCTATCAATATCAGCACAGCGCCGATCTGGCACGGATTATACTGTCGTTGGTTGATCGCCAGGTGTCCGGCGAGACGTTGAATGTTGCCGGGGATGGCGTAGTCTCGTTGCGCGAAGTGGCGGCAATGGTCCCGGGATATAATCCCGAACGGTTTATGCTCGGCGCCCTGCGGGAGCGCTGTGACGTGAATATTGAAAAAGCTAAAAAACTCTGTCGCGTTTCACAAACGCGCGCAACCGTGTCCGATTTCATCAAGCAAGTTTTAACCGGGAAAGAGGTGCTGGCATGATCATATCACGCACGCCATTTCGGGTAAGTTTTTTTGGCGGGGGCACGGACTATCCGTATTTTTATGAGCAGCACGGCGGCGCCGCCCTCCTGACCACCATCAACCAGTATTGTTATATTTCCATCCACAAATTAAGCCCGTTCTTCAAGCACCGCTTCCGCGCCAGTTACGCGAAAACGGAGACGGTTTTGAAGCCGCAGGAGTTTCAGCATCCGCTGGTCCGCGAATGCCTCCTGCACCTTGATATCCGGGACGGATTGGAAATATCCCATGTGGCCGATCTGCCCGGGCGAACCGGTATGGGCTCTTCTTCTTCATTCACGGTTGGCCTCCTGCATGCCTTGCACGCTTTTCGCGGCGACCGTGTGACGGCCGAGGACCTGGCCCGCGAGGCCATTCATGTGGAACGCAAGCGGGTTGGCGATGACGGCGGTCACCAGGATCAGTATGCCGCCGCTTACGGCGGGTTCATGCGGCTGGATTTTGCGGCCGGGCCGAAAGTCACGGTGAAAAAAATATCCCTGCCGGCTGATCGCTTGCGCGCGCTGGAGGAACGGCTGTTGCTGTTTTACACAGGCGTGGAACAATCATCCGAAAATATTCTGCGCGAACAGAAGCAGCGTGCCCCGCAAAACGCGGCGCATTTAATGCAAATGAAGTCGCTTGTGGATGAAGCCGAGCTTGTGCTCGAGGATGGACGCGATCTGGACCGTTTTGGCGCGCTCCTGCACCATACCTGGGAATTGAAGAAAGGCCTCTCTACGGGCATATCCACCCCCGCCATTGATCAAGCTTACGAAGTGGCGCGGCGTGTCGGCGCGCTGGGCGGCAAACTCCTCGGTGCGGGAGGACGCGGCTTCCTGCTTATCTATGCCCCGCCGGATAGACGGGAGAAGGTCCTTGAGGCGCTAAAATCCTGTCAGCCGGTAACATTCCTCATGGCGGACGAAGCCTCCCGGATTATCTTCAAATCCTAAGGCGGACCCAGGCGGGCAAAGCGGATCAGAGTATCCACGGTTTGTTTGGCGATCTGTTCCGGGTTGAATATGGCCAGCGCCCTTGCCCGCCCCCGGTGTCCCATCTCGCGCCGCCAAGCTGCATCCTTCTTTAGCAGCGCCAGTTTTTGCAGGAATTCCTCGGCGGAATCCGGATCAAACAGCACCCCTTCCCGGCCTTCCGTTACAATCTCCCGGATGCCATCCAGGCGGCACGCCAGCACTGGGAGGGCGCACATCATGCTGTGGATCAAGGCCCCGGTCACATGGAAATGATCCGTGCTTTGCCCGATGCGCATTACCAGACCGATATCAGCGGTATTGAGATGCGCATTTACGTCCGCATGGGATGCCAGCCAGCCGGTAAGGATGATTTGGCCCTGTAGCTGATGCTTACGGACCAGTTCCCGCAGGGGCTCCAGGTCCGGTCCGCCGCCGATAATCAACATTTTCAGATGCGGATCCGCCTGCAAGGCCGGGAGCATCCATCCGGCAACGCGCAGGATTCCTTTGTTCGGATGCAGGATGCCGTGATGACAAAGCACCACATCGGCATCGCCAAATCCCAGTTTGCGTCGCAAGGCCGTGCCATCCCCGGGCATAAAGAGATCGGGGAGCACGGCGTCCCTGGTCACTACCACGCGTTCGGACGATGCCCCCTTTGTAATCAGATAGCGGCGCAGGCTTTCCGATCGCGTAAGCAGGCAGGCTGCCTTCAGCCAGCTCTTAAGGTCAATGGCGTTCAGCCGTTTTTCCAACGGCCGTAGCCAGGTGAATTTTTCGCTGTAAATATTAAGAAAGAAATCCACCACCGATATGGCCAGCGGCCGGCCGGAAATCATCTGCACCAGGCGTCCATGCGCAGGCAGGCTGCTCTCGTCAATCCAGATCAAATCGGCGCGCCAGAAAAAACGGAAGTAGAGCGCGATAAAAGGCAGCCAGGCATACCAGAGCAAAGCCTTGGCTACCTTGTCGAAGGTGCTGGCGCGGTTTACGGAAAAAGGCACGAAGCGATATGTAACGCCCGGGAAACGGTATTGAGCGCCGGCCCGCCGTCGATTTGGCCCCATATAGAGCACTTCACACTTCTGTCCCAGCAGCCGCAGCACGTCGGGAATGATCGGATATAATTCCTTATGATCGTGGACCCCGTACCGGTAAAGCAAGGCCACGCGCAATGGATGCTCTTTGGATTTGGATTCTGTCATACGTTGCCGTTCTTCCGTCGCTTTACCGCTTGCTCAACAAGCGCAAATAGTATAGTAATTTACAGCAATTTGAACACTTAAATGAGGTGCTCAGAAATTCAGTCAGGGCTGCGTCAAGAACGGTCTCGCGGGAGCTCGCCCCTCCATGAATACTAATTTTTCGCGATATTGGAGGGCGGAGCGCCTGCGACGCGGCTGGTTTCACATGCATGACGCTGCCCTGGAAAGTCGGGCGCTTTTACGTCGATGTCCCCATATAACCGGGGATTGTCATAATACAGAGTGGCCATGAAAATTATCGTCGGATATCCACCCACTAATTCCCCCAAGGGATTGGCGCTGCTTTCCCAGAACCGCCAGTTTCAATGGTTCAGCCACGAAACCCGGATATTCCCCGTGGTGCTCGCTAGCGCCGCCACCATGGCCAAAGAGGCCGGCCATGCGGTCATCTGGAAGGACGCCATTGCCGAAAACATGGATGACGATGCCTTTCGAACCTTTTTGCGCCGGGAGCAACCGGATCTATTCCTGTTTGAAACCAAGACGCCCGTGGTCCGTCTGCATTGGCAAACGGTTAAAAGCCTGAAAGCCGAATTTCCCGCCCTGAAATTGGCCGTGTGCGGCGACCATGTCACAGCCCGGCCCGAAGAAACCATGCAAAACGCGCCCGTTGATTTTGTGCTTTGCGGGGGCGACTACGATTTTCTCCTACAGGACCTGGTTCGGCATTTAGCCGGTGGCGTGGCGCTCCCCGGCGGGATTGTGTATCGCCAGAATGGACAGATTGCCGGCAATAAGCATTTTGAACTGAATCACGAGTTGGACGCCGCCCCCTTTATTGACCGCCGGCTGACGCGCTGGGATCTCTATCAAAAGGAATATAATTTGCGCGGACGTCCCTTCATGTACATCATGTCCGGCCGGGACTGCTGGCATGGCAAATGTACTTTTTGCGCCTGGACGGTGATGTATCCGCGTTTTCGGGTACGCAGTCCCGAAAACGTCCTGGATGAAATCGGCCGGTTGATTGATGAGTATCATGTGACCGAAATCTTCGACGATTCCGGCACCTTGAACACGGGCGCCTGGCTCGAGCGCCTTTGCGAAGGATTGCAGCAACGCGGCTACTCCCGCAAAGTTTGTTATTCCTGCAATATGCGCTTTGGCGCTTTGCAGCCTAAGGACTATACAATGATGCGTCGGGCCGGTTTCCGTTTGTTGAAGTTCGGATTGGAATCCGCCAATCAGGAGACGTTGGATCGTTTGCAGAAGAAAACGCGCGTGGAGCAGATCGAGGAGGGGTGTCGATGGGCGAAGGAAGCGGGGCTGACCGTGCACCTGACCATGATTGTCGGCTTTCCCTGGGAGACACGGGAGGATGCCCTGCGTACCTTGGCGCTGGCGCGCAAGCTGATGCTCAGCGGGAAGGCCGATTTACTGCAAGCCACCACGGTGGTTCCTTATCCGGGTACGCCGCTCTACGAACAGGCGCTGAAAGATAATGGATTTTTGTTCGATCCGGGCGATTATGAGCGTTTCGACATGCGCGAGCCGGTGCTCAAGACGCGCATGTCCCCGGATGAGGTCCGTGAAATCTGCAGTCATATCTACACTATTTTCCTGTCACCGCGCTATATAATGCACCGGGTCAAAGCCATCCGCGGATGGGATGATATCGGTTTTCTTATGCATGGCGCAGGGGCCGTTCTTGGGCATTTGAAGGATTTTGGCCAATCGAAATAGGAGCAGGAAAAACAGTCCGGTCTTGAAGTGAAAAATAGCGGTGGCGACGGCAGAGATCATACTATCCGGATTAATTAAACGGCATGCTCCGTGACGATCACGGGGCGCATGCATATGGAAAATGGCGGGGTAAGGGGGATGTAAATGAATATAAAGCGTTTAGGTTTGTATATCATGTCGCGTTTGAGACTTTCACAGGTGGCTATGACCGTATTGTTTTCGCTCTACTCAAAATGCAAGGGGTTATTAGAACATGGCGATTGGACATACATTCACGGACTTGCTATTGAGACCATGGAGGCGTGCAACCGCAAGTGCCCGTATTGCCCGGTATCTAAAATGCCGCCACGGCACGGAAAAATGTCTGAAGCCCTGTTCGACAAGATTATTAACGATCTAAGCGCGATTAGGTTCGACGGGGTAATTGATTATGCTTTTTATGGCGAACCTTTGTTGGACAAGCGGTTAGTAGGATTTGTACAAAAATCTAAGGCAAAGCTGCCAAAGTGTTTGCATCGAATATATACGAACGGGGATTTCTTAACCGAATCGCTTTACAATGATTTTGTTGAAGCCGGTTTGGATTATTTTGTAGTTACCGATCACGACAATAATCCAAAGTCTCTTGAGTTCTTCGCGCGCCTCCCTAAAGTAAGATTCCAGCAAGCAAAGGATTTGTTTTTGACGGACAGGGCAGGGGCAGTAGATGTAAAACAGCATGTCTGGAACAAGTATCTTCAAATACTTTTCAAGTTCACCCAAAGGAATTGTTTCGCGAATTCAAAGCCTATGATCGGGTATGATGGCAGGGTGCATCTGTGCTGCCAGGACGCATTTAAAGAGACCCATCTCGGGGACTTGAACACCGAGTCTATGAAAGATATTATTGCTCGCTACAAACCTATGCGCGTAAACATTTCGACGGGGAAAAAACTACCGGAAATATGCAGGCGTTGCGCCGGTCATAAGGATAATTAACCCTTTTGTTTGGGTTTTGTATTCAAGAGTGTTGTGGCCGCCAGATTGTGGCTGCTCGAGTCATGCAATATTAGCTGCGTCAGTCGATGCGGCTACGGCATCGTGATCGTTCGGAATTTGCAATGAGCACAGAGCAAAACAAGTACTATGACAATGGGCTCAGTTATTCCGATGACTCGCTGGATGCGCGGTTAACCCGAGTTATCGAATTTCTCCGCCAGGCATTGCCGGTTATCGAACTGGATTCATCGTCACGGGTCCTTGACATTGGATGCGCCAACGGCATGGTCTTGCGTTCGTTGCCAGAGAATATCCGTCGCACGGGCGTGGACGTTGCTGGGGCCCCGCTTCAACGTGCAGAACAAGCTGGCATCGAAACGGTCGTTTGTGATTTTGACAACAATCCTCTGCCGTTTCCGGCAGGGCAATATAATCTGGTCCTGTGCAACGATGTCATTGAGCATGTTTTGCATACCGACCACCTGATGAATGAAATTAACCGGGTGCTTAAACCCGGAGGGCATCTGGTCATTTCCATTCCTAATGTCAACCAACCTGTTTCGTTTGTCATGCAGTTTATTCTTGATTTTACGCCGATGTATGCGGCTCGGTATCGTGGCACCCATTACCGTGATTTCAGCGATCGTCTGTTTGGCAAAATCTTGTCCGTACATGGGTTCGATCTTATTCGTAAGGAAGGTTCTTTTATTTATCCTGCCGAGAACAACAGGGTTTCGCAATTAATAGCAAAGTTATTGCCGCGATGGGGCGCCCAGATACTATATTTTGCCAGGAAGAACCAGAACGCGAGTATCGCCGATGATTTTGCGGCTAACATGCCGGAACTCCAGAAATGGTTTAAAAATAAGAGGATAGAGTTGGAAAACACGACTACGTCGGGTTAAGTCCGGGTCTCTCAGTCCCTCGACCAGGCGGGCACGCGAGTGAATAATGAACAATGGCAGGCCCAGGTAATTCCAGCGCAGACCGCTGCTTTATGGCGACAGGGTGTCAGATGCCCGCTGGTGTCGGCTTTTGCCGGGATGCAAGCATGGACTCGAACAAGTTCCGGTAGATTATACCCACTTTTTCCCACGATTCATCCGTCAAAACACGCTGCGAGTTGATCCGGATGTGATCGAACCAGCTTTCCGGCTTATCCATGAATATCCGAAGGGAGGCAGCAAGAGACTCCGGGTTTTCGGTCTCAAAGGTAAGCCCTAAGTCATATTCCCGCACCCGCTTGCCGATATGATACTGGTCGCAGGCAATGATCGCTTTTCCATGCTCGCTGGCTCGTCGCAGATGGGTGCTGGCGCCGTAAAATCCGCGCCAATAAGGAATTACCACCGCATCGCAGGCCGCATAATAATTCTGCATTTCATCCTCGGAAACATAACGGGGAACGATATGCAGCTGATCGGTCCATCCCAATTTCTGCAACCGCTCCGTTGATCCCCAGGAATCTTCGTAAATCCCGCCCGTCTTTCCAACAATGCATACCATGAAATTCGGTGGAACAGACTCAAGGGCCTGAAGCAGAATATTGGCGCCTTTTTCTCTGCTTCCGACCCCGAACAACAACACGATGCGACGGTCCATAGGCAATTTCAGCTTGTTCCGCGCATCGGCTTTCGTGAACAAACCGATATGATTCTCGTGACCTTCCGGGGTGACGTGTGCATGCTTGTCATGTTCGATGTGCAAGTTGGCGAGAACATATTTGTTCGTACCTGCCACGTCCATATACCGGGTCAACCAGCGAACAGCATAATAATTAAGACCGAACCTGATTCGGGTGCGAATGCGTTTGGCGGTCAGATAGGCGGCGTAATAGCCCGGGGTCAAGCCCGCGATCGGCAAAGGGAACCCTCTCAGGGACAACTCCATGCATAGAATCAGCATGATCCAGGGATCCACATCGGTAATATATACAACATTGCATTGGCGCTTCACGGCAAGCCGGCATCCGATTCGCGTCACGATGTAGGGCTCGACGGCAAACTGCCAGAAAGTACCCAGGCGGCGTTCAAAATATTTCACGCAGCGGATGACACGCCCCGAGACTTCCTGGCTTAACCCCCGGTAAGGAGCGCCTAAATCGCCCACGGCTTCCGGATACCGGTCCGGTCGGGCAAAGACTTCCACTTCCATGCCGGCCGATAGCATTGCACGAGTCCGCATTCGTGTGCTGTAGGGGGCATCGGCCGTATGGGTCATGCACGGGCTGATAACCATTACTTTAATCGGCTTATTGACCATATTCTTTTTCGAACCATCGCACGGTTTTCTCCAGGCCATCTTCCAGGGCGGTCGGATGAAACTCCGGAACAAGACGTTGCAGTTTATCGATGTTCAATACCTTGGATTTTGCGCCGACATAACGGCTGGTGTCATACTGGATCAATGCCGGATCATAGCCGACCAGGGCGCAAATCTGCTCGGCAAACCAGCGAATCGAATGCTCGTGTCCGCCGCCAATATTCACGATTTCATTGGCTACCCGATTTGTCAATGCCAGGGTGATGGCCGTAAAATCATCGATGTATACCAATTCCCGCTTCTGTTGCCCATCACCCCACAAGATGACCGGTGTCCCCCGCCGCTTGCCATCCACAATCTTCCGGATGAGGTCGAAGATAAAATGCATTTGCTTGCCCTGCGTATGATAACCCGGCCCATATAACGTCGAAGGAACAAGATAAAGGTAGTTCAAGTTAAATTGGCGACTCAGCGCTTGAAGTCCCACATAGAGCATGCGCTTGGTCATCGCATAGGTGTAAAGGCTGTCAATCGGCGTGCCCTCCATGTAGTCGGTTTCCAGTAATTCGCGATCGGGCGCATAAGAACAGCTGGTGCCCATGGCCACCAGCTTGGCTTGGGGGTGATGATTCTGCCACCAGGCCAATACATGCGTGTTAATCTGCTGATTGACGATCCATTGCTCCCCGGGATGAGCCAGGCAGAAATCGCCCGCCTGCGTCCAGGCGGCCAAATGGTAAATGACATCATAGCGGCAGGTATTATAGCCATCCAGGGAATCGGGGCGGCGCAAGTCGGCATTGGAGGAGTTCAGGCGTACAACGCTGTCGCCCCGCGCTTCCAATGCGCGACACAGGTGCGTGCCCAAAAATCCAGTAGCCCCGGTAACCAGTATGTTCATAAACGCTATTCCCGCGGATTGACGGGAAAATAAAATTCAATCCCTTGATGTACCAGGTTGCTATAGCGCGCGAGGATTTCATGTTTGAAATTCCATGCGAGAACCAGGTAAATATCGGGTTGCCGCCGCAATTCGTAATCCAGCACCACGGGAATATGCATGCCGGGCGAATACAAATTGGCGCGCATGGGGTTTTTTTCGACCAGATAGTCGACATACCGTGTGTCAAGGCCGCAATAATTCAGCAGCGTGTTGCCTTTCACCGGCGCTCCCATGCCATAAATGGTTTTGCCCGCTTTCTTTGCCTTTTGCACGTAGGCTACAATACTATCCCGAGTCTGGGTGGCGCGAACCGCAAAAGTCCGATAGGCAGCCAGTTCGTTGGCGCCGGCCTGGTCTTCGGCCTTTTGCATGTCTGCCAGGCGCCTGGAAGGCGTCGCGAGCCCTGAATGGGTTGCCAGTAAGATGACTGACCCGCCATGGATGGGGGAAAGATAGGCATCGAAGGCCGCCAGCCCGTGGCGCTGTAACAGGCGCTCGATGGTCGCTACGTTGTAATACAGCAGATGTTCATGATAAACCTGATCGAAAGCCGTATTGTCCATGATCTGCTTCATGTAAAGGAATTGGACCACGAAAACCCCATCGTCCGCCAGGCAGGTTTTGATCCCTTCCGTGACGGAATGCAGTTCTTCAAGATGAAAGAATACACCCGAGGCATTAATAACGTTGAATTTGCGTCCCAGTTTTTCGGCTGTTGTCCGATTAAAAAATGTTGCAGTCGTCGGCACGCCCGCTTTCACGGCCTGCCGTGCTATCCGCTCGCAGGACTCAACGCCCTGCACGTCGTATCCCAAGGCCTTGTATTCCAGCAATTGTGTGCCGTCATTCGATCCTATGTCTAATACACTTTTCCCTGGCGTAGAATGAAAGAAATGGTCGTTGACATACTTGGCCGTGTCGGCGAAGTGCCGTCGCAAAGTGGCTGTCGTACCGGAAACATAGGTGTGATCCTTGAACATGACCTCTTTAGGCACCGTGTAATCCAGCTGGGCCGCATGACAATTTGCGCAATAGACCAGGCGGAGGGGGTAACATGGCTCGCGGCCAATCTCCTCTTTTAAAAGGAAATGATTGCCCCACGGCTGAATGCCCAGGTCCAGCACCAGTTCCAGATGTTCTCCGTCACACACCCTGCATTTCATTTATGGCCCCACAATGCTATTTAACGACGTGCGGGAAATCATACTTAAACATCAGTTTTCTCAACCGGCGATACAGGAAATCAAGCGGCGAGGCCTGGATTAGCGCCTTGAGACGCTCCCAAAACGGATTGTGCAAAACCTTGAAAGTATAGCGCAATTCCTTCAGCCAATCGGCAGGCAAAACCTTTGCCGCGTATGATTCCAATAAATACTCAGCATGCGAATTCAAGCCAAGCATATTGGCAATCAGGATCTGCTTTGCAAAGGCCAGCGGAATCTCGTCGTTTTGAAATTTGATAATGGCCTCGGGCGCTTTTGCATATAAGCAATCAGCCCATACAAGCCGCCCATCCTTCCACCGATTTCGATTTGTCGTGTTCGGTTTCCATCTATCAGGGAGCATATCGATCAGCTCGAAGCCATGCTCGTGCAAATACTTGTCAACCTCATGAAAACGCGGTTCGCCGACATAGAAAGGCTGGAATCTTAATTCGCACTGGAGCATAAGGACCCTTGGCAAAAGGTTTTCGCAGCTTTTTATGACTTCAAAATCAGCGCCTTCAATATCGGTTTTCAGGAAATCGATCGTTTCGATAGCCAGGCTGTCAAGCAATTGCGGGACAGTCTCTGTTTCCACGTCGGAAACCGATAAAACCTTGTAAAAATTATCAAGGCCATAGAGCTTGATCATTTCAGGTATGGGCTCATATATTCCACCGCCGCCCCACCATGCGTATTGATTGAACCGTCGATGCTCGCTTGACCCGGCAATGACCTTGCCAACAGTGTGTTTGGCGAAGTATTTTTCGCTCGTTATCGGGTTAACGCGCCCGCCCTCGATCTCAATAAGCGTCATTGCTTTTTGGAAAGCAGCGGGCAGGGGATAGTCGCTATCCGCGCCCGCCCCTAAATTGACGACGACAAATCTTCCGCGCAATTCCTGTGCCAGTGTTGGCGCCATATTATTGCCCATACGATGGCTTTGTAAATGCCGATTGAATGGTGATAGAGTGCCGTGCCGGACGGGGGGAGTCAAGGAAAACCATCATTGTGTCCTTGGTCGAATCTTTCACCAAGCAATCGAGCAACACCTGGACCTTGGTCTTTCTTGACGCCAACGGTAGATGAGCGTAGGTTCTTATGTAGTTACCGCAAGGGCATTTAAACGGGTTATACTGCATAAACTAAGTCATTGCTGAATAACGAACTACTTGGAACCACGGATGGCACGGATAGCACTGATATATAGAATGGTTTTCCGCCTGAAAGCGGACCCGCCAAGGCGGGAACTCGGGTTGCCTTTACTCCCTATATCCGTGAAATCAGTGTAATCCGTGGTTAATTTCTTTGGTTGCCACGCCGCTTGCGGAGCACAAGCGTAGTGACGCGGCGGGCGCTGTCCGCGTTAGGAATACATTATGAGAAACACCTTTCCGGCTCTTGTAAAGAATTTATTTCTGAAACAGCCGACGTTTACCGTCTTTTTTGTCACCCACCGGTGTAACCTGAACTGTAAAATGTGTTTTTATACCGGGCGTCCTGCCGGTAACGAATTGACCCTGGACGAAATTCGCGGGCTGGCCAAGTCCCTTCCTCCCCAGTGGTTTATGATGTTAACGGGCGGGGAGCCTTTTTTACGTTCAGATATCGTGGATATTGCCGCCGCATTCTATGACCAGGGGACCATGAATCTCCATTTTTCCACCAATGGCACGCTGACAGATCTGACGTTGGCCAGCGTTCGTAAAATAGCTGCCTATGCCCGGCATAGCCGGGTACTGGTCGTGACATCTATCGATGGGCCTAAAGACCTGCACGATGCCATTCGCCGTAAGGCGGGGGCCTTCGATCAAACCGTTTCCACCACCCGGGAACTGGTCAAAATGAAGAAAGATTATTCGAATCTGGGGGTGGCGGTCAATATGACCCTCTCCGCATATAACCAGCATTGCTGGAAGGAGACCATAGATTTTATCCGTCGTGATCTTCACGTTGATGCGACCAATATCGGGCTGACCCGCGGGGAGACCAGTGACCCGGAGTCGAAACAATACGATCTGGAGAACTACTGGAAGGCGCACCGTTATCTTATTCAGGCCAATCGGCGCGACTATTTATCCCCGCTGTTGCGGGTGTTGGCCCTGTTTAAGGATGTCGCTCAGATTGAGAATATCTACAAAATCGCCACAGGGCATCCGCCGCCTTATTACCGTTGTATGGCGGGTCGTGTATTTAATGTGATCACCGAAGATGGCGACGTCTATCCCTGTGAAATGCTCCATCAGAAAATGGGCAACTTGCGTGATGTCAACATGGATTTTCAGCAGATATGGAAAAGCGCTCCCGCAAAAGCCGTGAGACGATATATTGCCGCGCGTAAATGTTTATGCACGTATGAATGTGCGATGACGGCTTCCCTGGCGGCAAGCGGGGGCACCTGCGGTCAGTTCCTGGACTTTATCCTGCATTATCGCAAAAAGACGCGGGAGTATTATCATGCCTGAAATTAACCACGCGCTTCGAATCGTGGTGGTTTCCTCGCAGTCATGCGATTCCGGAAGCAATTTGCGCGGACGTTATTTGGCCAAGGCGCTGGCCAAGGCGGGAGCAGAGGTCAGGTTTGTCAACGGCGTCAAGGCCTTGCCCTGCAGGCTGGATTTATTGGTTTCCCTTGTGACCTACCTGAGGATCATCTTTATCCGTTGCGATGTGATTATCGGGCTCAAACCGTTCCCCAATATTACATTCCTGATGATGGTCAAAAAATGGATGGGTTGTTTCACGATCATTGATATTGATGACCTGGATTCCGGCTACCGCTCCGGCGCCATTGGACACCTGAATCATTGGTTGCAATGTCCTTTTCCGCGTTTCTTTTCTTTGACCACGTATCATATCGATCGGCTTCGCCCGGTCATTATGGATACGTTCAAGGTCAAGGAATCCCGTCTTTACCAGCTACCGCAGGGCGTCAACCTGGATCTGTATTACCCTCAGGATATTACCGCGTGGAAACAGAGCTTTTATGCCCGGCATGATCTGAACGGCAAGAACCTCGTGGTATATACCGCCCATTTGAACGTGGCCAGCGATTTGGACGCCATTTATGAAATTATTCGCCGCGCGCATCTCCGGTTGCCATCGCTGCGTTTTCTGGTTATTGGCGGAGGTCCGATGGAAAAACATTTTAGATCCCTGGCCCACAGGGTAGGGGTCGACGCGATTACCCTGTTCACCGGTTATCTTCCGCCGTCCGAGGTTGTGAAACACCTTCTGTCAGGCGATGCCGCCATCGTATTTTATAAGGATATCAAGGTTAATTATTATCGCGAATCGATGAAGATCAGGGAAATGCTGGCGCTTGGGTTACGGGTGGTGTGCAATGATGTTGGCGATTTGCAAACGTTCAGCCCTTATACCTACCAGGTTGAAACAGATTATGACGCCTGTGCCGAACAACTAGTCAGGGTGTTGACGCAGGGAGGCGATGGGCGCGAAAAACGGGGAATGGAGTATATCCGTCGAATGCTGGATTGGGACCAGATCGGTCGCAGTCTCTACGAACGCATTATGGAATCTTAACGCGGGCCTTGTGCGCACCTGCCGACAATCGAACCAACCGAGCAAACTAGACAATATCCATCCAACAATATTGCCGTTTATTCCCGTTAGATCGGTGCGAAAGAGGGTCGTAAAAATTTATTACTCTACAGCATGACCTTGATTGATTCTTGTTTTCCCGGTCCACAGTTTCCTTAGAAAACCAGGACCATTCACAGACAAGGTAATTCACCAAATCCGCTTTGCTTTATCCGATATTTTTCAAGCGCGCAGGGTCAAACCATGAAATAAAAGTCAACAGATTAGTTTGGCATTAATGTTTTAATCTAAGGGCTTCCCTTCGTGCATTTTTCAGTCCGCTCATTGCCCAACTCCTTGCGCTCACATGGGCGCCATGCGCATGTGGCGACGCAAACTGTAGGACATGGACGGTTTACTCGGAAGATGGGTTTACCGGACGCTACCAATAGATACGTTGTCATCGAGCCGCCGCTTTCATCGCCACCGTTTTCATTCGCCGACTGGCCAGCAATCTTCTAAACAGCATGCCCCTGACGAACCTCGGCGACAGGCGTAACAACAGGGCCGATACACGGCAAAGCAGATAACCGATTGGCGTTACCAGGAAGAAGCGATAGCTGCAGTGCCTGCAATGCGTCTCGCAGCTCTCGTGGGCCTTTAATACTTGGCAATTGCGATATTCCATGACGGTAGCACAAAAAGGGCACTGAACGACGATGTCGCATGTGTCGGGTCCGGTAATATGGCGTCGGCGTGGAAAAGCCATGGGGCCATACTTCCAGCTGGTGGCGAATACATCGGCTTTCATCAGCAGGTGCTCGTCATCGGTCATCGTTTCCGTGCAATTGATGTCCACTCCGAGGAGACCGGTTTCCATGAACGACAATCGATATAGGAACGCCAGGCGATCCTTGATTGTTCCGCGCGCCAGGCAACGCTTGTAGATGGCAGTGCCGGGGAAGGGGATAATGAAGGTTAAGCTGATCCCCGCGATTCCCTTCAGTTTCCAGAAGTCTAAAGTCGTTCGCACCGTCTCCTGCGTCTCTACCGTATCGCCGAAAATGAAATTACCGAGCAGGCTTATCCGGTTTGCCAACATGAGATCAACGGCGTGCTCAATCTGAGGCGGATGGATTTTCTTGCGCATGCTCTGCAAAACCGGCTCGCTGAAGCTCTCAAAGCCATAGCCAATCAGAAAGCAGCCGGCCTTTTTCATGGCCTTAAGCAAATCGCCATCCACATCGCCCACGCGCATTTGGCAGACCCAACCGCAGTCCCGTCCCAACTGCTCGCGGAACTTACTGAATCGCTCGCAGAATTCGTATACCCGGTCCTGGTGGCTGGACAACAGCTCGTCGTGGAACAGGACGACATTAATGCGATAGCGGGGAACATTAGTTTCGAGTTCGTGCATAACCGAATCCAGCGACCGCTGGCGATACACGTTGCCCACGGGATGGTAACAGAACGTGCACAGATAAGGACAGGACCGGCTGGCAAGCAACGGATACGCCCGAGGATGGTCGAAAGGATAATAATACTTGTTGTCCGTGGGCCGCATGTGGTCCAGAACCTTGGAGAATTCAAACGCATCGAAATCGGGCAAAGGCAGGGCGTCCAAGTCCAGAATAGGCTTGCGTGGCTGGGTTGCGCAGAAACGGCCGTCGGCGCTGCGATAGGCAATGCCGGCGACATCCTGAACAGCCCCCCCTTTTTCGAGGCAAGCCAGAAGTTCGACCGCAGTGGATTCTCCTTCGCCGAGCACCTCGTAGTCGGGTTTTAGGTCATCCATCATCAGTTCCGGCTCACTGGAGATAAGGCCGCCGCCTACGATGATTCGAACACCAGCGCCATTGCGCCGCACGGTATCCGCGATCCGCTTGACGCTGGCATAGAAGACGGATGTGGCCCCCGTGGCGACGACGTCGTAATGGTGCGCTGTTAGCTCCCGGCTTATAACTGTGTCTTCCAGGTCAGCGTAATGGTTGAGATTCAGGCCATCGACTTGGTGTCCGGCCTGTCTTAAAGCTGAGGCGATGTAGCCAAGGCCCAACGGGTAATCATACCTATAGCATAGTCCCCTGCTTCTCGTAAACCTTGGCATGATAATCAGTATCTTCATACAATGCCTGTGGGTTCTATCGCGCTGCTCGTGACAGACTCTTTTTGAACGCGTTCCAGTAGATTCGGCCAACGGCACGGATCGCCGATCCCAGGGGCGGTATTGACGCCGTGCCGGAGAGATACATCCTAAGCATGCCCAACATATACCTACACGACAGGGTCATGTTGGCGCTCCTTCCGGCAGCTTTGGCCGGTACGTCGCACTTCGCGCACTTGGCGAGAAATTGCCCCTTCAAATGATTGCTGCGGATTCGACGCCAAGCCTCAGACTCCAGTACATCCGTGATCGAATCTTCAGCCAGGTTGCCCAATACGTATTCGCCTTCCTGGTCTACACAGCATAGCTGAACCTGGCCAGTCCAAATCACGTTCAAAGTTACCCACAACTCCGGACATAAGTAATTTTGCACACGAGGCGCGGCGGACGCGCTGTCGTCGCG
Organism: Kiritimatiellia bacterium; assembly: GCA_028718125.1. Classification (GTDB taxonomy): domain Bacteria; phylum Verrucomicrobiota; class Kiritimatiellia; order JAAZAB01; family JAAZAB01; genus VSJD01. The sequence goes on from JAQUMN010000045.1 coordinate 16,506, forward strand.
TCCCCAATTGTGCTCATCAAACGTCGAAAACAATCGCAGACCGATAGAGGCCAGAAACGCGAGAAACTCCTTTTCCTCTTGTGGCAATGATCGTCCGGTCTTGATGTAGTTGACGGCAATGATTTTCCTGTCCGGATTATCACGCAGGGTGCGAAGGCTTTCAATAAACTCCTCTACGCACACACCCGGACGTGTCTCCGCAAACTCGCGTATGGGAGAAAGACTGAGATTCAGCGTAGTCAGTCCGGCCTTGGCCAGTTCGCTCAGCCATTCGGAAGTGAGCCTGGAACCGTTGCTGAAAATCGCGATGTTGGAGAAGCCCGCCTGCTTGGCAAACGCGATGCGCCTTGCGAGCTTTTTGTCCAGGAGTGGCTCGCCGAAGTTGCTAAGAAATGCCTTCCGGAAACCTGCGGCAGCCCCCTCTGTGATTATTTTTTCAAAAATACGGTCATCCATGAAGCCCCTGGAACGCTTCAAGCTGGCATGCGGGCAAAATGTGCATCTGAAGTTGCAGCAGTTGGTCGTTTCGATGCGCAGTGTCATTTTACTCGGGCAGACTCGTTCTGTCCGCCTGTTGTCCCATATTGCCGGAACATGCGGGACAACGCATTCGAACTGCTCGGTATTGTGCGAAACATTCATGTCTGGACGCTCCTGCCGGCGCGGGGCCGATGCCGGAATCCGTTCAATATTTCAACGTCACGATTACCATTCTGACGGCCGCACACGAGACCGTGAATCGGGTTGTTTTACATGTATACTTGGCCCAAAACGATGGTCTTGATTATACGATGAAGGCGGGAATGTACCCAATGGTCAAAAAGGAATTCCTTCAGTGATTGCTTGGGGATGGAGGGCAACGTCCCGTGGTCGCGTTTAACGAGCACGAGGTTAAAGCTGCCAGGACCGCCATACTTCGGTCCGCGCACGAATTGCGTGTTGAAATAGCGCATGAAATCGTCCCGATGCACGAACCCGAGGGATTCGAACTTCTTGAGCCACCAAGCGCGCGGCTGCACTGTTTGGTGCAGCCGCGCGCCCTGGATGACTTCTTCGATGGGCGAGACGCTTAGAATCCACAAGCCCCCGGGAGCCAGATGAGCCGCCACATTAGCCGCTACTTGAGGCAGGTCGGACTCGGCGATGTGCTCGATCACTTCCCACGCCGTAATCACATCGAACTGCAAGGGCGTACGCGTGCTCCCGGATGCGTCGTAAAGATGAAACGGGCCGGCTATGTCGCACGTGAAAAGACGCTCCGGGATAGTGCGCCACTCGGCGCGTCGGTTCTTCTGGGAAAAATCGCTTCCCTCCAACCCGACCGCGAAGCAGCCGTCATCCAGACAGTTGCGCACAAATCCGCCGCCCGAGCAGCCCATGTCAAGAACTCGAAGGACCCGGCGCGGATCAGGGTACAATGCATACAGCTTGCGGTTGAACAGCGGGTTAGTGCTGCTATCGTGTTTGGTCCCCCATGGGCAGATGTGGTCCGGCGAACTGATGGCCACGTTTCGGTCCGCTTCTAAAATGATGTCCAGCATACGTTGCCTCGCTAACGAATTTATTTATCACCCTCTTCTGGAAGAAGACTAATATATTTACGTAAGAAATCCCGACCAATTCTGGAACTTGCCCCATATCCATAGTGGCCCGGTTTTAAGAGCGATTTAAACCTCCGTTGTAAACTCTCGTCGTCAGGTGTGTATGTCATTCTGCCTTCAGTCCTGTCAAGCATCTCTATCGTCACATCTCGAATATCATCAGGGGAATTGTCAATAATTCTTATGCCCGCCCTTGTATACGAATATGCTAAAGCGGCGTTACCCAATGGGTAATCCAATCCTTCCTTGAAGGTCAGATACCTGTGCCCAGAACAAGACCATAGCAGTTTAGGTATACCTATGTCGGCATCTCTAATAGGAAGATCAGACAACGGGATGAGATTAGCCTTTATGCAAGGAATGCCAAATATGGCTGGCAATATCATAAGGCCGGAATTCGATCCCAATAGAAATCTACAGCTGGCACAAAGGAAAACGTCCATCCAATCGCTTTTGACATCAAGATTAGCGTAGTAAATTACTTTTGGCATAGGCGGCAATGGCTTTGCAATGGCATCTCCCATGAGAACACACCATCCACCGCGAATCGCAATTGCTTCCATGGCCAGAATATATGTATAAATATCCACATCACAATGAGCGTGATCTTTGTCTTGGGGTCTATTGCCCGGCTGTCGGCAATGAACGCAAACAAACCATGCTCCTTCAGGCAGTCCTATGTTCTGCAGACACTGCCGGCCTCGTTTTTGATCATATTCCCTCAGTGATAGAAGAGGGGGTTTGCCAGCCCATTTATTATTGATTTCAAAAATACGAGCTGTTTTGGAACAGTCCATTATATATCGCTCGATATCTAATTTCAGCATCATCTGTTGGGACAGTGGATATAAAAGGAAGCAAAGGGTGGGCGATGTGACTATTCGAATATATCGTCGCCAGTATTCCACAAGGCAGCGATTGGCAACTATGTTTGCGGGCGCCAGCATTATAACCACGTAATTTGGATGCAGACCGAGCCGTCCCTCTTTTAAATAACAGTCAGGTTCCGCGGCCAAGTGGCCTATGGCGTATAAATATCTAACCGGCAGGAATCTTACGCCCATCAGATACAATATGTACGAAGGAATAAACAGGGGAACGAATAATATGAGCAGAAGGACACCATGAAGGATTTTAATGCTTCCTATTCTTAAACACCAAACTATGCCGTTTTCCTGTAACTTGACAGCCAAGTAGTGGGGAGAAAAGTATCTTTGCCAACTCGTGGTTAAATCGCTCATAAGTATTATTGATCTCGAATAACGATCGGATTCGACAACTATTACGATTCTATGTCCAATCGACAGGCAAACACGGGGGGGTGGGGGTTATTGCTTGTTGAAATATTGTATTAGTTCGTTAGTGTATGAAATAATTTCCTGCTTTTTTGTTTCACCATATGGATAAGGGATCTCATAGTAGGGCGTCGGGTTCAACATAAACTCTTTCCACAAATCTCGCGAATAAAACCTGCCCTTAAGCAAGCTTTCATAATAAAGAGTGTTTGGCTCAGGGAATAGCATGTTTAAAAAAACGTGTTTAATGCCTAATTCCTCAATTTTGACAGGCAAATTCTTGAGATACGTCCCTGTTTCTACAGGAGTTCCTAAAATAAAATAACTTAAAATATCTATTCCATTTTTGTTCATATGGTAGCAGAATTTGTGAACATCCGCAACAGTCTCGTTTTTATTTAAAAACGTTAAAATAGAATCGTCCAGCGCTTCGATGCCTACATTGATTCGCTTAAAACCAGTTGCGCGCAACCTTGCAGTTAAATCGAAATTCATTTTTGTTTGCCCTCGTCCGCTCCACTCAGTGTGAATATTTCTTTTTTCTAATTCGCTGATTATTCCTTCCAAATGCCTGCTGTTGACGTTGAAGTTGTCGTCCAAGACATGCACGCTTTTTGAGCCCAGTGAAACAAGATATTCCATTTCATCAACCACCGCTTCCGGGTTCTTGTATTGAACTGTTTTGGATTGAACGTTGCAAAAAAAACATTTGTTTGGACAGCCGATACTGGAAAACATCGGCAATCTGTTTATCGCCTTGAATAATAGCGACTCTTTTGGAAAGTATCTGTTAACATCCAAGAGCATCCTGTCAGGGAATTTGATTTGATTGATCTCGGTTTTGCAATGAATGACGCCTTTTGGTCTGGATTCAAGAGCCTGGCTGAATTCCAAGTCTGCAAGCGGGCCGACAAACACTGCATCAGCGCCAGCGTTTAGCGTTAAGTCCGAATAGTAAGTTGCATGCGGACCGCCAACGACCTTGTATTTTGCCGAAGTTCCTTTTAAGATTTTATTCAGCGCATAAATTCTTCTTGTTGTCGCCGAGATTCCCAGAACATCCGGTTTTTGTTCTTCTATTTTCCGGATCGTTTCTTCAATTGTCCAGGGCTCGCTTGATGCATCAAGAATGACTACATCATAATTCGGCGGAAGATTGCTTGCCAGTGACAAAATGCCAAGGGGCATATATTTGTTGATTTTGGTTGGCGTAAAATATTTAGGAGTTGTCCAATTAACAAATTCGCATTCAACTGGAAGTGTTGTCAAAACAATTTTATGGGTTTTCATTTGTAACAAACAGTAGTACAGCGGAAATTATTCTTAGAAATATGAATAGACCACCATATGATTGGTTCTGAGGTGCCTTGGAATGACCGAAGGCAGCGAAACATAGACCTTCATTCAGTGACGGCGTTTGTCAAATCATACGTTTTACTCATGGAAGCATATTCTCCGCGAGTTCTTCCTTGGGTAAAAAGGGTGAAAGGTCTTCAAGTGGTCTGCCAAATTCAAGTTTAGGGATAATCTTCTCCCCGCTTTTAAGTTTGACATCGCAAAGAATTGGGCCTTTATAATTGAGGGCGTAGCGGATCTGCTTGACAAGCTCTTTGTGAGTTTTGATGGTAATAGTTTTTATGCCGTAGGCCTTAGCCACTCGACAGATATCCGGGAATCCGAGCCCGCTGCTCGGGTCCGAAGCAACGTATCTTGAATTCAGCCATGTATCCTGGGTTTGCTTAATAATACCGTATTCGCCGTTATCGATGACAAAAATCTTAATCGGCAGATCATTATGCTCAACTGTTTCCAGTTCCTGAACATTCATTTGCATCCCGCCATCTCCGATAATACAGACAACCCTCCTTTTGGGAGCGGCAAACTGCGCGCCTATGCTTGCTGGGAGCGCATAGCCCATAGGGGAATGATTAAAAGCGCTAAAAAGCATCTGCGGGTATCGAATTTTATAACCCTGCATGGTCCATGTAAGGGTAGCTCCCGTATCGGTAATTACCACACTGTCTCGCTGTGGCTGTTTCGATAATTCATTCATGAACACATAGGGGTTTACTTTCCTGGACTGTTTATAGTTTTCAAGGGGGCATGCCGGATAACTCCTCCTCCATTTACTTATTCTTGCTTTCCATGTAGATAGATCCTTGATCTTAATGACCATTTTATTTATCTGAGTGAAGAACGTCTTAAGATCGCATTGTATTTTTACGTCTATTTGCATGCCGTTCTTCTTGTTAAGCTCATAGGCATCTATGTCAACCATTACCTTTTTTGCCCGTGGGGCAAATAACGCCGCTTTACTTCCTGTCTGATGCGTGTCCAGTCTGCAGCCCAAGCTTATGATAAGGTCTGCATTCTGAACCGCGAAGTTTCCCGCTCTATTTGCCGAAATACCGAAGTTGCCGATCAGACATGGTTCATTGTCAAGAAACATATCGATCGTAGCCCAGGTGCTGGCGTAAGGGATTTCGGTTTTATTCAGAAAGTTGCGGCATAATCGCTGGGCATTTGCTAATTTTATTCCACCGCCGGCTATCACTACCGGCCTGTTGGCTTCTTTAATCAAACGCAACATTTCGTCAACTAAAACAGTATCTATTTTATAGTCCTGTTTTGGGGCAACGAAGTGCTCCAGCTGAGCAGGATCAACTTCGGCTCGTTGCAGATCATCCGGGAGGTCTAACATTACAGGCCCAGGCCTTCCTTCGTAAGCCGTGTAAATCAGTTTTTCCAGTTCGTATCTTATCTTCTTGGGATTAGTAATGAGCACGGCATATTTAGCAAGCGGGGATACAATCCCCGCGACATCCATCTCCTGAAATCCTATCTGCCTAACCTTGCTGTCGCCTTTTAATTGCGCAGTCGGAGAGGCCCCAGAGATAAAAAGTGTAGGGATGGAATCATAATAAGCACAGGCAATCCCCTGCATCAAATTAATCATTCCCGGACCGCTAGTAGCTATGGCAACGCCTATTTTCCCAGATACCCTTGTGTATGCTTCAGCGGCTATCGAGGCGCCCTGCTCGTTTTGGCAAGGGATGCACTTTAATGCTTTATGTTTATCGATACTGTCCAATACATGTACCACGCATCCACCGTTGCCGACAAAAGCATGCCGTGTATGTTTAGATAAAAAATCAGCAACGTAATCTGAAAGCTTCATAAACATTCTCCGTGACAGACCCGCCTATTTCTTTAAGGCCATGCCCATTTTTTGTATAGCGCGTTTGATTACATCCAAAGTATTTGTGTAGCATAATCTTACATAGCCTTGTGCGCATTCACCGAACACCGGCCCTTGGGTAAAGGCAACTCCAGCGTTGTTCAGCATAAAATCGGTAAACTCCTCGCTGGTCATTCCTGTTTTCTTTATGTTGGGGAAAACGTAGAAAGCTCCTTTGGGCTTAATGCATGAGATTCCTGGTAGGCTGTTGAGCCCATCAACCAAAACATCACTTCTTTTCTGAATTAATTGACCATCTTGAATATAGGTCCTTGGTCTCCCTTAAGCGCCTCTATACCTGCCCTCTGAATAAATGGTGACACGCAAGAAGAAGTTGTTTCAAGTAAAAGGGCCATTTTGCTTATTACTTCGGGCGGACCGGTAACTACCCCTAATCTCCAGCCGGTCATAGCGTAAGATTTGCTGAAGCCGTTCACTATAATTGTACGTTCTTTACACTTGTCATAACTGGCAGGAGAATAATGTTTTGTCCCGGCGTCTTCGTAAATCATTCGGGCGTAAATTTCATCGCTTAAAAAATATAGGTCGTGCTCAAGGGCTATCCCATACATTCTCTTTACCTCATCTTCATTCATTACCGCACCCGTGGGGTTACTGGGCGAGTTCATAATAATCATGCGCGTCTTAGGGGTAATTGCCTTGAGCACATCGTCGGGATTGAATCTGAATTCATTCTTCTCCCTGAGGGGAACCCTGATTATGTTAATTCCCAGAAATTTGAGAATTGAAAAATATGAAACGAACCCAGGATCAGGCACTATGACATCATCTCCGGGGTTAACCGTGCATGCAGCAGCGTAAAAAATCATTATATTAGCTCCTGCGCACACCAGCAATTGCGCCGGGTCCGGGCGGAATCCTCTTGAGCGTACGGTTACGTCAGCGGCAGCTTCTTTAAGTTCCCACAAGCCGGCAGAAGGTGCGTAATGCGTTTCCCCCTTTCTTAAAGAGTTAACTGCCGCGTCAATAATATTGACTGGCGTGCTAAAATCAGGGTCGCCCAATTCAAAATGCAGGATTTCCTTGCCCTGCCGCTCAAGTTGGCGGGTATGGGCAAGGATTTGAAACATCTTCTGGCCTTCTAGTCTTTTTGCAGCTTCCGACAGGCCCTTCATTCGTTCCTCCTCTAGATAAAGTTTAAATGCAGCGGCGCTTCCCCTAAAGGCTTTTCAAGGGTAATATCGCCTTGTTTATATTTATCTAAAGCTTCATTTACCTTATGCTGTACACATAATGTGCCGCACATTGTCTTGGCGTTAAACCGGGGAGAAACAAGTTCGTTCATAACTTCCCAGTAACGATCGCTAAATACTATCTCTTTGAATGATTGGTCAATAATATTTCCAATATGATATTTTTTGTATTTTTCATTAAACAGACAACCGCAAGGGGCTACTAAGCCTGATCCAGACAATTGCAAGAGAAATGGCGGGCCGTAGCATTTTTCGTAGCTTCTTTTACCTTCTGCCTGAATTTTTGACCACTTTACCTTCACAAGATAATCTTTATCGGAAAGCGATTCAGCCTTCTTAAGGATATCGTAAAGCTCTTTATAGCCTGCATAATTTACCCCTAAAGCGCCGGATTCATCATCGCTACAATGCTTTATGACCAAATAATCAGGACGTAGTTGTTTGCCCAGTTGGGCCAATGGCAATATCTGGTCCTTAAACTCCGGCATAAGTACCATCTGCATGCCGATGGTAACCGGCAGATTATTCTTCTTTTTGATCGCTATTGCTTTTTTTATGTTGCTAATTACGCGATAATACCAAGTTTCAGGGACACCCATAATTTTCGAAAAACGTCCGGGTTCTCCTGCGGAAATATTGAATCTTATATAAGTAAGACAAGGCAATATTTTTTCAAGGACATCTTCGGTCGAAAGATAACCGTTTGTCCCCGACGCCATAGAAATGCCTTTTGCGTGCCCATAGGTTATACTAAAAACATACGCGGGCGAGATGGAACTCTCCCCGTCACTAACAAAGCTTATCGCCTTAACCCCAATCTCGGCACAATCATCTAAAAATCTGCGCATTACCTCTGCGGTGATTATTTTGCCTTCATTCTTCTGCAGCTGTGAATAACAGTAAACGCACTTAAAATTGCAGGCACGGGTAAGCGCCATATCGATGGTAATGGGAGCGAAACGCTCCCCTTTCTTCCATTTATCAAGACGCTCCTGATGCCAGGCGATTTTTGTCCCGTCTAAAACATAATTATTGCTTTTCATGTTGATTAAATTAAAGTTAATTACTTTAAAGGATGGTTTGACTCCCAATGGGATCTGCCGACCACGCCCATCCTGATAATGGCCCTGTAATTATCGTTATTCAGGCTCCTTGCCACCCAATCCACCAGTCTATCGCTGATAGAAATCACCTATTAGCTCGATTACATAGCAGATTTGATTGTTGGTGAGAAAATGATGAACGGGCAGGCTTAATATTTCCCCGGCCTGTTTTTCAGTTACGGGAAAATCACCTTTCCTATAACCGAGTTTTCTACATGGTTTTTGCAGATGGATGGGAATCCGATAGTGAATCTTCGTCTCCACTCCGTTGTCATTTAAATATTTAATCAACTGTTCCCTGTTCTTGACCCTGATAACATATGTGTGGAATACTTGATAAAAACCTTTTTTTCGCGGGGGGGGTACAACAAACTCCCGCAAATCCTTGAACCCCTTGTCATACATGTCGGCGTTGTTTATTCTCTTTGATGTGATGGTTTCTAAATCTTTCATTACATAATTGGCTATGGTTGCCTGGATGGAGTCCAGCCTGCTGTTATATCCGAAGAACTCTATTTCATCCCGGTTTTTCAAACCATGATTCCGCAGTAACTTGGCATTTCGATAAAGAGAAGTTGCCCCGGTTGTCAGGACTCCTCCGTCGCCGCCGACATTAAGGTTTTTCAACGGGTGCAGGCTGAAACAGCCTGCATCGCCAAAAGATCCGACCCGCTTTCCGTTAATCGAAGCCATGGCCGCCTGGGCGGCATCTTCAATCACATAAAGATGATATTTTAATGCAATCCTCATGATTCCCGGCATATTGGCAGGATTGCCAGTTAAGTGGACAGGAAGGATTGCCTTTGTCTTCCTGGTGATGGCCGGTTCAATCAATGACACGTCAATATTATAATCATCGCCCACATCCACAAATACCGGGCGCGCACCGACCGCCATTATCGCGCCGGCAGTGGCCACGAAACTGTTGGGCACGGTGATAACCTCGTCCCCTCGGCCCACCCCCGATGCCTTTAAAGCCAGAAATATCGCATCAGTCCCTGAATTTACGCCTAACGCATAACGAGTGCTGCATAATTTTGCAAAATTCAGCTCAAATTTCTCAACCTCAGACCCCAAAATAAACTGACATGTCTTGAATTGTTCCCTTACGGCAGCCCAGAGCGACTGATGGTTAAATTGTTTTGGCAAATCCAGATATTTAACCCGGGATGTCATGAATAAAAATCTTCTACTTTCTGAATAACATAATCTATCTGTTCGCAGGATAAATGCTGGTGAACAGGCAACGTTATAATTGATTTACATTGTGCTTCCGTCACGGGAAAATCTCCTTTTTTATACCCCAGATTTCTGGCGGCTTTCTGTAAATGCAAGGGGATAGGGTAGTGAACCTTTGCCTCAATATTGTTTTTGTTTAAATAAGACAGCAGTTGATTCCTGCGCTTGGCCATGATGATATATAAATGATAGACATATTTTTTGTTCGGCCGTCGCCTCGGTATTGTTACGAAATCCTTTAATCTTGCCATGGCCAAATCATATCGGTTAGCCCATTTTATCCTGGTATTCGTTATCTCACTCACGCTGCTAATAAGATAATTACCGACCACGGCCTGCAGTGAATCAAGGCGGCTGTTATATCCGAATATCCCCACATTATCCCTGTCCTTTAGGCCGTGATTCCTAAACAAGATCAGTTTGTCTCTGACTTTAGCGGAGTTCGTGGTAACAATTCCGCCGTCACCCCAGACATTTAAATTTTTTAAAGGATGCAAGCTGAAACAGCCCGTCGTTCCGAATGTACCGGCCGCCTTTTTATTTACCGCCGCGCTTATCGCCTGGCATGCATCTTCAATGATAGGCAACCCGTATTTATCCGCCAAATTCATTATATCTTTCATATCGGCTGGATGGCCCGCATAATGAACCGGAATAATGGCCTTGGTCCTTTTAGTAATAGCTCTTTCAATCAGTTCGGGATTGATTGTGTATTCGTCGGTAACATCTACAAAAACCGGTCTGGCGCCGGCGGCAACAATCGCCCCTACCGTTGCTATAAACGTGTTAGGGGCGGTTATGATCTCGTCTCCCGGCTCAATGCCAATTGCTTTTAAGGAAAGAAAGAGTGCATCTGTTCCCGAATTCACACCTATAGCATGCTGGGTCCCTATTAAATCAGCGAATTTTCGTTCAAATACCGTTACCGGTTTGCCGAGTGTATAATCTCCGCTCTCAATAAGTTTCCCAAGTTCGCGAAATATGACTTTATAGTCTTTGAATTGCTCTTTAAGATATGAATAATTCACATTCATCGTATCTGCCTTTAAACTTAATCTATTTCAGGTTTATCGCTTGCATAGTCTTGATATTGTAATATCGCTTGTCAATTAGTGGGTTTGGCACTTCCCCGTTTTCAAACGCTTTTTTCAAATCAATGATTGCATCTTCGATGGAACGTTTGGGTGTATACCCCAGTTCTCTCCTTACTTTTATTGATGAAACATGATAGGACCGGTTATCGTCGGTCGGTGTTACTTTAATCGGAATCATGGGGTTGATCAGTTTCCTGACCATTTCAGCGATTTCTTTTACTTTATAATTTTCATGCCCCACATTGTATATCTTCTTGTGAATCTTCTCGTCCGGCAGACCCAACAAAAAAATATAAAAATCGGTCATGTCCTCAATATGAAGATTCGGGCGCATCTGTTCGCCGCCGAAAACGGTAATTTCGCCTTTATTGATAGCATGGTTCGTAAGAATGTTGACCGTCAGGTCAAGTCGTAAACGTGGCGAATATCCGCATACGGTTGACGGCCGTATAATTGTTACAATAAAATTATCGGTTGCTTCCTTAAGAAGCGCTTCCTCGCATAACGCTTTGTATTTTGAGTAATCTGTTAACGGTTCAAGTGGAAGGTCTTCGGTTACTTCCGGTACATCTTTTACTCCATAAACACTTGAGCTGGAGGCATAAATCAAATGTTTAGCTCCAGCCTTTTTTGATATATTCAGGAGGCTGAGAAATGCGTCATAATTAATAGATTTCCCCAATTTTGGGTCCAGCTCAAAACTGGGGTCATTGGAAATGCAGGCCAGGTGAATGACCGTGTCCGTTCCGGGCAATTCCTTTTTAAGAAGTGCCGTATTACGTATGTCCCCTTTGATCTGGGTGAGGTTTGGGTTGTCCTTGACTGCATCGAGGACATGTTCCCCGTAAATATAGAGATCAAGCACCTTGACCTGGTAACCTTTGGCCAGCAGCTTTGGTACCAAGACTGCTCCGACATAACCTGCTCCGCCGGTTACCAATACTGATTTGATCATCGTTTATTCCTTTCCGCGATCATGTCGTAGACATAATGGCAAATCGAATGATGGATGATCTCGACGTGCCCGTAAGAATCCGAGGGGACATACAAGTTCAATTGTCCCATTTTACGCAGGGGATTGCTTAACTGGAAACCGGAGAGTGTTATGATCCTGCCCCCTTTATCAACGGCCGCCTTGACACCATTGATGATGCTGGCCGATTTTCCGGAACTGCTGATCGCAATCAGCAAGTCTCCATGGTCGGCAAACATTTCGATCGGTTTTGCGAAAACCGCCTCATAACCGCAATCGTTGCTGACGCAGGTCAATAGTGCGGCGTCATTAAAAGCCATGGCCCTGATGCCAGCGTTCTTCCAGGAATCGAGCGCTTCATGACTCGCTATCGCCGCGCTGCCGCCGTTGCCGATAAAGATCACTTTCTTTCCAGCTGAACGGCAGCCGACGATCATCTCGATCATTCTTTCCGCCGCTGCCGGAAATGGAATGTTCTTTGCCTGTCCGTCAGTCGCCATGATCCCGGCAACTAACTTATGCATCTCCGTGTAATATTTCATTATAGACATTGGATTGCCCCTATTTCAGCAAATTATGGACGAATTCGAGCAGTTCGTACTTCTCGACCGGCTTCTTGTTACCCATAATCTGGACTGCCAATGCTCCGACCGCGTTCCCGATGAACGAGACCAGATCCAGCGGCATACCGACCGCAAAACATGGCGCGGTAAAAGCAAAAAAAGCATCACCCGCACCGATCGTATCAATAACCTTGGTGGAAAATATTGGCGTGCAATTGACGTCATCATTCTTGCCCACTCCCAGCGATCCGTGTTGCCCCCGGGTTACGATTAAATATTGGGCCTTAATCCGAAACTTGATGCCTCTGGCGACATTATCGATGGCGGCATGCTTGTCCTGTGCTGCCAGGCGCAGTTCTGTTTCATCCACACAGATAAAATACGGCTTCAAATATTTGGTCAGCATGTTGTAGCCGGCATTGGCGGCATTGGTCTGCGTATTCACGGCGTATTTGGATGCTTCTCTCTCGATTAGTTTTATTAGTTTATGAGTGATCAGGCCGTGGCCAAAGTCCGAGACAAGCACAATATCATATTTATCGATCTCGTTTTCAAGGTAAGCGGCAATCTTGTTTTCACAATCTGCGTTAATGGGCTTGTCGTTCAAATAATTAACTTCAAAAAGCTTCTGGTTTGAATATTGATGAATGTACCGCTTTTTAACGATCGTAGGCCCGTCATCTCGAAAAAATAATTTTGTCGTCACGTTCGGTTTAAGGTTGTCGGATATAAACGTTTCCCGCGAATCATTCTTCCCGAGCACGGTGACAAGATGGACCTGTTCACACAGGCTGGCAATGTGGTTGGCGATTGCGAATGCCCCGCCGGCAAAGGACTCATGGGTCAGGTAGCGATTGGCTACCAAGGGATTCTTGGCTGATTTGCCCAGCGATTCGCAATAATGATACTCGTCAATGATCCCGTCCCCGATAATCAGGACTTTAAGCCTTTTTAGCTTGTTCATGCGCTCGACTATATTTTTAAATGTATACTTCCGTCCCAGCTCTTTCAGGAATTTTTTGGTCTCCCCGGGATAAATCTCCAAAAAATTATTAACTATTTGCTGTGAACTGAAAGAAAATCCATCGGTTTCAAAAATCTTTATCTTGCCGAAATAAAGCTCTTTGTCCCTGGCAAATATCTTGCCGTGAACGGCCTGGTCCCGGTCCTTAAAGGCTTTCCCCTTGGCAAAAATATCGGGTTTGATTAACCGGACGCAATCGAACGGGACATCTTCATTCACCAGGGCAACAAAATCAACCTGCTCCAGTGAGGCGACATTTTCCAGGCGCAGCTGTTCGTTGAAGATCGGCCGGCCGGGCCCGCTCTTGACATCCTTGTCCTTGATGACTGTAACTACGAGAATATCACCCTGTTCTTTCGCCGCGTTGAGATGCTGGACAACACCGGGATGGATGATATCAAACACGCCGTGGCTCTGGACCACCACTTTATTCTTTTTTTGCAGCGCCTGGACTTTGGAAATAAGGTCGTTCAGGAATATTATTTTTTTATGCACCGGTGTGCCTCCCTATGCGGCCTTTGAGCAACTGTGTCGAAGAAAAAACAATCTCGTGCGTGAAACGGAGTTGCGCGCCGACCTCTTTTACCACTTCCGCTTCGCGCTGGATCTTGCCGGTCTTGTCTTCGAGCCGTTCGAACTCCTGCCCTTTGACGTAAATATCCGGCCGGACAAGTCTCAGCGTCTCTTCGGCCGTAACCCATTGATTAATCGCCACATAGTCAACACACTCTAGCGCGGCGATGCTTTCCGCGCGCAGGTCCTGGTTAAAGACCGGTCGGCCCGGTCCTTTGTCAACATAGATGTCTGGCGTGACGGTGACGATCAGCACATCGCCCATCGCTTTGGCTGCCTGGAAATATTTGATATGTCCCGGATGCATCAGGTCAAAGCAACCGTGGCAATGGACGACCGTCTTGCCGGCTTTTTTCAGGTCGGCAACTTTAACGGCTAGAGCACCGATAGTCAGAATCTTCTTGTTGGTGTTCATCTTTCTTTGCCGGGAAGCCCTGTAGCCTGCCACAGGGAGGAATAGTGTTCTTGGCTTACGTCTTTGCCAAGGCTACACCGGACAAATTGCACGATCCCGCAAATATGCTTGGCCCCGATCGCGCTTGGCACATCAGTACCGGGTGCTTCACTGATCGCGCTCCATAATAAATCGCTTTACAGTCTCCGGCGAATGGCCCCTAGTGCTAATATTAAACCAGCTTCACGGTTCCATTGCTCATGATCGTAGAAAAAGAAGATGGTGATAGCAAGCATGAAGAGAGGATCATTGGCAGACCGTTATGCCTTGTCCCAGGCTGATAAATATAGTAACTTCTCAACAAATGCATAGGAATTGCAGAATTTGGAAACGTATGGATTGTTTGGCTGTATGGACCAATTAACCAATAATCGAATCAACGAATCTAAAAAACGCTGGGCGCCATGGCTCCTGATTCTTGCGCTCGTTGCCTTTTCGCTCATGCTTTTCCGCCAAACCCTGGTTCCTGGTTATTGCCTGTTTACAACGGACGACAACATCGGGGCATTTAAACTTGTTGAATATTCATTGTTTGATGGTTGGGGTGGAGTATGGGGGGACACTGTATTGCTTGGTATGCCCAATGGTATCGGGCTGATATCGTGGAATTTTATCTCGTTTTGTCTCTTGCCGGTCACTATGCATTTCAATTGGGGGCACGCGTTGGATCTCATCATCGCCTCAATGTTGCTTGCATTGTTCTTGCGTAAACAAAAAATCGGATGGCCTGCCATTGCATTGGGCCTGTTGGCGGCTTTCTGGCTGGCAAGCAATTTTACGTTAACATATGCAGGGCACGTTGGAAAATATGGGGTTCTGGTAATGGCCGCTATGGCCCTTTATTGTATTTGGAGGGCATTGTCGGAACAACCGAGTATTCTATGGGGTATTCTGGCGGGCGGTGCGATTGGTTACATGTTCTTAGAGCAATTGGATATAGCCCTGTTTTTCGGATTCATGCTGGGTGCGTATGCGTTGTTTCTGGCGGTGCGGCAATGGCAGGCGAATGGGACTTGGGTAAAATCTGCGGTTGCGCTCGTTTTAATGGGCGGGGTTGGAATACTAATCGCAGGCTCCACGATGTTTGGCAGTTATACATCCAATGTCAAAGGCGCCGTCAGTATGCAGACGGAGTCGCCGCGGGAAAAGTGGGACTATGTAACCCAATGGAGCTGGCCGCCGGAA
>JAQUMN010000046.1:0-2552 GCA_028718125.1 Kiritimatiellia bacterium
GGCTGGCCGGCATTATCCTGCATCAGCACCGAACCCGCGGGGCCGGCCAGCATGAGCAGATGATCCCACGGCGCATGCAAAAACTTTTCCGGCAGATCCATCGTAATCGGGTGCTTCCGATCAGCCATGACCACGCCGTTGTTGTTGCCCTTGTTATAGGCCTCGGCGATTTCAGGGAACACCGGCCGGTTGGAATTGCGAAACCATCCCGTGCGAAAGCTTGTCAACAAGACTCCGTGGCCGCGCTGCACGTAATCTGCCAAACGCAGGCGCGCGTCGTAATCCGCCCACCCGTACGCGCCCCAACCCCCGCTGAAAATCAGGACGTCGTATTGATAAATCAGGCCTTCCTTGAGAGCCTTTTTGTTGAACGCGCCCGTTTCGATGCCCGCGCTCTTCAGCGCCGCGGTCATATCGTCCACGGCCGCCACGCGGCCGTCGCCATTGTAAATGCCGACGCTAAAGGCGCTGATCAACTGCGGGAAAACGATCAGCCCGGACAGAACATATAAACAGATCTTCTTCATACGCTGGATCCTTCCTTTCGGTGCGTTTATTCGGGGCATGTTTAAGAACAGGGAGCTTCGGTGAACGGTATGTGACCATGCAAAATATCATCCGGACGCAATTGCCGGCGGCGCTGCCGATGGTTTAGCGCGCAAAAATTATGAAGATGGATGATCATTAAGTGTTTGCGCTTGGAATCAGCGTGATCCATCCGTAGCAGCGCTGGTGATAGACGGGATCCAAGTTGTCCTTGATATTTGCCGATGCCTTTTTGCGCTCTATAGTTATATATATGCGCTCAGTTTGGCTTTCAGATCGTTTTTGCGCAGGGCGCCGACCATCTGTTCCTGAACGACACCGGCCTTGAAAACAAGCAGGGTTGGTATGGAATGGATATTAAATTTGGCGGCCAGATCCTGGCTCCCATCGACATTGACCTTGGCGATCTTGATTTTGCCGGATAATTCGCCCGCCAGCTCGTCGAGCATCGGGGCAATCATTTTACAGGGACCGCACCATTCGGCCCAGAAATCCACCAGAACGGGCATTGGAGCTTGCGTTACTTCAGTATCCCAGTTTGCGGAGGACAACTGAACGACGAGATTAGATGCCATGGCAGGACCTCCTATAAGTTAAAATCCGGAATTAGCAATAATGTTAAGATTTAGAAACATCGGATGATTTTAATCAACGTGGTTTGGCATCTAAGTTCAATGCAATTGCATGGAAGAGGGCAAAAGCAGGTGAACGCCAAACGCCTGGACGACCATAATATAAACAAGGGCGGCGATACAGAGCGTCGCGGCGAGGGCCACAAGCGGAAATACAATAACATCCTCCTCTTGCGGCGCGGGCGCTTCCACGCGGGAGCCGGATTCCGGCTGGGCGGCGGCCTCCTGGATTGCCGAGCGCGGCATGATGGTGGTGCGGTCCGTGCGCTTGATCTTGATCGTCTTGCGCTGGGTCATGGGCGTCAGAGCGTTATCCTCGGCCGGCAGATCAATCTTCGAAGTTTCCCCTTTCCTGGATGTCTGCGGAGACGCCTTCTCTGTTGCGGCCTGGACAGTTTCCTCGGCGTCGCTCAGGGTGGACGGCCTTTTAAGACGGATGGTCTTGGGCGCCGGCGGCTCCGCAGGCACAATAGGCGGAATTATGCTCGTGGAATGTTTAGTGGCGGCGGCGGCAGGCGCAGGCGATTCTTCCAGCACGATGCGCGAAGTAGATGACTTGTATGTGCTCGGGTTCTTGACGATTGTCGGCGCCTCAGTGATATCCTGCCTTGCCTGTGCCACAGGAGGCATCATGGCGGGTTTAACCGGTTGAACCTGGGCTGTGGGCGGACGCATCACTGACGACGTGGGGGGTCGTTTCAGGCGAATTGTTTGTGGAATCGGCCCGGCATGCACGGGAATTCCCAAAATGGGGCCGGTGGACCGCTTAAAGTCCGTGGGGCTCTTGGGCGGCGCTGATTCGGCCATACCGATTCGCGAAGTCTGCCGCTTGACCGTTTCCGCGGTCGCAGCCCGGGCAGCGGCGGGTACCTGCACGAATGCGGTGTCGCCGTGCTTTTTTGCCGTGGGCGGCGAATCAATGGGTTGCACCGAGATCGGCGACGTGGGGGGTCGTTTCAGGCGAATTGTTTGTGGAATCGGCCCGGCATGCATGGGAATGCCCGGCACAAGTCCCGTGGATTTTTTTTCTTCGCTCGGGGATTTAAGCGGCCGGACACTATCCAGTGAAATCCGTAAAGTCCGGTTTTTAATTTCGTCGTTAGAAGGCGGCGTGTCGGCCGGATCATGCGTGGATCCATTATCTGTCATGGTTCGCTCCCGGATAGCACCTATTAAACGTATACGAATTTAAATCCCGCCGGGTCAGGGAACCCGGCCTGCAACAACATGCCGCAGGTCCGATGTCCTCGCCGGGCGATCACTTCAGAACGTCATCATTTCCTTTTCCTTGGCTTCCAGCGTCTGGTCCATTTTTTTGATAAAATCGTCCGTGTATTTCTGAATTTCCTTGAGGGCGTGGTCCTTCTCGTCTTC
>JAQUMN010000046.1:2652-27911 GCA_028718125.1 Kiritimatiellia bacterium
TCGCCGGGCGATCACTTCAGAACGTCATCATTTCCTTTTCCTTGGCTTCCAGCGTCTGGTCCATTTTTTTGATAAAATCGTCCGTGTATTTCTGAATTTCCTTGAGGGCGTGGTCCTTCTCGTCTTCCGTGATCGTGCTGGCTTTAAGCAGGCGCTTGATTTGTTCGTTGGCTTCCTGGCGGTTGCTGCGGATAACTACCCGCGCCTTTTCGGTCATCTGTTTGGCCACCTTGGAGAGCTCGTGGCGGCGTTCCTCGCTCAGCTCCGGGATCGGAATGCGGATAACGCGCCCATCGTTGAGCGGGGTGATGCCGAGGTTGGCGGCGATAACGGCTTTTTCAATGGCCGGCAAGGCGCTGGGGTCATAGGCGTTAATTACGATGAGCCGCATGTCGGGCGTCGAGATATTGGCGATCTCACGCAGGCGCACCTGGGCGCCGTAATATGAGACGGCGATATGATCCACCAGGCTGGCGGACGCCTTGCCGGTACGCAACCCCCCGAACTGCTGCTGCAGGAATTCCAGCGATTTGGCCATCTTGTCTTCGGTTTCCAGCAAGACATCATCCAGTGATTCCATGGCGTGCGCTCCGATTTTACCTGTGGCGGGATTTACCCGCCTACAGCATATTTCTGACCAGCGTGCCGATCCGGCAACCCGCCAATACGCGCTCGACGTTCCCGGGCTTGAAGAAATCAAATACAATTATAGGGATATTGTTCTCCATGCACAATGCAAAAGCTGCCGAATCCATCACCTTCAGCGAATCCTTCAGCGCCTGACGGAAGGTAATATTCGTGTAGCGCAGGGCCTTCGCATTTTTAAGCGGGTCATCCGTATAAATCCCGTCCACCTTGGTGGCCTTCAGCAGGACATCGGCGCCAATTTCGTTGGCGCGCAGGGCCGCGGCGCTGTCGGTGGTAAAATAGGGGTTGCCCGTGCCGCCGCCGAAAATGACTACGCGGCCCTTTTCCAGGTGCCGGATCGCCCGCCGGCGGATAAACGGCTCGGCAACTTGTTTCATTTCGATGGCCGATTGCACGCGGGTTTCCACGCCTATTTTTTCCAGGGCGTCTTGGAGTGCCAGGGCGTTAATTACCGTGGCCAGCATGCCCATGTAATCGCCCATGTTGCGATCAATCCCGTGGGCCTGTCCGCTCCCGCCCCGGAAAATGTTGCCGCCGCCGATGACCACCGCGATCTGGCAGCCCATTGTCCGCGCCGCCTTGACTCGCTCGGCGACGGTACGCACCATGTCCGGATCAATGCTCATGCGGCTTTGCTTGTTCTGCAGGGCCTCGCCGCTGAGTTTTAACAGGACGCGTCTGTATTTGCTTTTGCCAATCAGTTTCCCGGTCATGATGCGTTTCCCTGAGGCTATAGTTGCCTTTTATTTTTCTGTTATTCAGTATAGTGAAAGCGCAGGCCAAAGTCAAAAGCTAATCCAAAGATATTTTGCTACGGCCTGGTCACGCCCATGCGCAACGCCGGCAAAATGTTGCGCTCCAGAGTGCGGTTAAGGTCGAAAAGAACAAAGCCGCCTGCGCCGGCCTCGCGCGTCTGCAGGATCTGCTCTACGACCTGGTCAGGCGTCAGCTGGCTTTCCATGGCGGTGACGCCCAGGCCGGGAAATACGCGTCCGCCGGCGTTGGGAAGCGCCAGTTGGCGCCCGACCAGGTTCTTGAACGCGCCGCTGTTGACTGTGTAATCCATGGGACAGACAAAATCAACCAGGCCTTCTTTCAGCCAGCGGCCCCAGTCCTGGCCGATGCTGTTGATACAGCCGGGATATTCCGGATAGACCGCGGCCGATACAATGATTCTCTTCGAGTTCGCGCCGCCGGACTTGCGGGCTTGCGTCTGCACGGCGCGGACGAAGGCCGTGATTTGCTCGCTGCGCCAGGCATTGTATTTTCCGCTCAAATTGCCGCTTTGCGCGCTCCTGGGCCAGTCCCGTATTTCCTCGCCCAGCCGCTGGCCGAAGCGCTGGCGACAACCGGTGCAGAAGCAGGCGTTTCCATCCGGATAGCGGACGTAATCCAAGTGGATGCCGTCCACAGGATAGCGATTGAGCACCTCGCTGACGGCATTCAGTTCCAGGGCCACATTGTCGGGGTGGGAGGGACATAGCCATGCCAGTTTATCGCCGGTGCCGGTCACCTGCAACCGCCCCGCCTTCCGCATGGCGGCCACGAAAGATTCCGGTGCATTGCTCAGGTTCCAGCAGATTTTCCAGGCGTGGACTTCCAGGCGATTTGCGTGCGCGGCGGCCAAGCACTGTTTCAACTGGTCGCCGTAACGGCTGACGGCATCTGACTTCGGCACAACCTGGCTGTCGTAATGTGCCAGGCCTGCCCAGAGCACGTTGACGAAAACAGCATTTATCCCGGCATCGGCCAGAATCCGGGCGGTTTTGGGCCAGTTACCGGGATAGAGACCCATCCCGGTGTGGTCCCAGACACCGCGGAATTCCGGGTTTTTCGGGCGCTGGACGCAGACAAACGCTTCCACTAGTTTGGTTTGGAGGCGTTGTCCGGTTTCTACGACTTCCGTGTATTTCCGCTTTGCCAGGGCTGCGGACATGATTTTATAGTCCTGGCTGCAACACACCAGCAAGATGTTTGCCGAGTCCTCGGCGGATGTGCCCCGCGCCATCCGGGTGATGCCAGTCATGGCATCGTTGAAGTTGACATACGGCCCCACTTTTCCTGCGCGGGAGATGACGCGCGCGGCCGCCTGCTCCCATAAGGAGGGAACATAAGCGCCTAACAGGGCCAGCAGCATGCGCTGTTTGTTGACGGCGTCGCCATCCAGGAGCACATGGGACATCCACAAGCCGCGGGGCGACTGTACCCAGGCCGGATCGGCCGATTCTTTTCCGGAGCTGTTTTGCCAGTAGGCAATAACCCGGCTGTCTTGATCCGCCGGATAGGCTGGAAATATATTCGCGGAGTCCTGGTACACCACCTGCGGCATGTATGGCGGTGCCATCCGGTTAAACGCAAATCCGCTCCATTGGCCGGCCACCTTGGCTGTCTGATAACTTCCGAGCTTTAGGCCCATCAGCTTGGCCAGCTTGGGCTCTGCCGAATAAAATACCATCAGCTTGCCGCCCGATTTTACAAAGGATTCCAATGCCCGCAGTTCTTTATTCGGCGGCATGGAATTGTAGGGCAGGATGGCCACCTGCGCCGAATTGAGCCGGCCGGCCACCACGTCCTCGTCATCCACAACGCTATGGACAATACCCAGGTCCAGGAGCCAGCGACTGATGCGCTTGGCCCTGCTGCGGGCATACGTTCGTTCGTCGGCGTTGTCAATCGAAAGCGTTCCCTGCACAACCACCAGGTTGCAGGTGCGGGCGCGCAGGGCATGGGCCAATATCGCGGCGTTCGGCCCTGCAGATGCTCCGCGCTCTTTCCGTGTCAGACTGATGCGTAAGATGCTGATGTCGTCCCATCCGGCGGGCTTGCCTTCCACGGCCGCGTCCTTGATCGGAAAAAACAATTTCTGCCGGCCGCCTTCCGTTAATGGCGCGGACCAGAGATACCAGCCGTCGCCGCTTTTAAGGTATAGGGAGAAAGTTCGAATTGTCTCCGGTTGGATGCTTGTCAGATCCAGTTCAAGGAGGTCGTAGCCGCGCAGGTCAAGGGATACGGCGCGATCCCAATACACGCGGTCGTTGTTTGCTCCAAACAAGGCGGGGAACCGGACGCCCGGAGGCGCATCCGGTTCACAGGCGACGGCCGGCGAACCGTTGCAGGCTCTCCAGGCCTGCTGGGCCTCGGCGGCTTTGCGAAAGGTGAAGAGGCTGAATGTTGTTTCACGATCGGCGGCGGCTGTGCCGGCCAACGTTAAACAAAAAATTAAACCCAGCAAAAAAAAACCTGCGTGCTTCTGGCAATCATTTCCCATCAACCATTCTCCATCTAAAATGGGCTATGCCCGCAACCAAAAAAGCATTAACCACAAAGAACGCAAAGACCGCATAAAATACAGGATTGTTTTTCACCTTTGTGTTCTATGCGGTAAAATAATCTGAATATCCATATATTCTTATTTTTCATAACGGTTTCTGTGTGTCAGGTACGAAGTTGCCATACCGTTGAATTTGCACTATTATTCATTTTGTGGCTGTTCTGAAAAGGAAATAAGATGCATTCTGAAAATTATTGCTTGTAGCCGCGTCTTCGAAATTCCTATGCATACCTCCAACCGTTGTGTTTTTTTTGATCGCGACGGAATCGTGAACGTGTCGCCGGGCCCGGGGAACTACGTGACGCGCTGGGAGGATTTTCATCTGTTGCCGGAGTTCGTGGAAGCCCTGCGCATTGTGCGCGCGCGCGGGTACCAGGCGGCGATTGTCACCAACCAGCGCGCGGTGGCCCGGGGGCTTGTGAGTTTGGCCGAGGTGGAAGCCATGCACAGGCGCCTGCGGGACCTGCTATTGAAAAGCTATTCCCTGGATCTTCTGGATGTAGCGTGTTGCCCCCATGATAAGGGAGTGTGCGACTGCCGCAAGCCATCTCCGGGCATGCTGCTGGCCACGGCGGCCAGGCACGGCCTGGATTTGGCGGCATCCTGGATGGTCGGGGACGCCGAAACGGACATTGAGGCGGGGCGGCGCGCCGGATGCCGGACGATTCTTGTGAAGGATGCAGAGGCCATATCCAAAGCCGATTGGCGCGTGACCGCGATGAAAGACCTGCCGGCCTTGCTGGAGCGTGTGCTGTAGGCCGATTGCCCTCTGGCTGCTTTGTCAATACGGCGGTTTGAGGCGCAGACTGGCTATTGACGTTGCCCTGCGCGTTCAAGTTAAAAAAAAGGCTTTACAGAAGGATATACGAATAAATCCTTAATCTCTATTCTAAGGGCTTCTCTGACCCCACGCTTACCCCAGTGCTGTCGTATATTCCTGATAGTATGAATCGCTCCGTATAGGACACCGCTATTGGGACTGATGGATGGGGCAAGGTCGTGGGTGTTGCCATTGGAAGTGTCATATCTGGTAATAATGTTCCAGTCGTTCCTCCGGGAAGAGGAAGTTGGGACGACAATTTTAAATGTAAGAAAGAGGGGTCACTATGCTTTATCTCATAATGGATAGGCGATATGTTTTGGTTGCATGTATACCAGCAATTGTTATAGCGCTGTTTTTTTGTGGTTCGGCTTGCCGTAGAGGTGATGATATTCAGATGGCGCAAAAATATTATGAAAGTGGGCAGTATGAACACGCGTTTGTTGCTTTTAAGAACCTTGCCGAACATGGGAACCCTGAGGCACAGTATTGGCTAGCTGTAATGTTAGATTCAGGGAAAGGGATACAGACCAACCAGCAGGAAGCAGTAAAGTGGTTTCAGAAATCGTATGAAGGAGGTTATAAGTATGCTTCAGGTGTTTTAGGTTCTATGTATTTCACTGGTTGTGGGGTAACGCAAGATTATAATAAAGCGTTTTTTTTGCTTCGGAAAGGAGCCGAGATATCGGATCCAGTGGCTGAAGGTTGGCTTGGGTTAATGTATAAACAAGGAAGGGGGGTTACGCAGGATTATAGTATGGCTGTGACTTGGCTCGCGAAGTCGGCGAAGCAAGGATATGCTCCTGCACAAGTAAACATAGCATTCTGTTTTGAAAAAGGATTAGGTGTTGAAAAGGATACTGCCCTAGCTTTTGATCTTTACAGTAAAGCAGCGGAACAAGGTGATGTTATTGGTCAATTATACTTAGCTCGTGCTTACCGATATGGTGTTGGAACAGCATCAAACATGCAAAAAGCCCTCGAATATTACGAAAAAGCTGCAAACCAAAATCATGAGCCAGCGATAAAAGAGTTAGAAGAATTTAAGTTGCTATTCAGTAAAGGGGTTCAGGGCGATTCGGTGATGGAAAAACCGGCGACGGAGAAGCGTCAGTGTCAGCCCTGGAAATAGGAAATAAGGTCGAGGAAAAGATAAACAAATCAGGGCTCGCTACGCTTCCGCCGTCGCTGAAGCTATGGCGGACAAGCAGCTCTTGCCGCGCCGCCGCGGTGCGTAAGCCGCAAGCGGAAATATTGTTCTCACCATAACGCTAAGTTCTATTTCGAGGGCTGACCCCGATTCGCCCCGGATGATGGAGAATAGCGTTTTTGATAACTAATGGTTTATAGGTCGGAGGATGATACGTGAAAATATTTGCCGTATTTAGACGTTCTTGGTTAATCGTGCTAACAGTTATATTGTTGGTTGTTGGAGATATATGCTACATAAGGTTCGTTAAGAATAGCATGACTAGAGCATGCGGCGGCAGAACGATATCTGCAGGTGTAATAAGGTCGAATATGACGGTATTCGCTATAACGGTAGATAATAAGGCGGTATATGCTGAGAATGATGAAAACAATGACGGCAAAGCAGATTATATAATTCATTTTGAAAATGGCTTAGAACAATACACTACGCGTATAGGTAAACCGGGTAATAGTAAATATCGAGATCGTGAAGTTGTTTATTATGGTGATAAAGGTGATAAATACACTCTTTATGATATCGGAGAGACATGCATGTTCACGCAGAGGATTTGGGAGTCTCAGGAAGGTAAAATGGTAAAAGAGGATCTTGTCGAAGGACGTTGGGAACAAAAGGCCAGCCCTCAAAATAGCAAATAACTGTTTACCATGGCCGACCTGAGCAGGGTATAATAGTCCAACGAGTTTTCAGGCGTGATTTTAAGGAAAAACTAGCGTGGAAACATGGGCGTGTAGCGCAAAAGAAGCGAGAAAATCACGGCGGACGGAACTGAATATTTGTGCAAAACGATAATACGGGCGTATATGTCTAGTACCGTATTGCCGGGCTCGCGACAGACGATGAGCGCTGGCCGTTTCTTCATGCAGTCGGCTTGAATCGGATTATGGGCAAGTGTTTGCGTTCCTTGAAATACGGCACATCAAGGATCAACGGCTGAAGTGTCGAATTGTAACGCTGGCGTTTATCCGCCGGCGTTTTTTGTTTTTCGGATTCATTCCGTTCGGCAGGTCAGTAGATGCAATAAAAGGAGGTAGTGTCCAGAATCTTTCGCACATTTGTTTTGCCTCCGGGTTGCGCGGCAAAGGCGAAGCACACGGCACCCCCAAGACGGCTCATTGGTCGGAGGTCCGCCGGCGACTCGCCCCGCCTGTAACGCTGTAGCACTGCGGGCAGGTCCACTCCCACGCCGCCGGGAAAAAATACGGCCCACGGCCGTGGGCCGCAATGGGCCGTATTGAGCCGCAAATGAGGCGTAATGAGTCGAATCCGCAGGATACGGCTCATGGGATGAGCCGTAATGAGCCGAATAATGCAGACCGGTCGAAACGACCGAAGCCGGGCAATTCAGACCGAGCGGCGGAAAAACAAAGGCCACGATGGCGCAGGTCCGGCGATCTGACAGCGAGTTTTGTCCTGGCATCCCCCTTCGCTCAACGAGCTACGGCGGGACAGGTTCGGGGAAATCGGGAAAGGCGAATCAGACTTTTTTGTCGTGGAAACCCTCAACCTGGTTGGAAGGCGGCGGATAACTCATCAGCCGCCGGATGGCGTCGAAGACGACCTTGAACTGCTTATCGTATTTGCCTTCCAGTGCGGCGAGCTTGCGGGCGAGGGCTTCCACGGAGAGCACCATCCGGCGCAGGTTCACGAAGGCGGAGACCACGGCGATACTCATCTGGATGGCCTTTGGACTGTTCAAGATCGTGGCGGCCATAATCGCGCCGTGTTCTGTGAACGCATAGGGCATGTACCGGATGTTTCTTTTTGATGCGGTCGCAAATTGCGACCGGATACGTCCGGTGGATGCGGTCGCAATTTGCGACCTTAAAGAATCCCATTCCGCAAGGGTCAGTTGAAACATGAAGTTTTCCGGGAACCGTTCCTTATTGCGGCGGACCTGTTCATTGAGGCGCTTGACTGGTACACCATACAAGGCCGCCAAGTCTGCATCGAGAATCACGGCATGGCCCCGGATGCGGGTAATGACATCCTGGGGGGCGATTCGGGCGGGCAGGTTGCTCCTGCTTCCCTCGCTTGGGTATGTTGCGCGACGCTTACGTCCCGGATTTACCAACAAATTTATCCTGCGCCAAGGCCTGTTTCTTCAGTTCCAGGTACCGGCTGCTGAACCAGACGCTCATCTGGGCTTCGCGGTGATCGAAGCCGAAGGCCCTGCGCTTGATGGCCAGTACTGGCGGGGCCTGGATGCGCTTGGCCACGCCCATCCCGTTGTATTGCCGCCACCAGCGCTCAAGGTCGGCGATAAATTCCCGCGCCGATGGGAAGATATCCGCAATCTTGCCCTCGTAACCCAGTTGCCGTTCCAGCGTTCCGGCCAGATACCATTCCAGGATTTCTTCGGGTGTTGTGCGTTGCCAGGCTTCCACCCAGCTGGCGAACAGGCGATCGTGATAGGGATAAATCAACGGATCGCCTTTGGCCTCATCCACGGCCTGCGCGGGGGAAAGTTCGGCCGAAGGCGTCAGATCGAAACATCCCGCCGGGATCACTTCCCGCTGGAATACGGTCGCGTTCATATAGCGGCCCAGGGCATACACTTCGCCCTTCCATAAATCCGCCAGCGCGGCAAGGTAGCCGGCCAGGTCGCCGTAGAGCGTGGTGTATCCGACCGTCGCTTCCGCCTTGTTGGCATTGCAGGTGAAGACGCCGCCGAAGGCCGCGGCCAGCGCCGCCAGCAGCCGCGACGAGCGGTCGCGTGCCTGCACATTTTCGACCATGAGGTCGTCCAGTACGAGCTGGGTGCGCAGGCCGCCATCCATGCTGGCAATTGCCAGGCCGTTGACCTGGGCGGTTGTCAGGCGGATGCTATCCTCGATCGGCGCCTCGGCGTAATAACACCCCAGGTTGGCGGCCAGCGTGCGCGCCAGGTTGACGGTGGTCGGCGAGTTGAACCGGCTGGGCAGGTTCACGAGCAGGATATTCTCGCGGCTCAGGATCCGGCTGTACAAAGCCGCCGTCACGGCCGAATCAATGCCGCCGGAAACTCCCACCACCACTCGCGACATCCCGAGCATCTGCATAAACTCTTTTATGCCGAACACCAGGGCCTGGTAAATATCGGCAATGCCGTCTTCGCGTGCATCAAGGGGCGGGGCGAATTCAGGTGGGGCAAGCGGAATATCGGCCTGCAGCAGGCCGGCTTCAAACCGCGCGGGAAGGTTGATTTGATGAGCATGGGCATCGTAAATGCAGGAGGCGCCGTCAAAGGTATAGACGGTTTTGCCGTTGTTCTGGATACCCACGCTGTTGACGTAAAGGAGCGGTTTGCCCAGTCGTTTGGCGTGTGCGGCGAACATCCGGTTGCGCTTGACGTTCTTGTTCAACGTAAATGGCGAGCAGCTGCAATTAACGAACAGGTCCACGCCGTGGCGCTTCAGCAGGTCCAGCGGGGAAACGCCGTAATCCGCGTCCCAGGCGTCCTCGCACAGGATGCAGCCCAGCGCCAAATGCTCAGTAACCACGGGCGCCAGCGCCTGCTCCAGCGATAGGCCCTCTTCGGCGGCCAGTCGGCGCAGATCGTAAAAATAGCGGCTGTCGTCAAACTCGCGGTAATTGGGCAGGAGCGTCTTGATGACGAAGTCATAGGTTCCGCCGCGCGGTCCGATAAACTTCCCGTTTTCCGCCACGAACAGGGCGTTATATTTGCGCACCCGCCCGTCCTCGTTGCGGCGGCGCCAATCGAGAGCGACGTTACCGAATACGACCACGATTCCCTTGGATGCCTCGCGAACACGATTGCCGCAGGCCTCGCACTCGCGCAAGAAAGCGTCCCGTTCCCAGGCGTCGCCCAGCAGGTAGCCCGGAATGGCCATCTCCGGGAACACGACCAGTTCCGCAGACTTGGCCCGCGCGGAGGCGATGGCCTCCAGCATGGTTTCCGTATTGGCCGCCGGCTGGCCGGGCAGAACGTGAATCTGTGCCAGGCAGACATTCACCCGCCGGCCGGTTGTAGTTTTATGGGATATTTTTTTCACGCTTTATATGCCTGTCTCCGATGTGTCTTGAATTCAGTTCGGGAAAGGCGTCGGCGATCTTGGGCCGCCTACGGGTTTGCTCCGCTCGCATGGACACAAGTCCAATGCTTCGCGTAGCGTACCCGCAATCGGCCCAAGCTTGCCTTGCTTTCCCGAATCCGCCTCCGGCGGAAACCGAATTCGAGCCACCCCCGCCACGCTCTCGCCAAACGCAATGGTTTCCTTCATCTCTTTCGTCTGCCCTCCGCAGTCCATCATCCGTCGTCTGTCCTATTCCATCCGCACCAGGCCTTCCGAGGGCGCGATCACACCCCTGTGGTTCAGGGCATCCATGCACACGGTCAGCGGCTGAAGGCTGCGGACATGCCGCACGCCGTCTTCCTCGAAGGCGATCGGAAGTTGTTCCAGGCGGTCCCAGCGCACGAAATTTTCCTCGTCGGCCTGGAGGATTGAAAAATACCCGATACCTGTAGCCGCCAGATTATGGAAGAAATGTGCGCCCTGGGAAAGATCAATGTGCTTGTCCCGGTAAGTTGTTTCAATGATAACCGCCGCGCTGGCCACCTGCTGCCAGTTGACCGGAACGCCGAGCGTCGGCACGCGGGTGCCCCAGCGCCCGGGGCCGATCAAGACGTAGCGGCGGTGCTCGTCCAGCAGGATCTGGTTCAGCCGCCCGATGATTGCGGAGGCCTGTCGCGTCCGGGCAAAATCAAACCGGTCCGGATGGCAATAAATAATGTCAAATACGTCTTCCACCAGGCCGTTGCCCATGATTTTGCGGGAAGCGCACAGGGCCTGGTCCAGGCGCTGGGCCTCGACCTTCAGCGCAAGGCGTTCCCGGGATGTGACCATCGGGCGGATTTGCAGGAGATAAAATTCCGGTTGCGTGCCGGGGAGAAAGTCCATATTGACCGCGAATTCGATTTCAACGTCGGAGCCGATGCTGGCCTTGCCGATCTTGAGCAGGTCGTTAAGAATGTTGCACAGGGGGAAGCTGTTGCGCTTGAGGATCGGCGCAAAGGTCACGACCCGCCGACCCGCAACGCCAAGGTCATCCACTAGGCAGTCGTCTTCCTGTGAAATGACGCTGGCGATCGGGTGCAGGGTCTGATCCTGTTCCGCCCGATCGAGAGCGAACAAGTGCAGGTTCGATCCCTTGCCGAAGGCAAAATTCAATGGTTCACCACCCAAGCTCAGGGCATAAAACTGTTTCTGGGAAACCTGGAACATTTCCTGGGTTGTGGCCGCCTGCGGCAGGATGGTTGGGTAGCGAGGACAGAACCGCAGGGCCTCGCCGCCCTCCACGACCATTTTACCGAAGCCCAGGGCCACGGAGGCGACGCCATCCTCTGGTTCCATGCGAGCGAACGGGTAGTAATTGAACGACTGGGCAACCCCGGAAATCGCGGGATAGAACAGGTCGCCATAATGCCGGCCTACCAGTTCCTGGACGATGACCGCCATCTTTTCCTCTTCCGTGTTGAGCTTGAGCGTCTGGAAGTAGCGTTTGACGGAGGTCTTGAAGATGGAAGCATAGACCAGTTTGATGGCCTGGCAGAGATGGTCCAGGCGCGCCGTTGTATCCGGGTCGTTGTTGGGCAGCATGCAGGTCTGGTACAGGCCGGCAAACGGTTGGTTGGAGGAATCTTCCATGTGACTGGAAGAGCGTACGGCCAGCGGAACGCGGACGCGCTCGGTATAGGCGCGCAGTTGCCGCAACAGGCTTTCGGGCAAACGGGCATCCAGAAAGCGCTTGCGCAACAGCGCGTCGCTCTGGCACTCGCCGGCAAAGGCCTCCAGTTCGTTGATGGTCATGAACTCATCGAACGCATCGGTTGTGATGCAGAGCGTATGGGGAAAATTAATCTCCATGCCGCCCAGGCGTCCGTCGGGAAAATGCCGGGAAAACAGGTTGAACATAAAAGCCAGGCCACGGGCCTTGCCGCCCAGGCTGCCGCGCCCCGTCATCAAAAAGGCATACTCGGGTTCAAAGTCGTCGGCGCGGAAATCCGCGATGATCCCCCGGTGTTTTTCACACCGGGCCAGGCGGATGGCCGCGCACATGAATTCACGCAGTTCGGCCAGCGATTTGAAGTCCGTTGCCTGCAACGGGCGGATAAGTTCCGCCAGCGCGGCCTCGCCCTGGGCCAGCAGCCAGTGCGAAAACTGGTTGCGCCGGGTGTGAAAATCGATTGATTCTTCCGGCACCGTGAGAAGGGCGTCTTCGAATGCGCGCAGGTTGCGGGCGCGCAGGATTTCACGGCCGTGGCGGTCGCGGAAGACGAAATCGCCGAATCCCAGATTGCCCATGCAAAAATCTTCCAGCTGCCGGACACAACGCGGCGAATTTTTATCCACGAACTCGATGCCCAGCGAGTGCGCCACAGTGGCCGCCGTCTCGTCCGCCGACATGAGCAGGACCGGCAGGCCGGGGATTGTATCCAGCAGGCGGCGCAAAAAGGCTGTGCCGTTCTCATGGCCTTTTTTGCCTTCCACGGCCACCTGGAGATCGGAAATCACGCCGTGCAGAAACGGCTTGTAGCGCTCCACGAGTGCTTCGGCTTCCGTAAAGTTGCGCGCCAGAACCACCTTGGGGCGCGTGCGCGTATGCAGCTGGCGCTCGTTCTCGTCAATGCCGTAGGGCACGCGGGCAAACGCCTGCTTCATGAGCAGGGCGTAGAGATGGGGGAGGAAGAAGGAATATTGCTTGATGGAATCCTCGATAACCATGATTACGCCAATGCGGCAGATTTGGATGTCCCGGTCAATGTTCAGGGCATCTTCGACCAATTTGATGATCGAAAGCAGTACCTTGGCGTTGCCGGCCCATGAAAAGACGTAGTCCACGCCGGTGTAAGTGATGATGGGCACAGCCGGAAGGCCGCCAAGGGCGAAAATCAACACGACCACCGGCAGGCCCGGCACAGCGGTCTTCACGGCCTGGCCGAATTCGGAAATCGTCATGTCCGCCAGGTTGGAGGACACCAGGACCAAATCATATTTTTCGCGCTGGAGTGTGTTCAGGGCTTCCTGGCCGGATGTGACCGTGGTAATTTGCGGCACATTCTGCAGGTGCAGGAGTGAGTAGGTCCCATAAATGTCCTCGGTCAGGCTCCCGTCCCAGGACAGGCTGAAAGCCTCGTATTGGGTTGATACCATCAGGATGGTTTTAACCCGGCGGGCCATCAGCGCGTGAAAGCGCCGGCTGTCCGGGTGGCTGGACTGCGCCAACTTCTGCTTGAGTTTTTCCAGTTGCATTGTATTGGCAATTCTAATCTGGGTGGTGCTCGCAATCCAAGTATGCTGTTCTACCGGCAGTGTGTCGAATTCGGTTCGAAAAAGGCGGCAGCGATCTTGGGCCGCCTGCGGGTTTGCCGCGTTTGCGTATACAGAAGTATAGCGCTACGCACGGCGCATCCGCAATCGGCCCAAGCTTGCCTTGTTTTTTCGAATTCGCCTCCGGCGGAAACCGAATTCGGCACACGGTAGCATCGGGCTTCGTCCCGATATATCGCTTGTCTGTCGTCAGTCGCCTGCCCTCCGTAGCTCGGGCGCAGGAGGGTCGGATTTTCCCTTGAATTCCATGCCGACACATGCTATTAAATTTAGATAGCAATATAAACAAGAAAAGAAAGGGCTCATGTCATGGCGAATGTACTGGAGAATGCGATCGGTCTGGTGGAGAAAACGGCTGAAATACTGAACTTCAGCAAACGTTTTCAGGGGCAGGAAATCATGGAGCGTTTACGTATTCCGGACAAGGTTATAATGTTCCGGGCCTCGGTCCAGTTAGACCGCGGCGGGCTGAAGGTATTTAACTGTTATCGCATCCAACATAGCGATGTGCTGGGCTGTTACAAGGGCGGCATCCGGTTCCATCCCGACGTAGACCTGGATGAAGTCAAAGCTTTGGCCCTCTGGATGACGCTGAAAACCGCTCTGGTCGGCATTCCCTACGGCGGGGCCAAGGGCGGGATCACGGTGGACCCCAAAACCCTGTCGATCACGGAACTGGAGCGGTTGGTGCGCAAATATACCTCCCGCCTGGTGAATGACATTGGGCCCAACATTGATATTCCTGCGCCCGACATGGGCACTAGTACCCGCGAAATGGCCTGGATTTATGACGAATATCGCAAATATCGCGACGTTGCCCGCGGCGTGGTCACCGGCAAGCCGATTGCCCTGGGCGGCTCGCTGGGCCGCAAGGAAGCCACTGGCCGCGGCGTGGTCTGCACCATGCTGGAAGCGGTCAAGGACCTCGGCTTGAAAAATTACACGGTGGGTGTGCAAGGATTCGGCAACGTGGGCGCGCATGCGGCGATGGACTGCTTTGAACGCGGCCTCAAGGTTGTCGCCATTCAGGATATTACGGGCGGAACCTGCAATTCCGAAGGATTGAACGTGCGCGAACTGCTTAAACACCGCGATCAGACCGGCCGCATTGAAGGCTTTGCCGGCGGGAAGACGCTGACGGATAATATTGTTTCCTATCCGTGTGATGTTTTTCTGCCCTGTGCAAAGGAAAATACGATCACGGAAGAGAATGCAGCGGGCGTCAAGGCCAAGCTGATCGTTGAGGGCGCCAACGGGCCTACCACGCCGGAGGCCGATAAAATCCTGGGATCTCACAAGATCGTGGTGGTGCCGGATATCCTTGCCAATGCCGGCGGCGTGATCGTCTCCTACTTCGAGTGGGTGCAAAACCGCGAAGGATTTTATTGGGAGGAAGCGGACGTCAATACCCGGCTCTTCAATCGTTTGCGCAGCGCGTATGCTGGCGTCAAGGAAATGGTCGGTGCTAAAAAGGTGTCATTCCGCCAGGCGGCCTATTGCATCGCCCTGGAAAAAATTGCCCAGGCCATGGTTTCCCGCGGTGTGCAGTAACTAAGACAGACGACAGACGACGGATCGGGAAGCACGTTGGGCGAGAAGCCTGCTGACATCCGGCGTTTGACGTCCGTCATCTGGCATCATTTCTTCGGTTCCAGGCTGAGGTCGCACAGGGAGGCTGAGCCTTTAAAGCGGCCGCGGATTTGGACGCTGATTGCCTCTGCGCGGGCGGGAATTTCGAACGTCTGTTTAACCAGCGACCATCCATCAGTCCGGACGCGGGTGGGTTCCTTAACCACGAAGCGGTCGATTACCTCGGTGCGCCCTGAAGTCTCGGGGCCGGTTTCGATGCGCCGCACGAGGGAGATGACGACGGCGAGGGAGCCCTTGAAATCGGAGCTCTTCCAGACGCGGCCTTGCAGGATGAATTTCATGTCCGGCGCCACGGAAATCAAAGGCGAGGCAATCCACAGTTCATGTTGCCGGCCTGACTGCAGGCTCCATCCGGGCTGGCCGTCGGGGAGCCGGCCCCAGGCCGCTTGCTGGCTGTAGCGGTTGCCTAAGTGAATACGCCAGCCCGGGACCGGCTGACCCGCGGGCACGGGGGCCTCGGGGAAAACCAGCAGATTGTTGCCTGACGCTGAATCCTTGGCGCGCACTGCGGGTAGCGGCGCGCCGCCGATATCCAATTCACGGTGCGCATAACGCCAGCCCCATACGCCGGCGGCGGCCAGGAGCACTGCCAGGAACGTCAAAGCTCCCGCGGCCAGCAGTTGCCAGCGCCGTACCCGTTGACGTAGTGCATCCACATACTGAACCTCGATTGTATTCCTGGCCGCTTGCTCCGGGCGATCGGGCGGGCGAAACGTGATCAGTTTCCGCAGAGGCGGACGGCCCTTGCGCGGATCGTCATCGAGCAGGACGGCGGCCTCGGTTGGAAGCAAAGCGCTGCTCAGCGCGGCCCGGTAAGCATCGAGATCGAAAGGGATGCGGCGCCAGTATACCGAACCATCGGCTGTGTCGTAGACGCAATAACTGGCGCGCGGATCGCCATCGCGGGAATAGCCCACAGATCCTGTGTTGACCAGATAGCGCTTGCCGGGTTCGAGCACAAAATCCTGCGGGCTTAACGCGTGGGGCGTGAGACTGGCGCCGATGACATAAAGACACGGCTGGTGAGTGTGCCCGATGAACAACAGGGGCTCCGGCACGGCCTGCCAACTGGGCTTGGTTTCGGCGGGATCGAAGACATAGTGGAAGTATTCCGGATTGCCGAATTCGCCGTGCGCGCATCGGAAGCCCGTGCCGGCCAGCGTCAGCGGCCAAGTGCTCAATTCCTGAATTGCGCGGGGCCCCAGGTGGTCGGCCGTCCAGCCTATCAAGGCGCGGGCCGTGTCGCCGAACAGGGAAGTATCAATCTTGCCGCAAATGGCGGCGTCGTGGTTGCCGAGCACAAAATAATCCACAGAGGTATACAGGGCCTCCAACACCTCTGCCGGGTTCGGACCGTAGCCAACGGCGTCGCCCAGGCTAACCACCTGGTCCACAGCCATGCTGCGGATATCCAGCCAGACGGCATTCCATGCCTGCAGATTGGCATGGATATCGGAGACGATGGCAATACGCATAATTCCAGCTTTCCGCACGTATAGAAGGCGTTGAAAAACCTTGCGGACAGCGGAACGCTGTCCCTCCCATCATCAGAACAGGCCTATTTTGCAAGATCAGGGAGGGTCGGGATTCTTTCCCGACCGTCTTTGTTAAGTTTTTCAACAGCCTCTATATATTCAGAACGCGGCAACACGATTAGAGTGTAGGAAGTTCGTTTCCCCGGCACAAGACCGGAAGTGCAAGGGGTAACCGGTCAAAGACCTCTGGTTTTTTTTATACATGATTCAGGCACATTCATCCATTCCATTTTGGATCCATTCCTTGTTTAATTTTCTGCAAAAGAAAGGAGGATAAATGAAACATCAAGGAGGACAGATAAGTTTAATCAGAATAACTTATATTGTCGCGGTCATGGCGGGTTGCCTGACAATCGCCCGGGCCGCGACGATCTGGAACACCGTCGGTACCGGGGATAAAACGAACTGGTTCGACGCCAACAACTGGAATCCAATTGGAGTTCCGGGAGACGGGGCGGATGTCGTCATCACTAACGGCAGTGTGCTGTTGACCAACGAGACGGCAGCGCTCAGCTCGCTGACGATCACCAACTGTATCCTGACGTTCTCTAACTGGATGACCAAGGTGAGCGCAACCAATGTAACCGTTCAAAACCTGGGGTTCATTACGCACGCGACCAACTCGGCCACGAACACGATTGATGGTAGTTGGCCGACTGAAGGCCGCGTCTGGATTGTGTGTACGAATTTCGAACTGCAGGTTGGCGGACAAATCAATGCCAATGGGCGGGGGTATCGCGGGGGGCGTGCGGGCGCGACCGACGGGTGGGGGCCGGGCAGAGGCATGTCCGGAGCCTGGGCGTATAATGCTTACGGTGGCGGCGGCAGCCACGGCGGTTCCGGCGGGGCGGGATTGAGGAGCGTCGCCGGCGTACCATATGGATTGACCAATTTCATTACCTGCCGGACTTTTTCCGGCACGACCAATGGCAATAGTTCAGCATCCATTCCAAGGTTTCGTGCCTACCATGGAATCCTGCCATGCAAATACTGCGTGTGATGGACAGCAGGCAGGGCTGAATCGCATTGTCCGGGTTCCAAACTTGACTGATATGTTTTGGACTAATAATATTTCCAGACGTCTTGTCAATAATATGAGCAGTGACAAGCCCATAGGAACCGGCCTGACGAAGCTTTTTCATAGTGGCGATGTGTCACAACGTGGCCAGGATATCAAGGCTGAAGGAAAGAGATGCTGTGGAACGTTTTAGAGTTTTGACCGGCGCCGCTTTTTTATTGTAGTCTCATGCCGTTTACCTTATAAAACAACTTCATTAGTAATGAGTAGTCAGAAGACATAATTCTGGCTCAGGAGTGGTTTTATCGGCGTTATCTAAAACCGGAAGGAGTTGTACATGAGTCTGAACATCGGAATCATCGGGCTGGGGTTCATGGGTAAGATGCATTTCAATACCTACGCCAATTTAAAGGGCGCCAAGGTTACGGCCATTGCCGACGTGGATGGCCGCAAGCGCTCCGGGGATTGGTCAAGCATTGGCGGCAACATCGGCGCGGCGGGCCATAGCCAGGATTTGCGTGGCATCCATATTTATGAAAATGCCGCCGACCTGCTGAAAGACCAGGCGGTGGATGTCGTGGATATCACATTGCCGACCTATCTCCATGCCCGCTGGGCCATCCGCGCGCTGAAGTCTGGCCATCACGTCATCTGCGAAAAACCAATGGCCTTGAAATCATCCGAGGCTGTAGCCATGATTGAGGCCGCCCGCGCGACCCGCCGCCTGCTGTTTATCGGCCAGTGCATTCGATTCTGGCCGGCCTATGCCAAGACCCGCGAGCTGGTGATGAGTAAAAAATTTGGCAAAGTGGTCAGTGCCGTATTTACCCGCTTGAGCAGCCGGCCCGTATGGAGCTGGCATGGCTGGCTGCAAGACCCGCGCCTGAGCGGCGGCTGCGCCCTGGATCTGCACATCCACGACTCCGACTTTGTGCTCTATATGCTTGGCCAGCCGCGCTCGGTCCTGAGTCGCGCCGTGAAGGGGGCGGGTGGCGCCCTGGATCACGTCACAACCTTTTATAACTATGCGCCGGGCACGCTGATCCAGGCCGAAGGCGCCTGGGAATATAACGCCGGCTTCCCGTTCTCCATGACGTTCCGGATTGCACTGGAAAAGGCGAGCCTGGTTTTCGATGCGCAAGGACTTCGGCTCTGCCCGGCCAGGGGCCCGGTTAAGCCGGTGGCTGTTGAGGAGGGTGACGGCTATTTCCATGAGCTGAAGCATTTCCTGGACTGCATCCGCCGGAACTGCGCTTCGCCGGTGGTGCCGCCGGAATCGGCCCTACGGAGCGTTCAGCTCATCGAGGCAGAAGCCAAGTCGGCCCGCTCAGGCAAGGTCGTGCGATTCAAATGATGGCCTGGCTCAACCGTGAAAAGACAACTACGAAATACGGTAAAATCGCGAAAACTGGAGAAGGCATAAGCTTTTTACCGCCCAAAGTTTATCCGCCTACGGCGGCGCCGAAGGCGACCAGGGTTCACCATGCTTAATCCATTTCGTGTGTTTTGCGTATTTCGTAGTTAAAAAAGGAATAAATAATGAACAACATTCGGCAGATCAATTATTGGACCTTGGGTGGATTTGAGGGCAAGAAGCCCGTAGCCCAGGCGTTGGAAGAAGCTTTTGCCATGGGTTTTAGCGGGCTGGAGTTGGGTTTCGGGGCGGGCGAGTTTGCGCCGGGCATTACCGAAGCGCAATGCCGCGCCATCCGCGCCAAGGCGAAGAGTCTGAAAATGCGGATCGAAACGCTGGCGACGGGGTATTACTGGGATCATCCGCTCTCGTCGCCGGATGCTGCGGAACGCCGCAAGGCTATCGATTTTACCAAAGAATACCTGCGCGTGGCCGCCTGGGTTGGCGCCAGGACCGTGCTGGTCCTGCCGGGCGCGGTGGCGGTGCCCTGGAATCCCTCCAAGCCGGTTGTGCCGTATGCAGCGGCCTGGAAAAATTCGACGGCTTCTCTACGGGCCTGCCTCAAGGAAGCAGAAAAACAGAAGGTAACCATGGCCCTGGAAAACGTGTGGGGCTGGTTCCTGACCGATCCCATGGCCATGCAGCGTTTTGTGGATCAGTTCAAGAGTCGACGCATCGGTGTCTACTTTGATGTCGGCAACTGCCTGATTAACGGCTACCCCGAACACTGGATCGAGATCCTGGGTAAGCGTATTGCCGCCGTGCATTTCAAAAACTTTTCCCGCCAGGATTGCGGCGGCATGCTCCACGGCTTTGGCGACGATCTGCTCAAGGGCGACATCAACTGGCCGGCCGTCATGGCCGTCCTGGCCAAAATTAACTACAAGGGCCCCATAACGGCGGAGATGATTCCCTTTAGCCGCCTGCCGAACCTGGTCCTGCCGGATATGGCCCTGGCGCGCGATACCGCCGCCAAGCTGAAACAAATCCTGGCGATGGCCTGATTGGATGGCGGCGCATTCTAAGTCGTTCTGCGGTTTACCGGTTTTCTATGCGTGGTGCCGTCCGGAGCGATAATCCAACCCGAAGATGACAGGATCTTTCGTTAAAATCGCTACATCGGGAATGACATCCTGATGCAGGGGCTGAATCTGCAGGCCGTGTAGAGCGCTTTGGCCGTCTCAGATATATTCCACTGTTGCGGGCGGTTTTGGGGTCAGGTCGTAGAGACAGCGGTTGACGCCCGGGATATCGGTAATGCGCCGGCAGATTTTTTCCAGTTTTTTCCATGGTAGGCGCGTGGCAGTGGCGGTGCGCGCGTCAATGCTCTCGATACAGCGCACGACAATGATCCGGCCGAACTCGCGCTTGTTGTTGCGGATGCCCGTGGCGTAATCGTTCAGGAGCACCGCCAGATACTGGAAGGCGCCGCAGCCGGCCAGTTCCTCCTCGACGACGGCCGTGGCGCGGCGCACGAGCGCCAGTTTCTCCTCGGTTACCTCGCCGACAATGCGTGTGGCCAGGGCCGGGCCCGGGAAGGGCATGCGATGCGCGATTGCGCTCGGTAGACCGAGCTTGGCGGCCACGGCCCGGACCCCGTCCTTGCGCAGGGTCTTCAGCGGCTCGAGCACGGCGTAGCCGTATGCTTCTTCCGGCTTGATGCCCAGCTGGGAGAGAATATTGTGCTGGCGCTTGATCCCGGCCACGGTTTCCTCGATGTCGGTCAGGATGGTGCCATGCATCAGGAAATGTGCCTTCGTCTCGCGCACCAGGCGCACGAATACCTTGGCGTAGAACGTATCGGTAATGGCCTGGCGTTTTTTCTCGGGATCGGTGACGCCCTTCAAGGCCTTCAGGAATTCCCGGCGCGCATCCACGTATTGCACCTTGATGCCCAGATCGGCAAAAATCTTCACGACTTGTCTGGGCTCGCCCTCGCGCATTAGCGCGTTATCCACAAAAAAGGTCTTCATCTGCTTGCCCAGCGCGCGATGTCCCAGGAGCGTCACCACCGAACTATCCACGCCGCCGCTCAGTGCGTTAATGGCGATGCCATTGCCGACCGTCTTGCGGATTTCCTCGACCTGCGCGTTGATAAATGCTTTGGAATCCATGATGTGCGCTCCTTGGTTTGGTTGTTCGTTTTCAACGGCATCAGCATGCCAGAATGTCCGGGAAAAGGAAACGATTCTCTACAGTAATCTTCGGTTACAGGCAAAACTATTGGCCCGCTAAACATGAAAGAACCGGCAATTCGCATTATGACCACGCCTGCTCTTCAAAGTCTTGATGATCTGTCATTCTGAGCGAAGCGTAGCGGAGTCGAAGAATCTCCGGTCAAATGTGTTAAGCACAAGCGGAGATCCCTCGACTTCGCTCGGGATGACATTTTCGCTGACGGCGGAATACCATTATGATAATTTCCGCAAGAATGCGATGCCATTGACGCCCGCCCGAGCCGCCACTATACTGCCCGAACTGGATATGACCATTTCTATTTCCATTCCTGCCGGTCGGGCCGAATGTCTGGGTGAGCTGGTTTGTGCCGGCTGCGCCAAGCCGTTAGCCGACCGGGACATAAGCGCGGCACTCCGGAATCCGCTCTGGCCGGATAATAGTGGCCAGCCCGTGTTCGAGCGAATTCATCCCGGCGAATCCGTCTGCCTGGTGGTGTCCGACCAGACGCGCAAGACGGCGGTGGACCGCATCCTGCCGGTGCTGATGCGCGGCTTGCAGGAGCGGTCTTGCCGCCCAGCCGACTTTTTTATCATGATGGCTACCGGCATTCATCGTCCTCCGACGGCGGAGGAAATTCAGCGCATCCTCGGCGCGCAAATGGTCCGGACATTTACAAACCGTATTTTCATCCATGATCCTGATGACGCGGCCAACCTGGTTTCCATAGGCAGAACCCGGCGCGGCCATGAAGTGCGCCTTAACCGGCGCGCGGTGGAGGCTGACCGTCTGGTATTGCTTGGCGCGACGACCTATCATTACCACGCTGGGTTTGGCGGCGGGCGCAAGTCGCTCGTTCCCGGTCTGGCCGGACGCGCCACGATCGCATATAACCACAGCCTGACGCTCGATCCGAAGCAGGATCGCATCCGACCCGGGGTTGAAA
The DNA here is from genome assembly GCA_028718125.1 of Kiritimatiellia bacterium. Classification (GTDB taxonomy): domain Bacteria; phylum Verrucomicrobiota; class Kiritimatiellia; order JAAZAB01; family JAAZAB01; genus VSJD01. The sequence continues at coordinate 24,731 of JAQUMN010000046.1, forward strand.
TTGGCCGGCTGGACGGCAATCCCGTGTCGGAAGAAATGCTGGAAAGCGCGCGTCTGCATCCTCCGGATTTTATTGTCAACGCCGTGCTAGCGCGCGATGGACAATTGGTCGGGATCTTTGCGGGCGACCTGGACCTGGCCCATCGCGCGGCCTGCCGGCTGGTGGAACAAATTGACCGCGTGAATATCCGCAAAAAGGCGGATTTTGTCGTAGCCGATGCCGGCAACGCCGGCAACTGGATTCAGGCGCATAAGGCCCTGTTCAACGCTGCGCGGGCGGTTCAGGAAGCCGGGCGCATTATTCTGCTTGCGCCCTGCCCGGAAGGACTCGGTAATGAGCGTTTCCGGTACTGGGTTGCGCGGCCTACGCTGGCCGAAATTTTCCTGGGCTTGCGGCAAAGCCACGAAGTCAACGGCCAGACGGCCTTGTCGACGCGGTTGCGCGGCGCGCGCGCAATATTGGTTACCCGATTGAGCGCGCGGGATGCGGCTGACTTGGGGATCGCGACGGCGCCGGACTTGGGCGAGGCCGTCCGCCTGACGCTCGACGAGCTGGCGCGGGCGGGGATCAAGCGGCCGACATACTATCGCATGCCGGCAGCGATGACGGTAGTGCCGTTTGGTGGAACGTAGAGCGTTCAGCGTGAATCAAACGTTCAATAACCGGTTCAACATTGGGAACCAGATGTTCAGCTACATTATACGTCGCATTCTCCAGATGATCCCGACCGTCTTCGGGGTCATCGTGATCACTTTTATCCTGTTTAATATTGTGGGCGGCAGTCCGGCCGCCATGACGCTCGGAAAGAATATCTCGCCCAAAGCGCTGGAGGAGTTCGACGAACAGCGCGGCTTCAACAAGCCGCTCCTGCTGGGCCGTTGGAGCGCTACGCGGGCCTATGAGGATACGACCTTTGACCGCAATGCCGGGCCCTGGCGGCAGGTCAAGGGCGTCACTTACACGGCGCCCCGGCGCCGAGAACCCGGCCTGATCACTCTGGCGCCCGGCAACGACTTTTGCGTGCCATTGGCCTTCAAGCTGAAGCCGCAAACAACTTATCAATGGGTGTTGAAATATCGCCTGCGCTCGGGCACGGCAGCGTTCCAGGCCGTGGATAGCTCTCAAGCGGTTCTGGCGAACCGCGGCTACACCACTAATTTGGCGTGGCGACCGTTCGAGAGAACGGTCCCTGCCTCACAGCCCGGTGATGGAACTGGAGGGAAACCGGCCGTGGCGGCCGCCGGCGGCCTTGAACGCCAAATTCGATTGCTGACTACGAACAGCGCTTGGCAGACGGTCAAGATCCCTTTTACCGCCGGGGTGGATCCGGCGGCCCTGAAGCTGACGCTGCATGCCGGGGGCGGGCCGCTGGAAATCTGCGCGCTCAAGTTACGGAGGCGAAACGCGAATTGGTTCGATACTCAATTCGTGTTTTACCTTTCGCAGATTGCGCGGTTTGACTTTGGAAAATCAAATTTTACCAATCAACGCGTTTCGCAGATGCTGAAGGACGGCATCGTTCCTTCGCTATGCCTGGCCGTGCCAATTTTCATAGTCGAACTGGTCGTGACGGTCAGTATCGCCCTACTGTGCGCGTTCTTCCGTAACACTTGGATGGACCGCTTGATCGTGGTAATCGCGGTGGTGCTGATGAGCGTGAATTATATCGTCTGGATTGTCTTTGGCCAATATCTACTAGGCTATTGCTGGGGATGGTTCCCGCTGTGGGGGTTCGAGTCGTGGACTTTTCTGCTCCTGCCGGTGTTGATCGGCGTGGTCAGCGGATTAGGTGGAAGCGTCCGGTTTTATCGAACCATCATGCTGGACGAGATGTACCGGGATTATGTACGCACGGCCTTTGCCAAGGGTGTGAGCAGGCCGGGAGTCCTGTTCAAGCACGTCCTGAAAAACGGCATGATCCCGATTTTGACCAACGTCGTAATTGCCATTCCCTTCCTTTATACCGGGAATCTGCTGCTGGAAGGTTTCTTCGGCATTCCCGGCCTGGGCAATATGATGATTAATGCCGTTAATACTTCCGACGTGGACGTCATCCGCGCCATCGTGCTGATCGGCTCGATCCTGTATGTGATCGCGAACCTGATGACCGATCTCTGTTACGCGCTCTTTGACCCGCGGGTAAAGCTGGGAAGCAATTAAGTGATTGAGCGATTCAGTGATTGAGAGATTTAAGGGGGTACGTATTCAGTCGGGGAGTGAATGAATTCAATTGGACAATCGCTTAATCATCAAATTTTTCTGGAATCACGGAATCACTCAATCACTGAATCACTGAATTTCTTGTAATCACTAAATTTCATCTAAGGAGTCATTCAATCACTCAATCACTGAATCACTCAATTTCTTCCTCTCTCTGGGGTGACGCATGGCGGCAATTGCGCCGTGACCGGATCGCAGTGGCATCCTTCTGGATCATTGTGGTCTACCTGGCGATGGCGCTCTATGGCGAAGGCGTATTCTGGTATTTCCATTGGAAGGACATGGCGCCGCCCTACCAGCAAACCAATTTACAGGAGGAATATCTTGCGCCGAGCGTATTCCGGCATCCGTTTGCGATGGCGCCGTGCGCCGATCCTGGCGCAGCCGGTTCCCTGACGGCTGCTCAGTGCAGCCAACCGGCGGCGCGGAGTGTTGCCGCGCGTTTCCGCGCCGGCTTGCGCACGCTGGCCCATCATCCGCTCGGCACGGACAACCTGGGGCGCGACGTGTTTCAACGCACAGTTCAGGGCGCGCGGATCGCCTTCCAGGTCGGGATCATCACTTCATGCATTGCCATTCCCATTGGCGTCATCCTGGGGTGTCTGGCGGGTTATTTCGGGGGCAAAACGGATGACTTCGTTGTCTGGTTGTATTCCACCTTTTCCTCCATCCCAGGTTTGCTCTTTATTCTGGCCATTGCCCAAGTGGTGGGCAAGGGCCTGCTGGGCGTTTATCTGGGCATTGGCTTGACGACTTGGGTCAACTTGTGCCGGTTGATCCGGGGCGAGGTGCTGAAACACAAGGCGCGCCCTTACGTGCAAGCGGCCCATGTGCTTGGGCTGGGGGACTTCAGGATCATATTCCGGCACATCCTGCCCAATGTGTTTCACATTATCATCATCACGTTTTCAATCCGGTTTCCTGCCGCAATCTCCACGGAAGTCTTCTTGAGCTTCCTGGG